>NZ_JBITFY010000012.1:131227-300993 GCF_044456585.1 Streptosporangium sp. NPDC050855
CGCAGGACGGTGCCGGCTCGCAGGACGGTGCCGGCTCGCAGGACGGTGCCGGCTCGCAGGACGGTGCCGGCTCGCAGGACGGTGCCGGCTCGCAGGACGGTGCCGGCTCGCAGGGCGGCTCCGATCTCCTGCAGGGCACCGTCGACGGGAACGTGCCGGTGATCTCGCTGGAGGGCGTCGCCGACGGCCCGTCCGTCGGTGACACCACGACGTCCAGCGGGGACACGGCCACCGGCCTCCGGGTCCCGAGCTCCGCGAGTTCCGCGAGCTCCGCGAGCCCGGCGAACCTGGCGTACGTGATCTACACCTCGGGTTCGACCGGCCGCCCCAAGGGCGTGCAGGTCGAGCGGCGGGCGCTGGACGCGCGGGTGGCGTGGATGCGCGCCGAGTACGGTGTCGGGCCCGACGACCGGGTGCTCCAGTTCGCCTCGGTGGGCTTCGACACCCACGCCGAGGAGATCTACCCCGCGCTCACCTCGGGGGCGGAGCTGGTGCTCGCCCCGGACGAGCCGCTCCCCGACTTCCTGCGGACCCCGGCGGGCGCGTCGCTGACCGTGATGGACCTGCCCACCTCCTACTGGCAGGAGCTGGTCGCGGCCCGGATCGCCTGGCCCGCGGCGCTGCGCCTGCTGATCCTGGGCGCCGACCCGCTGCCCGCACCGGTGCTCGCCACCTGGTACGAGACGCACGGCGAGCGCGTCACCCTGGTCAACAGCTACGGGCCGACCGAGACGACGATCATCGCCACCGCCGGGGAGCTCGACCCCTCCGAGGCGTCCAGGCGGCCCACCGTGGGCCACCCGCTCTCCGGCACCCGCGTCCACGTGCTGGACCGCGACGGGGCACCGGTCCCGGTGGGCGTACCGGGTGAGCTCTGCATCGGCGGCGACGGCCTCGCCCGCGGCTACCTGGGCTCGCCCGCGCTGACGGCCGAGCGCTTCGTTCCCGACCCGTACGGCCCGGCCGGGGCGCGTCTCTACCGCACCGGCGACCGGGCCAGGTTCCGGCCGGACGGCCGCCTGGAGATCCTCGGCCGCCTCGACCGCCAGGTGAAGATCCGCGGCTACCGCGTGGAGCCCGGTGAGATCGAGGCCCGGCTGCTGGCCCACCCCCGGGTGGCGCGGGCCACGGTGACGGTCAGGGAGGACACCCCCGGCGACCGCCGCCTGGTCGCCTACGTCGTCCCCCGGGACCTCGTCCCCGGCGAGCCCGTCCCTGACGGGTCCGTCCCTGACGGGTCCGTCACGAGCGGGCGCCCCCCGGGTGAGCCGGACGCGGAAGGCCCGGAGACCGCTCCGCCGGTCGGCGGACGGCCCGGTGGCGAGGACCTGCGCGAGCACCTCACCGCGGAACTGCCGCCGCACCTGGTGCCGAGCGCCGTGGTGGAGATCGCGCACATCCCGCTCACCCCGAGCGGAAAGGTCGACCAGGCGGCGCTGCCCGCCCCCGAACACCGCTCCGACGAGGGGTACCTGGCCCCGGAGAGCGCCACGCAGGAACTGGTCTGCGCGGTCTGGGCCGAGGTGCTGGGCGTCGAACGGGTCGGGGTGCTTGACGACTTCTTCCAGCTCGGCGGTCACTCACTGCTCGCGACCAGGACCATCGCCAGGCTCTCCGCCGCGACCGGGCTGGACGTCCCGCTGAAGCTGGCCTTCAGCCACTCGTCCGTACGGCGGCTGGCGCAGGCGCTCGACGAGCTGGCCCAGGAGGGTCCCGGCACCGCCGCGGGGCCCGGCCCGGTCCGGCGTCCGGAGGGCACGGCACCGCCGCTGTCGTTCGCGCAGGAACGGCTCTGGTTCATGGAGCAGTTCAGCCCCGGCACGGGCGCCTACGTCCTGCCCGCGGCGGCACGGCTGCGCGGGCCGCTGGACCTCGCGGCGCTGACCGCGAGGCTGGACGCGGCCGTGACGCGGCACGAGAGCCTGCGGATGCGTTTCCCCGCCGCCCCCGACGGGCGTCCCGAGGTGAGGATCGTCCCCGCGGACGACCCCGCGGCGCGGGTCACGCTCCGCGTCGTCGAGGCGGTCCCCGCGCCCGGAACCGGGACGAAGGCCGGAGCGGGCACGGAGACCGGACCGGGCACGACGACCGACACCGGAGCCGGAGCCGGCACCGACACCGGAGCGGGCACGACGGCCGACGCCGGAGCGGAGGCCGAGGCGCGCCGGATCGTCAGCGACGACGCGGCACGCCCCTTCGACCTCACCGAGGGCCCTCCGCTCCGGGCGACCCTGGTCAGGCTCGGCCCGGACGACCACGTGCTGCTGGTCGCCGTGCACCACATCGTGGCCGACGGCTGGTCGGCGGAACTCCTGCTGGACGAGCTGCTCTCCGGCCGCACCGGCCGCGCGGACCCGTCCGTCGGGTACGGCGACTACGCGCTCTGGCAGCGGGACCGCCTGACCGGGGAACGCCTGGAGGGGCACCTGGAGTTCTGGCGGCGGGAGCTGGCCGCGCTGCCCCCGCTGGAGCTTCCCCTCGACCGGCCCAGGCCCGCCCGGCAGGGGCACCGGGGAGCCTGGTACGACCTGCGGCTGGACCCCGGGCTCACCGGCGACCTCGGCGCGCTGGCACGCGAGAACGGCGCCACCCTCTACATGGTGCTGCTCGCCGCCTACCAGGCCGTGCTCTCCCGCTGGTCGGGACAGCGGGACTTCGCGGTGGGCTCGCCGGTGGCCGGACGGGACCGGGCCGAGTTCGAGGACGTGGTCGGGTTGTTCGTGAACCTGCTCCCGCTCCGGGCCCGACTGGAGGGCGACCCCACGTTCGCCGACCTGCTCGCCCGTACCCGTGAGGCCGCCCTGGAGGTGTACGCCCACCAGGAGCTGCCGTTCGAGAAGCTCGTCGCCGAGCTGGACCTGGCCAGGGACGCCACCCGGTCGCCCGTGGTGCAGGCCCTCTTCGCGCTGCAGAGCTACCTGGGCGGCACGGTCCCGGCCGTGAAACCGTCCGCGACGGTGGCCGGGACGGCGACCGGGACGGCGACGGTGACCGAGCCGTTCGCGCCCGACACCACCTCCACCCGCTTCGACCTGGAGCTCTACGTCTCGGAGACCGGGGGCGCCCTGGCCGCGAGGTTCGTCTACGACCGCGACCTGTTCGCGGCCGGGACCGTCGAGCGCATGGCCGCGTCCTTCGAGACGTTCCTGCGTTCGGCCGTCGCCGCCCCGCACACCCGGGTCGGCGACCTCGAACTCCTCTCCCCCGCCGAGCGGGACCTGGTGCTGACCGGCTGGAACGCCACCGGCACCGCGTACCCGCCGCCGGAGACGTTGCACGGCCTCATCGAGGCCCAGGTGACGCGCACCCCCGGTGCCCCCGCCGTGGTCTTCGAGGGGGAGACCCTCACCTACGCCGAGCTGGACGACCGGGCCGAGGCCCTGGCCGCGCGGCTCCGCGCCGCGACGGGCGCCGACGGCACCGGGAACGCCGGGGTGTTCGCCGTACGGGCGGAGCGCTCGCTCGACCTGCCGGTGCGGCTGCTCGCCGTGCTCAAGGCCGGGGCCGCCTACCTCCCGCTCGACCCGGGCCTGCCCGACCGGCGCGTGGAGGCCATGCTGGCCGACGCCGGGGCCGTGGAACTCGACCGCGCCGTCCGCTCCCCCGCCCCCACCGGCGCCGGGGAGGAGGACCGCCGGGCGGGGACCCCGCCGGACGCGCTGGCGTATGTGATCTTCACGTCCGGGTCGACCGGGCGTCCCAAGGGGGTCGGGGTCTCGCACCGGGCGATCGTCAACCGGCTGCGCTGGATGCAGGAGACCTACCGGCTGGACGCCGGTGACGCGGTGCTGCAGAAGACCCCCGCCGGGTTCGACGTGTCGGTGTGGGAGTTCTTCTGGCCGCTGATCAGCGGCGCGCGCCTGGTGCTCGCCCGCCCCGACGGCCACCGCGACACCGCCTACCTGCGCGACCTCGTCACCGCGCAGGCGATCACCACGATGCACTTCGTCCCGTCGATGCTGGCGGCCTTCACCGCCGAGGAGCGGATCGAGGAGTGCCGCTCGCTGCGCCGGGTCATCTGCAGCGGCGAGGAGCTCACCGCCGCGGCGGCGGAGCGGCTGACCGGCCGGCTGCCCGGGGTGGAGCTGCACAACCTCTACGGCCCCACCGAGGCCGCGGTCGACGTCTCCTGGCACCGCTACGCGCCGGGCGAGCCGACCGTGCCGATCGGCCGTCCGGTGGCCAACACCCGCCTGTACGTGCTGGACGGTTCGCTGCGCCCGGTGCCCGCGGGGATGCCGGGCGAGCTGTTCATCGGCGGGGTGCAGGTGGCCCGCGGCTACCTCGGCCGCCCCGCCCTGACCGCCGAACGCTTCCTGCCCGACCCCTACGGACCCCCCGGCTCCCGCCTGTACGCCACCGGAGACCGCGCCCGCTGGCGACCCGACGGCGAACTCGACTACCTCGGCCGCCTCGACACCCAGACCAAGATCCGCGGAATGCGCGTCGAACCCGGCGAGATCGAGGCCGCGCTCGCCCGTCACCCGGAGCTGGGCGCCGCGGCGGTCGGCGTGACCGACGGGCCCGGCGGGGCCCGGCTGGTCGGCTACGTCGTGCGCAGGCCCGCCCCCGACGTGCCCGGCACCCCCTCCGGGCGGGCACCGGGCGGCGGGCAGGGCGGGATGGACGCGGACCTGCACGAACGCCTCCGGGACCGGCTCCGCGAGGAGCTGCCCGAGCACATGATCCCCTCCCTCTGGGTCGAGCTGGAGGCCCTCCCGCTCACCCCGAACGGCAAGCTCGACCGGGCGGCGCTGCCGTCGCCGTCGCAGCACTCCGGCGGCCCGGCCTGGGAACCCCCGCGTCCCGGCGCCGAACAGGACGTGGCCGAGGTCTGGCAGGGGGTGCTCGGCCTGGACAAGGTGGGGCGCCACGACGGCTTCTTCGCCGTCGGCGGTGACTCCATCCTCAGCCTCTCGGTGGTGGCGGGACTGCGCCGCCGGGGCTACACGCTGGACCTGCAGCGGCTGTTCACCCACCAGACCGTGGCCGAGCTGGCCTCCGTACTGGACACACCAGGCGCAGAACCCGCCGCCGAGCCGGAGCCGGAGACCCCTGCCGGGGCGTTCGGCATGCTCAGCGCCGCGGATCTGGCCAAGCTCAGGAAGGGCGAACGATGATCGAGGACGCGTACCCGCTGGCGGCGCTGCAGGCGGGGATGCTGTATCACAGCGAACTCGAACCCGGCAGCCCCACCTACCACGACCTGATGACCGTCACGCTGCGCGGCGCCCTGAACGTCCCGGCGCTGACCGGGGCGCTGGCCGGGGTCGCGGCCCGGCATCCGGTGCTGCGCACCTCCTTCGACCTGACCGGGTTCAGCGAGCCGCTGCAGCTCGTGCACGACACCGTGACGATCCCGCTGGAGGTCGTGGACCTGCGTGACGGCGCCGCGACGACGGTCGTCCCCGGCGCGCCCGGCACGGGTACCGGCGCGGCCGTCGCGAGCGGTACGGGCGTCGGCGGGAAGAGCCCGCGGGAACGGCTGGCGGCCTGGCGGGAGGCGGAGAAGCACAACGCGTTCGACTGGTCGTCCCCGCCGCTGCTGCGGGCGTACGCGCACGTGCTGGACGACGAGGAGTTCGCGCTCAGCCTCAGCTTCCACCACGCGATCCTGGACGGCTGGAGCGTCGCGGCGCTGGTCACCGAGCTGCTGGGCCGCTACGACGCGGGCTGCGCGCAGGCCGGCGGTTCCGCGCCCGCGCCCGAGCCGGCCCCGCCGCGTGCCCTGTTCCGCGACCTGGTCGCGGCCGAGCGGGCGGCCACGGCCTCGGCGCAGGCGCGGGAGTTCTGGCGCGAGCGCGTCGAGGACGCCCCGGAGAGCCGGTTGCCCCGGCTGCCCGGGTACCCGACCGGTGGCCCGCGTGCCGCGCAGGTGGTGGCCGTGCCCGTACCGGACGGGACCGTGGCGGAGCTGGAGCGGCAGAGCCGCGAGCTGCGGGTGCCGCTGCGCACCACGCTGCTGACGGCCTACCTGACGGCGCTGGGGCACGTCACCGGGGAGCGGGACGTGATGGCCGGCGTCCTCGGCCACGGCCGCCCGGAGAACGAGGGCGGCGGCGAGGTGCTGGGGCTGTTCCTGAACACGCTGCCGCTGCGGGTGCGCCTCGACGCGGGCGACCGGGCCGGGCTGATCCGGCGGGTGTTCGACGCCGAGGTGGCCGCGGTGCCCCACCGGCACTACCCGCTGTTCGAGATCCAGCAGGCCGCCGGGCGCTCGCCGCTGCTGGACACCCTGTTCGACTTCCGGGACTTCCACGTGTACGGGGGCCGGTCGGCCGACGGCGTGGCCATCACCGGGCAGGAGTTCTTCGAGCAGACCGACATGCCGTGCACGGTGGCCTTCGTCCGCCTGCCCGGGGGCGGCCTGACCCTCACGCTGTCCTACGACGCCTCGCAGTTCCCGCGCGAGCAGATGGAGTCCCTGGCCGGACGGGTGATCGCCGCGCTGACCGGCGAGCCGGGCGAGGACCCGGCGGAGAACGAGACGATCGACCGGTGGAACGCCACCGGCCGCGCCCACCCTGCGGGCGGCACCCTGCACGGCCTGTTCTTCGCGCAGGCCGCGCTGACCCCCGACGCCCCGGCGGTGGGCTTCGAGGGCTCCTGGGTCACCTACCGCGAGCTGGCCGCGCGCGCCTCGGCGATCGCCGCCGAGCTGTACCGGGCCGGGGTGTCGCACGACCGTCCGGTGGGGGTGCTGCTCGAACGGAGCGCGGACCTTCCGGCCGCCCTGCTGGGCGTGCTCGCGGCCGGGGGCGCCTACCTGCCGCTGGAGCCGGGCCATCCGGTCGCCCGGATGCGCGGCATGCTCGACGACGCCGGGGCCTCGGTCCTGCTGACCTCCGCCGACCTCGCCGACGAGGCGCCGGAAGGGGTGCGCGTCGTCGTGCTGCCGCCCGTGTCGACCGGCCGGGCCGCCGATCTCGCCGACCCCGCCGACCTCGTCGCCGGCCTGGCCGAGGACCTGCCGGACGCGCTGGCGTACGTGATCTTCACGTCCGGGTCGACCGGGCGTCCCAAGGGCGTCGGGGTCTCGCACCGGGCGATCGTCAACCGGCTGCGCTGGATGCAGGGGACCTACCGGCTCACCGCGGCCGACCGGGTGCTGCACAAGACGCCGATCTCGTTCGACGTGTCGGTGTGGGAGCTGTTCTGGCCGCTGCTCACCGGCGCGGGCATGGTGGTGGCCCGGCCGGGCGGGCATTACGAGCCCGGTCACCTCCTCGACCTCATCGAGACCGAGAAGGTCACCACGGCGCACTTCGTGCCGTCCATGCTGGACGCGTTCCTCGACACCCCCGACCTCGGCGCGGACCCCGTCCCCGCCGCCGGCGCGGACGCCCAGGGCACCCGGGACACCCGGGACACCGGGAACGTCGGGGAGACCGCGACCGCGCTCCTGGTGGACATCGCCAAGGCGTCCGTCGCGGACGCGCCGGGCGAGCCGGGCGACGCAGGCGAGCCGGTCGAGCCGGCCGAGCCGGTCGCTGCCCGTACGGGCAGCCTGCGCCGGGTGGTGTGCTCGGGCGAGGCGCTCCCCGCCGACCTGGTGCGGCGCTTCGCCGAGCGGCTGCCCGGGGTGGAGCTGTACAACCTCTACGGCCCCACCGAGGCCGCGGTCGACGTCTCCTGGCACCGGTGCGACCCGTCCGAGCCGACGGTCCCGATCGGCCGCCCGGTCGACAACACCCGCCTGGAGGTGCTCGACGAGCGGTTCGGCCGGACCCCGGTGGGAACCCCCGGGCAGCTGTTCATCGGCGGGGTGCAGGTGGCCCGCGGCTACCTCGGCCGCCCCGCTCTGACCGCCGAACGCTTCCTGCCCGATCCCTACGGACCCCCCGGCTCCCGCCTGTACGCCACCGGAGACCGCGCCCGCTGGCGACCCGACGGCGAACTCGACTACCTCGGCCGCCTCGACACCCAGACCAAGATCCGCGGAATGCGCGTCGAACCCGGCGAGATCGAGGCCGCGCTGCTGGCCGAGCCCGAGGTCCGGGCCGCGGCCGTCGTCGCCGAGGGCGACCGGCTGATCGGTTACGTGGTGACCGCCGAGACCGTCGACTGGCGTGCCCGGCTGCGTTCCCGGCTGCCCGAGCACATGATCCCCTCGGCCTGGGTGACGCTGGACGCGCTCCCCCTCACCCACAACGGCAAGCTGGACCGCAAGGCCCTGCCCGCGCCGGAGCGGACGGGCGGCGACGCCTTCCGGGTGCCGCCCAGGGACCCGGTCGAGGGACGGGTCGCGGCGATCTGGGAGGAGCTGTTCGACGTCCCCATGGTCGGGGTGTTCGACGACTTCTTCGACCTGGGCGGGCACTCGCTGCTGGCGCTGCGGCTGGCCGTGCGGATCAGGCGGGAGTTCGGCAGGGACCTGCCGGTGGCCACCGTGCTGGCCTCGCCGACCGTGGCGGGCCTGGCGGACGTGCTGCGCCGCCCCGAGGACCTGAGCGAGCAGCGGCTGGTGACGCTCAACGCCGAGGGGGACCGCCCGCCGATCGTCCTGGTGCACGCCCTGGGCGGGCAGGTCTTCCGCTACCAGCCGATGGCCCGCAGGCTCGGTCCCGACCAGCCCGTCTACGCGATCGCCGCCGCCGGGCTGGCCCCGGGCGAGGACCCGCACACCACCATGGCCGACATGGTCGAGGACTACGTCGAGCGGCTGCGCGCCGTCCGGCCGCACGGCCCGTACGTGCTGGGCGGTTTCTGCATCGGCGGGAACATCGCGATGGAGATGGCCCGGCGGCTGCGCGACCTCGGCGAGGAGGTCCCGCTGCTGGTGCTGTTCTACTCCGACGCCGACGAGCCCGTGATCAACAGCTCGCTGGAGGACGACGCCTCCCTGATGACCCACGCGCTGGCCGGGGGGCCGCTGGAGGCCGACGCGGCGGAGTTCGCCGGGCTCGGCCCGGAGGAGATGCTGGTGGCCGTCATCGCCGCGGCGAGCCGGGAGCAGCGGCTGGCCCCCGACACCGCCGACGTCGAGCAGGCCCGGCGCTTCCTGCGGGTGTTCCGGGCCAACGCGCACGCGGTCGGCCGCTACCGGCACGAGCCGTACGACGGTGACGTGGCGCTGTTCGCCCCCACCGGGGACCGGCCCGACCTGGGCTGGGGCGACGTGGTGAAGGGGAACCTCGCGATCGAGGCGATCCCCGGCGAGCGCGTGGTCATCCTGTTCGAACCCCTGGTCGCCGAGGCGGCCGCCAAGCTGAGGAGTTGGATCGACCATGGTGTCACCGGACACTGAGAGCACCCGGGGCGCCGGGAACGCGGGACCGCCCCGGCTCGCGGACGGCGCCGAGAGCCCCGGCGGCGCCCCGTCCGCCGGACCGGCCGCGCCCGCGACCGTCACCGGCCCTCCCGGGGAGCCCGCGGGACCGGCCGCGCCCGCCGGGGTCGTCGGCCCCGCCGGAGAGGCCGCGGGACCGACGGACCCGGCCGCGCTCGGGGACGGCGGCGCTCCCGGCGCTCCCGGCGGCCCCGACGGGCCCGCGGACCCCAAGGACACCGGGGAGGGCGAGCGACCCGGTCAGGGCGGCGGAAGCCTCTGGAGCAACCAGGACTTCCTCCGGCTGTGGACCGGCCAGACCCTCTCCCAGTTCGGCTCGCAGATCTCCTACCTGGTGATCCCGCTGATCGCCATCGTCACGCTGGGCGCGAGCTCGACCGAGATGGGCATCCTCGGCGCGCTGCTCCGGCTGCCGATGCTGGGCTTCCTGCTGTTCGGCGTCTACATCGACCGGATGCGCAAGCGGCCGGTGCTGATCTGGTCGGACCTGGGCCGGGCCGCGGTGCTCGCCCTGGTGCCGCTGCTGTACGTGATGGACTCCCTCACGCTCGGCGTGCTGTACGTCGTCGTGTTCTTCCTGAGCCTGCTGTCGGTGCTGTTCCAGGTCGCCTACCGCTCCTACTTCCCGCTCCTCGTCCCGCTGCACCAGCTCGGCGAGGGCAACGGCAAGCTGCAGCTGAGCGAGTCGCTGGCGCAGACGGCCGGTCCGGGCGTCGGCTCGGCACTGCTCAAGGTGGTGGCCGCGCCGCTGCTCATCATGATCGACGTGCTCACCTACCTGTTCTCCGCGATCGCGATCATGCTCATCCGCAAGCGCGAGGACGCCCCCGTCCCCGACGAGGAGACGGCCGGGAGCGTGCACCGGGCGATCTGGGCGGGCTTCAAGTGGATCATGGACCAGCCGATGATCCGGCCGCTGGCCATCGCCAGCGGGCTGTACTCGTTCTTCGTCATGGGCGCGATGCAGTCGATCTACGTGCTGTTCCTGCTGCGGGGCGGGCCGAACCTGCCCCCGGAGTGGGTGGGCATCGTGATGGCGACCGGCGGTGTCGGCGCCATCCTCGGCGCGACCATGTCGGTGAGGACCATGCGCGGCATCGGGATCGGCCCGACGCTGCTGTGGAGCACGGTCGTCGGCAACTGCGCGTTGCTGCTGATCCCGTTCGCGTCCGGGCCGGTCTGGCTGGCCGCCGGGATGCTCGGCCTCTCCCAGTTCATCGTCTGGGCGAGCAACCAGGTGTTCTTCGTCAGCAACATGACCCTGGTCCAGTCGATCACGCCGCCGCACCTGCAGGCCAGGGTGATCGGCACGATCTACTCCCTCGGCCTGATCCCTGCACCGCTGGGCGCCCTGGGCGCGGGCCTGCTCGGCGAGACCCTGGGCCTGCGCACGGCCATCCTGTTCGCGGTCGTCGCCGGGGCCATCCTGCCCATCCTGCTGCTGGTCTTCTCCCCGATCCCGAAGGTGAAGGAGATCCCCGGCACCTGACCGGTCGCGGGCCCTTCCCACCGGGAGGGTCCGTCACCGGCCGGTCCTCCCCACCGCGGGAGAACCCGTCACCGGCCGGTCCTCCCCACCGCGGGAGGGGCCGTCACCGGCCGGTCGTCCCGGCGGCGCGCCGGTGGGCCGGTACGATGCACGCGGCCGGCCGGCCCGGCCGTCCCGGCCGCCGTGTCCCGCGCCACCCCGTCAGGAGACCCATGACCACCCTCGCCGACAGGACCGTCGCGGCCCTGCGCACCACCCATGACGACCTGACCGCCTTCGTCCGCGACCTGGACGCCGCCGACCTCACCCGGCCCTCGGCCTGTTCGGAGTGGACCGTCGCCCAGGTGCTCAGCCACCTGGGCAGCGGCGCGGAGATCGGCCTGGCCACGCTGCGCGCGGCACAGGAGGGCCGGGACGCCCCGGACTCGGACTTCATGAACTCGGTCTGGGACCGCTGGAACGCCAAGGGCCCCAAGGAGCAGGCCGAGGACTTCGCGCCCGCGGACGCCGAGCTCGTCTCCGCGTACGAGAGCCTGGACGCCGCCGCCCGCGAGGAGCTGCGGATCAAGCTGGGCTTCCTGCCCGAGCCCGGTGACGTCGCGCTGGTGGCCGGGATGCGCCTGAACGAGACCGCCCTGCACACCTGGGACGTGCGGGTCGCCTTCGACCCCGCGGCCGCCCTCGCGCCGGAGACCGCCGGGGTGCTGACCGACCTGCACGCCGGGCCGCTCGGTTTCCTCATCGGTTTCATCGGCAGGTCCGACGCCCTGGACCCGCGCCTGGCCACCACCCTGCGGGTGGAGACCACCGGCCCCGAGCGCGTGCTGGGCCTGACCCTCGGCGAGACCGTCGGCTTCAGCGAGGCCCCCGAGCGGGCCGACGTGGTGCTGTCCCTGCCCGCGGAGGCGTGGATCCGCCTGCTCACCGGCAGGCTGGCGCAGGAGCACACCCCGGCGTCGGTGACGGTGACCGGCGACGGGGTCACCCTGGAGGACCTGCGCCGGGTGTTCCCGGGCTTCTAGCCCGTCCAGGCCGGAGGTCTCCCAGGATCGCTACACGGCACCGATGCCGTGAGGTCCGCGGGAGTACCGGGCCGTCAGGGGGTGGCCGTGCCCCCGTCCACGCCGATCGGTGAGAGCGGCCGCGTCGCCTTGGCCGCCGTCCCCGCGTCGGGCCCGCACGCCGCCTCCAGCAGGTGGTCCCCGATCGCGAGGTCGATGGCGTGCGTGACCGGAGCACCGTTCTCGTCGAGCCGCTGGTAGTTCCTCAGGTTGACGCCGAAGGCGAACTGGCGGCCGCCGCCGGCATCGGAGAACGCGAAGGTCTGCATGCCGGGGACGCTCCCGTCGTGCCCCCAGAACCTGCCGCACGGCAGGTCGACGGGAAAGATCCCGAGACCGTAGTCGATCACGGCGCCCGAGAACGACCGGATGGACACGGTCTTCTGCATCTCGGCGAGCAGGGCCGCGTCGAGCAGTTCGCCGCGCAGCAGCAGCCGGAAGAAGCGGTTGAGGTCCTCCATCGTCGAGACGACCGCACCCGAGGTCCAGGCCCAGGACATGTTGTAGACGCTGTAGTCCCTGGGCGGGTCGAAGAACCCGAAGAGCGCCTCGTACGCCTTGGAGTTCGGCCCGGGCAGGTACGGCGTCCGCGGGAACGACGTGTGCCGCAGCCCGGCCTTCCGGAAGACGTGGTCGGTGATGTACCGCTCGGCGCTCATGCCCGTCACCTTCTCCAGCAGCAGGCCGGCGATGACGAAGTTCGTGTTCGAGTACGCCCCGGGTGTCACCCCCGGCCGCCCGGTCGCGGGGGCGCCGAGCCCCGCCCGCGCCAGCTCCTCCGGCGGGAAGGCACGGAAGCGGTTGGCGTCCAGGCTCTCGACCGTCGGGAAGATCACCCCGGTGTGGTTGGCGATGTGGCTGGTGTGGTCGAGCAGCATGCGTACGGTGATCTGCCGCCCGCGCTCACCCGGGATCACATCCGGCAGATAGCGGCCGACGGGGGCATCGAGCTCGATCGTGCCCTTGCCGACCTGCTGTAACACGGCCACCGCGACGAACGACTTGGTGATGCTCCCGGCCCGGTGCACCATCTCGGGACGCATCGGGCGGCGGGTCTCGACGTCGGCGACGCCTGCGGCGCCCTTCCAGCTCCGCCGTCCGTCCACGACGTTCGAGTGGATGCCGTACATGCCGGCCTCGTGCACGGCGTCCAGCGTCCGGCGCAGCCGCTGCCGGTCGAGGCCGCCGTCCGCGACGGCGACTGCGGGGTCCGCCGCGAGCAGCGCGGCGGCCAGGGTCGCGGCTCCCAGCCGCGAGGCGAACGTACCGGGTCGACGAATGGTCATGGCGCCCAGCATGCGTCTTCCGCTTCATGTACCGGCTTGCTCCGCGGCGCGACTGCCGTAGGCACGTGGTAAGGCGGGCTTACCCGGCGGTCAGGCGGGCCTGCTCACCGCGCGCCACCGGCCGCACGGTGGTCGATGTCACGGACTTGTACGCGTTCGGCCACGCTGTTCATCACGGTGGCCCGGTGCCGTCCGGCGCGGCAGCTGGACGGCGGTTCGCGACGGGGCGAACGTCACCTGACGCGGCACTGGGCCGTGTGTCACAAGTGGCGTTCGATACGACGGACCCAGGTGTCGATCATGTTGATGATTACGATGGTTTCGTACCGCACGGCAAGTCTGTCGTAGCGGGTCGCCACGCTGCGGTGTTGTTTGAGCAAGTTGATGCCGCACTCGACGGCGTGTCGTAGCCGGTAGGCGACCTTGTCGAAGGCTGGTGGTCGCCCACCCCGTGAGCCACGGGTGCGGCGGTGGGCGACCTGGTCGGCCTTGATCGGGATGACGCAGCGGATCGACCGTTGGCTCAGGTAGGCACGGTTGGCCCTGCTGCTGTACGCCTTGTCAGCCAAAACCCGGTCCGGGCGGCTGCGCGGCCGACCACCACCAACGCGCGGGACCCGGATCCGGCCGAGCACCGTGATGAATTGCGGACAGTCTCCGCGTTGTCCGGCAGTGAGCACCATCGACAGCACCTTGCGCCCCTGCTCGCAGGCCAGGTGCAGCTTGGTCGTCCAACCGCCCCGAGGCCGGCCCAACGCGTGATCGTCCGGCTCCGCGCCACCAGCACCACCCGGCGGCTCACCTTGCAGGTGCGACTGTCGCCCGGCGCCGGCGGCGTGCTGATGCGCCCGAGCGATCGTGGAATCCACACTTATGTCCCAGTCGATCAGACCCGACGTGTCAGCATGACCCCGCAACCCGGCCAGGATCCGAGTCCAGATACCCTCGCGCTGCCACCGCCGGAACAGCCCGTACACCGTGCGCCGGTGTCCGTGACAGGCCGGCACGTCCCGCCACGGCGGACCAACCCGGATTCGCCACCGGATTCCGTCGATCAGCTGTCGTCTACTCCACTTCGGTGGTCGGCCAGGCTTCTTCCTCTTGGGCAGCAGCGGTTCCAGTACCGCCCCTGCGCGTCGGTCACATCGAACCGCCTCGTCACCGCCACGCCGGCCACGCTGAATGGCACGTCGAGCCGTACCGCAGGCGCGGTCAGTGCACGATCTTGTTCGATGGGTACCACTCCTCGCCGGCGGGCTCACCCGCGAGATTCCAGCTCCACGACACGGTCGGCGTGATGCGCAGGTAGGTGCCGGGGCCGATCAGGCCGACCCGCTCGAAGGGCTGCTCGGCGTCGCCGTACACGCGGATGCCCTGGGCGATGAACGGTTCGAGCGACACGAGGTCGTCGACCACCAGCGCCACCTTGTGGTTTCCGGAGGCGATGTTGCGGAACTTGCGGGTGTCGCGCACGGTACCGGCACCGCCGACCCACAGGAAGGTCCCGTCGAACTCGACGGCCACGGGTACGACATCGGGCTGTCCGCCCTCGCCGAGGGTGGCCAGCCGTCCGAGCGGCTGCGAGCGCAGGTACGTGATCTCTTCATCGGTGAAAGCCATTACGGCAAACTACACCGTTCAGTTTAGTCTTGCGCAATGGGTGAGAACCGCTCCGACCGTAAGCACCGTGCCATCCTCGACGCCGCGACGGAGGTGTTCCTGCGCAACGGCTACCTGGGCACCACCGTGGAGGAGGTGGCCGCGGTCGCCGGGGTGTCGAAGCCGACCGTCTACAAGCACTTCACCGACAAGCGGCGGCTGTTCCTCGAGATCGTCGCCGCCACCGTCGACGAGGCCGGCCAGGTCGTCCAGGACGCGGTGTCCGGCCTCGCCGACACCCAGGATGTCGAGGCGGACCTGCGCGAGCTGGCCCGGCGGCAGCTCGCGCTCGTGCTGCGCCCGCGCGTCCTCCAGCTCCGCCGGCTGGTGATCGGCGAGACCTCTCGCTTTCCCGAGCTCGGCCGCACCTTCTACGAACGCGGTCCCGGACGAACGATCGCGGCGCTGGCCAAGGCGTTCGCCGACCTCGACGCCCGGGGGGCGCTGCTGGCAGCCGACCCGGTCACCGCCGCGACCCAGTTCAACTGGCTCGTCATGTCCGCACCGGTCAACCAGGCCATGCTGCTCGGTGACGACCGCGCTCCCACCGCCTCGGAGCTGGACCACCATGTCGAGGGCGCGGTACGGGTCTTCCTCGCCGCGTACGGCCCGGCGGCACGCCCACGGGAATCACCTCGCTCATCTGAAGACGTTCACCGCGTCGGATCCGGGATCGTCCGCACGGAACACCAGCGGTAGTCGCCGTAGCCGTCGAGCCGGACGAGAGACGGCCGCCCGTCCAGAGGCGCCTGTCCGCCGATCCGGAACCTGCCGTGTCCACTGTCATCACGTCAGGCGGGCAACTGTCCCCAGCCACTTACGACACACGGCCTAGACCGCCTCGGCGGGCGCGATCGCCGACGGCGTTCTCAGGGAGCGCAGGCCTCGGTCGGTGAAGGCGATCAGCCACTCGAAGCTCTCGTCGACGTCGGCGCTCCACTGGAAGCCGCCGGCCACCTGCAGCGTGGCGAAGCCGTGGAAGAGGCTGCGGAGCATGCGCAGGGCGTGGTCCATCTCGGACTCCCCGATCTCGTAGCCGCGCAGGACCGCCGTGAACGCGCCGAGCGCCCGCAGACCGGCGGTGACCAGCGGGTCGTCCGGGCCGGACGGTTCCACGCCGATCGTCGCGGCGTACCGGCCGGGGTGCTTCAGGACGAAGGCGCGGAAGGCGCGCGCCGCGGCAGCCAGTGCGTCGCGGCCCGCGTACCCCTGGACCGCGTCGCCGATGGCGTCGGCGGCCTCGCCCAGCGCCAGGACCGCGATGCGCCGGTTGAGGTCCTCCAGGCCGTCCACGTGCTTGTACAGGGACGGGGCGCGCACGCCCAGCCGCTCGGCCAGCGACCCCATCGTCAGGCCGGTGAGGCCCACCTCGTCGGCGAGGGCGGCCCCGGCCGCGACCACGGCCGCCGGGTCGAGACCGGCCCTAGGCACGGGCGCCCTCCGATCGGAGGAAGGCCAGCACGAGCTCGGCCACCCGCTCGGGGAACTGGTCGTGCGGGTAGTGCCCGGCGCCCTCGATCATCTCCAGGCGGCCGAGGCCGGGCGGCAGGGCGTCGACGATCGCCGACCCCTCGGCGTGCGGGTCGGTCCAGTCGGGGTCGAGCGTGCCCATCACGACCAGGACCGGGCAGCGGACGTTGCCGAGCTGCGCACCGGCGTCGGCCGGGGCGCTGCCGCCCATGCCCCGCAGGGCCTTCATCCGGCCCGGCTCGCGCAGCAGGGAGTCGATGCGGTCGAGCCGCCCGGCCCAGCCGGCCGGCTTCACGCCGGGGTAGGCCACGTCGAGGTAGGAGCGCCAGAGCGCCACGCTGCCGAACGCGGCCGTGCCGAGCAGACGCAGCATGCCCCGCCGGAAGCGCTTGACCCGCAGGTCGCCGAGGCGGATCGACTGCCTGCGGGTGAACGGTGCCAGCTCGACGACTGCGGTGACCAGCGAGGGCTCCGTCGCCGCGGCGATGGTGGCGGCGCCGCCGGAGATCGAGTGGCCGACGAGCACGGCCGGGCCGCCCAGGTGGCGGATCACGGCGAGCAGGTCCCCGGCGATGTCGGTGCGGCTCCAGGCCGGCCAGCCGACGCTGGACTCGCCGCAGCCGCGCAGGTCGACCGCGGCGACCCGGTACCCCGCCGCCACCAGCCGCGGGATCACGGCATGGTACGCGGCCCGGCTGTCGCCCATGCCGTGTGCGAGGACGATCAGCGGGCCGGACCCCGCCACCTCGTAAGCGATCGTGCCGCCGTCGACGGCAAGGTGTTCGGTCACGACGTCCTCCAGGTTTGGCTAATTCGATTAGCTAAAAGCTACTGTCATTAGCCAAACCTGTCAACGCCGACGCCCCGGCACAGCCGGAAGTGACGGCCTCCTCCTCGGGGAACGTTCCCTGAGCCGACTCCGACGACCCGGGTCCGAAACCATGTAAAGAGCCTTGACAGCGAATGTCAGTGCAATCACCCTTGCTGCGGGAGCGCTCTCTTCACGGTTAAAAATAAGTGGTGATCCATGTCCCGGGGGATGTCCCGGAAGCCCCATCGCCACTCGCCGCGCCCACCGGCGGGCATGCCGGTCGCCCCCGCCTCACACCCCCCGTGTCCGGAAGGAATCCCCGTGCGAAGACCACAGGTCCTGTTGCGCACTCTGACGGCGGTCGTGCTCGCCGCCGGCGGCGCCGCCGCCCTCACCCATCCCGCCGCGCAGGCCGCCACCGCCGTCGTCCAGGCGGAGTCGTACGCCGCCCAGTCCGGCGTGCAGGTGGAGGCGACCGCCGACACCGGTGGCGGCCAGAACGCCGCCTACCTCGCCTCGGGTGACTGGATGCGCTTCGACGGCGTCGACCTGGGCACCGGTCCGCTGACGGTCTCCGCCCGCGTCGCCTCCGCCGTCGGCTCGGGCACGGTCGAGCTGCGCACCGGGTCCCTGACCGGGCCGCTGCTGGCGAGCCTCCCGATCACGACGAACGCGGGCTGGCAGAACTGGGTCACCGCGACCGCGACCGCCGCCACCCACCCGCCCGGCGCGCAGACGGTGTTCGCCGTCATGCGCAACACCACGGCCGGCGACTTCGTCAACATCAACTGGTTCTCCTTCGCGACCGGCGCCCCCTCCGGCAACGGCTGGGTCGGCATCGACCAGGCGGCGTGGAACGCCCAGCTCACGGCGTTCAGGGCGATGACCCCGGCCCCGGTGCCCGGCCACGTGGTACGGGTGCCGGAGTTCAACGCCACCTGCGCCTACAGCCACTCCAGGCCCGACGACCCGATCGTCTTCCCCGGCCTGCCCGGCGCCTCCCACATGCACACCTTCGTGGGCAACCGCGGCGCCGACGCCTCCACCACCACGCAGAGCCTGCTCGCCGACACCGCGACGAGCTGCGCACCGGCGGCGAACCCGTCGGCGTACTGGATCCCGACCCTGTACGAGCGCGACAAGGCCATCGAGCCCAAGGACGTGATCGTCCACTACGGCTCGCGCCTGGCGGACGCGACGAAGACCGTGCCGTTCCCGACGGGCTTCCGCATGATCGCCGGAAGCGCCACGTCGCAGGTGCCCACCCCCAAGGGCTCGGTCAACCAGTTCTACTGCGCCGGACCCGGCGGCGAGATCGGGCGCAGCGCCGACGGCAACTGGCCGGTGTGCGCCCCGACCGCCAACCTGATGTTCCAGCTCGTCTTCCCCGACTGCTGGGACGGCGCCCACCTGGACAGCCCGAACCACAAGTCGCACGTGGCCTACGCCCACACCGGCGCGTGCGGCGGTGACCACCCGGTCGCCATCCCCTCGGTCTCGTTCGTCATCTCCTACCCGACCAGGGGCAGCGCCGACGGCTTCCGCCTGGCGTCGGGCATGGCCTCCTCGATGCACGGCGACTTCTTCAACGCCTGGAACGAGAACGCGCTCGGCCACCGGGTCAGGGACTGCATCGTGCAGAGCGCCAAGTGCAACACCGCGGGAACCTTCTGAACCACCCTGCGGCTCTGAACCACCCCGCGGCCGGGGTCCTGCCCCCGGCCGCGGCCCCCGCCTGAGCGGGCGAGGTGGGGTCGTGCCCGGGTTCCGTATCTGTCGGTGGCGGCAGGCAGCATGACGGCATGACCATGCAGCCCCCCGACACCTCCTGGCTCCGCGGCGAGTACGGCGAGGAGTGCTACAGCTTCGTCTACGTCCGTGCCACACCGGAACAGGTGGTCACCCGCCTCGGCGGCCGATGGCAGGACTTCACCCCGGGCCCCTTCCCCGACGACCCGGACCACCACCCGCACCCCGGAGAGCCTCTCGGCGTCACCTCCATCGGCGACTGGACGTTCGTCTTCGACTCCGGCTGGCTCTGCACCCTCGAAGACGTGATCACTCGGCTCTCCGAGGGCACCCGCCTCGTCTCCCAGGCCGCCCTCGCCATCAAGGGCCTGGACTACTTCACCTGGTGCGAGAACGGCGAGATCCGGTTCTCCTGGGGATTCGACGAGGAACATCCTCCGGAGGACCCGGGCGAACTCCTGGGCACGCTGGTGGAGATCGGCAGGCTCTACCCGTCGTTCTCCTACCTGTACGAGGGGCCGGCGTTCCTGCTCGTCGAGCACCTGACCGGGATCAGGGTGACGGAACGACTGCTGAAGGGCTCCACGTTCATGTGGGGCGTCGTCCCGGCCCCGGCCCCGGCCCCGGCCACGTCGTGACGTCGTCCGGCAGCGGGCCCTTTCCGTCCCGAAGCCGCAGCTCGGAGCAGGTGGAGCGGCAGACCTGACCACCGCCGCGTGGCGCAGGAGCTCGCTCGGCGGAGCCGACGGTGACCGCGTGGAGGTCACGCACCTGGAGGACGTCGTGGCCGCCCGCGATTCAAGAAACCCGGCGGCCCCGGGGTCGTCCTCACCCGCGCCGACCGGTCGGTCCTCGGGGCAGGACCTGAAAGCGACGCGTGAGTCCCGGCGGGGCCCCTCGCCGTCAGGACCGGGGACGCGCTCGAACGCCGCGTGTTCTCCCGGTGTCCCCCGCCGTCACCGGAGCCGGTGTCCGGCGGTCCGACGACGGCGGGGGCCGAAAGGTCAGGTCACCAGGTCGGCGACCAGTTCGAGCTGTTCCATGCGCAGCCGCAGGGTCGGGGTTACCAGGCCGACGACCAGGCTGGTGGCGCCCGCCTCGCGGTAGGCGGCGACGCGCTCGCGGAGCTTGCCGGGCGGCCCGCACATCGTCATCGCGTCGACCAGGCCGTCCGGGAGCAGCGACATGGCCTCGCCCTGGCGTCCGGCCAGGAACGCCTCCTGGATCGCCTCGGCCTCCTTCTCGAAGCCCAGGGAGCGGGCCAGCCGGTTGTAGAAGTTGGTCCGGCGCGAGCCCATGCCTCCCAGGTAGAGGGCGAGCATCGGCCGCATCATGTCGAAGGCCAGCTCCTCGTCCTCGTCGACGAGGGTGAGGATCATCGGCGCGACGTCGAAGCCGTCCAGACTGCGGCCGGCCCGTGCCGCACCGGCGCGCAGGTGCGCCGTGCGCTCGGCCAGGTGCTCGGGCGGGAAGTGGATCGCCAGCCAGCCGTCGGCCAGCTCCCCCGCCAGGGCGGTCGTCTCCGGGCCCATCGCGCCCAGGTAGACGGGAAGGTGCTTCTGCACCGGGGAGACGCCCAGCGAGAGCTCCTTGCCCTGGCCTCCGGGGAGCGGCAGCGTCATCGTCTCGCCCGCGTAGCTCACCGGACGGCCCTCCAGGGCCAGGCGCAGGACCGACAGGTAGTCGCGGGCGCGGGCCAGCGGGCGGTCGAACCGCTCGCCGTGCCAGCCCTCCACCACCTGCGGCCCGGACACGCCCACGCCCAGGCGGGCCCGGCCGCCGGAGACCTGGTCGATGGTGGCGGCCGTCATCGCGGCCACCACGGGCTTGCGGCCCGACATCTGCAGCACGCCGGTGCCGAGCCCGATCCGCTCGGTCTGCCCGGCGATCCAGGCCATCAGGCTCGCCGGGTCGGTGCCGTAGGTCTCCGCGGCCCACACCGACTCGTAGCCCAGCCGCTCGGCCTCGCGGACCAGGGCGAGGTGGTCGGCCGGTCCGAGACCGGCCCCGCCCCAGTAGCTCATGCTGTAACCGAGACGCATCCGATCTCCTCTGCTATGACGGCGGCGAGCAGGTCGGGGACCTCCTCGGCCAGCCAGTGTGACGCCTCCAGCTCGCGCAGCGCGAGCGGCCGGGCGCTCTGCCTGCGCCAGCCGAGCAGCCCGCCGCGCGACACCGAGCCGTCGCGGCTGCCGTACAGGACGGTGATGGGGGTGGGCAGCGGCGGCCCGGGGCGGTGCCGGTACCCGGCGAGCATGCCGAAGTCGGCGCGCAGGGCGGGCTCCAGGAGGGGCCGGAGCACCTCGCGCTCGGCGACCTCCGCCGGGACCCCGCCCAGCTCGATGAGCTGGTCCCAGAACAGCCAGGAGGGCAGGGACGGCAGCCTGCGCAGCAGCAGCGTGACGTCCGGCGCGGCGAAGGAGCCCACCAGCAGCCGCACCGGCCCGGCACCGGCCGGAGCCTCGCCGGCCCCCGGTGCCGCCCCGGAGACCGGACCCGAACCCGGACCAGGGGACGGCGCGAGCTCGGCCAGGCGGCGGCAGACCAGGTAGGCCAGCAGCGCGCCGCTGCAGTAGCCGAACAGCGCGTACGGCTCCCGTGCCGTCGCCAGCAGGTCGCGGGCCAAGGCGTCGACGAGCGCGTCGAGGTCGTCCGGCGGCGGTTCGGCCAGCCTGGCCTGGCGGCCGGGCAGGTTCAGCCCCCACACCTCGACCTCGTCGGGGAAGCGCTCGGCCAGGCCGGTGAGCGAGGCCGGGCCGCTGCCCGCGTTGGGGAAGGTGTACAGGCGGATGCGGCCCTCCCGCCGCTCCCCCACCGGCACGAACCACGGGGAGGAGGTCACGACCTGGCCCCTTCCTGGATGTAGGCGGCCAGTTCGGCCGGGGTGGGATGGTCGAAGACCGCGCGCACGCCGATCGGGTGACCGGCGAGGTCCTCCAGGGGGGCGATGAGCCGCACCGCGAGCACCGAGTGGCCCCCGTTGAGGAAGAAGTTGTCGTGCTCGCCCAGGTTCGGGCGGCGCAACGCCTCCCGCCAGAGCCGCAGCACCCCCTCGGCGAGCTCCGAGCTCGCCGGGGCCTGCGGGGCGGCGGGCGAGTCGTCCTCGGGAACGGTCAGCGCCCGATGGTCGATCTTGCCGTTGGCCGTCATGGGGAGCTCCCCGGCCAGCACGATCCCCGAGGGCACCGCGTAGTCCGGCAGCCGCGTCCCGGCGTAGCGCCACAGCTCCTGGTGCAGGGCCGCGCCCGTCTCCTCGTCGGGCATGGACGTGGGCTGCACGAACGCCACCAGCCGCTCGTCGTGCACGATGACGGCCGCGACCTTGACGGTGTCGTGGTGGTGCAGCACCGCCTCGATCTCGCCCAGCTCGATCCGGTGGCCGCGCAGTTTGATCTGGCGGTCGTCGCGGCCCAGCAGTTCCAGGGCCCCGTCGTGCCTGAGCCGGGCCATGTCCCCGGTGCGGTAGAAGCGCCCGTGGCGGGGGTGCTCCCCGAACCGCTCCGCGGTGAGCTCGGGCCGGTTGACGTACCCGGCGCTCACCCCGTCGCCGGCCACGCACAGCTCGCCCGGCACCCCCGGCGGGGCCTCGCGCCCGTCCGCGTCCCGGACGAACAGGCGCGTGTTGGCGAGCGGCACCCCGATCGGCACCGGGTCGGACGGCGGGGCGGTGATCTCCGCGGCGGTGGACCAGATGGTCGTCTCGGTCGGGCCGTAGACGTTGAACAGCCGGCAGCCCAGGCCGAGCAGGTCGGCGGCGAGCGCGGCGGGCATGGGCTCGCCGCCGCAGAGCACGATCCTGCCGTCCAGCTCGTCGCCCGCCTCCGGGGCGATGAGCCGCCACGCCGTCGGGGTGGCCTGCACCACCCGTACGTCCCGGGCCGCGATGAGCTCCAGGAACCTGCGCGGCTGGAGCTGGTCGTCGTCGGAGGCGACGACCAGGGTGCCGCCGACGACCAGCGGCAGCATCAGCTCCAGCGCGGAGATGTCGAACGAGGTGGTGGTGGACCACAGCACCGCGTCCGACGCCCCGGCCCCGAGCCGGTCGGCGAAGTCCAGCACGAGGTTGGCCAGGTTGCCGTGGGTGACGGCGACCCCCTTGGGACGGCCGGTGGAGCCCGAGGTGTAGATCACGTACGCGACGGAGCCGCCGGTGATCGCCGCGGCGAGCTCGGCCGGGTCCGGCCGGTGCGCGGACGCGCCGTTCGCACCCCCCGCGTCCTGGGCGCCGGTCACCGGGGACGCGGGCATCGCGATCACCGGGACCTCCCCCGCCCAGGGGGCGTCGGCGTCGGAGATCACCAGCCGGGCGCGGCAGTCCTCCACCTGGTAGGCCAGGCGCAGCTCGGGCTGGCGCGGGTCCAGCGGCAGGTAGGCGGCCCCGGCCGCCCAGACCCCCAGCACGGCGGCGACCGTCTCGGCCGAGCGGGGCAGGCCGAGGGCCACGATGTCGCCGGTCCCGACGCCGTGCGCGGCCAGCGTGTCCCTGACCGTGACCGCCCAGGCGAGCAGTTCGTCGTAGCCGACCTCCCGCTCCCCGTCGCGGATCGCGGTCCCGGTACGGGCGGCGATCCTCTCCGGCAGCGTGGGCGGGCCCTGCCAGGTACGCGCGGTGTCGTTGAGCCGGTCGAGCAGGTCGCGGTCGGAGGCGGCCATCGCCTCCAGTGCCCGCTGCGGGCGCCCGCCCTCCTCGGCGGCCCGGCGCAGCAGCGCGGTCATCCTGGCGACGAACGCGGCGATCTCGGCCTCGTCGTGGACCTCGGTGCTGTGCCAGACGCGGATGGTGAGCCTGCCGGGCTCCTGCACCGCGATGCACTGCAGGTCCAGGCGGCTGCGGTCGAACAGGTCCTCGACGTACTCGGGGACCGAGCCCTGGATGCTCACCTGCTCGTCGGTCCACGGCCGGTAGTTGAACATGTGCCGGAACAGCGGCACCCGCCAGTCACCGGTGTCGTGCCCGCGCTCGACCAGTACCGCCTCCACCGAGGCGTCGGCGTGCTCGACCGCCTCGAAGAAGGCGTCCTCGACCCGCCGGACCAGGGCCGGGAAGTCCTCGTCCGGGTCGGCGAGCACCCGGATCGGCAGCGTGCTGACGCCGTAGCCGACGTGTCCGCGCATCGCGGCCGTGCGGGTGGTGACGGGCATCGCGGCCACCAGGTCGGGGCCGGCGCCGTGCGCGCGCAGGGTGAGCATGAACGCCGCCGCCAGCACGATGTTGTCGGTGGTGCGCAGGCCCGTCCGGAGCGTGTCGAGGGCCCGGCGGGTGTCGGCGTCCACCTCCCACGAGCAGGTGTGCCCGGCGAAGGTGGGCCGGGCGGGCGAGGGCCTGCTGCCGGGCAGCACCATCGCGGCGGGGTCGACGTCGCGGAGCCGGTCCAGCCAGTACTCCAGCGAACCGCGTGAGGCCCGTCCCGGCTCCAGCATGGGCGCGGTGCCGGTGAGCGCGGCCGGGAGCGGCTCCTGGCTGGTCTGCGCGTCGTAGAAGCCGCCCAGCTCCTCCACGAGGAACTGCATCGAGGTGGCGTCCACGATGATGTGGTGCGCGACCAGGCAGACCACGCTGCCGCCGCCGTCGGGCAGCGTGAAGTGCCCCGCCCGGAACAGCAGGTCGCGGTCCAGGTCGAAGGGCACGTCCAGGAACGCCTGCAGGTCGGCGACCAGCGTCTCCTCGGTGGTGGCCGCGTTGACCAGCTTGATCTGCGCGTCCTTGGGGGCGGTGAGGTGCCGCACGGGCGCGCCGTCCACCTCGGGGAACCGCAGGCGCAGCGCCGGGTGCCGCTTGAGCAGCCGGTTCACCGCGATCTGCAGCGGGAGCCTGCGCAGCGGCTCGCGGGTCCTGAACGCCACCGCGAGGTTGGACACCCCGCTCGACCCGGCGAGCTGCTCCAGCACCCAGAACGAGTACGGGACCGCCTCGGGCCTGCGCAGCGGCTCCTCGGGTTCGGGCAGACCCTCGGGCGAGGGCAGCGGGGGCCCGGCAGTCGCGGGCCGCTCCCCCGGCTCCAGGCCGGAGTCCCCGGCCGTCCCCGCGTCCCCGGTCTCGCGGCCGGTCGGGGCGGGCGCGGGGGCGACGGTCCCCGGTGCCGCGGCGGGCACCCGGGCCGGTACGGGGTCCGGCGTCCGGGCCGGTGCGGCGGTGCCGTACCGGCCGGGGACGGGCAGGCGCTGCAAGGGGTGGTCGGGGTCGAGCGCGACCCAGTCCACCGGGCAGCCGAGGGTCCACAGCCGGGCGACGGCCGCGAGCAGGCCGTGCCGGTCGTCACCGCAGTCGAGGGTCGTCCCGGCGGCGGCCCGTCCGGCGCGCTCCCCGGCCGTCCCGACCAGCAGGGACGGTGACGTCGCCGGATCCGCGGCGGAGGTCCCGGAGGTGGCGACCGGCCCGGGGACCGGTGTGGAGGAGGCCAGGCGGGCGATCGCCTCGTCGAGGTCCACGGCTCCGGACAGGACCGCGGCGGTGAGCTCGCCGACGCCCTCCCCCGAGCAGGCGAGGGGGGTGATCCCCCAGCCGGTCAGGGTCGCCGCCAGCGCGTGGGTGACCGCGAACGTCACCGGGTCGTCGTCGCGTTCCCCGGCGAGCCAGGCGTCGTGGAGGTCGACGCCGTGCCGCTCGAAGCCCTCCAGGCAGACGTCCATGGCCTCGCTGAACAGCCGCTCCGTCCCGTAGAGGGAGGCGCCCAGCCGTCCGGCGCCACCGGAGGGGAAGACGAAGGCGGCACCGGCCGCGCCGTCCGCCACTCCGGCGGAGGCCGAGGCCAGGGCCCGCGCGGCCTCGGCCGGGGTCGCGGCCACGACCGCTCCCCGTACCGGGTGCGCGGTGCGGCCCCGCTGCAGGACGGCCACGGCGTCGGCGAACCGGTCGGCCGGCAGGGCGGCGAAGAACTCCGCCAGCCCGGCCCGTACGGTCTCGACCTCCTCGTCCGTGCGGCCCGACCACACCACGGCGCGGGGCCGGGAGTCGGCGGGCAGGTGGACCGGCGGGAAGCCGTCCCGCACGGTCGGCGACGCCCCGGACGCGGACGGCTCCCGGCCGGACGATCCGGGCCCGCTGCGGGCGGGACCGGAACCTGTCGGGGAACCTGCCGCGGAACCGGAACCGGAACCGGAACCGGAACCGGAGCCGGTCACGGTGTCGATCGGGACGTCGATCACGGCGCGTACCAGGTCGCCGTCGAGCAGGGCGTCGTCCAGGCGCCGGAGCACGATCCGGACGCCCGGTCCGGCGACGCCGCGCAGGTGCGGCCCGGCCGGGGCCACCGCGAGGTCGCAGGCGCCCGAGGCCAGGGCCAGGCAGGCGGCCTCGGCGGTGTCGTGCAGCGCGAGCACGCCGGGCGGGCGGGCCGGGTCGTGCCCGGCGTCCTCCAGGGCGGCCTCCACGGCCGCGTCCAGGACCCCTGGAGCGTTCTGCGGCCCGTTCCCGGCGCCGGTGGCGCCCGTGACGCCACCGGCCCCCCGGGCGTCCTGTCCGCCCCCTGCGTTCCGTACCGCCGCGGTGTCCCCCGCCGTCCCGGCGCCGCGTACGGCCTCGGCCGGGTCGGCGGGGAGCGACGCGTGTGAGCCCGTGCCGATCACGGCGATCGGCGAAGTGTCCGTCACCGAGGCGACCCGCCGTCGCGGCGGATGCGGGAGCGCACGTCCCGGCGGCTGCCGCCGACGGGACGCAGGCGCGGGGGCTCGCTCTTCACCGGTTCCTGCGCGCCCTCGACGAGGCGGCTCAGCGCCCGCACGTTGGGCCGGGTGAACATCGACGTGACCGGGAAGTCGAGGCCGAGCACGCCCGTGAGGTCGGCGTGCAGCTCGACCAGTGCCATGGAGTTCAGCCCGGCCTCGAAGAAGTTCTCGTCGGGGTCGACGGGCCGTCCCAGGCGCGCCTCTATCATCTCCGCGACCGTGTCGGCGGCCGAGACGCGGTGCCCGGGGAGGCCCGGCGGTCTGCCCGCCGCCTCTTCGCGTCGCGACTCCGCTCCTCCCGGCCGACTGCCCTGGATCATCCGGTGCCTCTCGTTCAGTTCGTGGGGCGGCCCGATTCCGGGCACGCCATGGACCGATCCTCTGACACCTATTCGGACACGACAAGGGTATATTTTTCGCCTTTTTGAATCGTGACCGGACGGAGGCCCTCGAACACGCGTACGGCCACCGCCGAAGCGGTGGCCGTACGGGTCGGAAACGGGTCGGAGCGGGTCGGAAGGAATCAGGCGGGGTTGGAGACCGCCGCACCGATGGTGTGCACGCGCAGGGCGTTCGTGGAACCGGCGGTGCCGGGAGGTGAGCCGGCGACGATGACGACCTTGTCGCCCTTCTCCAGGCGGGAGTTGGCCAGCAGCGAGGCCTCCACCTGGCGGACCATGTCGTCGGTGTGGTGCACGAACGGCACCTCGAAGGTCTCCACGCCCCAGGTCAGCGCGAGCTGGTTGCGGACGTGGGGGGCGGAGGTGAAGGCCAGCAGCGGGATCGGCGAGCGGTAGCGGGCCAGGCGCCGGGCCGTCTCGCCCGACATGGTGAACGCCACCAGCGCCTTGGCGCCGACGATGGCGCCGACCTCGGCCGCTGCGCGGGCGATGGCGCCGCCGGTGGTCTCCGGCAGCCGGTGGAGGCTGTGCGTGGCCTGCAGCGAGCTCTTCTCCGCGGTCGTGGCGATGCGGCTCATCGTCTCGACGACCTCGATGGGATAGTTGCCGACCGAGGTCTCCCCGGAGAGCATCACCGCGTCGGCGCCGTCCATGACGGCGTAGGCGACGTCGGACGCCTCGGCGCGGGTGGGGCGCGGGGCGGTGATCATGGATTCGAGCATCTGGGTGGCCACGATGACCGGGCGGGCCTTCTCGCGGCAGAGCTCGATGGCGCGCCTCTGCACGATGGGCACCTCCTCCAGCGGCAGCTCGACGCCGAGGTCGCCGCGGGCGACCATGATGCCGTCGAAGGCCTCGATGATCTCGGGGAGCCGCTCCACGGCCTGCGGCTTCTCGATCTTGGCGAGCAGCGGGAGGCGGATGCCCTCCTGCTCCATGATGTTGCGCACCACGTCGGCGTCCGAGGGGCGCCGGACGAAGGAGAGGGCGACCAGGTCGAAGCCGGTGCGCAGGGCCCAGCGCAGGTCGGTCTCGTCCTTGTCGGTCAGGACCGGGGCGCTGACGTTGACGCCGGGCAGGTTGAGGCCCTTGTTGTCGGAGATCATGCCGCCGACGACCACGCGGGTGGTCACGCGCTGGCCGTCGACCCGGGTCACCTCGAGACGGACGCGGCCGTCGTCGACCAGGATGTTGTCCCCGGGCCTGACGTCCTTGGGGAGTCCCTGGTAGGACGTGGAGACCTGCTCGCGGTCGCCCGGGACCTCCTCGGTGGTGATCGTGAAGACGTCACCGAAGCCGAGGCGGACCGGGCCGTCCTCGAACTTGCCGACCCGGATCTTGGGACCCTGCAGGTCGGCCAGCAGCCCCACGCCCCGCCCGAGCTCGGCGGCGGCCTCCCTCAGCCGGTCGTATACCTCCCTGTGCAGCTCGTGGCTGCCGTGGCTGAGGTTGAAACGGGCCACGTCCATCCCCGCCACGATCAGTTCGCGTAGGCGTTCGGGAGAGGAGGTGGCAGGGCCGAGAGTGCAGACGATTTTCGCGCGACGAGTCACGGATCCCACCCTAATTGGTACAGACCACTTGGTCGTGACGTTGGTCAGAGCGCCGATGAAAAAATCGGTGACATCACGCTACCGTCGGTGAACGCCAGGTTGCGAATCGACGCCGGGCACCCGCGGCGACCTGCCCGTACGCCGGCCGGGCCCTCCATGGGGACCGGCCCTGCCGGCAGCCGGGGCGCCCGCGGGAAACGTCCCGCCCCGGAGGCCGTGGCGCGCGCGAGGACCCGGGCACTCCGGAAAGGAACGCGAGGCGGTGCGGGCGCGTCAGTCGCGGGTGATCTCCTCCACGACCAGGCCGGTGCCGATGCCCAGCAGCCAGACGTCCTTGGCGATCGTCAGGCCCTGCTGGGAGGGGCGCAGGGTGCCCTCCTCGCGCATGCCCGGTGTCCTCAGGTACAGGCCGAGCAGTCCCCCGGCGAACGCGGTCAGCGCGGCGCCCGCCAGCAGCGACGGCACCACCGGGACCAGCAGCGCGGCCCCGAGGGCGATCTCGGCGGTGGAGAGCAGCCGCACGAACCTGGCCGGCTCCAGGTCCTTCAGGAAGGGGTAGGTGCCCGCGGCCATGCCGTGCAGTCCCTCGGCGGCCTCGGGCCCGGCGGAGCGTTTGGCCAGCCCGGAGTTCAGGATGATCACACCGGCGGCGATCCTGGTCGGGAGCTGGTGCGGGCGCGACAGGAGTCTCATGGGTCCCCCAGTGACGAGACGGAGCCGGAACCGTTCTCCTTCCCGCTCACGCCCGGGGCATCCGCCCGTTGGTCCTCTCTTGAACCTGGCGCCCCCGCCGGGCGCGCGGGGTGACGACCCCGCGCGCCCCGGAACTCAGCGGGACTCAGCGGGCGACGGTGGCGGCCGCCTTGGCGTTGACGATGCCGTGGCCGTAGAAGCCGTTGCGCGTCGCGGGCCCCTCGCACCGGTGCGTCTCGTCCTTCACCAGGTCGATCTTGTACGTGTAGGCGCGCGGGGAGGGGCAGGCCTTCTCCGTGGCGGTGGAGTACAGCAGGCGCTGGACGTCCCCGGGGGCCATGGTGACGCCGTCCTTGGCCTTCTTGCCGAAGCGGCCGATCAGGATGGCGGCGACGCCGGTGGCGTGCGGGGCGGCCATGGAGGTGCCGACGAGGTACTGGTAGTAGGCGCAGGTGCCGTTCGCGCACTGCCGGACGACCGAGTCGTCCTTCGGCGTGCCGTCGGCGCCGATCTGGCCCTTGGCCTGGAGCGCGTTCTTCGGCGCGGCGGCCAGGATGCCCTTGGCGGGGTCGTAGGTCCTGCCGCCGTCGAACTCGTCCCCGCCGGGGGCCGACAGGTCGGTCTGCTCGAGGCCGTAGTCGGAGTAGTAGGCCTTGCGCGTGGTCGGGCCGACCGAGGAGACCGAGATGACGCCCTTGGACTCGGCCGGGACGTTGAGGCAGGAGTTGTCGACCTTGCGGGTGCGCTCGGTGTCCTTGGGATAGTCGGGGCTGGTCGTGTCCTTGCTGGGCCTGCCCAGGTCGGTGGAGCCGTTGCCGATGGCGCTGATCAGGGTGACGCCCCGCTTGCGGGCGTAGTCGAGGGCGCGCTGCATGCCGGTGATGATGCCGCGCTGCTCGGCCTGCTCGGCCTTGGAGTCGCCGGGGTTGGCCTTGCAGTTGAACAGCCACGGGTCGACGTAGAAGCTCATGTTGACCACGTCGATGCCGTTGTCGGCGGCGTAGGTGAGCGCGTCGATGCTGGGCTTGAGGAAGAACAGCCCGGAGTCCTGGCCCGCGCGCAGGTTCACCAGGGAGACCTTGGGGGCGACGCCGGCGATGCCCACGCCGTTGATCGGGGAGGCGATGGTGCTGGCCACGTGGGTGCCGTGGCCGTCGTCGTCCCGGTCGACCGGGTCCTTGCAGCTCGCGACCTCGCACGGCCCGTCCAGGACCTTGCCGTTGGGGTCCTTGGGCCGGTCGGTGACGAAGTTGCGGCTCAGGGCGCGGTTGAAGTTGGGCGCGATGTCGGGGTGGGTGCCGTCGATGCCGGTGTCGATGACGCCGACCAGCACCTCCTTCCTGCCCGGCGCGGTGGCGTAGGACCCGCTGGTGGTGGCGCCGATCAGCTTCATGTCCCACTGGCGGCCGGCCAGCGGCTCCGGCGCGGTGCCGGCCGAGGTGGAGCCGCCGGGCGTGCCCGCCTGCCCGAGGATGTCGGACGGCGGGAAGGACAGCGGCGCACCGCCCCCGGAGGTCGCGGAGACCGCAGAGACGACCGTGGAGGTTCCGGTGGACGTGGCGGGGGTGAGCCCGGTGGTGAGCCCGGTGGTGAGCGCTGTGGCGGTGCCGATCCTGCGGTCGGAGGAGACGCCCTCGACGGCGGCGCTGGCCGCCAGCCCCTCCACGAAGCGCGTCCCCGGGCCGCCGGCCACGAGGTAGCCGAGCCTGGGGTCGCCCGACAGCACCGTGCCGCCGTTCGCGGCGATCGCGGCGGCGGCGCCGTCACGGGCGCCGTCGGCGTAGAAGACCAGGTACTCGCGGGTCTGGCCCGCCGCGGCCGTGGCCTCGCCGCCCAGCGCTCCCGCCGTGAGGGTCGCCGCCAGGGTCAGCGTGGTCGCCGCCCCCGTCAGGCCTCTGATACCGCGCTTCATCCGTCCTCCGCACCTGGCCCGACCAAGATATTTATTTTTCCGTCATATTCATCATAAATAGCGGAAGTCGTACTTTACGCGCTTTCGTCGGTGGGGCGCTCCGGACGCGCGAGGGGCCGGCCCGGCGAGCGGACCGGCCCCCGCACGATCTAGACCATCGGCCGCGCGGTCGGCGGGATCGCCACCGGCAGCGCCGTACGGCCGGTGAGGTAGCCGTCGGCGGCCGAGGCCGCCGAGCGTCCCTCGGCGATCGCCCAGACGATCAGGGACTGGCCCCGGCCCATGTCACCGGCGACGAAGACGCCGTCGACCGAGGACATGTAGCCCCTGTCCCTGGCGACGTTGCCCCGGGCGTCGAAGAACTCGCCCCCGGCGGCCTCGGCGAGCTCGTCCAGCAGGCCGCCGCGCTCCGGGCCCACGAAGCCCATGGAGAGCGTGACCAGCTCGGCCGGGATCTCCCGCTCGGAGCCGGGCACCGGCTTGAACCCGTTCGCCGGCCCCTCCACCTCGACCAGGCGCAGCGCCCGGACGTTGCCGTCGGCGTCGCCGACGAACTCGGTGGTGGAGACCGCGTACACCCGGTCGCCGCCGCTCTCGGCCAGCTCCTCGTGGGCGCTCTCCATCTTGAACAGGATGGGGAACGTGGGCCACGGCTGGCTGCCGGGACGCGCCTCCGGGGGCCGGGGCATGATCTCCAGCTGGGTGACCGAGGCGGCCCCCTGGCGGATCGCGGTGCCGATGCAGTCGGCGCCGGTGTCACCGCCGCCGATCACCACGACGTGCTTGCCCTCGGCGCTGATCGGCGAGACCGGGAAGTCGCCCTCCTGGACCTTGTTGGACGGCGGCAGGTACTCCATCGCCTGGTGGACGCCCTTGAGGTCGCGCCCGGCGACCGGCAGGTCCCGCCACTGGGTCGCGCCACCGGCGAGGATGATCGCGTCGAACTCCTCGCGCAGCCGCGCCGCCGTGATGTCCACGCCGACGTTGACGCCGGTACGGAACTCGGTGCCCTCGGCCCGCATCTGGGCCAGGCGGCGGTCGATGTGGCGCTTCTCCATCTTGAACTCGGGGATGCCGTAGCGCAGCAGGCCCCCGATCCGGTCGGCGCGCTCGAACACCACCACGTCGTGACCGGCCCGGGTGAGCTGCTGGGCGGCGGCCAGGCCCGCGGGGCCCGAGCCGACGACCGCGACGCGCCTGCCGGTCTTGGACGCGGGGATCTGGGGGGTGACCCAGCCCTCGTCGAAGGCACGGTCGATGATCTCGACCTCGACCCGCTTGATCGCGACCGGGTCGGAGTTGATGCCGAGCACGCACGCGGCCTCGCACGGGGCCGGGCACAGCCTCCCGGTGAACTCCGGGAAGTTGTTGGTGGCGTGCAGGCGCTCGATGGCCTCGCGCCAGTCGTCCCGGTAGACCAGGTCGTTCCACTCGGGGATCAGGTTGCCCAGCGGGCAGCCGTTGTGACAGAACGGGATGCCGCAGTCCATGCAGCGCGCGGCCTGCTTGGCCAGCGCGGGCTTGGGGAAGTCCTGGTAGACCTCCCGCCAGTCGCGGATGCGCACGTCCACCGGGCGGCGGGCCGGCAGCTCGCGTCCGTGAGTGAGAAAACCCTTGGGGTCAGCCATCGGTCGTACCTCCCCGATATCCCTTTTCGAGCTGGACGGTGTGGACCCGGCGGGAGCGGCCGCGCGCGGCCGTTCCCCTCGCCGGTCCGGAGCCGAGGGGGCGGATCCGCCCCGGTGCCGGCCTCATGCCTGCACCGCGGCGGTCATGACGGCCTCGTCGATGTCGCGGCCCTCCAGCCGGGCGGACTCGGCGGCCCGCAGGACCCGCTTGTAGTCCGTCGGCATGATCTTGCGGAAGCGGGACGGGTCCCAGTCGGCCAGCAGCGCCTTGGCCACGGTGGAGCCGGTCTCGGTCAGGTGCGCCTCGACGATCTCGCGCAGCGCCTCGGAGTCGGTCTCGTCGAGCTCCTCGACCTCGACCATCTCGCGGTTGACCCGGTCGGTGTCCAGGTCGAGCAGGTAGGCGACGCCGCCCGACATGCCGGCCGCGAAGTTGCGTCCGGTCGCGCCCAGGACGACCACCTTGCCGCCGGTCATGTACTCGCAGCCGTGGTCGCCGACGCCCTCGACCACCGCGGTGGCACCGGAGTTTCGGACGCAGAACCGCTCCCCCGCGACGCCGCGGATGAACGCCTCGCCGGAGGTCGCCCCGTACAGGCCGACGTTCCCGGCGATGATGTGGCCCTCCAGCGGGGCCACGTCGTGCGGGGCGACCGAGATCCGGCCGCCGGACAGGCCCTTGCCCACGTAGTCGTTGGCGTCGCCGGTCAGCCGCAGCGTGATCCCCCGGGGCAGGAAGGCGCCGAAGGAGTTGCCCGCCGAGCCGGTGAAGCGGACGTCGATGGTGTTGTCGGGCAGGCCCGCGCCGCCGTACCGCTTGGTCACCTCGTGGCCGAGCATGGTGCCGACCGTGCGGTTGACGTTGCGGATCGGCAGGTCGAGGGTGACCCTGCTGCCGGTCTTGAGCGCGCCCTCGGCGAGCTGGATCAGCGTGTTGTCCAGCGCCCGGTCCAGCCCGTGGTCCTGGGCCACCGTACGGCGCAGCGAGGCGCCCTCGGGCAGCTCGGGCATGTGCAGGATCGGCGCCAGGTCCAGCCCGGCGGCCTTCCAGTGGTTCTCCGCCGGGGTGGTGTCGAGCAGCTCGGCGTGGCCGACGGCCTCCTCCAGGCTGCGGAAGCCCAGCGCGGCCAGGTACTCGCGGATCTCCTGGGCGACGAACTCGAAGAAGTTGACCACGAACTCGGGCTTGCCGGTGAAGCGCCGGCGCAGCTCGGGGTTCTGGGTGGCGACGCCGACCGGGCAGGTGTCCAGGTGGCAGACGCGCATCATCACGCAGCCGGAGACGACCAGCGGTGCGGTGGCGAAGCCGTACTCCTCCGCGCCCAGCAGGGCGGCGATGACCACGTCGCGGCCGGTCTTGAGCTGGCCGTCGACCTGCACCGTGATGCGGTCGCGCAGCCCGTTGAGCAGCAGCGTCTGCTGGGTCTCGGCCAGGCCGAGCTCCCAGGGCGAGCCCGCGTGCTTGAGCGAGGTCAGCGGGGAGGCGCCGGTGCCGCCGTCGTGGCCGGAGATGAGCACCACGTCGGCGTGCGCCTTGGACACGCCCGCCGCGACCGTGCCGACCCCGACCTCGGCCACCAGCTTGACGTGCACGCGGGCGGACGGGTTGGCGTTCTTCAGGTCGTGGATGAGCTGGGCGAGGTCCTCGATGGAGTAGATGTCGTGGTGCGGCGGCGGCGAGATGAGGCCGACGCCCGGGGTGGAGTGCCGGGTCTTGGCGATCCACGGGTAGACCTTGTGGCCGGGCAGCTGGCCGCCCTCGCCGGGCTTGGCGCCCTGCGCCATCTTGATCTGCACGTCGTCGGCGTTGACCAGGTACTCCGAGGTCACGCCGAACCGGCCGGAGGCCACCTGCTTGATGGCCGAGCGGCGGGCCGGGTCGTGCAGCCGCTCGGGGTCCTCGCCGCCCTCACCGGTGTTGGACTTGCCGCCCAGCCGGTTCATCGCGATGGCCAGGGTCTCGTGCGCCTCCATCGAGATGGAGCCGTACGACATGGCGCCGGTGGAGAAGCGCTTGACGATCTCGCTGATCGGCTCGACCTCGTCGATCGGGACCGGCTCGCGGACGCCCTCCCTGAGCCTGAACAGGCCGCGCAGCGTCATCAGCTTCTCCGCCTGGGAGTCCACCAGGCCGGTGTACTCCTTGAAGATCTCGTAGCGGCGCGAGCGGGTGGCGTGCTGCAGCTTGAAGACGGTCTCGGGGTTGAACAGGTGCGGCTCGCCCTCGCGGCGCCACTGGTACTCGCCACCGACCTCCAGGCGGCGGTGGGGGTTCTCCGCCCGGGGGTAGGCGCGGCGGTGCCGCAGCGCCGCCTCCTCGGCCAGCACGTCGAAGCCGACGCCGCCCAGCCGGGAGGTGGTCCCGGTGAAACAGGCGTCGACGACCTCCTGGCTCAGGCCCAGCGCCTCGAAGATCTGAGCGCCGGTGTAGGAGGCCACCGTGGACACGCCCATCTTGGACATGACCTTCAGCACGCCCTTGCCGTACGCCTTGATCAGGTTGCGCACCGCCTTGTGCCGGTCGGCCTGGAGCACGCCCGAGTCGACCATGTCCTCGACGGTCTCGATGGCCAGGTACGGGTTCACCGCGCCCGCGCCGTAGCCGATCAGCAGCGCCATGTGGTGCGCCTCGCGCGCCTCGCCGGTCTCGACGACCAGGCCGACCCGGGTACGGGTCTTCTCGGCGATCAGGTGGTGGTGCACGGCGCCGGTCAGCAGCAGCGACGGGATCGGCGCGAGCGCCTCGGACGAGCCGCGGTCGGAGAGCACGATGATCCGCGCCCCGCCCTCGATCGCCGCCGAGACCTCGGCGCGGATCTCCTCCAGGCGGTGCAGCAGCGCCTCGCCGCCGCCCGCGACCGGGTACAGCCCGGAGATCACGCGCGGGTGGAAGCCCGGCAGCGCGCCCTCGTCGTTGATGTGGATGATCTTCGCGAGCTCGTCGTTGTCGATCACCGGGTAGGGCAGCACGAGCTGGCGGCAGGAGGCCGGGCCGGGTTCGAGCAGGTTGCCCTCGGGGCCGATGGTGCTGGCCAGGGAGGTGACGAGCTCCTCGCGGATGGCGTCCAGCGGCGGGTTGGTGACCTGCGCGAACAGCTGGCTGAAGTAGTCGAACAGCAGCCGGGGCCGCTCGCTGAGCACCGCGACGGGGGTGTCGGTGCCCATCGAGCCGATCGGCTCGGCGCCCGCCTTCGCCATCGGCGCCAGGATGATCCGCAGCTCCTCCTCGGTGTAGCCGAAGGTCTGCTGCCGCTTGATCAGCGCCTCGTGCGTGGGCACCTCGTGCGCGCGGACCGGCAGCTCCTCGAAGCGGACCAGCCCGGCGTGCAGCCAGTCCGCGTACGGCAGCTCGGCCGCGAGCTCGGCCTTGATCTCGTCATCCTCGATGATCTTGCCGAGGGAGGTGTCGATCAGGAACATCCGGCCGGGCTGCAGGCGGCCCTTGCGGACCACGTCCTGCGGCGCGATGTCGAGCACGCCGGCCTCGGAGGCCAGCACGACCAGGCCGTCGGCGGTGACCCAGAACCGTCCCGGGCGCAGGCCGTTGCGGTCGAGGACCGCGCCGACCAGGGTGCCGTCGGAGAAGGTGATCGAGGCGGGGCCGTCCCAGGCCTCCATCATCGTGGAGTGGAACTCGTAGAACGCCCGGCGCGCCGGGTCCATCTCGGTGTGGTTCTCCCACGCCTCCGGGATCATCATCAGCACCGCGTGCGGCAGCCGGCGACCGGCCAGGTGCAGCAGCTCCAGCGTCTCGTCGAAGGAGGCGGTGTCGGAGCCGTCCGGGTCGCAGATCGGGAAGAGCCGCGCCAGGTCGCCCGGCAGGTTCGCGGTCTGCAGCATGGCCTCGCGGGCCCGCATCCAGTTGCGGTTGCCCTTGACCGTGTTGATCTCGCCGTTGTGCGCGACGTAGCGGTACGGGTGGGCCAGCGGCCAGGAGGGGAAGGTGTTGGTGGAGAAACGCGAGTGGACCAGCGCGATGGCGGACTCGTACCGCTCGTCGGTCAGGTCGGGGAAGAACCGCTCCACCTGCAGCGGGGTGAGCATGCCCTTGTAGACGATGGTCCGGCAGCTCAGCGAGGGGAAGTAGACGTCCGCCTCGTGCTCGGCCCGCTTGCGCAGGCAGAAGACCAGCCGGTCCAGCTCCAGGCCGGTCTCACCGTTCGGTGAGGTCACGAACAGCTGGGCGAAGAAGGGCATGACCGCGCGGGCGCTCGGTCCGGGCAGGTCGGGGGTGGTCGGCAGGTCCCGCCAGCCGAGGACCGTCAGGCCCTCCTCTGCGGCGATCTCCTCGATCAGCCGCACGGCGGTCCCGCGGGCCTGGGCGTCGGCGGGCAGGAACGCCGTGCCGACCGCGTAGGCACCGGCCTCGGGCAGCGGGAAGTCCGCCACCACCCGCAGGAAGGTGTCCGGGATCTGCGTGAGGATGCCGGCCCCGTCCCCGGTGTCCGGCTCGCTACCCTGGGCCCCCCGGTGGTCGAGATTGCACAGCGCGGTCAAGGCCTTCGCGACGATGTCGTGACTGCGGCGACCGGCCACGTCGGCGACCATGGCGACGCCACAGGCGTCGTGCTCGTGCGAGGGGTGGTACAGGCCCTGAGGCTCGGGAAAGCCGAGGTGGGCAGCAGGCATTGAATCCCTCCCGTCGTCTTGCTTCTTTGGAACAAGCAAGGGACGACGTTGGCCCTGCTGCGTGGTGGGTAGAGGTTACCGTACCCTGCCGGATAACTGCCTACCCGGTCTTGGTAGCGCGAATTAAGGGCGATTCGCCCGTTTCATTGAACGCGCTCCGGCGGCACGACATTCCAGGTCGGGGCTCTAAGGTGGCCTGATGGAACCGAGCGTCCCCGTGCCGTCGGGCGAGCCCGCCGATCTGACAACCGCCACCACCGCGGGCCCCTCGGGCGTGTCGGGGAACGCCCCGGACTCCGCCTCGGGTCCCGCGCCCGATCGGGCCTCCGCGTCCGATCCCGATCAGGTCTCCGCGTCCGGTTCCGGCCAGGCCCGCCCTTCCGATCCCGATCGAGCCCCCGCCGCGCCCGGTCCCGCTCCGGCGCTCGCCGCCCTCGCGGCCTCCGCCGCCGCCGGCCCTCCCTGCGCCTCCGGGCCCGGCGAGGGGGCCATGGCGCTCGTCGCGCGGGCGGGCATCGACGGCAGGCGGCTGCGGAACGCGCTGGTGGCGCTGTCGGACGGCCGCTGGTGGACGCTCGCCGACCTGGTCAGGGAGACCGCGACGTCCCGGCGGACCGTCGAGGAGCTGCTGCGCGAGGTGGACGAGCGGCTGGAGAGGTCCGGGGCCCGCTTCCGGCTCCCCTCCGCGCCCGCTGCGCCGTCCGGGACGCCGGGCACATCGGGGACGCAGAGGACACAGGGGCCGGGGCCCGGCGCCGTCTCCCCGGCGGACCCGGTCGCGCATCTCCTGCCCGGCCACGCCGACCTGGTCGCGCTGATGGACGAGCTGATCGCCAAGGCGCCCCGGGGCCGCCACGCGCTGGACCACGTCGCCGCCACCGGGGAGACCGTGGTCCGGCGGGCCCTGCTGCTGGACGCCCGGTTCTGGCTGGACGGCGCCCGGCTGCTCTGCGTGGGCGACCACGACCTGACCTCGCTGGCCACCGCCCTGCTGCACCCGGGCGTCGAGGTGACCGTGGCCGACATCGACGAGCGCATCCTCGCCTACATCTCCGACCAGGCCGACCGGCTGGGCCTGGCCGTGCGGACCCGCTGGGCCGACCTGCGGCTGGGCCTGCCCGCCTCGGCGCACGCCTGGGCGGACCTGGCGATCACCGACCCGCCCTACACCCCCGAGGGGGTCGCGCTGTTCGTCGCCCGCGGCGCCGAGGGGTTGCGCGACCGCGACCGCGGCCGGATCCTGCTGGCGTACGGGGCCAGTGAGCGCACCCCCGCGCTCGCGCTGAAGGTGCAGCAGGCCCTGTCCGGGCTCAACCTCGTCAACGAGGCGATCTACCCGGACTTCAACCGCTACCTCGGCGCCGAGGCGATCGGCTCGGCCGCCGACCTGTACGTCCTGCGTCCCACCACGAAGACCTGGCCCGCCGTGGCGTCCCGCGTCGAGGCCGCCGCCACCGCGATCTACACCCGGGGCCCGCAGTCGGTGGAGTCGGCCGGCTCCCCCGGCGCGTCCTCCCCCGCCACGGCGCCCCCTTCCGCGCCCGCCTCCGCCACGGCCGCCGGCGGGCGGGACCCCGGCGCGGACGACGGTTTCGTGCCGGAGGTGCTGGTGGGCGACTGGCCGCGGGACGTGCTGCCCAGGCTCCCCCGGGCGCGCCTGACGACCTGGCTGGCCAAGCCGTACGCCAGCGACCCGGCCCGGGTGGCGATCTCCGTCCCGGCCGGGCTGGAGGCCGCGCTGCCCCGGCTGCTGCTGGCCACCCGGGCCCGGGAGGTGCGCGTCACCCTGGCCTCGGCCGTCCGCGAGCTCCCCGCCGACCTGCTCTCCCCCGTCTACCGGCTCACCGCCGAGGGCACCGGCGTCCGCGCCGTACGGGTGGCACCGCCCGTCCCGGGAGCCGGAAGGCCCGGGAGCACCACGACCGCGCCGGACACCGCGCGGGACCGGGACGCCGAACCGGCCGGGGACACCGCGCGGGCCGGGAACGCCGCGCGGGCCGGGAACGCCGAGCCGGCCGGGGACGCCGAGCGGATCCTGCGCCGGATCCTGGACAACGCGCACGGCAAGCTCGCCAACACCTGGCGCGAGGCCCTGATCGGCGCCCGGGGCGACCTGACGAAGAAGCAGGCCAGGGCGGTCGTCACCGCCGTCGCCCCCTGGGCGGCCGACGTCACCGTGCTGGAGCTGCCCGCCCACCGCCTGCTGGAGCTCCCGGCCGCGGTGCGGGACTCCCTCAGCGCACCAGCCGTCGCTGGATCACCAGGCTGAGGCCGTCCAGCGCCACCTGTGGGTAGGTGAGGTCGGGCCGCTTCCCCTGCACCACGGGGCCCACCCAGCTCACCGTGACGAAGTGGCCCAGCGCACGGACCTGGGCCCAGCCGTGCGCGCCGTCGAGGCCCCCGGGCGCGCCGGGGGCCGGGCGGACGAAGCCGTCGCGCCCGAGCGCCGCCACCAGGGCGTCCGCGGCGGCCGAGTCGGCGAGGTTGAAGATCACGAACTGGCCCCAGACCGTGCCGTCCTCGGTCTCGTACCGGGCCCGCAGCACCTGGGTGCAGCCGCCGAGCGCGTCCCGCGCGCCTCCCCAGGCGGCCTCGGCGCAGTCGGCGAGGTCCTCGGTGCCCTGGAGGGCGAGCCGGGTGGTGCCCGCCGACACCGTCGGCCGGTCGAACAGCTCGGCGACGGTCAGCGGCCGGGGGTCGAGGACGCGGGTGGCGATGGGCGCGTAGTGGGCGGTGCCGGTCTCGGCGCGCAGGACGGCCGCGCGCGGTGCGGGCTCGTCCCCCAGCCACAGGAAGATCCCGGCCCCCGCGACCACGGCCAGGACGACGACGGTGATCCACGTGCGCATGACGACAGAGCCTACTGTGACGCGCGGTGCATCGGTGACTACCTGGAGGGAGCCGGGACCGGGGCCACGGCGACGATCCGGCGGAAGATCGCCTTCTCGGTGCCGCGGACCGTCAGGGCCAGGGAGACGAAGTCGTCCCTGGGGGTCGGCTCGGCGCCGTCGGCCCGGCTGAACCAGACCAGCCCGGCGTAGTGGCCCATGGCGTGACCGCTGGACTCGGTGTGGCCACCGGAGGGGAACGCGGCCCTGGCCGACTCCAGCGGCCGTACCCAGCCGCCCCGGTGCAGGGTGGTCAGGCCGTTCACCAGCGCGTCGGCCGAGGCGGCGTCGCGGAGGTTGAACAGCGTGTACTGGGCGACGTATCGGCCGTCGGCGCTGGCGTACAGGCCCCTGGCCACCTGGGTGCAGCCGCCCCGGACGAGCAGGTCGACGACCCCCTGCCCCCAGACCGCGCCCGCGCAGTCGCTCTCCAGCCGGGTGCCCGCCAGCCGCAGCGTGGTCCTGCCCTCCTTGAGGGTCCGGGCGGGGAAGAGCTCCTTGAGCGTCAGCGGCCGGGGGTCGGCCTTGCTCTGCGCGATGGGCCCGAACACCGCCGAGGAGGGCCAGCCCCGGTAGGCGTCGGGCCGCGGCTCGGTGCCGATGACCGAGGCGGTGGCCCGCTCGGGCTCGAAGTCGTTGCCGATCGCGGAGATCCCCATGGTGAGGGCGACCGCGGCGATCAGCACGCCCGCCACCGAGCCGAGGATCAGCAGCAACCGCTGCTGGGTGCGGGTCAGGCCCCACTCCTCCAGCCGGGGGATGCTCCACGACTCCGCGGGGCCGGAGGAGCGGCGGCGTTTGCGGGCGGGGGCGGGAGGGGGGGTGGCGGGGGTGGTCACAGTCCGGTTCCTCCCAGCAGGGTGCCCAGGGCGAAGGTCAGGGCCGCGGCGACCACGCCCACCACGAGCTGGCGCAGCCCGCTGTACCACCAGCTGCGCGCGGTGACCCGGGAGACGAGCGCGCCCGCGCCGAACAGCGCCAGGCACGAGATCACCGCCGAGGCCACCAGGCTGGTGACGCCCAGCAGGTACGGCAGGAGCGGCAGGAGCGCGCCCACGGCGAACGACAGGAACGAGGAGACGGCCGCGGTCCTGGGCGAGGGCAGGTCCCGGGAGGTCACCCCCAGCTCGGCCTCGGAGTGCACCTCCAGCGCCGTCTCCGGGTCCATCGAGATCTGCCGGGCCACCTCGGCGGCCACGGCCGGGTCGACGCCCCGGTCCCGGTAGAGCTTGGCCAGCTCCTCCTGCTCGGCCTCGGGGTGGCGTTCGAGCTCGCGCCGCTCGATGGCGATCTCGGCCAGGGCCAGCTCGCGCTGACTGGCCACCGACACGTACTCGCCTCCGGCCATGGAGAACGCGCCCGCCGCCAGGCCCGCGACGCCCGCCAGCACGATGACCCGGGTGCCGGCGCCGCCGCCGGCGACCCCCGCGATCAGGGCGAAGTTCGAGACCAGGCCGTCCATCGCGCCGAACACCGAGGGACGCAGCCAGCCGCCGTTGACGTCACGGTGCTGGTGGTGCATCTCGGCGCCCTGCCGGGGGGCCTCCTCGTTCATCCCGCCCTCCGGCGCGCGGGGCGCCCGTGCCGTGCCCGGCACGGGAAGGTCCCCGCGCCGGGCGATCCGGTGACCCGGACCATGGATGGACGGAACGTCAACGTCGTTCTTTCCCGCCCTCGGGAACGGTCTCGGCCGCGTCCTGCTCACCGCGGTCGCCCCCGGCCACGGCCGGTACGGCGTCACCGCGCACCGCCCCGGAACCGGTGGCACCGTCGGCCGTGGCGGGACCCGCGACCGTGGCGGACCCGCCGGTCCCCGCGGGACCGTCGATCCCAGGGGTGCCGGCGATCCCGGCGGAGCCACCGGCCGTGGCGGGACCGCCGGTCCTCGCGGGCCCGTCGATCTCGGAGGCCTCCGCCTGGTCGGCCGGGTGGGCCGGATCCGCGGACGCCGGATCGGCGGGGGTTGCCGGGACGTCTGCGGCGAGCGTGCCCGGTGACGGCACGGACGCGCTCGAAGCGGACGCGGGCGTCCCCTCCCGGGCCGCCGCGCTCACGGCCTTCTCGGCGGGCTCGGCCTGGTCGGAGGGGTGCGCCGGGTCGACGAGGCCCTCCTCGCCGGGAGTGGCCAGGGCCGTGGCGGTGCCGGTGGTGCCGGTGGTGGTGCCCGGAGAAGTGCCGGTGGTGCCGGTGGTGCCGCCTCCCGGGGGCGTCCCCGTGGCGGTGTCGTCCCCGGCGCCCTCCCGGACGCCGCCGGCGGTGAGGTCCTCGGGGTTCTCGTGGTCCTCGCGGTCCTCGTCCGACGCCACGGCCCCGTCCGGGACGCCCCCGCCGGTCCCCGCGGGGAGCACCGGCTCGTCGTCGGTCCTGTTCCTGGCGTACCAGAAGTAGATCATCGCCCCGATGAACACGATGATCGAGGTCCACTGGTTGAGGCGCAGGCCGAGGATGTGGTGGGCGGTGTCGACCCGCAGCCCCTCGATCCAGAAGCGGCCCACGGTGTAGCCGGCGACGTAGAGCGCGAACAGGCGCCCGTGGCGGAGCGCGAACCTGCTGCCCGCCCAGATGAGGATGACCCCCAGGCCCAGGTCCCAGATCGACTCGTACAGGAACGCCGGGTGGTAGGTGTCCTCGCCCGGCACCGTGCCCGGCCGGTCGGGGTCGATCTCCAGGCCCCACGGCAGGTCGGTGGGGCTGCCGAACAGCTCCTGGTTGAAGTAGTTGCCCCAGCGGCCGATGCCCTGGGCGATCACGATGCCGGGGGCGATGGTGTCGGCCACCGCGGTGAGCGAGAGGCCCGCCCGCCGGCAGGCGATCCAGACGCCCACGCCGCCCAGCGCGACCGCGCCCCAGATGCCCAGGCCGCCGTTCCAGATGAACAGCGCCTCGTACGGCTCGTTCGGCGCGTCCGCCCCGAAGTAGAGCTGCCAGTCGGTGAGGACGTGGTAGATGCGCCCGCCGACCAGGCCGAACGGCACGGCCCAGACGGCGAGGTCCACGATCGTTCCCGGCTGGCCGCCGCGGGCTCGCCAGCGGCGTTCACCGATGACGACCGCGACGACGACGCCGAGCACGATGCACAGTGCGTAGGCCCGGATGGGGACCACGCCGAAGAGGTGCCAGACCCCCTGGGAGGGGCTGGGAATCGAGGCGAGGGGCATGTCAGGTGACGTTACCGTGTCGCGCGCTACTTGGCGGCATCCAGAACGGCCTGGCGTAGCTCGGCGGGTTTGAAGGCGACCTCGATGTCCACCTCGCTGCCGTTGAGCTTCAGCGTCGGCGTGCCGCTGAGCTTCTGCCCCTCCATGACCTTGGTGCTGTAGGCGGCGTGCGCGGCCGCCTTCTCCTGGCTGGTCACGCAGGCGTCGAACCCGGCGTCGGTCACGCCGGCCTCCTTGCCCCAGGCGATCAGGTCCGGGATCGCGAAGCCCTCCGCGGTCTCCGAGGGCTGCTCCTTGAACAGCTTGTCGTGGAACGCGCTCCAGGGGGCTCCCCCGGGGATGCAGCGGGCCGCGGCGGCGGCGCGCACCGAGTTCGCCCGGGTGACGCCCTTGTTGGTCTGCTGCGGGAAGATCGTGATCGGGTGGAAGACGACCTTGGCCTTGCCCTCGGCCGCCAGGTTCTTGATCGTGGGGCCGCTGGTCTCCTCCAGCGCCCTGCAGGCCGGGCACTGGAAGTCCTCGTAGACGTCCAGGACCGGCTTCTCCACGCCGGGCCTGGCCATGACCACCGAGCCGTCGGCGGCCACGGTGATCGGCGCGAGAGTGGCGGCGACCTGCTCGGACCTGCTGCTCTGGGCGGCGAACCACCAGCCGCCGCCGACCGCGGCCAGCGCGATGACCGCAACCGTCCCGGCCGTCAACGCCCGCTTGCGCCGGTCCTTGTTCCTCTGTTCCTCGCGCTGTGACTTGATGCGATCACGCGCCGACTGCTCCCGCGCGGCCTTGCCCATCAGTCCGTCTCCTTTTCGTGGGGCTCCTCGTCGTCGTCGCCCTCGAAGTCGTCGTACGGTTCCTGGCCGGGGGTCAGCCCCAGCACGGAGTCCAGCGCGAAGCGACCCGGCGGGAACCAGGCGACGAACACGCCGAGCGCGAAGAGACCGAAGTCACGCAGGATGTCGATCAGGTAGTCGGGTTCCACGCCCGCCGCCAGCCGGCCGCCGCCGCCGAAGCAGCCGCAGTCGATGCGCAGCCCGCGCGCCCACGCCGAGGCGATGCCGATGACGAACGCCAGCATCAGCAGTGCCGAGACGACGGCCGCCGTCCGGGTGAGCAGCCCGACAACCAGCAACACCCCCACGACGATCTCCAGGATCGGCAGGCCGTAGCCGACCACCGTGGCGAGCGATTCAGGGAGCAGCTCGTATGCCTCGACCGCCTGGACCGAGAGCGCCGGGGTGCCGATCTTGCCCCAACCCGCGACGATCAGCACGCCCGCCAGCACCAGCCGCGAGACGGTCGTCACCCAGCGTAGCGCCGAAATCACGATACGCGACCTATTGGGCGCGGGCTGTTTGCGGTCACGACCACCATTCTCCTTTTCCGGGGACCGGGCACGAACGGCTCCGGCGAACGCACGGTACCGAGGAAAACCTCATCACGGACCGGATAAGCGTTGAATAAGCCTGCCCGACGGACACGGAGCGTGACAAGGGCCCGGTCCCCGCGCGGAGGTGACACCGGCGGCCCCGGACGGGGCCGGTGCCGTACGCGCGGGACCGGGCGGTCGCGCCCGTGACCTTCGGGTCCGTCAGCCGCGGACGCCGGCCGCCAGCTCGGCGCCCAGCTCGCGGACCGCGGCCAGGCCCGAGGCCTCGTCGGGGGCGTCCAGCACGCGGCGGATGAACGCCGAGCCCACGATGACGCCGTCGGCGTAGGCCGCGACCTCGGCGGCCTGGCGGCCGGTGCCGACGCCCAGGCCGACGCAGACCGGGAGCGAGGTGTGCGGGCGGGTGCGCTCGACCAGGCCCTGGGCGGCCTCGCCGACCGAGTCGCGGGCTCCGGTGACGCCCATCAGCGAGGCCGCGTAGACGAAACCGGTGCAGCTGTCGGCGACGGCCTGGATGCGCGCCCGGGTGGAGCTGGGCGCGACCAGGAAGACGGTGTCGATCCCGGCCGCGGCGCTGGCCTCGCGCCAGGGCCCGGCCTCCTCGGGGGTCAGGTCGGGCGTGATGGTGCCCACCCCGCCCGCGTTCGCCAGGTCGCGGGCGAAGCGCTCGGCGCCGTAGCGGTCGATCGGGTTCCAGTACGTCATGACCAGGGTGGCGGCGCCCGTCCTGGCGACGCCCTCGACCGTGCGCAGCACGTCGGCGATGCGGGTGCCGTTGGTCAGCGCCCGGTGGACCGCGTCCTGGATCGTCGGGCCGTCCATGAGCGGGTCGGAGTAGGGCAGGCCGATCTCGATCACGTCGCAGCCCGCCTCCACCATCGCGGTGGCGACGGCGACGCCGCCCTCCTTGGTGGGGAACCCCGCGGGGAGGTACCCGATGAGGGCGGCGCGGTCGTCCGCCTTGGCCTTGGCGAACACCGTCTGGAGAGTCGTCATCGTTGCTTCCGTTGCGGGTCGTCCTCCCCGGCCGTGGCGGAGGGGAAGAGGGTCGGTCGTCAGAGGTTGAAGTACTTCATGGCGGTGCCCATGTCCTTGTCGCCCCGGCCAGAGAGGTTGACCAGGATGGTGGCGTCCGGGCCCATCTCGCGGCCGAGCTTGAGGGCTCCGGCCAGCGCGTGCGAGGACTCGATCGCGGGGATGATGCCCTCGGTACGGGCCAGCAGCGAGAAGGCGTCCATCGCCTCGGCGTCGGTGATGCCGTGGTAGGTGGCGCGGCCGGTGTCCTTGAGCCAGGCGTGCTCGGGGCCGACGCCGGGGTAGTCGAGCCCGGCCGAGATCGAGTGCGACTCGACCGTCTGGCCCTCGTCGTCCTGGAGCACGTACGTGCGCGAGCCGTGCAGCACACCGATGGAGCCCTCGGTGAGGGTCAGGGCGTGCTCGCCGCTCTCCAGGCCGCGCCCGCCCGCCTCGTAGCCGTGCAACTGGACGTCGCGGTCGCCGATGAAGGCGTGGAAGATGCCGATGGCGTTGGAGCCGCCGCCGACCGCGGCGGCGACCGCGTCCGGCAGGGCGCCGGTGAGCTCCAGCATCTGGCGGCGGGCCTCGACGCCGATGATGCGGGCGAAGTCGCGGACGATCTCGGGGAACGGGTGCGGGCCGGCGATCGTGCCGAACAGGTAGTGGGTGCGGTCGACGTTGGCCACCCAGTCGCGGAACGCCTCGTTGATGGCGTCCTTGAGGGTCTGGCTGCCGTTGGTGACCGGCACGACGGTCGCGCCGAGCAGCTTCATCCGGGCGACGTTGAGCGCCTGGCGCTCGCAGTCCACGGCGCCCATGTAGATCACGCACTCCAGGCCCATCAGGGCCGCGGCGGTCGCGGTGGCGACGCCGTGCTGCCCGGCGCCGGTCTCGGCGATCACCCGCGTCTTGCCCAGCCGCTTCGTCAGCAGGGCCTGGCCGAGCACATTGTTGATCTTGTGGGCGCCGGTGTGGGTCAGGTCCTCGCGCTTGAGGATGATCCGGGCGCCGCCCGCCTGCTCGGCGAAGCGGGGCACCTCGGTCAGCGTGGTGGGACGCCCGGCGTAGGTGCGCAGCAGGTGGTCGAACTCCCGCAGGAAGGCCACGTCGTTCTTGGCCCTGTCGTACTCCGCGGCGACCTCGTCCAGGGCGGGGATCAGCGCCTCCGGCACGTAGCGCCCGCCGAAGACGCCGAACTTGCCGTGCACGTCGGGGTCGTCGCCGTGCACGCCGTTGCCCGCGAGGTCCGCGGTGGTGAGGACGGTTCCGTCGTGAGTCGTCACTGCTTACTGCCCCTCGGGTCGGGATGCGGGATGGGCACCGGCGGTGACCAGGTCGACCACGGCGGCCCGCGGGTCCTTGCCGGTCACCAGGCTCTCGCCGACCAGGACGGCGTCGGCGCCGGCCCTGGCGTAGGCGAGCAGGTCGTGGGGGCCGCGCACGCCCGACTCGGCGATCTTGATGACGCCCTCGGGGATCTTGGGGGCGAGCTTGGCGAACACCTCGCGGTCCACCTCCAGCGTCTTGAGGTCGCGCGCGTTGACACCGATGAGCCGGGCACCGGCGGCCAGCGCCCGCTCCAGCTCCTCCTCGGTGTGCACCTCGACCAGCGGGGCCAGCCCGATCGACTCGGCCCGCTCGATGAGCGAGACCAGCGCGTTCTGGTCCAGGGCCGCGACGATCAGCAGCGCCAGGTCGGCACCGTAGGCGCGGGCCTCCCACAGCTGGTAGGAGGTGACGATGAAGTCCTTGCGCAGCACCGGGATGTCGACGACGGCGCGTACCGCGGCCAGGTCGTCGAGGCTGCCGCCGAAGCGGCGCCGCTCGGTGAGCACGCTGATGACGTGGGCGCCGCCCGACTCGTAGTCACCGGCCAGCGCGGCGGGGTCGGCGATCGCCGCCAGGGCCCCCTTGGACGGGCTGGAGCGCTTGACCTCGGCGATGACCGCCACCTGGTCGCCGCCCAGCGCCGCGTACGCGTCGCGCGGGGCGGGCGCCTTGGCGGCCCGCTCCTTGAGCTCGGCCAGCGACACCCGCTCCTGCCGCTCGGCCAGGTCGGCGCGGACTCCCTCGAGGATCTCTTCGAGCACGCTCACTTGCCCTCCCCGCGAAGCTCGGAGGCCAGGCTCGCGAACGCCGTCGTGTCCGTGGTTCGCTCGCTCCGCTCGCTCACGAGTAAGGCCCCTCCCGATCGACTGCCCTTGTCCCGCCGATGGTATCGGCCCGGCCGCACTCACCCGGCCACGGGGTGAGACCTATAGGTGACTATGGGGCTAGGAATTCCCCAAAAGGAAGATTTCGTGCTATCCAAAATGCGAAGGTCACGGCGAGCAATGACCACGCGTACACGGGTCGCACGGATATCCCGGACATCCGGGATATTCTGGGATATCCGGGATATCCGGGATACCGCCCGCCGTCCGGGTCCGGGGCGCCACCGCGCCAGGCGCGCAGCGTCCACCGGCCCCAGAGGGCGGCCAGCACCGGGATCATGATCACGACCAGCGGGTTGAACCCCAGGGCCGCCGGCAGATCGCCGTGCGCGAGCGCGTGCACCGCCCGCAACCCGCCGCAGCCGGGGCAGTACAGCCCGGTGAGCATGAGGAACGGGCAGGGGGGATAGTGGCCCGGCTCGCCGGGGTCGACCGCGGCCACGAAGGCCACCGCGGCGCCCGCCAGCGCCGCGACCCCCAGCGCCGCCGCGCGCGATCCCGCCGTACGGCTCGTCGGCACGATCCGTCAGCACCTCCCACCGGTGATCGGCTCCCGGCCGGCCAGCCTACCCGCGCGGGGTCCCGATGCCCGTGAACCGGGACGTCCGCGACTCCCGGCCCGCGTCCCCGGTCCACGTCCCGGGCCCGCATCCCCGGGTCCGCGTCCCCGGCCGTGTCGGGGGCTCGCGAGGATCCCTCCTCAGCCGCCGCTCAGCAGGGCGGCACCGCCGAGAGTGCCGACCAGCACCAGCCACAGCAGGGCCAGACCCAGCCAGCACACGACCCCGAAGTAGGACAGCGCCAGCCCTGCGACGGCCATGCCCCGCCCCTCCTCGCCGGTCCGCTTGATCTGCCCCATCGAGATGTGGCCGAGCACGACGCCCACGATCGAGGGGAGGCCGCAGGAGAACAGCCCGACGATGCCCATGACCAGCGCGGCGATGGCCATGCCGTTGTTGCCCCGCTGCTGCGGCGGGCCGTAGCCGCCGTAGTTGCCGTAGGGGTCGTACCCGCCCGGCCCGTACTCCCCGCCGGGCCCGTAGCCACCCGGCCCGTACCCGCCGGCGGGGTCGTATCCCCCGGCCGAACCGTATCCGCCCGGGGAACCGTAACCGCCCGTGGAGCCGTAACCGGAGGAACCCTTGTCCGGGGAGCCATAGCCGCCGTTCTCCGGAGGCTGCCCATAACCACCGGACTGATTGCCATAGCTCATAACGACTCCCGATTATCCGAGTTGCGGGCGAAATACTAGCCAAAATACGTTCGGTACGGCGGGGTACGGCCGACAGGACGAGCGGCCGGTGAGCATGTCACGGCCTTCGGGTACCGGAACGGGGCCCGCTCAGCTTTCCCGGGGGTCCGGGCCGGCCGTCGGGTCGGTCCCCTCGTCGAGGGCGTCCCAGAGCGCCCGCTCGCTCGGGACGCCGCGCGCCGAGGAGGCCGGGGCGGGACGGCCGGTGGCGGGGCCGGCCCCCGGACGGTCGTAGCGGCCGGACATGCCCGGCCAGAGATCACCTTTCAGGAGCGCCACCAGCCCCGCGACCAGCAGGAGCGCTCCCCCGGCTCCGGCGACGATCGGCCAGGCCGGGACCGCGACGACCTGCGGGACCGTGCCCGCGGCCGTCGGCGCCCGCTCGGCGGCGAGGCGCAACGCGGCGTCCGTGCCGCTCCCCGACCAGGAGGCGGCGATCACCCCGGCGCCGCAGAGCGCCAGCACCGCGCCGACGAGGGCGCGCCAGAGGCCGCCCGTCGCGAGCACGGCGACCGCCGCGGCGAGCGCCGCCCAGGCCGCGGGCCCCAGCGCGGGGACCAGCTCGGCGGCGGACAGGGCGACCTGCCGGGTGCCGTACGTCACGGTGAACCAGTCGCGCCCGGCGGCGAGCAGCACCGGCAGGGCGCCCGCCACGCAGGCCGCCGGCCAGATCCACCGCCCGCGTCCGGCCGTCATGCCCGGGTCACCGCCAGCTCCCCGGCGTCGAAGCAGGTCCGGTCGCCGGTGTGGCAGGCGGCGCCCACCTGGTCGACCTTGAGCAGGAGGGTGTCCCCGTCGCAGTCGAGCGCGGCGGACCTCACGTGCTGGACGTGACCGGAGGTGTCGCCCTTCACCCAGTAGGAACCGCGGCTGCGCGACCAGTAGGTGGCCCTGCCGGTGGTGAGCGTGCGGTGCAGCGCCTCGTCGTCCATCCAGGCGAGCATCAGCACCTCGCCGGTGTCGTACTGCTGGACCACGGCGGGGACGAGCCCGTCGGCGGTGCGCTTCAGCCGGGCGGCGATGGCGGGGTCAAGGGGCATGCCGCAATTGTGCCGCACCGGCGGGACGGTCCGGCGCCCGGCACGTCCACCCCCGGACGAGCGCCCGGCACGTCCGTCCCCGGGCGGGCACCCCGCGCCCCCGTCCCGGACCGCGGCCCGGCGTGTCCGTCCGGGAACCCGCACGTCCCGCCCGGACACGGCCCGGTACGGATGGACGGCGGACGCGGGTGCTCAGTTCGAGCGGTCGTCGTCGAGCACGTCGGCGGCGTGGACCACGATCTTCGGATCGGGGGAGCCGACGACCTTGTGGTCCTTGTTGTCGTACTCGAACAGGCTCAGGACGTGCCGCATGGCCTCGATCCTGGCGCGCTTCTTGTCATTGCTCTTGATCACCGTCCACGGAGCCTCCTCCGTGTCGGTGTTGACGAACATGTCCTCCTTGGCCTCGGTGTAGTCGTTCCACTTGTCGAGCGACTTCAGGTCCATCGGCGAGAGCTTCCACTGCCGCACCGGGTCGACCTGCCGGATCACGAACCGGGTGCGCTGCTCCGAGCGCGACACCGAGAACCAGAACTTCACCAGGTGGATGCCGTCGCGGACGAGCATCCGCTCCAACGCCGGAGCCTGTTCCAGGAACTCCAGGTACTCCTCGGGGGTGCAGAACCCCATCACCCGCTCGACACCGGCGCGGTTGTACCAGGAGCGGTCGAAGAAGACCATCTCCCCCGCGGCCGGCAGGTGGGCGATGTAGCGCTGGAAGTACCACTGGGTGCTCTCGCGCTCGTTCGGCTTCTCCAGCGCCACCACGTTGGCCCCGCGGGGGTTGAGGTGCTCCATGAAGCGCTTGATCGTGCCGCCCTTGCCGGCCGCGTCCCGCCCCTCGAAGAGGACGACCAGCCGGCCGCCGTTGTCCTTGATCCAGTACTGCAGCTTGAGCAGCTCGATCTGGAGCAGCCGCTTGAGCCGGTCGTACTCCGCCCGGTCCATCCGCTCGGAGTAGGGGTACCTCTCCCGCCAGGTGTCGACCGGAGATCCGTCCACCCGCACCAGGACGGGATCGTCGTCATCGTCGTCGTCGACCCGCAGGTCCGCCAGCTCGTCGAGCAGGTCGCTGCGCTCCATGACCTCTCGGACGTCCGGGACGGGCGGCTGCCCGCCCATGGGCTCTTCGCCCACTGCCTCTGTCATCGGTCCCTTCCCCAGGACGGAACGTGGGATCCGTCCGTCCCTGCCTCTACCTCACCGTGACCAGGCTAATCCTCGACGCGGGGACGGTCTTGACCGGCCGTGCCCCGTCACCGGGACCGGCCGTGACCCTGCCACCGGTCCCGGGAGCCGGGACCGGCCGCGGGGCGTCCAAGGGGCGTCTAGGAACGGGCCGAGGAGGCCCAGGAGGCGTACAGGTCGGCGTAGACGCCGGGCTGCCGCAGCAGCTCGGCGTGCGGGCCGCGCTGCACGATCCGGCCGCGGTCGAAGACGAACACCTCGTCCGCGGCCTCGGCCGTGGAGAGCCGGTGGGCGATGGAGACCGCGGTACGCCCCCGGGTGGCGCCCTCCAGGGCGCGGGCCAGCCGCACCTCCGTGGCCGGGTCCACCGCCGAGGTGGCCTCGTCCAGCAGGAGCAGGTCCGGGTCGGCCAGGTAGGCGCGGGCCAGCGCGACGAGCTGGCGCTCACCCGCCGACAGCGACTCGCCGCGCTGGCCGACCCTGGTCCCCAGGTCGGCGGGCAGCCCCTCCAGCCAGTCGGTGAGCCCCAGCTCGGTGAGGGCCAGCCGGATCTCCGCCTCGGTCGCCGAGGGCCTGCCGAAGGCGATGTTCTCCGCGAGGGTCCCGTCGAACAGGAACCCGTCCTGGGGCACCATGACGATCCTGCGGCGCAGTGAGGAGAACCGCACGTCGCGCAGGTCGTGGCCGTCGACGGTGATCCGCCCCGACACCGGGTCCATCAGGCGGGTGAGCAGCTTGGCGAAGGTCGTCTTGCCCGAGCCGGTCTCCCCCACCACGGCGACCCGCGAGCGCGGCGTGATGTCGGCAGAGACCCCGTGCAGCACCGGAACCCCGCCCGGGTAGGAGAAGCCGACGTTCTCGAAGGAGACCGAGATGGGGCCGCGCGGCAGGTCGACGCCGTCGTCGCCCGGGTCGGCGACGTCGGCCGGGGTGTCGAGCACGCCGAGGATGCGCCGCCACCCGGCGACGGCGTTCTGCGCCTCGTTGAGCACCTCCGTCGCCATCTGCATCGGCGAGACGAACAGCGTGATCAGGAACAGGAAGGCCACCAGGCGTCCCTCGCTGATGTCGCCCGCCAGCCCGATCCTGACCCCGACCAGCACCAGCGCGGCCAGCGCGACGGCCGCGACGATCTCGGTCAGCGGGAACACGGTCGCCACGATCCGCTGGGTGCGGGCCTGGGCCGCCTTGTTGGCCTCGATCGCGGCGTCCAGCCGCTCGGCCGTACGGGCCTCCGAGCCGTGCGCCCTGATCACCGCGGCGCCCACCACGGCCTCGCTGACGGCCGACAGCATGTCGCCGGTGCGCTCGCGCACCCGGGTGTAGGCGCCCGACAGCCACCGCTGGAAGCGCGGCAGGACGACCATGAGCGGCAGGAAGCAGGCCCACACCACCAGGGCGAGCTGCCAGGAGTAGACGAACATCAGCACGGTGGCGACCAGCAGCTGCCCCAGGGCGATGATGATCATCAGCCCGCCCCACTGCATGAACGTGCTGATCTGGTCGACGTCGCCGGTCACCCGGGAGACGAGCGCGCCGCGCCGCTCGGAGTTCTGGGTGAGCACCGACAGGTCGTGCACGTGCCGGAAGCCGCGCACCCGCAGCGTGGCCAGCGAGGACTCGGTGACCCGGTACAGGCGCACGTTCATCAGGTACGCGCACAGCGCGGTGAGCACCACGGCGGCGGCGCACACCAGCACCGTGGCGCGGACGTAGGCCAGGTCGGGGGTGGGCCCGGCGAGCCCGGTGTCGATGGTCTGCTGGACGGCGATCGGCACGATGATCTTGCCGACCGTGGCGACCACGGCCAGCGCGAGCGTCCCGGCCAGTCCCCGGCGGAACTCCGGCGTGAGCGACAGCCCGTGCCGGACGGTGGCCAGGCCGGAGCGCTCGATCCCCTGGAACGCGCTCATCGGAGCCCCCCGTCCCGCGGGCCGTGGGCGGCCGGGTCCCGGTCGTACTCCCTCACGCGCTGACCTCTTCCTCGTGTTCCGCGGCGAGCGCCTCGCGCTCGGCGCCCTGACGTTCGTAGGCGGTGACCAGGTTGCGGTAGCCCTCGCAGCGCGCGAGCAGCTCCTCGTGCGAGCCCCGGTCGGTGACCCGGCCGTGGTCGAGGTAGACGACCTCGTCGGCCAGGGCGATGGTGGCCATCCGGTAGGCGATCACGACGACCGTGGAGACCTGGGCCGCGTCCCGCAGCCCGAACAGGATCCTCGCCTCCACCTGCGGGTCGACGCTGGAGGTGGCGTCGTCCAGGATCAGCAGCCTGGGGCGGCGCACCAGCGCGCGGGCCAGGGCGATCCGCTGGCGCTGGCCACCGGACAGGGTGGTGCCGCGCTCGCCGACCATGGTGTCCAGCCCCGAGGGCAGGGCGCTGACGAACCCGTCGGCCTGGGCCAGCCGCAGCGCGGCCCAGATCTCCTCGTCGGCGACCGGCAGGCCCAGGGCGACGTTGCCGCGCACGGTGTCGTCGAACAGGAACGTCTGCTGTGGCACCAGGGCGACCGCGCCGCTGACGCCTCCCCTGGCGACCTCGCGCAGGTCGGTGCCGTCCACCAGGACGGCGCCCGAGGCCGGGTCGACCAGGCGGACGAAGGTCTGGGCGAGCGTGGACTTGCCCGAGCCGGTGGGGCCCACCAGGGCCACGGTCCGGCCGGGCTCGACCTCCAGGCTCACCTCGTGCAGGACGGGGAAGTCACCGTCCCCGTAGGCGTAGGCCAGCTCGCGCACCTCCAGCCGGGCCGGGTCGGTGCCGGGCAGCCCGGCCGTGCCGTGCTCCATGGACCCGCTGGCGTCCAGCACGGCCCGGATCCGCTCGTAGCCGACCACCGAGCGGGGCAGCTCGGCGAGCACCCAGCCCAGCGCCCGGATCGGGAAGGCCAGCAGGGTGAACAGGTAGGCGACCTGGACGAGCACCCCGGAGCCGATCGCGCCGCTCTCCAGCCGCATCGCGCCGATCATCAGCACCGCGAGCACGCCCAAGGTGGGCAGCGCCTCCAGCACCGGGTCGAACAGGCCGCGGACCCGGCCGACGGCGATGTTGGCGTCGCGCAGCTCGTGGGCCTTGGCCGTGAACCTGGCGGTCTCCTCGTCCTCGCGGCCCAGGGTCTTGACGACCAGGGCGCCGTCGAAGCTCTCGTGGGCGATCTCGCTGACCTCGGCGCGCAGCTGCTGGGCGCGGGTCGCCAGCGGGTTGAGCCTGCGCTGGTAGACCAGGTTGAGCACGGCGATCGCCGGGAAGACCAGGAAGCCCACCAGGGCCAGGACCGGATCGGTGATCACCAGCGCGACCGCGGCGGTGACGAGCATCACCACTACGCCGACCGCCATCGGCAGCGGGGCCAGCGGCGCCCAGGCGGCCTCGACGTCGGAGCTGGCGTTGGACAGCAGCTGCCCGGTCGGGTGCCGGTGGTGCCAGGCCAGCGGGAGCCGCAGGTACTGGCGGGTGACGTCCCGGCGGGAGCGGGCCTGCATCCGGTACTGCATGACCCCGGCGAAGTAGCGCCGGCCGGCCACCCCCAGCGCCTTGAGCAGGGACACGCCCAGGATGAGGAGCGTCCCGGCCACGAGGGTGCCGGTGGTGATGTCCCCCTGGCGGAAGGCGGGGAGCACGACGTGGTCGGTGGCCCAGCCGAGCGCCCACGCCGCGGCGACGGTCATCACGCCGTACAGGGCGCTGGACAGGACCGCCGCGGTGAAGATCGACTTCTCTGCGCGGACGGCCACCCCGAGGACACCGAGCCCCCGGCGCATGACTGCGGTGGTCACCTTGCTCGACACGCGGGGGATGTCCCTTCGGAGAAGATTGTTTCAAGCCTGTTTCTACCTAAGTCCCTATCACAGATGATCATGCGGTTATTCCCGACCTGTTCGGCGAGTTCCCCACCCCGCGCCTCGGCCCCCCGTACGGCGGCGTTGGTAGAATGATCGATCGACCTCCTCCCTAGTGCCGCAGGCGGGGGTTCGAGCCCCGGAGCCCGCGCTCCGGACCGCCACGGAGGTATCCGATGTCCCACGCCAGCTCCGAGCGCGCCGCGCTCGCCGACCTGTTCACCCGGCTCGGCCCGGACGCCCCCACCCTGTGCGAGGGATGGACCACCTTCGACCTCGCCGCCCACCTCGTGCTCCGCGAGCGCCGCCCCGACGCCGCCGGGGGCATCCTGCTCAAGCCGCTGGCCGGGCACACCGCCAGGGTGCAGGAGGCCCTCAAGTCCACCAAGGGCTACACCGGCCTCGTCGAGCTGGTGCGCTCCGGACCGGGCGGGCTCTACCGGGTGCCGGGCCTGGACGGGATGGTCAACACCACGGAGTACTTCGTCCACCACGAGGACGTACGGCGTGCCCAGCGGGTCTGGGAGCCGCGCGAACTCTCCGGCGACCTCGAGGAACGGTTCTGGAAGCAGGTGCGCGCGGGCATCCGGGTGTTCCTGCGCCGCTCCCCCGTCCGCGTGATCCTGCACCGCATCGGCGGGGGCGTGGCCATCGGCGGCCCCAGGGACGCCACGCAGCAGGTCGAGGTGACCGGCCGGGCCGGGGAACTGCTGCTGTTCTGCTTCGGCCGCCAGTCGCACGCCAAGGTCGACGTCAGCGGCGACGACGATGCCGTCGCCCGGCTGATGGACGCCCCCCTGGGCGTCTGAGACCGCCGTGAAAGCATCCCGGCTCGCGCGTTAGGACCCCTGCCTCCCGGGAAATCGGTGGCGATGAGCCTCACGAGCGATGACTACAGCGTCCACATCGACGGCCACACGGTGGAGGTGACCGGCAAGACCGGTCCCGTCCACGCCCGCTGGACCCTCCTGGTCGACGGCCGGGAGATCGACAGCGCCAAGGCGGCCGGAGACTTCACCCTCAAGGGCACCATGCCGGACGGTTCCGCCGTCCACGCCGAGGTGCACCAGAGCCTGATGGGCCCCACGGAGGTCGTGGTATACCACCGTGACCAGGAGGTCACGCGGTTCCACGGCTTCGTCGCGTGACCCCTGCCCCCACGACGGACCGTCCGGGCGGCGGGCTCCGGCCCGCCGCCCCCGCCCGGAGCCGCGCGCGGGCCACCGGAGCCCCTCGCGAGCGTCCCGGATCGGTCACGGTCCCCCCGGAGGCGTAGCCCTACCGGTATACCTGGCAGTGAACATTGGACAGGATCGCCTCGCGACCGCACCATGGCGGGTGTGACCTATGCCAGACTCACGACCGGACCACGGCTCGTCCCCGTGGGCCGGGTATGATCATCAAAATCCGGGAGCCACCCGGGCCGCAGATGCCAAAGATCGATAAAATTCGGGTATATACGGCTGGGATTGGAACTGCCAGGAGGCCCCCATGCAGGTCAAGAAGGTCCTCACCTACCTCGCGGTAGCGTTCGTGGTCTTCTATCTGTTCACCAAACCCGCCGAAGCGGCGAGTGCGGTCAACGGAGTCTTCGACGGAATCGTGACCGGAGCGGATCGATTGGCTCTGTTCGTCACCCGAGTGCTCAACTGACCGTCGGGCGAGGCCCGGCCCCGCCCTGAACCATCGTCACCGCGCTCCCGGCCGATCCACGGGGGAGCGCGAACCTCTCCCGGACCCCGGACCGCCACACGATCGCCCAGCCCTTCCCGGAAACGACGCGCGGCCACCGCGACGACGGCACTCCGGCCGGTGACCCCGGTACCAGGCCACACCCCCCTCCGCCGCCCGAAGCCGCGCGGCCCCACCGTACAGAGCGGTACGGACACACCTCGCACGACGTGACATCGTCACCCGTACGGCGAACGCCCTGACCCGATCATGGGTGACCGCGGAGGGCATCGAGGCGCTCCCTTGATGATCTCTCCGGCATCGTGAGGGCAAGGTCCGTTTCTCGTACGGGGGATCGTCCATGCGGGGCAGTCAGGGTTTCTTCCGAGCCGGAATGATCATCGCCGGAGTCCTGGCGTACGGCCCCCCGGCCGCCGCGACGACCGTGCCACCGGCCACCGGCCGTCCCACGATCCCGGCCCCCGCCGCCCTTCAGGCCCCCCTCCAGGTCCCCCGCCCCGTCCCCGCCCCGGACCCGGACCCGTCCCTCCCCTTCCCCGGCTCCCCGGCCACCCCGGTACCCCCGACCACGATGGCCCCGACCGCCCCGACGCCTCCGACGAGGTCACGCCCCAGATCCCTCTCCCGGCCCGTCCCCCGCCCCCCGGCGGCCCACCCCGTCCTCGGCCGTTTCGGCGCCCCCGCCGGGCGGCCCCTGAGGGGCAGGATCACCGTGGCCGCCCCGGCAGGCGAGACGCCCGGCTTCAGGGTCCCCGACCCCACCCTGCTGCCCGCCGGGATCACGATCGACGCCGACGGCCTGCTCGGCGGCGCCTCCCGGGTGCCCGGCACCTGGACGGTCCCGGTCGAGGCGTGCACCCTCGCCGGAGGCTGCACCACCGGCACGGTCACGATCACCGTCACCCCCCGGTGCGCGGCCCCGCCCTCGCAGGCCCCCGGCGCCTGACCCCGCACCCACCGGTGTCCCACCCGTCAGCGGCCCTGTGAGCCGCGGGATCGAGCCCGCCCCCGCCGACCGGCTCGGCCCCGTCCCCGGACACCCCTGCCGACCGGCTCGGCCCCGTCCTCCGAACGCCCCCGCCGCCGTGACCCTCACCCGCTCCCCCGCGGCTCGCCGGACGCGACGGCTCAGTGCGCGACCCGGATGGACGTGGGAATGCTCCAGGGCCCGCAGTCGGAGCTGAACGTGCCGCGGTCACACCCCTGGACGACGAAGGCGAACCTGTTGACCTCGTGCCCGTTGGTGGTGCTGCACACGTCGCCGTCGCAGTAGGGCGTCATGACGTACTGGCCGCTCCACGGGGTCAACCGGCCGACCTTGGCCTGGGTGGCCCGGCCGCCGTCCTTGCTCCAGCGGACGTTGAAGAAGTCCCAGTCGCGCCCCACGCCACTCCATTTGAAGACGATTTTGTTCCCCTTCTCGTACACGCGCACCAGGGTGCCGTTGCCCAGGTTCGGAGACCAGACGATCTTGCCGTTACGGAAGGTCTGCCAGGAGCCGCGTTTGTCGGGGTAGCCGAACTCCTTGCTGGTGGGGCAGCCGTAGACGCTGCTCTGGCCACCGTTGGAGCGCCACAGACCGCCGATCAGGCTGCCCTCGGGTGCCACCAGTGACGCGTCGCACGCGCTGTGAGCGGTCGAGGCCTGCGCGCCGGTCGGCACGGCGAGAACGGTGGCGCTCGCCGCGACGGCGACGGCGAGACCGAGAAGTGAACGAGAGGCGCGGCCCATGGAAGTGGTCCTTTCGGGTGGGATTCGCTGTTGCCCCTCATATGTACGATGAGCCGCTTTCACCCCGGCATCCACGCCTTGAGAATGACTTGCAAGCCGCATATCCGACCTTACAAAGCCCTAATATCCCGACATATCCATAAATACATAGGAGGTCAAAATAAAGACGGGAACCCTGACGCTCCCGGCCCTCGCCCTGCTGCTCTGCGGATGCACCCTCGTCACCGGGCGGGACGCGTCCCCGGTGCCGTACGTGACCCCGTCGGCGCTGCTGCCAGAACCACCGTCACCACCGCCGTCGTCGTCCCCCCGGCCGGATCGGGAGAGGCAGGTGGCACTGCCGCCCCCCGAGGGAAAGGGCGGCCGCGACCCCGGCGACGTCAACGGCGACGGGGACGACGACCTCGCGGTCGACCTGGGCCACGACATCTTCGGCCCCGGCCGCGTCGAGCTGTTCCACGGCGGAGGCTCCGGGCTGCGTCGTAGCGGGAAGACGACTCAGCGGCTCGGGCCGGCCACAAGCCCGACCGGCCGGAAGGAGTCCGGCTCGAACCGCCGGGCAGAACTGCAGACGGCGGCCGACTACGACGGCGACGGCCGGGACGAGCTGGCGCTGACCTGGTCCGCCCCTCACTCCGAGGAATCGGGGTGGGAGCGGGGGCTGTCGGTGTGGTGGATCACGGACGGCACCCACGACGAGACCGTCTTCGGCACCGGCGGCTGGTGAGCGCGGCGCCGCACCGCGTCACGGGGGCCGTACCGTCGCCGAAGGGCCCGGCCCTGCGCTCCTTTCCGCAGGGGCGCTTCAGCTACGGCGGCTCCCCCGGGCCGTCCCGCAGGGAGGCTTCAGCGCCGGCGCGCACCCTGGGCGGCCGGAGACGGAGCGGCTACGGTCTGCACCCCCTACGGCCGGATCGCGGTGCGCGGAGGCGGGCCGGTGTTCCGGGCGGCGTATAAGAAAGCGCAACCGTCGCGCCCGCCAGGCCGGAGGCCTGACCGCCGGAGCGTGCCACGACGGCCGCCCGGAGCACCGGCCCGCCGCAGCGCGAACCCCGCCCGCTCTCACCCCGGACGCCGCCCCACCCTGAGAATCACCACATCCAGGAAAACCAGGATCAGCGAACCGGATGCCCCGCCAGCCGCAGCGTCTCCTTGACGTCACCGATCTTCAACTGCCCGAAGTGGAACACCGAGGCGGCCAGCACCGCGTCCGCCCCCGCCTCCACCGCCGGCGGGAAGTGCTCCAGCTCCCCGGCACCGCCGCTGGCGATGACCGGGACCGACACCGCGGCCCGGACGAGCCGGATCAGCTCCAGGTCGTAGCCGTCACGCGTGCCGTCGCCGTCCATGGAGTTGAGCAGGATCTCCCCCACGCCGAGCTCCTCGCCCCGCCGCGCCCACTCGACCGCGTCGAGGCCGGCGCCCCGGCGGCCGCCGTGCGTGGTCACCTCGAACCCCGAGGCCATGGGCGGGCCGTCGACGACCCGGCGGGCGTCCACCGACAACACGATGCACTGTGCCCCGTACCGCTGCGACGCCTCGGTCAGCAGCTCGGGCCTGGCGATGGCCGCGGTGTTCAGGACGACCTTGTCCGCGCCCGCCCGCAGCAGCTTGTTCACGTCGTCCACCGAACGTATCCCGCCACCCACCGACAGCGGGATGAACACCTGCTCGGCGGTCCGGCTGACCACGTCGTACATGGTCGTCCGGTCGGAGCTGGAAGCCGTGATGTCCAGGAACGTGAGCTCGTCGGCCCCCTCCGCGTCGTAGCGGCGGGCCAGCTCCACCGGGTCCCCGGCATCGCGGATGTTCTCGAAGTTGACGCCCTTGACCACCCGCCCGGCGTCCACGTCCAGGCAGGGGATCACGCGCACCGCGACACTCATCACAGGCTCCTCGAAAGGCAGATCATGAACGTACCGCCGCGAGGGCGTCCTCAAGGGTGAAGGCCTGCGCGTACAGCGCCTTGCCGACGATGGCGCCCTCGACGCCGATCGGGACCAGCGAGGCCAGGGCGCGCAGGTCGTCCAGCGACGAGACGCCGCCGCTGGCGACCACGGGCTTGTCCGTACGGGAGCAGACCTCGCGGAGCAGGTCCAGGTTGGGGCCGCGCAGCGTGCCGTCCTTGGTGACGTCGGTGACGACGTAGCGGGGACAGCCGTCGCCCTCCAGCCGCTCCAGGACCTCCCACAGGTCACCGCCCTCCTGGGTCCAGCCCCGGGCCGCCAGGGTGGTCCCCCGCACGTCGAGGCCGATCGCGATCCGGTCCCCGTACTCAGAGATGATCTTCGCGCACCAGGCCGGGTTCTCCAGCGCGGCGGTGCCGATGTTCACCCTGCGGCAGCCGGTGGCCAGCGCCAGCTCCAGGGTCGCGTCGTCGCGGATGCCTCCGGACAGCTCCACCTTGACGTCGAGCGCGCCCACCACGGTGGCGAGCAGCTCGCGGTTGCTGCCCCGGCCGAAGGCCGCGTCCAGGTCGACCAGATGGATCCACTCCGCACCGGCCTCCTGCCAGGCGAGCGCGGCCGACAGGGGGTCGCCGTAGGAGGTCTCGGTGCCCGCCTCGCCCTGGACCAGGCGGACCGCCTGGCCGTCGGCGACGTCCACGGCGGGGAGCAGCTCAAGCGACATCTGTTCAGGTCCTCCGGTCGAAAACAAGGGTGAGGAAAAGCGGTACGAACAACAGGGACAGAACCAGGGTGCCGAACCGTGCGGCCCACGAGGACCAGAGTAGCCAGGCGATGACCTGGACGATCAGGAACAGCACCGCCGCGACGGCGTTCTGCGCCCGGCGGCGCCGGGCCATGATGCCGCCCTGGGACACGATTCTGACGGGTCTGCCGGGCAGCAGCGCGGTCACCCTGCCGACGCGCTCGCGCCGGCGCGCCAGCCTGGCCTCCCGCTCGGCGCGCAGGGCCTCCTGACGGGCCCGCTCCGCCTCCCGCTCGGCCCGCCGCCTGGCCCGCTCCCTGCTCATCGGAACCTCACCGGCGGCCTGCCGGAAACCCTGCCGGAAACCCTGCCGGAAATCCTGCCGAGGAACGTCATCAGGAACTCACCCGACACTCCCCAGCCAGTTCGCGAGCAGCTGGGCCCCGGCGTCGCCCGACTTCTCCGGGTGGAACTGGGTGGCCGCCAGCGGCCCGTTCTCCACGGCCGCGACGAACGGCACGCCGTGCTCGGCCCAGGTGACCAGCGGGTCGTCGAAGCCCGGCCCGGGGTGCAGCTCCCAGGAGCGTACGCCGTAGGAGTGCACGAAGTAGAAGCGCGTGGCCGCGTCGAGCCCGGCGAACAGCGTGGTCTCCGCCGGGGCCTTGACCGTGTTCCACCCCATGTGCGGCAGGACCGGCGCCTCCAGGCGCTCCACCGTGCCCGGCCACTCCCCGCAGCCCTCGGTCGTGACGCCGTGCTCGACGCCCGTCTCGAAGAGGATCTGCATGCCGACGCAGATGCCGAGCACCGGCCGCCCCGCCGACAAGCGCCGCGCGACGATCCGCTCGCCCCGCACGGCCCGCAGCCCGGCCATGCAGGCGGCGAACGCCCCCACCCCGGGGACGACGAGGCCGTCGGCCTCCATCGCCGTCTCGTAGTCGGCCGTGACCGTGACGTCCGCGCCGACCCGGGCCAGGGCCCGCTCCGCGGAGCGGAGATTGCCCGAGCCGTAGTCGAGAACCGTTACCTTCTTCACCACCACAGCACCGCCGCCGTCGTCGCCAGGACCGCCAGGACGCCGAGCAGCACCGCGCCCCGCCTCAGGCCCTGTTTGATGAATGAGATGATCCCGCCGACGAGGAAGAGGGCCACGAAGGCCATCGCGACCGCCGACCAGTTGTCACTCACGGCCGCGCCCTCCCCTGGGAACCGGTCACAGCACGCCCTTGGTACTGGGCACCCCGGTGGCGCGCGGGTCGCGCTCCGAGGCCGCCCGCAGCGCCCTGGCCAGCGCCTTGAACTGGGCCTCCACGATGTGGTGGGCGTTGCGCCCGTACGGGACGCGCACGTGCAGGCAGATCGCGGCCTGGGCGACGAACGACTCCAGGATGTGCCTGGTCATCGTCGTGTCGTACTCGGCGCCGATCATCGGCGCCATGCCCTCGGGCTCGGTGTGCACCAGGTACGGGCGGCCGGACAGGTCGACCGTGACCTCGGCGAGCGACTCGTCCAGCGGGCAGGACGCGTTGCCGAACCTCCGCAGGCCCGACTTGTCGCCCAGGGCCTTGCGGAACGCGGCGCCCAGCGCGAGCGAGGTGTCCTCGATCGTGTGGTGGGAGTCGATGTGCAGGTCGCCCTCGGTCTTCACGGTCAGGTCGAACAGGCCGTGCTTGCCGAGCTGGTTCAGCATGTGGTCGAAGAACCCGACACCGGTGGACACCTCGACGTTCCCGGTGCCGTCGAGATCGACCTCGACCAGCACCGAGGTCTCCTTGGTGACGCGCTCGACACGACCGCGACGGGGCGCGGCCGTGCCGCCGGCAGTGATGCTCACAGGATCTCCTCCAGGGCGGCGCGGAACGCCGCCATCTCCTCGGTCGTTCCGATCGAAACCCTAAGCCACCCCGGCGGACCCACCTCACGGATCAGCACCCCGCGGTCCAGCAGGCCCCGCCACACCGCGTGCCGGTCCTCGAAGAGCCCGAACAGCACGAAGTTGGCGTCCGAGTCGGCGACGGTCAGCCCCCGGCCGCGCAGCCACTCCACGACGGCGTCCCGCTCGGCCCGCAGCGTGTCGACCGCGCCCAGCAGCTCGGCGCGGTGGGCGAGCGCCACGAGCGCCGCCGTCTGGGTGAGCGTGGACAGGTGGTACGGCAACCGGACCAGCAGCAGGGCCTCGACGACCGCCGGGTGGGCGGCCAGGTAGCCCACCCGGGTACCGGCCATGGCGAACGCCTTGGACATGGTCCGCGTGACGATCAGCCGCGGGTTGTCCGGCAGCAGGGTCAGCGCCGACGGGGTGCCGGTGCGGGCGAACTCGAAGTAGGCCTCGTCCACCACCACGACGCCCGGCGCCGCCTCGACGATCCGGGCGATCACCGCCGGGTCCAGCGCGGTGCCGGTCGGGTTGTTGGGCGAGGTCAGGAAGACGACGTCGGGCCGGTGCTCCTCGATCGCGGCGACCGCCTTGCCGGGGTCGATCCCGAAGTCCTCCTCGCGCGAGGCGGAGATCCACTCGGTGGAGGCACCGGTGGTGATGATCGGGTGCATCGAGTAGGACGGCTCGAACCCCATCGCCGACCGGCCGTGGCCGCCGAAGGCCTGCAGGATCTGCTGGAGCACCTCGTTGGACCCGTTGGCGGCCCACACCTGCTCCACGCCCAGGCCGTGGCCCAGATATCCCGCCAGCTCCCGGCGCAGCTCCAGCGCGTCCCGGTCGGGGTAGCGGTTGAGCTCGCCCGTGACGCCCCGTACGGCCTCGGCCAGGTCGGCGACCAGGGACGCGGACGGCCCGTAGGGGTTCTCGTTGGTGTTGAGCCTGACCGGGACGTCGATCTGCGGGGCGCCGTAGGGCGTGCGTCCCCGCAGGTCGTCCCGGATCGGCAGGTCCTCCAGCCTCACGGGCGCGCCGGCCTCACCGGACGAAGGAGCCGTCACGACGGCACCTCCCCGTCGAACCGGGCGCGGATCGCCGCGCCGTGGGCGGGAAGGTCCTCGGTGTCGGCCAGCACGCACACGTGCGCGGCCGCCTCGGCCAGGGCCTCGCGGCTGTAGTCGACGACGTGCACGCCCCGCAGGAACGTCTGCACCGACAGCCCCGAGGAGTGACAGGCGCAGCCGCCGGTGGGCAGCACGTGGTTGGAACCGGCCATGTAGTCGCCCAGCGAGACCGGCGCGTACGAGCCGACGAAGATCGCCCCGGCGTTGCGCACCCGGGCGGCCAGCTCGGCCGCCCCCGCGGCCTGGATCTCCAGGTGCTCGGCGGCGTACGCGTCGACGACGCGCAGCCCGGCCTCCATGTCGTCGACCAGCAGGATGCCCGACTGCCGCCCGGCCAGCGCCTCGGTGATCCGCTCGGCGTGCTTGGTGGCGGCGACCTGGCGGGGCAGCTCCCGCTCGACGGCCTCGGCCAGCTCCTCGGAGTCGGTGACCAGGACGGCGGCGGCGATCGTGTCGTGCTCGGCCTGGCTGATCAGGTCGGCGGCCACGTGCACCGGGTCGGCCGTGGCGTCGGCCAGGATCGCGATCTCGGTCGGGCCGGCCTCGGAGTCGATGCCGATCCGCCCCTTGAGCAGGCGCTTGGCCGCGGCGACCCAGATGCTGCCCGGGCCGGTGACCATGGCGACCGGCCGGCACTCCTCGGTGCCGTAGGCGAACATCGCCACCGCCTGAGCGCCTCCGACCGCGTAGACCTCGTCCACGCCGAGCAGCGCGCACGCGGCCAGGATCGACGGGTGCGGCCACCCGCCGAACTCGCGCTGCGCGGGCGAGGAGACCGCCAGGGAGGTCACCCCGGCCTCCTGGGCCGGGACCACGTTCATGATCACGCTGGACGGGTAGACGGCCCGGCCGCCGGGGACGTACAGCCCCACCCGGTCGACGGGGATCCAGCGCTCGGTGACCGTGCCGCCCGGCACGACCTGGGTGGTGACGTCGGCGCGGACCTGGTCGCGGTGGACGAGGCGGGTGCGGCGGATCGACTCCTCCAGCGCGGCCCTGACCCTCGGGTCGAGTTTCGCCAGCGCCTCGGTGATCACCTCGGCGGGCACGCGGGTGGACTCCAGCTCGACACCCTCGAACCTGGCGGTCAGCTCGCGCAGCGCGGCGACCCCGCGATGGCGGACGTCCTCGCAGATGGGCCGCACCTTCTCCAGGGCGGCTTCGACGTCGAGGTCGGCACGGGGCAGCACGTCGCGGAGGTCCTCCGGGAGGGCCCCTCGCAGGTCGGTACGGGAAATCACCCGTTCAGTCTACGGAGGCGCGCCACCCGTTATCGTCACGTCCACCATGCGGACAGCGCCTTTACGATGTAGATTTCGTTCAGCCGCTACGCTCCCTGCGTGAGCAAGAACAGGAACAGGGGCGGCCAGGGAACGCCCGCGACGGTGGCCCTCACCCAGGCCGGGACCGATTTCACCCTGCACCCCTACGAGCACGACGCGAACGCCCAGGCCTACGGCGAGGAGGCCGCCGACGCGCTCGGCGTGCCGTACGAGCGGATCTTCAAGACGCTGGTGGCCGAGGTGGAGGGCGGCCTGGCCGTGGCGGTCGTGCCGGTGGCGGGCAAGCTCGACCTCAAGGCGTTCGCGGCGGCGCTGGGGAGCAAGCGGGCGGCGATGGCCGACGCGGCCAAGGTCGAGCGGGTCACCGGGTACGTGGTCGGCGGCATCAGCCCGCTGGGCCAGCGCAGGCTCCTGCCGACCGTGGTCGACGCCTCCGCCCTGGAGTTCGAGACGATCTACTTCTCCGCCGGGCGGCGCGGGCTGCAGATCGAGACCTCCCCCGCGGAGCTGGTACGCCTGACCAAGGCCGTCACCGCCCCCATCGGCAGGACCGCGTGACCTCCCACCGAGCCCACCGGCCACCCGTCGGGACCACGAGACCGCTCTCCGGAACCACGTGACCGTCGGGCAGGGCCGCGCGACCACCCGCCAGGGCCGCGCGACCATCGGGCGGGAGGCACCCGACGCCCCCTGAGTCCCGAAGCGAGCAGGTCCCCCCGGGGAGGTCAGGTGACGTTTCCCCACCTCCCCGCCGCCCCCGCTGTCGAAGGTTGCCGACGCGCCCCACCTCGCCGATCGGCCAGACTCGTCCGCGACGTCGTATCCGATCGGGGGAAAGATGCACTACCTGACCGCTACCGAGATGCTCCGGCTCCTGCGGACCAGGCAGGTCAGCGCGGCCGAGCTGCTCGACGCGCACCTGCGGAGGATCGAGGAGGTCAACCCGGAGGTCAACGCGATCGTCACGCTGGTCGCCGACCGCGCCAGGAAGGAGGCCGAGGAGGCCGACCGGGACCTGGCCCGCGGCCGGTGGCGGGGGCCGCTGCACGGGCTGCCGGTCGCGCACAAGGACCTGACCGACACCGCGGGGATCCGCACCACGTACGGCTCGCCGCTCTTCTCCGAGCACGTGCCCGTCGCCGACGCGCCGATCGTGCGGCGGATGCGCGAGGCCGGGGCGATCACGGTGGGCAAGACCAACACCCCGGAGTTCGGCACCGGCTCGCACACGGTGAACGAGATCTTCGGCGCCACCCGCAACCCGTACGACCTCTCCAGGTCGGCCGGGGGCAGCAGCGGCGGGGCGGCGGCCGCGCTGGCGACCGGCATGGTGGCGCTGGCCGACGGCTCGGACATGGGCGGCTCGCTGCGCAACCCGGCCTCCTTCTGCAACGTGGCGGGGCTGCGGCCCACCCCCGGCAGGGTGCCCGCGCCGTCGGCCACTGCGGCCTGGTTCACCCTCGGCGTGCCGGGGCCGATGGCCCGTACCGCCGAGGACCTGGCGCTGCTGATGAGCGTGGTCGCCGGGTTCGACGCCGCCTCTCCGCTGTCGATCGCCGAGAGCGGCGCCGGGTTCGCCGAACCGCTGGACCTCGACCTGACCGGGGTGCGGGTGGCCTGGAGCCCGGACCTGGGCGGGCTGCCGATCGACGCCGAGACGGCCGAGGTCACCGCGGACGCCCCGGCCGTGCTCGCCGCGCTGGGCGCGCGGGTGGAGCGGGTGGACGTGGACCTGACGGACGCCGAGGACGCGTTCCGGATCTACCGGGCCTGGTACTACGCCCTGTCCTACGGCGACCTGCCGCAGGAGGGCCTGGGGGACAACGTCCGCTGGAACGTCGAGCGGGGCCGCGAGGTGACCGGGGCCGACCTGGCCCGCGCCGAGCGGCTGCGCAGCGGGCTGTACCGCAGGATGAACGACTTCTTCGGCACCTACGACTTCCTGATCGCCCCGGTCAGCCAGGTGCCGCCGTTCCCGGTGGAGGCGCCCTACGTCTCGGAGATCAACGGCGAGAGGCTCCCGGACTACCTGGCCTGGATGCGCTCGGCGTACTGGATCAGCGTGCTGCACGCCCCGGCGGCGTCGGTGCCGTGCGGCTTCACCCCGGGCGGGCTTCCGGTGGGGGTGCAGATCGTCGGACGCCCCTTCGCCGACATGGCGGTGCTGAGGCTGGCCCACGCGTTCGAGCGGGCCACCGGCCACGGCGCACGCCGCCCGCCCCGCTGACCTCCCCGCCGTGCGCCCCCGCGGGACCCGGCCGTGAAAGCCGGCCCGCGGGACCCGGCCGTGGACCCCGACCGCAGAACCCGGCCGACGGGACCCGGCCGACGGGCTCCGGCCGCAAACCCGGCCCTCGGGACCCGCCCGTGGAACCGGCCGCCGCCCTACCGGTCGCTGATGTCGTACGTCGACCGCGGCGCGTACGGGTCGTCCCCGCCGAACGGGCGGCGCAGCGGGGACTCGCGGTAGCCCGCGACGCCCTCCAGGGCGAAGAAGAGCCCGGCGGCCAGGGTCGGCCACGCGTACAGCACGCCCCTGGCGGTCAGCTCCAGCGGCCCGGCCACCACCGAGGCGGACACCCCGGAGGCGGCGACGCTCACCGCGCCCACGGTGACCGACCGGCCCACCAGCAGCGCCAGGTGCGCGCCGAGCAGCCCCCCGGCCGCCAGGCCGGCCACCACCGGCACCGGGCGGCCGTTGCGCGACACCGCGTACCCGACGGCCCCGCACACGAGCCCGAGCACGCCGGTGACGACGGCGAACCACCCGTCCGCGGCGATCAGCGCCTGGGTGGAGGGGTCGGCCAGCAGCGGTCCCTGCTTCGTCACGACGTACGGGGGGCGCGGCGCGGCCAGTGACCACAGCACCCCGGCGAGGACCCCGGCGGCGGCGATCACCAGCACGGTGATCACGAAGTCACGCACAGCGCGCACCATGGCTCCCTCACCCTCTGTGCTGATGTGCCCGATGTTACCCATCCGTCCGGCCGGTGCCACCCAAGGCCGTGATGCGAACCCCGTTACTCTGGCGGGGTGAACGAAGAGGCATGGCTGATCGAGCCCTCCGGACCGCTCCGCGGTGACGTCGAGGTACGCGGTTCCAAGAACGGCGTCTCCAAGCACATGGTCGCCGCGATGCTCGGTACCGGTGAGAGCACCATCCAGAACGCCCCCGACGTGGGCGAGGTCGGCATCACCGCGCAGATGCTCAGGGCCCTCGGCATCGACGTGGAGATCTCCGCAGGGGAGATCGGCGTCGCCCCGGGGCCGCAGATCAACCCGCACGTCCCGGCGGCGTTCACCGGCCTGAACCGGATCCCGATCCTCATGCTGGGCCCGCTGCTGCACCTGGCGGGCGAGGCGTTCGTGCCGCTGGTCGGCGGCGACCCGATCGGCCGCCGCCCGGTCGACTTCCACGTCGAGGCGCTGCGCGCGATGGGCGCCGAGGTCGAGGTGAGCGACACCGGCGTGTACGCCAAGGCCAAGCGGCTGCGCGGCACCCGGATCGAGCTGCCCTACCCCAGCGTCGGCGCCACCGAGACGATCCTGATGTCGGCGGTGCTGGCCGAGGGCAAGACCGTGCTCAAGGGCGCGGCCATGGAGCCCGAGGTGGTGGAGCTGGCCCTGTTCCTGCAGCGGATGGGCGCCCGCATCGAGCTGAGCCCGGACCGGCGCATCGTGATCGAGGGCGTGGAGCGGCTGCACGGCGCCTCCACCTGGCTCAACGGCGACCGCATCGAGGCGTTCTCCTACCTGGCGGCCGGCCTGATCACCGGCGGGCAGGTGCGGGTGCACGGCTGCCCGCAGGACCGGCTGGTCACCGCGATCACCACGCTGGCCCGGATGGGCGCCGAGGTCGACATCACCGACGACTACCTGTCGGCGTCGGCCCCGCGCGGGCTGCGGGCGGCGGCGGTGCAGACCGACACGCACCCGGGGTTCATGACCGACTGGCAGACGCCCCTGATGGTGCTGTTCACCCAGGCCCAGGGCATGTCGGTGCTGCACGAGACGGTGTTCGAGAACCGCCTGGTCTACGTGCCCGCGCTGCAGAGGATGGGCTGCGAGATCGAGGTGTTCGACGTGTGCCTGGGCGGCCCGGCCTGCCGCTACCACGACACCAACGCCAAGCACTCGGCGGTGGTGCGCGGCGTGTCCAAGCTGAGCGGCGCCGACGTGACGCTGCCCGACATCCGCGCCGGGTTCTCCGCGGTGCTGGCCGCCGCGGCGGCCGAGGGGACGTCCACGCTGCGCGGGGTGCACCACATCGAGCGGGGGTACCACCGGCCGTTCGAGCAGTTCGCCTCGCTCGGGCTGAAGATCCGTCGAGAGAAGGTGCAGAACGGGTAAGGATCGGGTGATCGGCGTTTGCGGCTGATCACCGGGTCGCACGTTACTATGCGTGACATCCCGCTCGGAGCCGAGACGTGACCTCGCCGCCCGCCTGCGCGCCCTGGCGGCCTGCGGGGTGCTGGGCGGGCTGCTGGCCGCGCTGGCCGCGCTACCGCTGGTCGGCACGGCCGGGATCACCGTCAACCGGGTCAGCCGCACCCTGACCGACCTGCCGGACGGCCCCCGGGAGAACCCGCTCCCCCAGCGCACCGTGCTGCTGGACAGGAACGGCAAGCGGTTCGCCCAGTTCTACACGGAGAACCGGACGGTGGTGCCGCTGGAGCGGATCGCCCCCGTCATGCGGGACGCGATCGTGGCGATCGAGGACTCGCGCTTCTACGAGCACGCGGGCCTGGACGTCAAGGGCACCCTGCGCGCCCTGGTGACCAACACCAGGGCGGGCGGGGTGCGCCAGGGCGGGTCCTCGCTCACCCAGCAGCTCGTGAAGAACATCCTGGTGGAGAACTCCGAGAGCGAGAGCGAACGCGCCCAGGCCCGCGCGCCCAGCATCCAGCGCAAGATCACCGAGCTGCGGTACGCGCTGGCCATGGAGCGCCGCTACACCAAGGCCGAGATCCTGGAGCGCTACCTCAACATCGCCTACTTCGGCGCGGGCGCCTTCGGGGTGGAGGCCGCCGCGCAGCGGTTCTTCTCGGTCCCGGCCTCCCGGCTGACCCTGCCGCAGGCCGCGACGCTGGCCGGCGCGGTCCGCACGCCGTACGCGACCGACCCGTCGCTGGACGCCCGGCGCCGGGAGCGGCTGCGCGAGCGCCGCGACCTGGTCCTGGAGCGGATGGCCCAGCTGTCCTACGTCCCCCGCGCCCAGGCCGAGGCCGCGATGAGGAAGCCGCTGGCCATCCGGCTGCGCCCCGAACCCGGCGGCTGCAACGGCAGCGACCACCCCTACTTCTGCCTGTACGTGCACCGGGAGCTGCTGACCAACCCGGCCTTCGGCCACACCCGCGCCGAGCGGGAGCGCCGCCTGGCCAGGGGCGGCATCGTGCTGCGCACCACCCTGGCGCCCAAGGCCCAGCTCGCCGCCGAGCGCGCCGTCTCCGCACGGGTCCGCGCCCGCGACACCGAGGTGGCGGCCGAGGCCATGGTCGAGCCGGGCACCGGCCGGATCCGGGCCATGGCCGCGAGCAAGCGCTACGGCCGCAACGCCGGCGACGACGGCCGCAGCTCCTACGGCCCCCGTACCACCTACAACCTGCCCGCCGACACCGCGCACGGCGGCGGGCAGGGCTTCCAGGCGGGATCGACGTTCAAGGTGTTCACGCTGGCGACCGCGCTGGCCAAGGGGTGGCGGTTCGACCAGGGGTTCATGACGCCCGGCAGCTTCGTGCCCGCGAGGGGTTTCACCGACTGCGCCGGCAACAGGGTCAACGACCCGCGCGCGAAGATCTTCAACGCGAGCGGAGAGGGCAAGGGCGGCCCGCAGAGCCTGTCCACCGGCACGTGGAAGTCGGTGAACGTCTTCTACATGATGCTGGAGCAGAGGGTGGGCCTGTGCCCGGTGGTGCGGACCGCCCGCGCGCTGGGGATCGTCCGCGCCGACGGCGCCCCGCTGCGGGAGGTGCCGACCTTCACCCTCGGGGTGAACGAGATGGACCCGGTGACCGTGGCCGCCTCGTTCGCCGCGTTCGGCGCGCGGGGCCGCTACTGCCGTCCGATGGCGATCGTCGAGATCGTCGAGCGGGACGGCGAGAGCCTGCGCGTCCCGCCCAGCTGCGCGCAGGCGATCGAGAAGGACGTGGCCGACGCCGTCAACCACCTGCTGTCCGGGGTGTTCACCAAGGGCACCATGACCGGCCAGGGCATCGGCCGCCCGGCCGCGGGCAAGACCGGCACCAACAACGGCTACACCTCGGCCTGGTTCGCGGGCTACACCCCGGACCTGGCCGCGGCGGTCAGCGTGGGCGACATCCGCGGCTCCTACCGCTACCCGCTGCGCGACGTAGAGATCGGCGGCGAGTACTACGGCTCGGTCCAGGGCGCCTCGCTGCCGGGACCGATCTGGGTGGCGTCGATGGCGGCGGCGCTGGAGGGGACCTCCGAGACGCCGTTCCACCGTCCCGACATGGGCCGCTTCGGCGGCGGGTTCACCCCCGGCATGGCCGAGGCCCTGGCCGCCGAGCGCGAGCGCGAGGCCGGGCGGGACGGCGGGCGCCGGCCGGTCCACCGCGGTCACCGCACCCGGGGCGGCACGGACGCCTACGGCCACCGCGGGTACCGGGAGCCCCGCGGGTACCGGTACCCGCGGGCGTACCGCGAACCGCGCGGGTACGGGCGCGGCGGGACGGACGCCCGCCGCGCGGAGCGCGCCCCGGCGTGGTGGCGCTACCGCGACCGCGACCGCTGAGCCACCGGTGGCCCGGTGCCCGGCCGGGCGCCGGGCCACCGGGTGACCGAGCGGCCGGACACTCGAACGGGAACCGGGCCACCGGGCCGTCGGCCGATCGGTGCTCGACCGGCCGGCCGACGGGCGGTCAGCGCTTGACCAGGACCTGCTGGGTCGGCAGCAGCGGCGGCCATCCGGAGCGGCGCGCGGTCGTCGCGGCCGGGCCGCAGAGCGCCTCGTCGAGGTGCCGCGCCATGGCCATGTCGATGGCGTGCGGCACCGGGTAGCCGTTCTCACCGATCCGCTGGTACTTCATGAGGTTGAAGCCGTAGGAGACCTGGCGGCGGCCGTCCGGGCTGGACATCGAGATCGTCCCCATGCCGAACACGCTCCCGTCGTGCCCCCAGAACCGGCCGCAGGGGATGTCCTGGGCGTAGATCCCCAGGCCGTAGTGCATCGCGATGCCGCCCTGGCCGTCGGGGACCGGCACCGTCGTCCGCATCTGGTCGAGCTGGGCCTCCTTCAGCAGCCCGCCGCCGAGCAGGACCCGGTAGAAGCGGTTGATGTCCTCCATCGTGGAGACGATCGCGCCCGCGGTGGTCGCCCACGACATGTCGTAGACGCTGTAGTCGCGCGGCGGGTCGATGTAGCCGTACAGCGCCTCGTACGCCTTGGAGTGCGGGCCGGGGACGAAGGGGGTGCGCGGGAAGGAGGTGTCGCGCAGTCCGGCCCTGCGGATCACCTCGCGGGTGATGTACCGCTCGGCGTCGGTGCCGGTCACCTTCTCCAGCAGCAGCCCGGCGATCACGTAGTTGGTGTTGGAGTACGACCAGTTCTGCCCGGGCTCGCCCGTGCGCGGCGCCTCCAGCCCCAGCCGCACCAGCTCCTCGGGGGCGATCCTGCGGAACCGGTGGTCGTCGAGGCTCTGCGGGGAGGCCTGGACGAGCGAGGGGAAGGCGCCCGCGACGTAGTCGCCGATGCCGCTGGTGTGGTTGAGCAGCATCCGTACCGTGACCGTGCCGGCCAGGTCCTGGGGCAGCAGGCCGGGCAGGTACCGCGCGACCGGGGCGTCCAGCTCGACGCGGCCGCGCTCCACCTGCTGGAGGATCGCCACCGCGGTGAACGTCTTGGTGATGCTGCCCACCCGGTGCAGCATCCGCGGGTGCACGGGCCGCCGGGTCCGCACGTCGGCGACACCGGCCGCGCCGGTCCACCGCTCGCCGCCGTTCCGCACCGCGGAGTAGGAGCCGTACATCCCGGCCTCGTGGATCGCCCGGATGGTGGTGCGCAGTGCCTCACGGTCGAGGGCCGCCCGCCCGGACTCGCCGGCCGGCGTGGTCGGCGTGGTCGGCGTGGCCGCCGGGGCGGGTTCGGACCCGGCCGACGCGGCGGGTGCCGGGGGTTCGGGGGCGGCCAGCGCGGGGGACGCTGCGGCGCAGGTGAGCAGTACCGCGCTCAGCCCGAGTCCGGCGACGGTCCGTCCGCGGTGAGGGAGTCCCGCGAAGGTCATCGACTGTCATCTCCTCTGGTTCCGGAAAGAACGACAGGATGATCATCTCAACTCCGCGGGCGTCCTTCCTCCTCTTTCCGGATGAGATTCACCGATTCAAAACGGATGTCCCCTTCACCGGCACCGGGCATGGCTCGCCCCTCTTCCCGGGGAACGCTCCCTTCTTCCCGGACGCCCCTTCTCAGGGAAGGCCCCGCTCTTCCCGGACGCCCCTTCCCGGGGAAGGCCCCGCTCTTCCCGGACGCCCCTTCCCGGGGAAGGCCCCGCTCTTCCCGGACGCCCCGTTTCTCGTCCGTACCGGATGACCCCCGCGCGGGCCGGCCCGTGCCGGTGCCAGGGACGGGCCCGTCAGGCTCCCAGGCAGGCGGGGCCGAGGAGCTGCTTCAGGTCGCCCATCAGGGCCGGGGACGGCGAGACACGCAGGCGGTCGTCCAGGCGCATGACGGTGGTCCTGGGACCGTTGTGGACCTGCAGGTGGACCTCGGTGGTGCCGGGGTGGGCGGTCAGGACCTCCTTGAGGCGCCCGACCACCGGCGGGGTGCACCGGGCCAGGGCGAGGCTGACCGACAGCGGCCCCCCGGCCTCGCGGGTCAGGTCCGGGGCCGTCACCTCCATGGCGATGATCTTCCCGACGTCCTCGCGCTTGTCCAGGCGTCCCTTGACGAAGACGATGGCGTCCTCGGCGAGGATCGTCGCGCAGAGCTGGTACGCCGACGGGAAGATCATCACCTCGATGGAGCCCTCCAGGTCCTCCAGCTGGGTCAGCACCCAGGTGTCGCCCTTCTTGGTGACCTTGCGCTGGAGCCCGCTCAGGATGCCGCCGACGGTGACGATCTGGCCGTCCGGGCGGTGCTCGTCCTGGAGCGAGGCGATCGAGCAGTCGGCGCCGGAGGCGAGGATGTGCTCCACGCCGAAGAGGGGGTGGTCGGAGACGTACAGGCCGAGCATCTCCCGCTCGAACTGCAGCAGGGTGTTCTTGTCCCACTCCCCCGCGGGGATCTGCACGTCGAAGGTCTGGTCCTCGGCGCCCTCGATGGCGCCGAACAGGGAGTCCTGCCCCTGGGCCTCGTTCTTCTTGATGCCGATGATGCCGTCGACGGCCTGCTCGTGGACCATCACCAGGCCCTTGCGCACGTGCCCGAACGAGTCGAAGGCCCCGGCCTTGACCAGCGACTCGATGACCCGCTTGTTGCAGACCACCATGGGCACCTTGCGCAGGAAGTCCTTGAAGTCGGCGAAGCGGCCCTTGTCCTTGCGCGCGGAGATGATCCCCTCGACCACGTTGCCGCCGACGTTGCGGATGGCCGACAGCCCGAAGCGGATGTCGGTGCCGCGCGGGGTGAAGTCGAAGTCGGAGTCGTTGACGTCCGGCGGGAGCACCTTGATGCCCATCCGGCGGCACTCGTTGAGGTAGAGGGCGGACTTGTCCTTGTCGTCCTTGACCGAGCTCAGCAGCCCGGCCATGTACTCGGCCGGGTAGTTGGCCTTGAGGTAGGCCGTCCAGTAGGAGACCAGGCCGTAGGCGGCGCTGTGCGCCTTGTTGAAGGCGTAGTCGGAGAACGGCAGGAGGATGTCCCAGAGCGTCTTGATCGCGGCCGCGGAGTAGCCGTTGTCCTTCATGCCCTGTTCGAACGACTCGAACTGCTTGTCCAGCTCGGACTTCTTCTTCTTGCCCATCGCGCGGCGCAGCAGGTCGGCCTTGCCGAGCGAGAACCCGGCGACCTTCTGCGCGATGGCCATGACCTGCTCCTGGTACACGATCAGGCCGTGGGTGGTGCCGAGGATCTCCTGCAGCGACTCCTCGAACTCGGGGTGGATCGGGACGATCTCCTGCAGCCCGTTCTTGCGCAGCGCGTAGTTGGTGTGGGAGTTGGCGCCCATCGGGCCGGGACGGTAGAGCGCGCCGACGGCGGAGATGTCCTCGAAGTTGTCGGGCTTCATCAGCCGCAGCAGCGACCGCATGCCGCCGCCGTCCAGCTGGAACACGCCCAGGGTGTCGCCCCGGCCGAGCAGCTCGTAGGTCTTGCGGTCGTCCAGCGGCAGCTTGAGCAGGTCGATGGCCTCGCCGGTGTTGGCCTCGATCATCTTCAGGCAGTCGTCGATGATCGTGAGGTTGCGCAGGCCCAGGAAGTCCATCTTCAGCAGGCCGAGCGTCTCGCAGGTCGGGTAGTCGAACTGCGTGATGATCACACCGTCGGAGTCGCGGCGCATGATCGGGATGTAGTCGGTCAGCACCTCCGCCGACATGATCACCCCGGCGGCGTGCACACCGGTCTGCCGGATCAGGCCCTCCAGGCCCCGGCCCAGGTCCATCGCCGACTTGACGTCGACGTCCTCCTCGTACAGCTTGCGCAGCTCACCGGCCTCGTTGTAGCGCGGGTGCTCGGGGTCGAAGATGCCCGACAGCGGGATGTCCTTGCCCATCACCGCGGGCGGGAACGCCTTGGAGACCTTGTCGCCCAGCGCGTACGGGTGACCGAGGACGCGGGCCGCGTCCTTGATGGCCGCCTTCGCCTTGATGGTGCCGAAGGTGGCGATCATGGCGACCTTGTCGGCGCCGTACTTCTCCGTCACGTAGCGGATCACGTCGCCGCGCCGGCGCTCGTCGAAGTCGATGTCGACGTCGGGCATGGAGACGCGGTCGGGGTTGAGGAACCGCTCGAAGATCAGGCCGTGCGGCAGCGGGTCGAGGTCGGTGATGCCCAGCGCGTACGCGGCCAGCGAGCCCGCGGCCGAGCCTCGGCCGGGACCCACCCGGATGCCGTTGTTCTTGGCCCACATGATGAAGTCGGCCACCACGAGGAAGTAGGAGGGGAACCCCATCTGGAGGATGACGTTCATCTCGAACTCGATCTGGGCGCGGTGCTCCTCGTCGATCCCCTCGGGGAAGCGCCGCTCCATGCCCCGCCAGATCTCCTTGCGGAACCAGCTCTCCTCGGTCTCCCCCTCGGGCAGCGGGAAGGTGGGCATCAGGTTCTTGAAGCCGAACATGCCGCTCGGGTCGACCTTCTCGGCGACCAGCAGGGTGTTGCGGCAGCCCTCGGCCCACAGGTCGGAGGAGTCGACGGCCCGCATCTCGTCGGCGTTCTTGATGTAGTAGCCGCTGCCGTCGAAGCGGAAGCGGTCGGGGTCGGAGAGCTGCTTGCCGGTCTGGATGCACAGCAGCGCGTCGTGCGAGGTGGCGTCCGACTCGTAGGTGTAGTGGGAGTCGTTGGTGACCAGCGGCGGGATGTTCAGCTCGCGGGAGATGCGGGTCAGGCCGTCGCGGACCCGGCGCTCGATCTCCAGCCCGTGGTCCATGATCTCCAGGTAGTAGTTCTCCCTGCCGAACAGCTCCTGGAACCTGGCCGCCGCCGCCAGCGCCTCGTCGTACTGGCCCAGCCGCAGGCGGGTCTGCACCTCACCGGACGGGCAGCCGGTGGTGGCCATCAGCCCCTCGGAGTGCTCGGCCAGGATCTCGGCGTCCATCCGGGCCCACTTGCGGACGAAGCCCTCGGTGTAGGCGCGCGAGGAGAGCTTCATCAGGTTGCCCAGACCCTTGGCGTTCTTCGCCCAGATGGTCATGTGGGTGTAGTAGCCGCCCGCCGAGACGTCGTCGCGCTTCTGGTGCGGCTCCCCCCACAGGACCGGCTTCTTCTGGTGACGGGAGGCGGGGGCGACGTAGGCCTCGATGCCGATGATCGGCTTGATCCCGGCCCCGGTCGCCTGCCTGTAGAAGTCGTAGGCCCCGTGCATGTTGCCGTGGTCGGTGATCGCGATGGCCGGCATGCCCAGATCGCCGACCTGCTTGAACATCTGCTTCAGCCGGGCGGCGCCGTCCAGCATGGAGTACTCCGTGTGAACGTGCAGATGCACGAACGAGTCTGACATGCGGCTTCGTCCTCCCCTGGTCCCACCGTCGGCGGGGCAAGAGTACCCAAACAAGGGAGGCCGGAGGGACTCCTGCGCCTCGCGTCGCCGGTCTCGCGACCATGATTCTTCCGCGTCCGGGGCCGGTGTCCCGGATGACCGGATCGGCCCGGACGCGCCGGGATCCACCGGGGCCCCGGCTCAGTTCGGGGGCGGCGGGCGGCGCTCCTCTGCGAGGTGCAGGCCCGCCTCGATGACCGCGTTCATGATGGGGGCGAGCCGGGTCTCCCCCAGGGTGGGGGCCCGGCGCGCCATCTCGGCGACCAGGCGGCGCTCGCGGTCGGCGTCGCGACCGGCGAAGCCGCCGACCGGCTTGAGGCGCTGGATGGTCACGGCCAGCTCGGCGCGGCGCTCCAGCAGGACGGCCAGGGCCGCGTCCACCCGGTCGATGGCCTCCCGGGCGGCGGGGACCGAGGCCGGGGCCTCCTGGCGGGTGACCGCGCCGATGATCCTCGCGGCCTCCCGTACGGCCAGCGCGTCCCGCTCGGCGGAGCCGGGGGGCAGGAGCAGGCCGTCGGCGCCCGCCGCCACCGCCGCCGCGGCCAGCGCGGGCCCGTCCCCGTGAACGGCCCCGTCCTCACGACCGGCCCCGTCCCGGTGACCGGTCGCGGCACGAGCACCCCCGCCGCCTCCGGAACCGGCCCCCGGACCGCTCCCGGAACCGGCTTCGGGAACGGCCGGGAGACCGGCGCCCGTTCCCAGGTGAGCGCCGAGGTCGGCCAGGACGGGACGGCCCGACAGCTCGCGGGCGGCGCGCATCAGGGCCAGGTCGAGGACGAGGCCGCCCCGGGCGGTGCCGTCGCCGCTCTCGCAGAGCAGCACCCGGTCGTTGCCCTCCGCCGCGCAGTCCTCGGCCGCCGCCAGCCACTCCCGCAGCGTCGCCGAGGGCGCGCGCCGCAGGATCACCGGCAGGCCGAGCCGGGCGACGGCCCGTACCAGGGCGGGGTCCCGCATCCAGGCCGCACCGGCCACCGCGCCGTCGGCGCTCTTCGCGATCACCGGCAGGTCCGCCGCGCAGGACGGCTCCACCAGGACCGGTCCCGGCCACCGGGCGCGGGCCGCGGCCACCGCCTCCGCGGCGGACAGACCGGCGCGGTGGCCGCGCAGGCTGATCCAGCGGGCGTCCGCGCCCGGCCCGCCGATCACCACGGCCGGTCCGGCCCCGATCGTGAGCGCGCCGAGCCCCACCGGCACGCGTTCCCTGTGTACGGTCGACGACATGAGGCTCTCCCATGCTCGGCCGGCACGCGTCCCGCGAGCCGGCGGCCGTTCGTAAGAGACGTTCGGAAACAGAAAAAGGCAGAGACTTCACGTCTCCGCCTCGGGGCCGGCTCCGGCTGGTCGTCAGATCACGCTGTCACGACCGGCTCTCCGGAGCCGGCTCGATAAACGCGAAACAACAGGTCATATGCGCAATCTTAGGTCATCCCCCCGGCGCACGCCACGGACCGGACGGCATGTCTCAGGATATGGACTTCTCCGCGGCGGGTGAGTCGATCACTTTACCGGGCTATGAGAGTATTCGGGGGTTCCGAAGGAGGTAAGCCGGTTGATGGCCGAAGCACAGCCCGAGGGGCGCCGTATCGCCTCTCGCTACCACCTGCTCGAAGCCATCGGCCGGGGTGGCATGGGCATCGTGTGGCGGGCCCACGACGAGCTCCTCGACCGCGAGGTCGCGATCAAGGAGGTCCGTTACGCCGACACTCTCGGCGAGGACAGCCAGGAGGACTTCAACAGGCGCACCAAGCGTGAGGCGCGTGCCGCCGGCCGGCTGACGCACCCCAACGTGGTGGTCGTCCACGACGTCGTCGAGGAGGACGGGCGTCCCTGGATCGTCATGCAGCTGGTGGAGTCGCGCTCCCTCGGCAAGGTGCTGCGCCAGGACGGGCCGCTGCCCCCGCAGCGCGTCGCGGAGATCGGCCTGCAGGTGCTGGAGGCGCTGCGCGCCGCCCACGCCCAGGGGGTCCTGCACCGCGACGTCAAGCCCGAGAACGTGCTGCTCGCCGACGACGGCCGGGTGGTGCTGACCGACTTCGGCATCGCCACGCTGGAGGCCGAGACCGCGCTGACCATGACGGGCATCGCGGGCACCCCCGCGTTCATCCCGCCGGAGCGCATCAAGGGCGGCAGCGCGCAGCGCGAGTCGGACCTGTGGTCGCTCGGCGCGACCCTGTACGCCGCCGTCGAGGGCAAGCCCCCGCACGACCGGGGCGGGGCGCTGCCGACCATGCACGCCATCCTGAACGACGAGCCCGAACCTCCCGTGCACGCCGGGCCGCTGGCCCCGGTGCTGGAGGGGCTGCTCCGCAAGGACCCCGCGCTGCGCATGCCCTACAAGGAGGCCGCGCGGCTGCTGCGCAAGGTGGCCGAGGGCCCCGAGCGTACGGCCCGGCAGCAGCCCGCCAGGACCGCGGTGATGCCGGCCGCGAGCCGCCCGGACGGCACCGACCCCTCGGCCGACACCGACCCGGGCGCGCGCTTCCGGCCCGGGGGCGTCCCGGAGACGGGCGCGAAGCTGGGCGCCGCATCCCCCGCGGGTGCGGCGGGACCGGCGGCCGCACCGCCCACCCCCACGCGCCGCGAGGAGTGGCCGGAGCCCGTACCGCCGGCGAAGGACGCGGGCGGACGGCGCCAGGACGGCCCCGCGGTGAGCCCCGGAGCGGCCGGTACGGCCGGAGCAGCCGGTGCGGCGAAGGCGGCGCCCTCCGCGGCCGTGCCGGAGGCCAGGCCCGCGAAGGACGGGACGCCGAAGGACGGGAAAGCCGCGGGCCGGACCGGCGGGGACGGTGCCGGTGAGGACGGGGCGGCACCGAAGGCCGCTCCCGGCGCGAAGGACGGCGTGGCCGGCCGGGTGGGACCGAAGTCGGCCCCGGGCCCCGCGTCCGGCAAGGCCGTCCCCGCCCCCTCGGGCCCCGCCGCCTCGGGCCCCGCCGCCTCGGGCAAGGACGCGTCCAGGGCCGTCCCCGAGCGCGCGCCCGCCCCCGCGAAGGGGGACGACGCGCCCGCGCCGGCGGGCAGGAAGGCCGCGGCGAGCGCCTCGGTGGACGCGGTGGACCCGGTCGAGGACGTCCCGGCCCCGCGCGGGGGTCCCGCCTCCGCACCCGGCACCGGGGACGCCGCGTCGCGGGACGGATCCGCGAGCGCCTCCGGCGCGGGACGCAAGGGCGCCGCACCGGACGCGGACGCCCCCGCGAGACCCGTCCCCGCTCCGCGGCCCAACCCCTTCCCCCCGGTGGCCGCGGCCTCCCGCGAGAGCACCCCGCCCCCGAGGCCCTCCCGCGACCCCGCTCCCCCGGCCGTGGCTCCGGCGACCGCGGCCCCGTACGCCGGGCACCACTCCGGCGAGGCCACGATCGTCCCGCGCGGGACGGGCGGTTCCCAGATGAAACGGGGGCTGCTGGTGCTGCTGCCGGCACTGCTGATCGTCGGGGTGGTCGCCGGCTGGCTCGGCATGCGCAGCCGCGCGAACGAGGGCACCTCGCAGGCCGGACGCGGCGTGCCGACCGCGACCGGCGTGTCGGACGGCCCGACCGGCGGCGCGGTGAACGACCCCTCGAAGGGGTCGCCGGAGCCGTCGGCCCCCTCGTCCTCCTCACCGCCGTCCTCGTCGCCCTCGTCGTCCCCGTCCGAGCCCAGCCCGTCCCCCGGCAAGACCGAGAAGAAGTCCCCCCTGCCCAGCGGCTGGAGGATGCACAAGGACGCCAACGGCTTCTCGATCGGCCTGCCCAAGGGATGGGGCCAGGACAAGCGGTCCGACCCCCGGGTGTGGTTCCGCGGACCGGACCGGACGAGCTTCGTGATGATCGACTACACCGACAAGGCGGGCCCCGACCCCAAGCAGGACTGGCTGGAATACGAGCCGACCGTCCGCAGCCAGTTCCCCGGCTACAAGCGGATCCGGATCGAGAACGTCTCGTACATGAAGAAGGCCTCCGACTGGGAGTTCACCTGGAACACCAGCTCGGGCAAGGCCAGGGTGATCAACCGCGGCTTCGTCACCAAGGGCGGCCGCGGGTACGCGATTTACTGGCATACCCTGGCCAAGAACTGGGAGAAGAACATGTATCTCTTCGAAGGGTTCGCCGCGACCTTCTCCTCGAAAAAGTGAGCGGCATCCCTACCGGCTGCGATCCGTGAGCTTGGGGGGACGGGCATGACGGAGCGAAAGGTCGCGGGCCGCTACCGGCTGATCGAGCACATCGGCGAGGGCGGCATGGGCATCGTCTGGCGTGCCCACGACGAGCTCCTCGACCGGATCGTGGCCGTCAAGGAGGTCCGGTACGGCGGGGTCGACGAGACCGCGCGGGCCGACCTGAACCGGCGCACCATCCGCGAGGCCCGGACCGCCGGTCGCCTGGACCACCCCTCCGTGATCATCGTGCACGACGTGGTCGAGGAGGAGGGGCGTCCCTGGATCGTCATGCAGCTGGTCCGGTCCCGGTCGCTGGGCGAGATCGTCCGCGTCGACGGGCCGCTGCCGCCCGAGCGGGTCGCCTCGGTGGGGCTGCACGTGCTCGGCGCGCTGCGCGCCGCGCACGCCGCCGGGGTGCTGCACCGCGACGTCAAGCCGGAGAACGTGCTGCTCGCCGACGACGGCCGGGTGGTGCTGACCGACTTCGGCATAGCCTCGATGACGCAGGAGAAGAGCATCACCCGTACCGGCGCGATGATCGGCACCCCCGCGTTCCTGCCCCCGGAGCGGTTGCACGGGCTGCCCGCGACCCCCGAGTCCGACCTGTGGTCGCTGGGGGCGACGCTGTACGCGGCGCTGGAGGGCAGGCCGCCGTTCGAGCGGCCCACGGCCGCGGCCACCATGATGGCCGTCCTGCACGGCGAGCCCACCCCGATGGCACGTTCCGGCCCGCTGGAGACGGCGATCCTCGGCCTGCTGGCCAGGGACCCGGCCGCGCGGATGGTGCCCGAGCAGGCGGAGGCCCTGCTCGGCCGCGCCGCCGGTCATCCCTCCTCGGGCCCCTCCCCCTCCGGTCACGTTCCCATGGGCCCTTCCCCGTCCGGTCACGTCCCGCCGGGGCGCGCCTTCCCGGGTCATCGGCCCCCGGGCGACGCGCGTCCCGGTTCCGCCGTCCCGGGGCACGTGTCCCCGGGTCCCGCCCCTTCAGGTCACGTGTCCCCGGGGCACGCGCCCCAGCGTCACGCCGCCCCGGGTCACGGGCCTCAGGGACACGCGCCCGGGGGGTACGGCACCCAGGGGTACCAGGGGTACGCCCCTCAAGGTCACACGCCCCAGGGTCACGCCGCGCCCGGTCATCCGTCCCCGGCCTTCGGCCAGGGCGCCTTCCCCGGCACCGGTGGCGGCCAGGCGGATCGTCCGGCCCCGTGGGCCGCGGCCCCCTGGTCGCCGGACGCGGCCTCGCAGAACCCCGCGTCCCACGACCCCTCGTCCCAGGGCCAGGCGTACGGCCTCCACACCGGCGGCCCCACCCATCAGGACCGGTCCCCGTACGGGCCCGCGCACACCCTTCAGGACCCCTCGGCCCACACCCGCCCAAGACCGCATGGACGCCAGGGGCGGCAGGGGCACGGTTCCGAGCCCCTGCCCCCCAATGCCTGGCCGTTGGGCGAGCAGACCACCGGCACCACCGGCACCACCGGCACCGGGACCGCCGCCCCCTCGGAGCCGGCGACCGGGACGACGGTGCCGGTGCCGGTGCTGCTGGCCGGAGGGCTCGCGCTCGCCGTGCTGGCCGGGGTCGGCGGGTGGCTGATCATGCGGGAAGGCGACGACGCGCCGGACCCGCGTCCCAGCGGGTCGGTGGTCACCACCGGGGCCCCCACCCCCTCGGAGCCGGCGACCGGGCCGACGACCGCGACCCCGCGTCCCGGCCGTACCCTCCCCGCGGGCTGGCGGCTGCACCGGGACCCGATGGGCTTCACCGTCGGCGTGCCCGCCGGCTGGCGGGTCAAGCGGTTCCCCGGGCGCGACCGGGTGGAGTTCCGCGCCCCGGGCTCGGACTCCTTCCTGTGGATCGAGTCGACCGACGACCCCGAGAAGGACCCGGTCAGGCACTGGGAGAAGGTGGAGCGGGCCGGGACGGCCGACGGCGTCTGGCCGGGCTACCGGCGGATCGGGATCGCCGAGCTGACCTACCGGGGGATGCCGGCCGCCGACTGGGAGTTCACCTACCTCAAGAACGGGGTCCGCACGCACGTCCTGGACCGGGGGTTCCGCACCGCCGCCGACAAGCCGTACGCGATCTACTGGGAGAGCCCGGAGTCGGAGTGGAAGCGCTCCGCCTTCGAGGCGATCACCGGTACCTTCCGGCCGTGAGCGACCTGGAGAGGGCGCGGCTGTGGCGCCCCGCCGCCCTGCCCGGGGTGGAGCTGCTCAAGGCCAGGTACATCACCCACCGCTTCACCCTGCACGCGCACGAGGGCTACGCGATCGGGCTGGTGCTGTCGGGGGTGGAGGAGTTCTTCTACCGGGGCGCCGTCCACCGGGCGGGCGCGGGCAGCCTGAGCACGCTCAACCCCGAGGAGGTGCACGACGGCTACCCGGGCGTTCCCGGCGGATGGTCCTACCGGGTGCTGTACCCGTCGGTCGCGTTCGTCTCCGGGATCGCCGCCGAGCTGATGGCCGGGAGCGGCACCCCCTGCTTCCCCGAGGTCCTCACCCACCATCCGCCCACCGTCGCGCTGCTGCGGGCCGCGCACGCCGCGGCCGAACGGGGCGACGACCTGGCCTCCTCCACGCTGGCGCGTACCGCCTTCGCCGCGCTGCTGCGCAGGAACGCCGCGCGCCGGCCCCCGGACGCCCCGGTCCGGGACGTCGGCCCGTCGGTACGGCGGGCCCGGGAGATCCTGCACGAGCGGCTCGTCGACCCGCCCACCATCGAGGAGCTGGCCCGGGCGGTGGACGCCTCCCCGTTCGCCCTGATCCGGTCCTTCAAGGCGGCCACCGGGCTGCCCCCGCACGCCTACCTGAACACGCTGCGGATCATGAGGGCCCGGCGGCTGCTGCAGGCCGGTACGCCTCCCGCGCAGGTGGCCGGGGACGTGGGCTTCACCGACCAGGCCCACCTGAGCAGGCACTTCAAGCGTGCCGTGGGCGTGCCCCCGGCCGCGTACCAGCGCGCAGGAACGTACAAGAGCGGGATCGGCACCCCGGCATAGGCTCGCCTCCCATGGAAGCAACCACTCGTTCCTCTGCGATACGGGACGGACTGGGCGTGGGGATCGCCGTCGGGTTGTCCGGGGTGGCCTTCGGCGCCGCCGCGACCACCGCGGGGCTGAGCGTCGCGCAGGCGTGCGCGCTGAGCCTGTTCTCCTTCACCGGCGCCTCGCAGTTCGCCCTGGTCGGGGTCGTCGCCGGCGGCGGCAACCTGATCGCGGGCACGGCGGGCGCGGCCCTGCTGGGAGCCCGCAACGGCCTGTACGGCCTGCGCATGGCCGGGACGCTCGACCTGCGGGGCTGGCGCAGGCTGCCGACCGCCCACGGGGTGATCGACGAGACCACGGCGGTCGCCATGGCCCAGCCGGACGAGGAGTCGGCCAGGACGGGGTTCCTGGTCACCTTCGTGAGCCTCTACCTGATCTGGAACGCCACCACGCTGGCCGGGGCGCTGGGCACCTCCTGGCTGGCCGATCCCGCCGTGCTCGGCCTGGACGTGGTCGGCCCCGCGACGTTCCTGGCCATCCTGTGGCCACGGCTGTCCGGGAAGGACCCCGAGGCCCGCGGCCTGCGCCCGATCGCGGCGGGCGGGGCGGCGATCGCGCTGGCCGCGACCCCGTTCACCCCGCCGGGCGTGCCCGTGCTGCTGGCCGCGCTGGTCGTGCTCGCACTGCTGCTGAGGAGGCCGCGATGAGCGTCTGGTGGGCGATCGCCGCCACCTGCGTGGCGTGCTACGCGTTCAAGCTCGCCGGGCTGTCGGCGCCGCGCCGGATCCTCGACCACCCGGGCGTGCAGCGCTTCGCGACCCTGGTCCCGGTGGCCCTGCTGGCGGCGCTGATCGCCGTGCAGACCTTCGCGGACGGGCAGGCGCTGCACCTGGACTGGCCGCGGACCGCGGGGCTGGGCGCGGCGGTGGTGGCGCTGCTGCTGCGCGCCCCGTTCCTGGTGGTGCTCACCGTGGCCGCCGCCGTCACGGCCGCGCTCCGGTACGTCCTGGGCTGAGCCGGGACGCCGGGACGCCGGGAAGGCCGGGAACACCTGGGACGCCGGGACGCCGGGAAGGCCGGGGGCGCCGGGGGTTCCCGCGTTGGAGCACGTCACGGCCCCCGCGCGGGAACTCCCCCGAGCGGCCCGGGAGAACTCCCGGTGAACCGGAGAGGCCGTTGGGTAGATCATGGGTAAAGAAGTGTCTTCGTGATGGTCCGCGGCACCTATCCCGAATGCCAAGGGAAATCCTGGGTACTCGCCAGCGCATGACCGATTCTCAGGGGATCATCGGAGCCCGCTACCGCCTGCTCGAACCCATCGGCCGAGGAGGCATGGGGACGGTCTGGCGCGCCCGGGACGAGGTGCTCGGCCGTGAGGTGGCGGTCAAGGAGGTCATCCCCTCACCAGATCTGACCGGCCCGGAGCGCGAGGTCTTCACCGTGCGCACGCTCAGGGAGGCCAGGGCCGCCGGCCGAGTCGGCCATCCGGGGGTGGCGACCGTCTACGACGTGATCGAGGAGGAGGGCCGTCCCTGGATCGTCATGCAGCTGGTCGACTCCCGTACCCTCGGGGCGGTCGTCAGGGAGGACGGGCCGCTGCCGCCGACGCGGGTGGCGCGGATCGGCCTGGAGGTGCTGAGCGCGCTGGTCGCCGCCCACCACGCCGGCGTCCTGCACAGGGACGTGAAGCCGGACAACGTGCTGCTGGCCAGGGACGGGCGGGCCGTGCTCACCGACTTCGGCATCGCGGTGCTGGAGGGCGACTCCTCGATCACCAGGACCGGCTCGCTCATCGGCACCCCGGCGTTCATCGCGCCGGAGCGGGCCGCCGGCGGGCCGGCCGAGTTCGCCTCCGACCTGTGGTCGCTCGGCGTGACGCTGTACGTGGCGGTCGAGGGACGCTCCCCCTTCGAGCGGGCCCACCCGCTGGCGACGCTCAGCGCCGTCATGCACCACGAGCCGGAGCCGATGCGGCTCGCCGGGCCGCTCGCTCCGGTGATCTTCGGTCTGCTCCGCAAGGACCCGGCCGAGCGCATGCCCGCCCACGAGGTGCAGGCCCACCTGGCGTCCCTGGTCAACGGGGTCGCCCCCGAGCCGACCATACCGATCGAGTTGCCCACGGCCACCGCCGCGGCGGCCGTCACCGCGCCGGGCGGCGCGCCCGTGACAGCCGGGGCACCGGTCGTCCCCGCTGCACAGGCGGCACCGGCCGCGTTCGCCGCGGGCGCCGTGCCTCCCCCTCAGGACCCGTCCGAGCCCACTCCGATCGTGCCCGCCCCGCGCAGAAGGCGCCCGGCCGTCGCCGGGATGGCCGCGGCGGTCGTGGCCGTCGCGCTGGCCTCCGGCGGGATGATCTGGGTCGCCACCAACGCCCAGGACACGCCCACGAACGAGCCGACGACCTCGGCGAGCGTGCCGCCCTCGAAGAAGAAGCCGACCGGGGAGGCCGAGCAGGCCAAGGTGCCGGCGAGCCAGGACGCCTCCCGGGACGGCGACGCCCCCTCGCGTCCCACTCAGGACACGCCCCGGACCGACGAGCCGGCCCCCCGGACCCCGACGGGCGAGCCCTCGTCGAAGCCCTCGGCCGAGCCGTCCCAGGACGAGTCCCAGGCCCCCGAGGACCCGGCCGACGAGCCGGGCCAGGAGCAGGACCAGAGCGGCGAGGGCGGCGGCGGGGACGACGGGAGCGGTGAGAGCGGCGGCGGCGAGGGCGGCGGCCAGGACGACGGGGGTGGCGAGGGACAGCAGGGTGACTCCCCCGAGCAGGTCGATCCCGGGGCCGGCGCCGAGGCCCTCGGCGCGAAGGCCCCCGGCCAGGCCAAGAAGGCCGGGGCCGCCGCCAAGGGAGCGTCCGCCAAGAAGGCGAAGTGGAAGAAGCCGGGCAAGGTCACGAAGGTGAAGGCCTGACGGTCCCGGGACCTCACCGGCCCGGGACCGGCCCGCCCACGCCGGGGACCGGCTCACGGCAAGGGCTCACCCACGCCGGGGACCGGCTCGCGACGAGGGACGCTCCACGCCGAGAGCCGGTCCACGACGGGGGCCACCGCGAGGGCTCACCACGGGGGCCGGCTCACGGCGAGGACCCGGCTAGGACTCCTCGGCGACGACCTTCAGCGCGTGCGCCAGGTCGTCGGGGTAGGCGGTGCTGAAGGAGACCCACTCGCCGGTGGAGGGGTGCTCGAAGGCCAGCGAGACCGCGTGCAGCCACTGCCGGCTCACGCCCAGGCGCGCCGCCAGGGTCGGGTCGGCCCCGTACAGCATGTCGCCGACGCACGGGTGGCGCAGCGCCGACATGTGGACCCGGATCTGGTGGGTCCGTCCCGTCTCCAGCTTGATGTCCAGCAGGGACGCGGCCCGGAACGCCTCGATCGTGTCGTAGTGGGTGATCGAGTCCTTGCCCCCGGCCACGACCGCCCAGCGGCCGTCCCCGACCGGGTGGCGGTCGATCGGCGCGTCCACGGTGCCGCGGTGCGGGTCGGGGTGCCCCTGGACCAGCGCGTGGTAGCGCTTGTCGACCGTGCGTTCCTTGAAGGCCCGCTTGAGGTGGGAGTAGGCGTGCTCGCTCTTGGCGACGACCATGGCGCCGGTGGTGTTCGCGTCCAGCCGGTGCACGATGCCCTGGCGTTCGGCCGCGCCGCTGGTGGCCACCCGGTGACCCGTGCCGAGCAGCCCGCCGATCACGGTGGGGCCGGTCCAGCCGGTGGTCGGGTGGGCCGCCACGCCGATGGGCTTGTTGACCACGACGATGTCGTCGTCCTCGTACACGATCTGCATGCCGGGCACCGGTTCGGCCACCGGCATCGGCGCGCTGGGCGGCGGCGGGAGGGTCACCTCCAGCCACGCTCCCCCGTGCACCCGGTCGGACTTGGACGCGGTCGAACCGTCCACCAGTACGTCACCGGCGACGATCAGCTCGGCCGCGCGGGTGCGGGAGAGGCCGAACAGGCGCGACAGGGCGGCGTCGAGCCGCTCGCCCTCCAGCCCGTCGGGCACCGGGAGGCTCCGCCGGTCAGTCATCGTCGTTCCCCTTCGCGTCCCGCGTGGACCCGGTGTCGCGGGTGCCGTCGATCTGGTAACCGCGCCAGGCCAGCAGGACCGCCAGGATCCCGCCGCAGACGATCGCCGAGTCGGCCACGTTCCAGACCGGGAAGTGTCCGGGGAAGGTCTCCACGAAGTCGACCACGTGCCCCTGCAGCGGTGAGGGACGCCCGGGGCCGAAGCCCGAGGGCCAGCGGAAGAGCCGGTCGGTGAGGTTGCCCATCGCCCCGCCGAGCAGCAGGCTCAGCGTGATCGCCCAGGGCAGGCTGCGCAGGTTGCGGGCGGTGCGCAGGATCGCCACCACGACGGCGGCGGCGACACAGGTGAAGACGATCGTCATCCCGGTGCCGAGGCCGAAGGCGGCCCCGGAGTTGAAGATCACCCGGAACTGGAGCAGGCCGGGGACGACCACGAGGGGTTCCCTGCCCTCCAGCGTCCTCAGCACCAGCGTCTTGGTGGCGAGGTCGAGGACGTAGACGATCGGGACGATCACCGCGAGCACGGCGACCCGCCGTCTCGCGAGCGGGGCGGCCGGGACCGCCCCGTCCACGACATCGCCGGTGTCACCGGTGCCGCGGGGCCCGCCGGTGTCGCCGGGGTCACCGGTGCCGGTGTCGCCGGTCAGCGGCGCTCCTCCCGCTGCTTGCAGGCCACGCAGAGCGTCGCCCTCGGAAACGCCTGAAGGCGCTCCTTTCCGATCGGCTGATGGCACGATTCGCACACTCCGTAGGTCCCCGCGTCGATCCGGGCGATCGCTCGCTCGTTCTGCGCGACCAGATCGCGCGAGTTCAGGGTAAGGGCGATTTCACGCTCGCGTTCATACGTACGGGCTCCGGCGTCCGCCTGGTCGTCACCCGCCCCGTCCGTCACGTCGCTCGACGCGATCTCCGTCTCGGACTTCGCGATCTCCTCGGTGAGCTCACGGACCTCCTCGGCAAGCTGCCCGCGGACCTCCGCGAGCTCCTCGGCCGACCAGGTGACGACGGCGCCGTCCTTCGACGACGCCACCGCGCTGTTGTCTGCGCGCACGGTCGCGGCCATGGCGGCCTCCTTGTTCGATGGACCGTATCCGATGTGGTAAACGGTGCGGGCAGCTTAGGTCCCCCATAACAGAACGGCAAACGACCCGCCGTGATGTTTACCACTCCAGTAACATCCGGTCGCTTCTTCCTGATTCCGTCCTACGCCCCCCGACATCCGGAAGCCTCCACCCTGCGGGTGCGTTATCGTGTGAGCCTGCAGGGCGTTGATGGGGACAGCCACCTCCGCATCCCCTCGCACGAGCGACCCGGGGACGGTGTGAGCCCGGGGCGAGGCGCGGTGGGAAGATCACCCCGGAGCCGCCGGAAGAACGGCCGCGGTGACCCGCCAGGGTCCGCGGCCCACTAGACCCGGCAGCAGACCCAAGGAAGAGGGCCTCTCCGCGCGGAGGGGTCAAGGAGGGTGGTACCGCGGGGCCCGACGGCCTCGTCCCTCCACGCCACAGCCGGTTTCCAGCGTGGAGGTCCCGCCCATCATGTCCGCCCATTTCCGCTCCCTTCCCGCGCAGGTCGACCTTCCCGCGCTCGAGCACGAGGTGCTCGGCCGCTGGCAGGACGGCAAGATCTTCGAGCGCTCGGTCGAGCAGAACGCGGGCGCCCCGACCTGGGTCTTCTACGAGGGCCCGCCCACCGCCAACGGCATGCCCGGCGTCCACCACGTCGAGGCCCGCGTCTTCAAGGACGTCTTCCCCCGCTACAAGTCGATGCGGGGCTACAGCGTGCCGCGCAAGGCCGGCTGGGACTGCCACGGCCTGCCCGTCGAGGTCGCCGTCGAGAAGTCGCTCGGCCTGTCCGGCAAGAAGGCGATCGAGGAGTACGGCATCGCCGAGTTCAACGACAGGTGCCGCGAGTCCGTGCTGAAGCACGTGGACGCCTTCGAGCAGATGACCGAGCGGATGGGCTACTGGATCGACCTGTCCCAGGCCTACCGCACGATGGACCCCGACTACGTGGAGTCCGTCTGGTGGTCGCTCAAGGTCATCTTCGACAAGGACCTGCTCTTCCGCGACTTCCGGATCACCCCGTACTGCCCCCGCTGCGGCACCGGCCTGTCCGACCACGAGCTGGGCCAGCCGGGCGGCTACGAGACCGTCACCAGCCCCTCGGTCCACGTCCGCATGCCCGCCACCTCCGGCCCGCTGGCCGAGCTGGGCGCCTCGCTGCTGATCTGGACCACCACGCCGTGGACGCTGGTCTCCAACACCGCGGTGGCCGTGCACCCCGACGTGACCTACGTGGCGGCCCGCCCTGCCGGTTCCGACGAGGTCCTGGTGGTGGCCGAGCCGCTGCTGGACGCCGCGCTGGGCGAGGGCGCCGAGGTGCTGGCCTCCTTCACCGGCACCGAGCTGGAGCACACCACCTACGCGCGCCCCTTCGACCTGGTCGACATCCCCGGCGCGCACTACGTGGTGCTCGGCTACTACGTCACCACCGAGGACGGCACCGGCCTGGTCCACCAGGCCCCCGCCTTCGGCGCCGACGACATGGCGACCTGCAAGCGCTACGGGCTGCCCGTGGTCAACCCGATCGGCCCCGACGGACGCTTCCTCGACACCGTGCCGCAGGTCGGCGGCCGGTTCTTCAAGGAGGCCGACGAGGACCTCACGGCCGACCTGCGGGAACGCGGCCTGCTGTACCGGGGCGGCCACTTCGAGCACAGCTACCCGCACTGCTGGCGCTGCCACACCGCGCTGCTGTACTACGCCCTGCCCGCCTGGTACATCCGCACCACCGCGATCAAGGACCGGATGCTCGCCGAGAACGAGAAGACCGGCTGGTACCCCGACACGATCAAGTGGGGCCGCTTCGGCGAGTGGCTGCGCAACAACGTCGACTGGTCGCTGTCGCGCTCGCGCTACTGGGGCACCCCGCTGCCGCTGTGGGTCTGCACCGCCGACGAGTCGCACGTCACCTGCGTCGGCTCGCTGGAGGAGCTGGGCCGGCTGTCCGGGCAGGACGTCTCCGCGCTCGACCCGCACCGCCCCTACGTGGACGACGTCACGCTGCCCTGCCCCACCTGCGGGAACGAGGCGCGCCGGGTGCCGGACGTGATCGACGCCTGGTACGACTCGGGCTCGATGCCGTTCGCCCAGTGGGGGGCGCCGTACCGCAACGCGGAGATGCTGGACAAGGCCTACCCGGCGCAGTTCATCTGCGAGGCCACCGACCAGACCCGCGGCTGGTTCTACTCGCTGATGGCGGTCGGCACGCTCGTCTTCGACCGGTCCTCCTACGAGAACGTGCTCTGCCTCGGCCTGATCCTGGCCGAGGACGGCCGCAAGATGAGCAAGCACCTGGGCAACGTGCTCCAGCCGATGCCGCTGATGGACCGGCACGGCGCCGACGCGCTGCGCTGGTACATGGCCTGCTCCGGCTCCCCCTGGGCCGCCCGCAGGGTCGGGCACGGCGCCCTGGAGGAGATCGTCCGCAAGGTCCTGCTCACGTACTGGAACACCGCCTCCTTCTTCACCCTGTACGCCAACGCCGAGTCCTGGTCACCGGCACACCTGGCCGAGGCGCCCGCGTACGCGGAGCGCCCGCTGATCGACCGCTGGGCCCTGGCCGAGCTGCACCGGACCGTGACCGAGGTCACCGCGTCGATGGACGTCTTCGACACCGCCCGGGTCGGGCGGCGGCTCGCGGAGTTCCTCGACGACCTGTCCAACTGGTACGTGCGGCGCTCCCGCCGCAGGTTCTGGGCCGGGGACACCGCGGCGTTCGCCACGCTGTACGAGTGCCTGGAGACCGTCACCCGGCTGATGGCGCCGGTGGTGCCCTTCACCACCGACTACGTCTGGGACGTGCTCCGCGACGCAGGCTCCCCGTCCTCGGTCCACCTGGCCACCTGGCCCGAGGTGAACGCCGAGCTGCTGGACCCGGAGCTGTCGGAGCGGATGGCCCTGGTCCGCCGCCTGGTCGAGCTGGGCCGCTCGGCCCGCGCCTCCAGCGGGGTGAAGACCCGCCAGCCGCTGGGCCGCGCCCTGGTCGGCGCCCCGGGCTGGGCCGCGCTGCCCGTGGAGCTGCGCGAGCTGGTCGCCGAGGAGCTCAACGTGAAGGGCCTGGAGGACCTGTCCGGGATCGGCGCCGACCTGGTCTCCTTCACCGTCAAGCCCAACTTCCGGGCACTGGGCAAGCGGTTCGGCTCACAGACCAAGCTGGTCGCCGCGGCCGTCACCTCCGCCGAACCCGCCTGGCTGGCCGCGGCCCTGCGTACCGGCGCGCCGGTCGCGGTGGAGGTGGGCGAGCTGGGCGTGGTGGAGCTCGGCACCGAGGACGTGATCGTCACCGAGCAGCCGAGGTCGGGCTGGGCGGTGGAGAGCGGGGCCGGGGAGACCGTCGCCCTCGACCTGACCATCACCGACGAGCTGCGCCGCTCGGGCCTGATCCGCGACGTCGTCCGCCTGCTCCAGGACACCCGCAAGTCCACCGGCCTGGCGATCTCCGACCGGATCGACGTGTGGTGGTCCACCGACGACGCCGACCTGGCCGAGGCGCTGCGGACCGAGGGCCGGACCGTGTCCACCGAGGTCCTGGCCGTCTCGCTCACCGAGGGCGGCGCCGAGGACCTCCCCGTCCACCGCGATGACGAGCTGGGCCTGACCTTTCAGCTCCGCCGCGTCGCCTCCTGACCGGCTCCCGATCGTTCGCGGTCCTTCTCCCGCCCGGTGACCGGGCGGGAGAAGGACCGGGGGACGTACGCCGTCCGGTGGTCCGGTGGCGAGGGCGTCGGGCCGTCCCTGAAGCCGACGGGTCCGGAAGCGACGGGTCCCGAGGACGACCTCGGGACCGGTCCGTTCAGGGCGCGACGTCGTTCAGGGCGCGACGTCGTTCAGGCAGACCGAGCAGCTGCTCAGCCCGGCCTTCTCCGCCTCGCCGAGCGTCGTGGACTCGACCCCGCCGTCGCCCACGCCCTTGAGGAGGGGGCAGGCCGGGTCGTGGAAGCGGCGGGTGCCGACGATGACCATGACGGTGGCGTCGTCCACCGCCTCCTTGCGGTCGTCGGAGGGCGACTCGTCCTTGACGGCGGGGATGCCACCGGGAGAGGTGTCGTCATCGTCCCGGTCGGAGGAGCGCCCGTCCCCGGTGGGGGTCGCGTCCCCGGACGCCACGCCTTCGGACGCCGCATCTCCGGAGGCCGGGCTCTCGGACGCGGTGCTCTGGGACGCCGTGCTCTCGGACGCGGTGCTCTGGGACGCCGTGCTCTCCGGCGCCGTCTTCCCGTCCGCCTCGCTCTCTGACGCCGTATCGGGCCCTTCCGAACCGGGGCCCTCCTCCCGCGTCGCGGGCACGGCCTCGTCGCCGGCTTCTCCGGTGCCCTTCGCCGGACCACCGCCCTCGGAGGTGGCGCTCCCGGACTCGGTGAACGCGGGTCGTGCGAGCTTCGGCCTCGTGGGCTCCGGCTCGGCGGCCTCCGGCTCCTTCGGCTCGGAACCGGTCTCGGCGGCCACGGTGGAGGCGACGGCGGTGGAGGCGACGGCGGTGGAGGCGACGGCGTCCTTCCCGTCGCTCTCCCGTCCGGTGCGCTCGGACGCCCCGTCACGCCCCTCCCCGGGCGTCTCGGCCCGGCTGCCGGAGGAGGCGGGCCCGGACACCGTGGGCTCGGACACCGCGGGCTCGGGCGCCGTGGACGTGGGAGGCGTGGACCCGGCGGACGTCGCGGACGGACCGGCGTCGGCCTTGGCCTCGGGCTCGACCTCGGGCTCGACCTCGGGCTCGGAGGGCCGGGCGGGCGTCTCCGGCCCGGTCGGGTTCTCCGGTTCGGCCGCGGGTGTCCGGGTGACCGCGTCGCGGCTGAACCAGCTGGTCGCCTCGGACGCGGCGTGCGGGATCTCGGGGATCTTCGGCAGCCGGATCGGCAGCGCGGGGGTGGGCGCGTCCATGGCCCAGGCCGGGGCCCTCTCGGGCTCCTGGGGCCTCTTCTGCGGTTCGGAGGAGTGGACGTAGGGCCGTGCCACCGGAACGGCGGGCTCCTGCGGGGAGCGCGCTCCCTCCTGGCGGAACACGGTGGTCTCGCGGGCCGCGGACGTCTCCCGGGACGCGGCGCCCTGCTCCCGCCCCGCCGGGGCGTCGTCTCCGGCGGACGGCGAGCCCGGCCCGCGCTGCGAGGTCCCGGGACGGGTGCCCGGGTCCTGGGAGTCGTGGGGGCGAGCCTGCGAGGCGGCGAAACCGGACCTCGGGGACTCGGCCCTTGCGGAGTCGGACGCCGAGGACTCGGTCCTCGCGGACTCGGATCGCGCCGACTCGGGTCGCGCCGCAGAAGGCGTCCTGCCGGTGGACCCGTGCCCCGTGGAACCGGTGGAACCGGAACCGGAGCCGGTGGAACCCGTGGCCCCCTGCCCGGCGGACGGCGTCACCGATCCGTACGGGGAGGCGAAGCGGGTGGTGGCGGTCTCGCGCTGGGCGGGCCGTGCGGAGCCGGGCTCACCGGGGCCGTCTGCGGGACCGGACTCGCGGAGCTCGCGGGAGGCGGTCAGCGACCCGGCGGGTTCCCGTACCCCTGACGGGTCGTCCTGCGGCCGGGTCCCGGCCACCGGGTCGGGCAGGCACGTGGTGCAGGGCGTGAAGCCCTCCTCGCGCGCCTCCTCGTGAGTGAGCTCCTCATGCTCCCTGCCGGCCAGCTGACGGCATCCCTCGACGTGGTAACGCTTGCGTCCCGGGATGACCAGGACGATCGCGTCGGCGGGCAGGGAGTCCCGCCTCGCCGTCGTGGCGGTGGCGGGCCCGGTCACCGGGCCGCTGCGCGACCGGCCCGGGACGACGGGCACCTGCGGCCGCATCCCGTGGTGCGCTGCCGCGGGGTGCACCGCGACCTGATGCGCTGCCGCCGGGTGCGCTGCCGTGGGAGGCCGGTTCGGCATTCCGTGCGGTACGGGCATCGGCCCGGCCGGCACCGGTCCCTGCGGGCCGGAGGGCTTGGAGGCCCCGGCGCGCCCGCCGGGGAACAGCTCGTGGCGGCGCAACAACGCCCCGATCACCAGGAAGACGGCGGACAGCATGCTGACCGCGATCGACCATACGACCAGGTACAGCTCGGCCAGCACGAACCCCGCGATGAGCAGGATGATGGCCGTGAGTACCAGACCGGCGCTGATGAGGATCACAGAGAGACTCCCGGATGCGGGTCAAAGGAATGACCCGACACCTTAGCGGCGGTCGTTGTGAGGACCGTCAACACCCTGGAAGGCGCCCGAATGCTGCGAGGGCTCGCCACCGAACGGGTTGGGCGCGCTCTGCAGCGTCGGCTGACCGCCGGGAGCCACCGCGTGGGACATGGCCGGGGGCCCGCTCACGATCGGGAACCCGCCGCTGCCCTCGGCGGCGACGTTCAGCTCGGCCAGCTGGTTCTCCAGGTACAGCTTCAGGCGGCTGCGGTACTCGCGCTCGAAGCTGCGCAGCTCCTCGACCTTGCGCTCCAGCTCGTCACGGGTCTGCACCAGAGAGCCCATGGCCTGGCGGTGCCGCTCCTGCGCGTCGCGCTCCAGCGTCTCGGCGCGGGCACGGGCGTCACCGATGACCTGCTCGGCCTGGCGGCGCGCCTTGCCGAGGATGTCGTCGGCCTCGCGGCGCGCACGGGTCACGGTCTCGTCCGCCTCCCGGCGGGCGTCCGCGATGGCCTGGTCCGCGGTCTGCTGCGCGAGGGCGAGCACGCGCGCGGCGGTGTCCATGTTGTCCTCGGCCGGGGGCATTCCCATGCCGACCGGGACGGGCTGCTGGTGCTGCACCGGCTCGGGAGCGCGCATCGGCTCCGGCTGCTGCATCATCATCTCGGGCTTGGGCTCGGCGATGGGGGCCGGCGCCATGGCCATGCCCATCCCGCCGGGCACCTTGCCCCGCAGGCACTCCGCCAGCTTGGCGCGGAGCTCCTCGTTCTCCTGGATGAGACGGTCCAACTCGGACTCGACCTCGTCGAGGAAGGCGTCTACCTCCTCCTCGTCGTAGCCCGGCCTGAGGCGGGTCGTACTGAATTGCTTGTTCCGCACGTCGGCGGGCGTCAACGGCATTTCGGTCTCCTTGGCGCGCTTGGAGTCTGTCCGGGGGGACGGTACCCGATCAAAAACGCGCGGACACGAGTTGGATCAAGACCACGACCAAGATGAACAGCAGTGTGAAGCTTAGGTCAAAGGCCACCGTACCCAACCGGAGTGGTGGAATGAAACGGCGGAGGAACTTGAGAGGTGGGTCGGTCACCGTGTATACGAGCTCCGCCAGCACCAGGACGATGCCGGTGGGCCGCCACTGACGGGCGAACGCCTGCACCGTCTCCAAGATCATTCTGCCGATCAGCAGAACGAGGTAGATCGACAGGACAAAGACCAGGACCCCACTAACGATCTCCACGGTCCGCCCCCGCCTCCACTTCGCTCCGCCGTCCGCTGCCCCGTCGGGACCTGTCGGGCCGGTCACTGTTCATGATGGAACTCTAGCTCTGGTTGAAGAATCCGCGTTCCGCGATTCGGGCCTTGTCCTCGGCGGTCACCTCGACATTGGCTGGGGACAACAGGAACACCTTGTTGGTAACACGTTCAATGCTGCCGTGTAGGCCAAAGACCAGACCTGCCGCGAAATCGACGAGGCGCTTTGCGTCACTGTCAACCATCTCGGTCAGATTCATGATGACCGGTGTGCCGTCCCGGAAGTGCTCGCCGATGGTCCGCGCCTCGTTGTACGTACGGGGGTGAAGGGTGGTGATGCGTGCCAGATCGGTCGTACGACGCTCCAGGACGGCCGTCGCGGGCCTGACGGCGGGTACGGCCGGGTCGGTGTCGTCCGGAAGGTCGTGGACCGTGCCAGGGCGCTCGTCGCCCTCGCGGCGCGTGTCGTCGAACTCCTCGTACTCGTCGTCGGGGTAGCTGTCGTATCTCTCGTAACGGTCGTCCTCGACAAGACCGAGGTAGACCGCCATCTTGCGCATCGCGCCGGCCATCGCTACTTCTTCCTCCGTCTTACCTCGATGCGCCCGAGGGGCCGGCCGACCGCCTTGAGCTCACCACCGTTCGACCGCTGTCAGGACACGTGGATGCCAAGGTCCACTTGAAGGGACATTACCTGACGAAGGGCTTCCTGCGACCGAGCAACGCCGTACCAACACGCAGGTGTGTCGCGCCGTTGGCAATGGCCTGGGACAGGTCCCCGCTCATCCCTGCCGAGACGACGACGGCCTCGGGGTGGGCCTCGCGGACGGAGTGCGCGATCTCCCGCAGCCGGGCGAACGCCCTGCCGGGGTCCTGGCCGAGGGGCGCGACCGCCATCACCCCGCCGAGCGCGAGTCCTCCGGCACCGGCGACGGCGTCCGCCAGCGCCTCGACCTCCTCGGGCCGCGCGCCGCCCCTGGCCGGGTCCCCGTCCAGGGCCACCTGCACCAGGCAGGTGATCCGGCGTCCCGCCGCGAGCGCCTCCCGGCTGAGCGCGGTGACCAGGCGCGGGCGGTCGACCGAGTGGACGACGTCGGCGTAGCCGACCACCGAGCGGGCCTTGTTGGTCTGCAGCTGGCCGATGAAGTGCCAGCGCAGGTCCAGGCCGGCGCAGTCGCGCGCCTTGGCCGAGGCCTCCTGGTCGCGGTTCTCCCCCACGTCGGTGATGCCGAGCCCGGCCAGCAGCCGCACGTCGGAGGCGGGGTAGGTCTTGCTCACCGCGACGAGCGTCAGCTCCTCGCGGTGACGTCCGGCCGCCCGGCAGGCCTCGGCGATCTCCGCCTCGACCCGGGCCAGGCCGGCCGCGATCTCGTCACGTCGTGTCGCCTGCGCCGCGTCCGCGCCGGCCGGCCGGTCCGCGGAGCCGTCCCCGTCGGCTCCCGCCGGCGCGGCGGGGCGCTCGTCCCCCGTTCCCGGGGTGACCGATCTCACTTGAGGAAGTCGGGGACGTCCAGCTCCTCCTCCTGCTCCTCGAAGATCACTGGTCGGCGCCGGGCCGGGTCCGGGACCCGCGCGGAGATCGGCGTGGGCTGTGACGGCTCGGGGGCGGGACGCGGGATCGACAGCGGCGGGGTGTGCGGCTCCTCCCCGCGGTGCGGCTCGCCGCCCTCGGACGGGGAGGACGCGGGCTGGACCGGGTGGATCTGCTGGGCGGGCTGCTCCACGGGCGCGGGCTGCGGGGTGGCGACCGGCCGCACCGACGGGGGCGGGGCGTGCTCCACCCTGGGCTCGGGCCTGGCCTCGTGGCGGCCCTCGTGCCGCGGCTCGTGCCGGAGCTCGGAGCGCGGCTCGTTCTTGACCGTGGGGGCCAGCGGCCGGACCGGGGCGGCCTGCGGTGCCGGGGCGGGACGCGTGGCCTGCTGGGGACGCGCGGCCGGCTGCGCGAGCTGCTTGGGCGCGGGCTCGGGCTCGTCGAACCCGGCGGCGATCACGGTGACGCGCACCTCGTCGCCGAGGGCGTCGTCGATGACCGTACCGAAGATGATGTTGGCGTCCGGAGCCGCGGCGGTGGAGACGAGCTGGGCCGCCTCGTTGATCTCGAACAGGCCGAGGTCGGAACCACCGGCGATGGACAGCAGCACGCCGTGCGCGCCGTCGATGCTGGCCTCCAGCAGCGGGCTGGACACGGCCATCTCGGCCGCGGCGACCGAGCGGTCGTCGCCGCGCGCGTGACCGATGCCCATCAGGGCCGAACCGGCCCCGGACATGACGGACTTCACGTCGGCGAAGTCGAGGTTGATCAGGCCGGGGGTGGTGATCAGGTCGGTGATGCCCTGGACACCGGAGAGCAGCACCTGGTCGGCCGCCTTGAAGGCGTCCAGCACGCTCACCTGCCGGTCGGAGATCGACAGCAGCCGGTCGTTCGGGATCACGATGAGGGTGTCGACCTCCTCGCGGAGGGTCTCGATCCCGGCGTCGGCCTGCATCGCCCTGCGCCGGCCCTCGAAGCTGAAGGGCCGGGTCACCACGCCGATGGTCAGCGCGCCCAGCGTGCGGGCGATGTTGGCCACCACGGGGGCGCCGCCGGTGCCGGTGCCGCCGCCCTCACCGGCGGTGACGAAGACCATGTCGGCACCCTTGAGGACCTCTTCGATCTCCTCGCGGTGGTCCTCGGCCGCCTTGCGCCCGACCTCGGGGTTCGCCCCCGCGCCGAGGCCGCGGGTGAGCTCCCGCCCGACGTCGAGCTTGACGTCGGCGTCACTCATCAGCAGCGCCTGGGCGTCGGTATTGATGGCGATGAACTCGACGCCCTTGAGTCCCTCCTCGATCATCCGGTTGACGGCGTTGACTCCGCCTCCGCCGATTCCTACAACCTTGATGACCGCGAGGTAGTTCTGCGGTGCTGCCACGACGAGGGGCCTTTCCGCTCGTTGACTTGCAATTTCATGCGGCACGGGGCCCGTGCCGTCGTTTTTGAAACCCTCACCCTCAAGTTGAGATTTAGCTTTATGTCAACCTGAGGAGTGATACGGACAGTAGGAGTTGCGCTCCTGGCGGGTCAACTAACCGCGCCGCAAGCACGTCCAGCGTGTCGCGGGCCGTCCTTTTCCGGGAAGGCCCGCCCTTCGATGAGATCACTTGACGGTCACCACGTCAGGCGAACTGACGTCATAGCTGTCGGCCCGGCGTTCGAGCAGCGTAACAAGGATGCGCGCCTTGTCGGCGGGACGGTCGCCGCCGCCCCAGACGACCGAGCGGCCGTCCTTGAGGCGGAGCGAGACCGTCTCCGCCGAGGGGGCGAGCACCTCCGCGACCCGGCGCGCCAGATCGTCCGGCAGCGCGGTGATGACGGTGAGCGCCGCCGCGGTCGCCGGGTCCCCGGGGCCGGGCCGGGCCACCCGCAGCACGGGCAGGACCGGCGGGGCCACGTCCCTGACCTCGACGACCACCCCGTGCCGGTCCATCAGCGCGGACCGGCCGCCGGCCGGCACCACCGCCACCGGCTCGCGCTCGACGACCTGCACCCGCAGCGTGTCCGGCCAGGTACGGCTGACCTTCACCGACTCGACCTGCGGGATGGCGCGGATCCTGGAGGTGACCTCGGCCACGTCGACCGTGGCCAGCGGCCTGCCGTCGGCCACCTGCGCCGTCCGCCGGATCTGCTCGTCCGACACGTCCGCGTTGCCCACGACCTCGATCTCCCGCACCCCGAGCACCGGCGAGAAGAACACCAGCCAGGCGGCGATGCCGACGACCGCCACGGTGAGCAGCACCAGGACGCCCGATCTCCACACACCGTTCATCACCGGTTCATCACCGCCCCCTCCGCGGTGGGCCCGAACCCGCCGGCGCGCGTCACCGCGCGGCCAGCTCCGCCACGATCCTGGGCCCCAGCTCGGTCACGTCGCCCGCGCCCATGGTCAGGACGATGTCACCGGGCCGGGCCCGGCCCGCCACCAGGGCGGGCACCCCGTCCCGGTCGGGCGCGTAGGCCACCCGCTCGGCGGGCAGCGTCACCTTGCCCGCCACCAGCGCCCCCGACACCCCAGGCTCGGGGTCCTCGCGGGCGCCGTAGACGTCCAGCACGATGGCCTCGTCGGCCAGGCCGAGCGCGGTGCCGAACTCGTCGGCGAAGAACCTGGTGCGCGAGTACAGGTGCGGCTGGAAGACCGCGATGACCCTGCCGTCGCCGGAGGCGAAGGACGCGACCACGTCCCGGGCCGCGCGCAGGTCGGCGGCGAGCTCGGTCGGGTGGTGGGCGTAGCTGTCGAAGACCGCCACCCCGCCCGCCTCGCCCTTGGCCTCGAAGCGCCGCTTGGCGCCGGTGAAGAGCGCCAGGCCGTCGCGGATCTCCCCGAAGGAGACGCCCAGCTCACCGGCCACCGCGATGGCCGAGGCCGCGTTGAGCGCGTTGTGGCGGCCGGGCACGGCGAGCCTGACCTCACCGTGGCCGCCGAGCCTGAAGCTCAGGCCCAGCCCCTCGGGGGTGATGTCGCTCACCCTCAGGTCGGCCTCCCCGGACTCGCCGTAGGTGACGACCTTCAGGCCGCGGGCGCGGGCGATCGGGATCAGCGCGGCCGAGCCGGGGTCGTCGGCGCAGAGCACCATGGTGGTGCCGACGCGCTCGACGAAGCGGGCGAAACTGTCGTGCACGGCGCGCGGGTCGCCGTAGTTGTCCAGGTGGTCGGGCTCGACGTTGGTCACCACCGCGATGTCGGGGGCCAGCATCAGGAACGACCCGTCGCTCTCGTCGGCCTCGGCGACGAACACCGTGCCCGAGCCCTCGTCGGCGCCCAGCCCGGTCGTCACCAGCTGCCCGCCCACGCAGTACGAGGGGTCGGCGCCGCACTTCTGCAGGGCCACGGTGAGCATCGAGGTGGTGGTGGTCTTGCCGTGGGTGCCGGCCAGCGCCACCCCGGTCCTGCCCGCCATCACCGAGGCGAGCGCCGCGGCCCTGGGGATGACCCGCAGGCCCTGGCGGAGCGCCTCGCCCAGCTCGGGGTTGGAGTCGCGGATCGCGGTGGAGACCACGACGGTGTCGACCTGCCTGATGTGCGAGGCGGCGTGGCCGATGTGGATCCTCGCCCCCAGCTCCCGCAGCTCGGTCACCATCTCGGACCCGCGCGCGTCGCTGCCGGAGACCGGCACGCCCCGCTTGAGCAGGATGCGCGCGATCCCGGACATGCCGGAACCGCCGATCCCGATGAAGTGGACCCGCCCCAGGTCGCCGGCCGCGACCGGATCCACCAGCTTGACAAGGCTCATCGGCCGCTCACTCCTCCTCGTACGCCGCGCCGGCGGCCTCGTGTCCCACCCGTTCGCGCCCCTGTCCACCCGTGCCGCGCCGGGTGAGCGCCGCGCCGGATCCGCCGTGCGCCCGTCCGCGCGCTCATCCGGCGGCCCTGCCCTGCGCCGCCACGCGCAGCACCCGGTGCGCCAGCGCCACGTCGGCGTCCTTCCTGCCCATCCTGGAGGCCGCCTCCGACATGCCGACGACCCGCTCGGGGTCGCGCAGGACGGGCAGCACGTTGTGCACGATCCACTCCGGCGACAGCTCGGCGTCGTCGACCATCATGCCTCCGCCGCCCTGCACGATCGGCGTGGCGTTGAGCCGCTGCTCGCCGTTGCCGTGCGGCAGCGGGACGTACACCGCCGGCAGGCCCACCGCGGTCAGCTCGGCGCAGGTCATGGCGCCGCTGCGGCACAGGACGAAGTCGGCCGCGGCGTAGGCCAGGTCCATCCGGTCGACGTACTGCAGCACGACGTACTGCGGGTCGCCCGGGGGTGGCGGCTCCTGTTCCAGGGTGTTCTTCGGCCCGATGACGTGCAGCACCTGCACGCCGGCGCGGCGCAGCGCGGGGGCGGCGGCCAGGGCCGCCCGGTTGAGCGAGCGGGCCCCCTGGGAGCCGCCGGTGACCAGCAGCGTCGGCAGGTCGGCCTCCAGGCCGAACCAGGAGCGCGCCTTGTCGCCCATGGAGAGCCGGTCCAGGTCGGCGATCTCGCGGCGCAGCGGGATGCCGACGTACTCGGCGTTGCTCAGCGGGGTGTCCGGGTGCCCGGTGAAGACGTGCTCGGTCAGGCGCGCGCCCAGCCGGTTGGCCAGGCCGGGACGCGGGTTGGCCTCGTGCACCACGATCGGCACGCCGCGCCGGCGCGCCCCCAGGTAGGCCGGGGTCGCCACGTAGCCGCCGAAGCCGACCAGCACGTCGGCCCGGACGCGGTCCATGATGGCGGCGGCCGCGTTGACGGCGCCCGCCAGGCGGCCCGGCACGCTCAGCAGCTGGGGTGTCAGGGCGCGCGGCAGCGGCACCGCGGGCACCAGCTCCAGCTCGTACCCCCTGGCCGGCACCAGCCGGGTCTCCAGGCCGCGCTCGGTGCCGAGGCAGGTGATGGCGATGTCGGGGTCGAGTCTGCGCAGCGCGTCGGCCAGGGCCAGCGCCGGTTCGATGTGACCGGCCGTCCCGCCACCGGCGAGGACCACCCTCATTTCGGTCCTTTCGCTCATCGTCGTCCGCGGACCGGCCATCGTCTCCGGGCCGGACCACCCAGGCCAAGCCAGCTTAGGCCCCGCGCCACCGGTCCGGGGCCATGGGCGGCGAGCGCCTCGCGGGCGCCGGGTTCGTGCTTGGCGAACGACAGCAGCATGCCGAGCGCGGCCAGGGTGGGCAGCAGCGCCGACCCCCCGTAGGAGACCAGCGGCAGCGGGATGCCGGTGATGGGCAGCACGCCGATGACCGCGCCGATGTTGACGATGGCCTGGCCGACGATCCAGGCGACCGTGGCGACGGAGGCGAGCCGGACGAACGGGTCCTTGACCCGGGTGGCGACCCGCAGCCCGGCGTAGCCGAGCAGCCCGAACAGCGCGATCACGACGAGCGTGCCCATCAGGCCGAGCTCCTCGCCGAGGATGGAGAAGATGAAGTCGCTCTCGGCGTGCGGGATCCAGCTCCACTTCTGCCGGCTGGAGCCCAGGCCGAGGCCGAACCAGCCGCCGCTGCCGATGGCGATCTGCCCCTGTACGGCCTGGAAGCCCGATCCCTGGGCGTTGCCCCACGGGTCGAGCCAGCCCGTGACCCGGTCCCAGCGGTAGCCCTCCGTGGTGATCATGACGACGGTCGCGAGCACGGCCATCGCGAGGATGCCGCCGAACAGTCTCAGCGGCGCCCCCACCACCCACAGCAGCGACAGGAAGATCATCATCAGCACCAGGGTGGTGCCCAGGTCGCTGCCCAGCATGACCATGACGGCCAGGATCGCGGTGCCCGGCATCAGCGGGATGAGCAGGCTGCGCCACTCGATCAGGCCGCCCCGCGCCCTGCGGGCCAGCAGGTCGGCCCCCCACAGCATCAGCCCGAGCTTGGCGGGCTCGGACGGCTGCAGGTAGATCGGGCCCAGGTCGATCCAGCGCTGGGCGCCGAGCTGGGAGGTGCCGACGAACAGCACCAGCACCAGGGCGAGCAGGGAGAGCACCATCAGCGGGTACCCGGCGAGCCGGAAGAACCGCAGCGGCAGGTGCGCGCAGATCCACATCAGCGGCAGGCCGAGCGCGGCCGAGATCGACTGCTTGAAGAACCAGTAGAAGGGGTCGCCCACCTCCTGCAGCGCCTCGATGCTGGAGGCCGACAGCACCATCATCAGGCCCAGCACCAGTAGCAGCGCGCTGCACCCCAGGATCAGGTAGTACGAGGTCAGCGGCCGGTCGAGCATCTCGCGCAGGGCCGTCAGGTGCTCGCGGAACCCGTCGGGGCGGCCGGGGACCTTCTCGTGCGCGGTCTTCTCCTGCGCCGCCCTCTCGTGCGCGGTCGCGCTCACGCCCGCGGTCCGCCGTCCGTCCCGGTGCCGGTCCCGGCGAGGCGGTGCACGGCCCTGGCGAACGCCTCCCCTCGGGCGGGGTATCCGGTGAACATGTCCCAGGAGGCACCGGCCGGGGCCAGCAGCACGGTGTCTCCGGGGGCGGCGAGCCTGGCGGCTTCGGTGACGACGCGATCCATGACCCCAGTGTCTTGCCCGGCCACCTCCACCACCGGAACATTCCCGGCGTGTCGCGCCAGAGCCTCGCGAATTCGTCCGCGGTCGACGCCCAGGAGCACCGCTCCGCGGAGCCGGGGCGCGGCCCGGCGCACCAGCTCGCCGACGTCGGCGCCCTTGAGCTGCCCACCGGCGACCCAGACGACCGAGGGGTAGGCGGCCAGCGACGCGGCGGCCGCGTGCGGGTTGGTGGCCTTGGAGTCGTCCACGTAGTCCACCCCGGCGACCCTGGCCACGTGCGCGATCCGGTGCGGGTCGGGCACGAAGTCCAGCAGGCCGCGCCGGACCGCGTCCGCGGGCACCCCGTAGGCCCTGGCCAGGGCGGCGGCGGCGAGCGCGTTGGCCACGTTGTGCGGCGCGAGCGGGCGGACGTCGCCGAACGAGGCCAGCTCCTCGGCGCCGGTCACCGGGTCGGCGGTGAACGCCCGGTCCACCAGCAGGTCCTCGACCACGCCGAGCTGCCCGGGACGCGGGACGCCCAGGGTGAAGCCCACGCTCCGCACGCCCGGGGGCACCGTCGCCGGGACCGTCGCAGACCCGGGCACCGCCGCGGGCCCGGTCGCGCTCACGGCCGTGCCGGGCGCGGTCAGGTACGGCGCGGCCAGCCTGGTCGCCCACTCGTCGTCGGCGTTGTACACGACCGTCCCGGCCCGGGCGAAGATCTCCCCCTTGACGCGGGCGTACTCCTCCATGGAGCCGTGCCAGTCCAGGTGGTCGGGCGCGACGTTGAGCACCGCGGCGGCCAGCGGGGCGATGCCGGGCGAGCGGTGCAGCTGGAAGCTGGACAGCTCCACCGCCAGCACCTCGCACGGCCCGCCGACGGCCTCCACCACCGGGGTGCCGACGTTGCCGACGGCCAGTGCGCGGTGCCCGGCGGCCAGCAGCATCGAGGTGAGCATCCGGACCGCGGTGGTCTTGCCGTTGGTGCCGGTCAGCGCCAGCCAGGGGGCGGCCCCCTCGGGGCGCAGCCGCCAGGCCAGCTCGACCTCGCCGATCACCTCGATCCCGGCCGCCGCGGCGGCGGCGAGCATCGGGTGGTGCGGGGGCCAGCCGGTGGTGACGATCGTCGTGGTGCCCGGCGGGGGCTCGGCCGGCTCGCCGAAGCGGACCTCGACACCGAGCGCGGCGAGCTCGGCGGCGACCGTCCTGGCCCGCTCGCCGTCCCTGCCCTCCAGGACGACCACCTTCTCGCCCCGGGCGGCCATCACGCGGGCGGCGGCGACGCCCGAGACGCCCAGGCCCGCGACGCAGATCACCGGACCCCCCGCGCCGCGTCCACCGTGACGCCGCCGCTCACCCGGGCGCCGTGCGCCGGGTCGCCGTTCTCCGGTACGCCGTTCACAGCTTGGGCATCCATTCCACGTAGAACAGGCCCAGCCCGGCGGCGGCGCACAGGCCGGCGATCAGCCAGAAGCGGACCACGATGGTGGTCTCCGCCCAGCCCGACAACTCGAAGTGGTGCTGCAGCGGGGCCATCCTGAAGACCCGTTTCCCGGTCATCTTGAAGAAGCCCACCTGGATGATCACCGACATGGTGATCAGCACGCACAGGCCGGCGAGGATGATCAGCAGCAGCTGGGTCCGGGTGGTGATGGCCAGACCGGCGACCACGCCGCCCAGGGCCAGCGACCCGGTGTCGCCCATGAAGATCTTCGCGGGCGGGGCGTTCCACCACAGGAAGCCGACCAGCGCGCCGAGCACGGCCGCGGCCACCACGGCCACGTCCAGCGGGTCGCGCACCCAGTAGCAGTTGGGGCCGAGCTGGGTGGTGCAGCTGTTGCGCAGCTGCCAGTTGCCGATCAGCACGTACGAGCCCAGCACCACGCCGGTGGCGCCGCTGGCCAGGCCGTCCAGTCCGTCGGTGAGGTTCACCGCGTTGGAGAAGCCCACGATCATGATCAGCACCCAGATGGTGAACCCGACGATGCCGATCGAGGGGCCGAAGTCCCGCAGGAACGACAGCCGCGTCTCGGCCGGGGTGATCAGGTACTCGTTCGGGAAGCGGGTCACCAGGACCGCGAAGACCGCGCCCACGACGAGCTGGCCCAGCGCCTTGGCACCGCTCCGCAGGCCCAGGCTGCGCTGCTTGTAGATCTTGATGAAGTCGTCGAGGAAGCCGACCGCGCCCAGCCCCGTCATCAGGAACAGCACCAGGACGGCCGAGGCCGTGGGCGGGGTGAGGCTGTACAGGTGGGCGCAGGCGAAGCCGACCAGCGAGGCGATCACGATCACCGTGCCGCCCATGGTGGGGGTGCCGCGCTTGTCGTGGTGGCCCGACGGCCCCTCCTCCCGGATGCTCTGCCCGTAACCGCGCCGGGAGAACAGCCGGATCGCCAGCGGCGTGCCCAGCATGGACAGCACCAGGCTCACCGCGGCCGCGACGAGGATCTCCCTCATCGGCGGTCACCCCCGAGCAGGGCCGCGGCCACCCGTTCCAGGCCGGCCGCGCGCGGTCCCTTGACCAGCACGGCGTCTCCGGGCACCAGCAGCGTGGCCAGCTCCTCGCCCGCACGGGTCACGTCGGCCGCGTGCGCGACCCGGGTGGCCGCCCCGGTGTCCCGTACGGCGGCCTGGGCGCCCGCCAGCACCGGCTCGGCGTCGGGGCCGACGACCAGCAGGCCGGCCAGGCCCGCGCCACCGGCCAGGCGGCCCAGCTCCTCGTTGAGCGCGTCGCTCTCCTCGCCCAGCTCGCGCAGGGCGGCGACGACGGCGAAGCGGCGCCGTCCGCCCGCGAGCGCGTCCAGCGCCGCGAAGGCCGCGCGCATGGAGTCGGGGTTGGCGTTGTAGGCGTCGTTGACCACGGTCACGCCGTCGGCGCGGTCGGTGACCTCCATCCGCCAGCGGCTGCGCGGCTCGGCCTCCGACAGCTCCTCGGCGATGGTGGCGACCGGCAGGCCGAGCTCGTAGGCGGCCGCGGCGGCGGCCAGCGCGTTCTGCACGGCGTGCTCGCCGTACAGCCGCAGGCCGATCGGGGCGGCGCCGGAGGGGGTGCGCAGCGTGAAGGAGGCGCGGCCCCGGTCGTCGACGGTGACGTTCTCGGCCCGCACGTGCGCGTCCCGCGCCCGGCCGTACCAGGTGACGCGGGCGCGGGTGCGCCCGGCCATCGCGGCCACCAGCGGGTCGTCGGCGTTGAGCACGGCCACGCCGTCTTCGGGCAGCGCCTCGACCAGCTCGCCCTTGGCGCGGGCGATCGCCTCCCTGCTGCCGAAGACGCCCAGGTGCGCGGTGCCGACGTTGAGGACCACGCCGATGCTCGGCGGGGCGATCCGGGCCAGGTGGGCGATGTGCCCGGCGTTCCTGGCGCTGAGCTCCAGCACCAGGTACCGGGTGTCCTCGCCGGCCTTGAGCACGGTCAGCGGGTGGCCGATCTCGTTGTTGAACGACTCGACCGGCGCGACCGTCGGGCCGATCCTGGCGGTGAGGCGGGCCAGCAGGTCCTTGGTGGTGGTCTTGCCCGCCGAGCCGGTGACGCCGACGATCGTAACGACCGGCAGGTCCGCGCAGACGGCGGTGGCCAGCGAGGCCAGGGCCGCCACGGTGTCGCCGACGACGACGGCGGGGGCGTCGACCGGCCGGTCGGCGAGTACGGCGACCGCGCCCGCCTCGACGGCACGCGCGGCGAAGTCGTGCCCGTCGGCCCGCTCACCCCTGATCGCGACGAACAGCGCCCCGGGTACGACGGCGCGGGAGTCGATGACGACCGGGCCGCGCACCACCGCGCGTGGGTCGGCCATGCCCGCGAGGGCCCCCGAGGTGATCTCGGCGATCCTCGCCAGCGGCAACGGGATCATGATGCTTCTTCCCTACTCTCCATACGTGCTTCGGCGCCCGGTGCGGTTCCTGCGCCTGACGATCGCCTCGGCCACGACCTGCCTGTCGTCGAAGGGGAGCACCTGGTCGCCGACGTACTGGCCCTGCTCGTGACCCTTGCCGGCCACGACGACGACGTCCCCGAACCCCGCCCGGCCGACGGCCAGGTCGATGGCCGCGGCACGGTCCGGCTCAATGATCACATGTGCGCGCCCGTCCCGGGGCACACCGAGAACTCCGTCCATCATCTCGGCCAGGATCCGCAGCGGATCCTCGGAGCGGGGGTTGTCGCTGGTGAGAATAGCCACATCTGCGAGCCTTGCGATGGCTTCTCCCATCATTGGGCGTTTACCGCGATCGCGGTCACCCCCGCAGCCGAGCACCATGATGATCCGGCCCTTGGTGATCTCCCGCAGCGAGCACAGCACCGACTCGACCGCGCCCGGCTTGTGCGAGTAGTCCACGATGACCTGGAAGTCCTCGCCACCGGCGACCCGCTCCATCCGGCCGGGAACGCCCGGCAGCGACCCGACACCGGCCACCGCGGCCCTCAGCGGCACCCCCGCCTCCACCAGCGCGACGATCGCGCCCAGCGCGTTGGCCACGTTGAAGGGACCCGGCAGGTTGATCGACACGGCCTCCTCGACGCCGCCGGGGCCCACCACCCGGAAGACGCCGCCCTCGGGCCCCAGGCTCGCGTCCAGGGCCCTCCAGTCGGCCTCGGGCGATCCCTGGGCCGAGAAGGTGGTCATCGGGATCTCGGCGATGTCCAGCAGCGCGCGCCCGTGGGCGTCGTCGATGTTGACCACCCCCACCCGGCTCATCGCGGCGGTGAACAGCCGGGCCTTGGCCGCGAAGTAGTCGTCGAGGTCGCGGTGGAAGTCCAGGTGGTCCTGGGACAGGTTGGTGAACAGCGCCACGTCGTAGAAGACCCCGTCCACCCGGCCCAGCGCCAGCGCGTGGCTGGAGACCTCCATGGCCGCGGCGGTGACGCCCTGCTCGCGCATCAGCGCGAACAGGCCGTGCAGGTCGCTGGCCTCGGGCGTGGTGAGGCCCGGCGGGAAGTGCAGCTCGCCGACGTGGATCTCGACGCCCCCGATCAGGCCCGCCCGGTGCCCCGCGGCCCGCAGCCCGGCCTCCAGCAGGAACCCGGTGGTGGACTTGCCGCTCGTCCCGGTGACCCCGATGACCGTCACGTCGGCGGCGGGGTTACCGTACACCCAGGCCGAGACCTGCCCGAGCACGGCGCGGGGGTCGGGCACGACGAGCACCGGCAGGCCGGTCGCGACCGCGGCCGCCCGTCCCGCCTCGTCGGTCAGGATCGCGGCGGCACCCGCGGCGAGGGCCTGCGCGGAGAAGTCGGCGCCGTGGGCCGCGGACCCGGGCAGCGCGACGTAGAGGTCTCCGCGGCACACCCGCCGGGAGTCGATGGTGACCCCGCGGACGGCGGCGAGCGGTGCCCGCGACGTGCCCGAGGGCGCGCCGATGAGGCTCGCCAGCCCCGAGAGCGGGCGGGGTGAACTGTTTGAGGGTCGCATGGACGACGGGGGACGCACGGCGGAGAGCGTACCTTCACTCGTCACTCCCCGGCGCGTATCCGCACCGGGGACGGCCGGGTTCCGGTCGGCGGGATCTTCCCGCTCTTCAGCGCGAACGTCATCACCCTCTTGAAGACCGGGGCGGCGATCTCACCGCCGTAGTGGCCCTCCTGGGGGTCCTGCAGGACCGCCAGGACGACCAGCCTGGGCTTGTCCGCCGGGGCGAAGCCGACGAACGTCGCGGTGTAGCCGCAGTAGCCCTGGCACCTGGTGTCGTAGCGCATCGCGGTGCCGGTCTTGCCCGCCACCCGGTAGCCGTCGATCGAGGCGAGGTTGCCGGTGCCGCCCTCGCTCACCGCGGCCTCCAGCATCGCGGAGACCTCCCGTGCCGTACGCTCGCTGATCACCCGGGTCCGCTCGGCCGGAGGGGACGCCGTGAAGGCGCCGTTCTCGCCGGTGGTCCCGGCCACCACCTGCGGCGTGACGCGCACCCCGCCGTTGGCGATGGTCTGGTAGACGCTGGCCGTCTGCAGCGCGGTCACCGAGACGCCCTGGCCGTAGGCGATCGTGCAGCGCTGGCTGCCCGACCAGTCCTTCCAGTCGGGCAGCAGCCCGGCCTCCTCCCCCGGCAGGCCGGTGCCGGGCCGGGTGCCGAACCCGAAGCGCTGCAGCATCGAGTGGAGCTTCTCGTCGCCGATCCGCTGGGTGGCCAGGATGGTGCCCACGTTGCTGGAGGTCGCCACGATGCCGGAGAAGGTCAGCCGCTCGACGGGGTGCGGGTGGGAGTCCTTGAGCACCTGGTCGGCGCACCGGATCTGGTCGGGGACCGTGAACGGGGTCTCCGGCCGCACCGCCCCGGACTCCAGGGCCGCCGCCGCGGTGATGACCTTGTTGGTGCTGCCCGGCTCGAACACGTCGGTGACCGACCGGTTGACCCGGTCGGCGCCGGCCGCGGCCATCCAGTTGCCCAGGTCCAGCTCGGGCGCGTTGGCCATGGCGACGACCTGCCCGGTCGGCACGTCCATCACGATGACGCTGCCGGTACGGGAACCGGTGGCCTCGACCTGTTCGGCGATCACCTTCTGCGCGGCCCACTGGACGTCGCGGTCGATGGTCAGCCGCACGTCCCTGCCCTCGATGGGGGCCTGCAGGGTGCTGCGGGTCATCGGGATGCGCTGCCCCTGGCGGCCCGTCTCGATGATCTGCTTGCCGTCGCGTCCGGCGAGCAGCTTGTCGTAGGTGCTCTCCAGCCCGGCCAGCCCGGTGCCGTCGGTGCCGACGAAGCCCAGCAGGGTGCCCGCCAGGTCGCCGCCGGGGTAGTCACGGCGGTAGCGGTGCTTGCTGCCGACGCCCTTGAGGTCGTGCGCCATGATCCGCTGGGCGACCGCCGGGTCGGCGGCCGCGGCGATCTGCTGGTAGCGGCTGGTGCGATCGGCCAGTTTGGCGAGGATCGTCTCCTTGGTGGTGTTCAGCTCCTTGGCCAGGATCGTGGCCACCTGGTCGCGCCTGTCGTCGGAGATCTCCGAGGGGTCCACGAAGATCTCGCGCGCCTCCAGGGTCAGCGCGAGCTCGTGGCCCTTGACGTCGGTGATCGACCCCCGCCTGGCGGGCAGCCTCTCCTCCTGGACGCGCTGCTTGGCCGCCTCGGCCGTGTAGACCTTGGAGTCCAGGCCCTGCAGCTGGATCAGCCGCCCGGCGAAGATGGAGAGCACGAAGGTCATCACCATCAGGCCGATGCCGATGCGCCGGCGGGGGTTGCCCAGGCGCAGCACCGCGACCGGGCGCGCCGGAGGCCGGGGCGGCCTGCCACCCGGGCCGCCACCGCGCCCGCCCGCGCGCGGGCGCTCACCGCGGGCACCGGGACGCGTCCCTCCGGACGGGGGCGGCTCGTCCGCGCGCGGGACCCGCACCGGGCCGCGCGGCTCCGCCCCGGGCGGCCTGCGCGTCGTCTCGGGACTCCCCGGCCGGACGGGCCCGCCCGGCGGCCCGGGACGGACCGGCCTGCCCGTCGTCTCGGCGGCCCCCGGCCTTGCGGGGGGCCTGACCGGCCTGCCGGGGGTCCCGGAGGCGCCGCCCCGGTCGGGACGCGCCGACGGGCGGCCCTCCGGCCGTCCGGTCCTGCCCGGCGAGCCCGAGGCGGACGGCCTGGCGGCCGGTCCCGGCCTGCCGGTGGGCGTCTGCCTGCCGGTGGGGCCGGGCCTGCCCGCCGCCCCCGGTCTGCCGGTGGGGTTCTGCCTGCCGGACGCGCCGGAGCCGCCCTGGGCGGCCGGTCCCCTTGCGGGAGATCCCGGCGCGCCGGACCTGCCGGGCTTCTCGGGTTTCCCGGGCGTGCGCGGGCCGCCCGGGGACGCGGGCGAGCCCGTCCTGGCCGGGCCCGGCGGGGTGACGGCCCCCCTGCCCGAGCCCGCAGAGCTCGCGGGGCTCGCGGAGCCCGGCTGTCGTGCGGCCGGGCCCGGAGGCACGACAGGCCGGCCGGGTGCCGCCGAGGGCCGGGCCGCCGGACCGTTCCTGCCGGACCGTGCGGCGCCCTGGCGGGCACCGGAGGCCTTTCCCGGCCCCGCGGCCGCCCCGCCGGGCCCGGCCGCCGGGGACGCCTTCCTGGCCGGGCCGGGCCTGCCGGTCTGCTCGGGCCCCTCCCCCGGCGCGGGCCTGCCCTTGGCGGCCCGTCCGGACGAGCGGTCCGCGGACGGCCTGCCCGTGGAGGTCCTGCCCGCGGACGACCTGCCCGCGGGACCCGGCCTGCCCGCCGGGGACGGTCCGGGGGGACCCTCCACCGGGCGGGGGCCGCCGGAACCGCTCACGCCCGGGACGTTCGGCGCGCCCGGACGGCCGGACCGGCGGCCGGAGCCTCCGCCCGCCCCGCCCCGGGGATCGTCGCGCCCCGGCACGGGATTGCGTCCGCCGCTCTCACTCACCGGCCGGGCCCGGCACTCGTTCCCGTCCGGCGGGCGCGCGGGTGTCACCGGCGACCTCGCCCGAGGAGCTGCCGGGGATGATGACGCGTGCGGTGTCCCAGTCCGGCTGCTCGCCCTGGTTCTCGTCGTTGCGCGCCAGGACGCCCGGCATCTCCAGGCGCATGTTGACGCTCTCCTTCTGCTCCCTGGCCAGCTGCAGCTCGTTGATGTCCTTGCGCAGCTCGCTGGCCCGGAAGGAGTCCTTGGCGAGCACGGCGTTCAGCAGCAGCAGGCTGACCAGGCCCCCGCAGAGCAGGCCGACCACGAGCAGCAGGAAGGGAGCCCTCGGCGCCCGCCGGCGCCCGGCGGCGGGCGCCGCCTGGACCGGCGTGGCCGGGCTCGCGACGGGACCGGCCGCGGCCGGCACGGGCCGGCGTCCGCGGGGCGTCGCGCGGGGGACGCGCGCGGGACGGGCACCGCGGCTGGGCGCGGCGCGTCGGACGTCTGTCTCACTCCTCGTCAACTGCCTCACGGATCCTCTCTGCCGCCCGACACCGGGCAGAGGCCGCCCGCGGGTTGCGGGCCACCTCCTCTTCGCTCGGAAGCTCGGCTCCCCTCGTCAGGAGCGCGAACCGCGGCTGGTGGGCCGGCAGCGGGACGGGGAGCCCCGCCGGGCCGGTGTCCCGGGTCCGCGCGGTGATGACCTGCTTGGTCAGCCGGTCCTCGAGGGAGTGGTAGGCGAGCACGACGACGCGCCCGCCCAGCGTCAGTGCGTCGAGCGCGGCCGGGAGCGCGCGTTCCAGCGCCGTCAACTCCGCGTTCACCTCGATTCGCAACGCCTGAAAAGTCCTTTTGGCGGGGTTGCCCCCGGTCCTGCGGGTCGCGGCCGGGATCGCCGTCCGGACGATCTCCGCAAGCCGCTTGGTAGACGTTATGGCCTCTCTGGCCCTTTCCTTGAGGATTAGGTTCGCGACACGCGGGGCGAATCGTTCTTCTCCGTAATCCCGCAGGATCCGGATCAGCTCGGGGGCGGAGTAGGTGTTGACCACGACCTCGGCGGTGAGCTCCTGGTCGCGGTCCATCCTCATGTCCAGCGGGGCGTCGTAGGAGTAGGCGAAGCCGCGCTCGGCCTCGTCCAGCTGCGGGGAGGAGACGCCCAGGTCGAACAGGGCGGCGTCGACACGCGGCCGGCCGGCGTCGGCCAGCACCTCGGCCAGCTCGTCGGAGACCGCGCGCACCAGCGTGATCCGGTCGGCGTACGGGGCGAGCCGGGCGGTGGAGCGCTCGATGGCGGTGGGGTCGCGGTCGATCCCGATCAGGTGGAGCGCGGGATGGGCGGCGAGCAGCGCCTCGGCGTGGCCGCCGAGGCCGAGGTTGGCGTCGACGAGCACGGGGGCCGGCCTGTTCAGCGCCGGGGCCAGCAGTTCCAGCACCCGGTCGAGCATCACCGGGACGTGGCCCGGCGGCGCCTGGGGATCGCGCTGGAGATCGTGGCCGCGCGAATGCAGATCATGACTGTCGTTCTCGGCGCGCATGAAGCGCCAACCCCCTCGTTTCCCGCCCCGTCCGCGGACGTGCGGCGGGCCCTCACCGGCCTGTCGAAACCGGCCCCTACCCTCGGGGCCGTCCGGCCAGGTCCCCATCCGCACCCGCGTGTCGTCCCGTCACCTGACACCGGGGAAGGTGCATCAGCTGACGGGCAGGTGGTTGCGGGTGGAGACCTCGCCGAACGACGTTTTCACCGATGAGTCGACCGTGGAGTCACAGAATCCCTGGCAGCACCTCCTCCGACAGATCGGCAAAAGCCTGCTCTTGGTCGGCCAGATAGGCGCTCCAGGCATCCTCGGCCCAGATCTCCAGCCGGGTGTTGGCCCCGATGACCACGCAGTCGCGGCGCAGGCTGGCGTATTCACGCAGGGCCTGCGGAACGGTGATCCGGCCCTGCTTGTCGGCGACCTCGTCGGACGCGCTGGCGAACAGGACGCGGCTGTAGTCACGGACCGCCTTGGCGGTCACCGGCGCGGTGCGCAGAGCCTCGGTTATGCGCTGGAACTCCTCTACGGGAAAGACGTAGAGGCAGCGCTCCTGGCCTTTGGTGATCACCAGACCCTCCGCCAGCTCCTCACGGTACTTCGCCGGCAGGAACAGCCGTCCCTTGTCATCGAGACGCGGGTGGTGGGTGCCGAGGAACATCGGCCTCACCTCCCGTGCCCAGCGGAGCGCCAGGCATCGCAGCCCTGCCCTCCACTGCGCACCACCATACTCCACTTCTCTCCACCGTCAACTGATTCCACGCCTCTTCGCGGCGGGTTTCACCGACATTTCCCCAGTTCAAATGGGGTGGGGTGGAGTGGAGGGGGTTGGCGCCCCGACATAGGCCGCGGGCGTGTCGTAAACACCGTCCAATAGCTCAAAGATCATGAAATGCTCGTAGACCAGAGGAGAACCACGGGGGCCGAAACGGACGCCCGATCCGTCACGGGACCGGCACGTCATCCGCACAGGATCGGGATGAGGATGGGACACACTGTGGCCATTCACCCGGAATCATCCCTGATGACCAGATAAAGTCGCCGCCGGTCCGCGCGGCACCGTAGTGTCGGTAAACAGAATGAGCAAGGGGATCGCAAAGGTCCCGCGACAGAACCCCCCGGCGCGCAACCGCCGCACCTTCATGGAGGCCTGGGTGGCAGTAACCCATGACGTCTCACCGCAGCTTGATGATCTCGTCGTCACCGCGCACCGGATCCGTGAGTCGATCGAATCGGTGATCGAGGGCAAGAGCGACGTGGTCCGCCTGACCCTGACCGTACTGCTCGCCGAGGGCCACCTTCTCATCGAGGACGTCCCCGGAGTCGGCAAGACGATGCTCGCCAAGGCGCTGGCGAGGTCCATCGACTGCCCCGTACGCCGCGTGCAGTTCACCCCGGACCTGCTCCCCAGCGACATCACCGGGGTGAGCGCCTACAACCAGCAGACCATGGAGTTCGAGTTCAAGCCCGGCCCGGTGTTCGCCAACATCGTGGTGGGCGACGAGATCAACCGGGCCTCGCCGAAGACCCAGTCGGCCCTGCTGGAGTGCATGGAGGAGCACCAGGTCACGGTGGACGGGGCGACCTACCGGCTGGACTCCCCCTTCATGGTGATCGCGACGCAGAACCCCATCGAGATGGAGGGCACCTATCCCCTCCCCGAGGCGCAGCGCGACCGCTTCACCGCCCGGATCGCGATGGGCTACCCCGCCCCGTCCGCCGAGCTGGAGATGCTCGACGTGCACGGCGCCGCCTCCCCGCTGGACAAGCTGGAGCCGGTCGCCACCACCGAGGAGGTCAAGGCGCTCATCGAGGCGGTGCGCGGCGTCTACGTCTCCCAGCCCATCAAGATGTACGCGATCGACCTGGTGACCGCCACCCGCCAGTCCCCCGACCTGAGGCTCGGCGCCTCGCCGCGCTCCACCCTGCAGCTGGTCCGGGCCGCGCGGGCGCACGCGGCGCTGGCCGGCCGCGACTACGTCATCCCCGACGACCTGCAGGACCTGTGCGTCCCGGTGCTGGCGCACCGGCTGCTGCCCAGCGTCGAGGCCCAGGGACAGCGCCGCCCGCCCGAGCAGGTGATCGCCGACCTGGTCCGCCGGGTGCCCGTTCCCGAGGCCCAGCCGCGGTGACCTCCGGCCTCAAGGCGCTCACCGCCCGCGGCCGGTCCTTTTTGGCGTCCGGCGTCGCGGCGCTGCTGTGCGCCTTCGTCCTCGGCGAGCACGACCTGCTCAGGATCGGCGTGCTGATCCTGTCGCTGCCGCTGCTCGCCGCCATGGTGGTCGCCCGGACCCGCTACCGGCTGAGCTGCGCGCGGCGCCTGGACCCGCCGCGGGCCGAGGTGGGCAGCGAGGCCACCGTCACCCTGCGCCTGGAGAACGTCACCCGGCTGCCGACCGGCCTGCTGATGATCGAGGACACCGTCCCGTACGCCCTGGGGGCCCGGCCCAGGTTCGTCCTCGACCGGGTGGAGGCCAAGGGCGTCCGGGAGATCGACTACCGGGTCCGCTCCGACCTGCGCGGCCGGTTCACCATCGGGCCGCTGGCCATCCGGATCAGCGACCCGTTCGGCCTGGTCGAGCTGACCAGGGCCTTCACCATCACCGACACCCTGGTGGTGACGCCCCAGGTGGTGGCGTTGCCGCACGTGCGGCTGGCCGGCGAGTGGAGCGGCGGGGGCGAGAGCCGTACCAGGAGCGTGGCGGCGGCGGGGGACGACGACGTCGCGCCGCGCGAGTACCGCCAGGGGGACGACCTGCGGCGGGTGCACTGGCGCTCCACCGCCAGGCGCGGCGAGCTGATGGTGCGGCGCGAGGAACAGCAGTGGCAGAGCAGGGGCGCGCTGCTGCTGGACACCCGGCGCTACGCCCACCGCGGCGAGGGCCCGCGCTCGTCGTTCGAGGCGGCGGTCTCGGCCGCGGCCTCCATCGGCGTGCACCTCGCCCACGAGGGGCTCGGCCTGCGGCTGATCACCGACCAGGGGGCCGAGCACCTCACCGACAGCGGGCTGAGCCGGTCCCTGCTGGACACCCTGGCCGTGGTACGGGCCGGCACCGCCCGGTCGCTGGAGTTCGGCGTCGGCGCGCTGCGCCAGGGCGGCGGCGACGGCCTGATCGTGGCCGTGCTCGGCTACCTGGACCTGGAGCAGGCCCAGGAACTGGCCAGGGCCAGGCGCGGCAACGTGACCGGCGTGGCCGTGATGCTGGACGTGTCGGGATGGGAGCATCCCGAGCTGGGCGAGAACGAGGAGTTCCAGGCGGCGCGGGCGATCCTCGCCGGGACGGGCTGGCGCGTCGTGCGGCTGGCCGCGGGCGCCTCCGTCGCGAGCGTCTGGCAGGAGGCCGCGCGACGCGGCCCATTCGCAGCGAGCAGAGGTGACACATGAGACTTCCCATCGCCTCGGGGATGGCCACGGGAGCGGTCGCGATCGCTCTCTATCCCCTCTTCCAGGGAGGCGACTGGTTCTGGGCGAGCCTGGGGGCCGTCCTCGTGGTCGCCGGGATCGGCACGGCCGCCGGGTACTACGCGCTGCCCGGCTGGCTGGTGACGCCGGTGCAGGTGTTCGCCACGTGGATCTACCTCACCGCCACCTTCGCCGGTGACGAGGCCTGGGGCAGGGTGGTGCCCACCGCGGACTCGGTGGTGGAGCTGACCAGGCTGCTGACCAGGGGCTTCGCCGACATCCAGCGGTTCGCCGCCCCCGTGCCCGACAGCACCGGCATCGTCCTGCTCACCTGCGGCGGCGTCGGCGTGATCGCGATCGCCGTGGACCTGCTGGCCGCGCGGCTGCACAGGGCAGCGCTCGCCGGGCTGCCGCTGCTGGCGCTGTTCACCGTCCCGGCCGCGGTGGTCGCCGAGCCGATCGGCTGGCCGGCGTTCATCGTCGGCGCCGCGGGCTACCTGGGGCTGCTCGTGGCCGACGGCCGCGAGCGGGTCACCCACTGGGGCCGGGCGGTGCTGGTACGCCGCACGTCGGCCGCCACGACCGCCCGTCCCGCCTCCTCCGACGCCGGGCCGCTGCGGCTGTCGGGCAAGCGCATCGGTTTCACCGCGGTCGCGCTGGCCATCCTGCTGCCCGCGCTGCTGCCGACCCTGGAGCCCAGCCCGCTGTTCGCGTTCGGCGTGGGCAACGGCAGGGGCGGCGGCAACTCGGTCAGCATCCCCAACCCCATCGTCAACCTGCGCGGCCAGCTCTCGCTGCCGGAGAACTCCACGGTGCTGACCTACCGGGTCAGCGACGGTGACTCGCGCTACCTGCGGATGTACTCCCTCGACGTCTTCGACGGCGAGCAGTGGACGATGTCGGAACCCAAGGGCCGTCCCGAGGACCGCACGTCCGAGGCCGCCATGCCGCCTCCCCCGGGCCAGAACCCGTCCCTGTCGGTCACCTCGGCCACGCTCGACGTCGCCGTGAGCGACCAGGTCAGGAGGCTGAGCTTCCTGCCGCTGCCCTACCCGGCGGCCCGGGTCACGGCCGCGGGCGACTGGCGGCCGGACCGGGACACGCTGATGGTCTTCTCCACCCGCGACACCGCCGAGGGCCTGTCGTACCGGGTGATCACCGCCGAGCCCAGGTCCACGGCGGAGCGGCTCAGGGCGGCGGGCCCGCCGTCCGCGGCGATCGGCGAGCGCTACCTGGCGCTCCCGGAGAACCTGCCCGGCGAGATCAGGCAGCTGGCGACCCGGGTGACCGAGCGCGGCGCGAGCCCGTACGAGCAGGCGATCCAGCTCCAGAAGTTCTTCACCGAGGACGGCGGGTTCACCTACGACCTGTCGACCCAGGGGCACGACGGGCCGGCGCTGACCGACTTCCTGATCCGTAACCGCACCGGGTACTGCGAGCAGTTCGCCGCCTCCATGGCGGTGCTCGCCCGCGTCCTGGGCATCCCCTCCCGGGTGGCCATCGGCTACACCGGCGGCGGCAGGGTCGCGGGGGCCTGGCAGGTGCGCACCCACGACTCGCACGCCTGGCCCGAGCTGTACTTCGAGGGGACCGGGTGGCTGCGTTTCGAGCCGACCCCGGCGGGCGGGGCCGGTCAGGGCAGCGCCACGGTGCCGGAGTACACCCGGCCGCAGGCGGCCCCGACCGCCAGCGCCGCGCCGAGCGCCGCGCCGTCGGCGGAGGCCGGCGACTCGACGACCGGACCGGGCGGGACCGCGGCGAACCGCCGTGACCGGATGCTCGAACGCGACCTGGGCGGCCTGCCGATCGCGCCCGAGGAGGGCGTGCCGACGGCCGCGAAGATCGGCATCGGGGTGGCCGTCGCGCTGCTGGTCATGCTGATCCCCGGCCTGATCCGCTGGCAGCTGCGGCTCCGCCGCCGCAGGGCCTACTCGCGGCCGGTCCCTGCATCCGGGCCGGTCCCGGCCTCCGGGGGCGAAGGGCCGGTCGGGACGCCGGGACCGAGGCCGGCCGGGATCGCGTCGCCGGACGGGAGGCGCCGGGAGCCCGCGGTGGTGGCGGCCTGGGCCGAGCTCGACGACGCCCTGTGCGACTACGGGATGGCGCGGGAGCCGAGCGAGAGCCCGCGCTCGCTGGCCCGTCGGCTGGCGAAGCAGTACGCCTTCGACCCGGAGGCCACCGCCGCGCTGGCGAGGATCGCCGCCGCGGTGGAGCGGATGCTCTACGCCCGCAGCGGCGGGGAGGTCGGCACGCTCCGCGAGGACCTGTCCCGGGTACGGCGGGCGCTGGCGGCCACCGTGACCCGCGGCAGGCGGATCAGGGCGGTGCTGCTGCCCCCCTCGACGCTCCTGCGGATGCGGGCGATGGGCGGGCGGGTGCTGGACGGGTTCGACCTGCTGGAGAACATCCGGCTGCGCAGGCCGGCCAGGAAGGGCGCCTGAGCCCGGGCATGGATCACCTCCGGCCGTTCCCCGTCCGGGGGACGGCCGGACGCGTTCCCGCCCCGGGAACGGCCGGCCCCTGGGAGCGGCCGGGTGCGGAGGATCACGGGCGTGAGGGGTCGCCCGGCGGGCCGGAGGAATCGACCGGGCGCGAGGGGTCACGGGGCGTGAGGGACCGGACCTGAAGGGTCACGGACCCGAAGACGGCCGGCCGCGGAGGACCGGCGGGGCGCCGGAGATCGCCGGGCCGTCGCCGGGGCACGCGGGAGACGGATCCGGGCGCACGGAAGGGAAGTGTCACCGGGGAGGGACCCGCCGCCGCGGACGGCGGCGGCCCCGGCGGTCTAGCGCTCGTCGTGACGACGGCGCCAGCGCTCCTCCATGCGTTCCATGAAGCTCTGGCGGGGGCCGGGCCTGCGGCCGCCGCCCCCTGCCCTGCCGGGCGGCTGATCGGTCGGCGCGGCCGGACCGGCCTCACCGAACCCGTTCATCCGCTTCCAGCTCGACAGGCCCCACAGACATGAGGCGAGCATGACCACGAAACCGCCGACGCCGAGCGGGATGCCGAGCGGGACGTTGTTGATCACTACGCCGACCATCAGCAGGACGATGCCCAGGATGAAGCCGATTCCGGCCTTCACCAGACGACGCCTGTAGTGGCTGCGCGGATCACTGATCCTGACGGTATTGGCCCACTTCGGGTCCTCGGCGTAGAGGGCCTGCTCGATCTGGTCGAGCAAGCGCTGCTCGTGCTCAGAGAGCGGCACGGCGCCTCCCAAGGACAGCCCCAGGACGGGGAAGACGGTGACGGACGACACGGGGTGTCCGAACCTCGCGGTCGGTTATCCCCAGAATACGAGGCTGTAGACGTAGACGAAAGAAAACGTCCAACGTAGTCCAAACCGGAGGCGACGTCATGGTTCCATTCCATCAAACGGCGGGCGGATAAGGGAGGCCGGGAGTACCGCATCCCGGCCGAATCTTCGGGTCGCCCGGTCCATCGCCAGCTCGGCCTCCCGCCAGCCGGTCTCGCGCTCACCGAGACCGAGCTGCCGGGTCGCGCCCTCGGCCGGGCCGAGGTTCTCCACCCGCACGCCGACCAGCCGCAGCGGGACGTTCTCCAGGCCGGAGGCGGTGTAGAGATCGCAGGCGACGTCGTACACGATCTTGGCGACGTCGGTGGGGTCGTGCAGGCTCCGGGAGCGGGACAGGGTGGTGAAGTCGGCCCGGCGCAGCTTGACGCTGATCGTGCGGCCGACGACGCCGGCCCCCCGGAGCCGGGCCGCGACCCGTTCCGACAGCCGGAGCAGCTCCCGGCGGATCCGCACCGGGTCGTCGATGTCGGTGGCGAACGTCTCCTCGGCCCCGATGCTCTTGTCCGGCGTGTGCGGGGTGACGGGGCGGTCGTCGCGTCCCCAGGCGAGCTCGGCCAGGTGCGTGCCCGCCGCCTGCCCCAGCTCGCGCCGCAGGGTGTCCACCGGGACCGCGGCGAGGTCGCCGACGGTCGCGATGCCCAGCCGGGCCAGGGAGCGCTCGGTGCGCTCCCCGACGCCCCACAGCGCCGCCACCGGCAGCGGGTGCAGGAAGTCGACCACCTTGTCGGCCGGCACCACGAACAGCCCGTCGGGCTTGGCGTGCCGGGAGGCGAGCTTGGCCACGAACTTGTTGCGGGCCACCCCGACCGAGCAGGTGACGCCCTGCTCGCGGGCGACCTGCTCGCGGATCATCGCGGCGATCTCGGCCGGGCGGCCGAGCCGCTTGCGGGCCCCGGAGACGTCCAGGAACGCCTCGTCGGACGCGATGGGCTCGACCTCGGGGGTGAAGCTCTGGAAGATCTCCATGACCCGCCGGGAGACCTCGGCGTACTTCTCGCGGCTGGGCGGGAGGATCACCGCCTGAGGGCAGAGCCGCCGGGCCCGGGTCATGGGCATGGCCGAGTGCACCCCGAACTCCCTGGCCTCGTAGGTGGCGCTGAGCACCACCCCGCGGCCCGCGGACAGGCCGATGATGACGGGCCTGCCCCGCAGCTCCGGGCGCGTGCGCAGCTCGACACCGGCGTAGAAGGCGTCCATGTCGACGTGCAGGATCGGGCAGCCCGTGTCGTCCGACCCCAGGGCCGGACCGGGGCGCGGCATCTGCTGCTTTCTCGACACGACGTCATTCTACGGGAACACTCGTTCGATGCGGCGTTCACCGGTGTCCGAGGACGTGCAGCTGGGTGGCGATGTCGCGCAGGACGGGGTGCGCCGCAGCCGCCTGTTCCAGCGCGACCAGGGCGCCTGCGGCTCCGGGCTCGCCGTCCAGCACCCTGCTGGGCACCAGGTCTGCGAAGATCCGCACGCCGTGCACCTCGCCGGGGGTGAAGCCGGTCGCGGCCAGCAGCAGCTCCAGGCTCTCGCGGGTGAAGCGGCGGGGGGTGGGGTCGCGGTCGCCCCAGCGGCCGTCGGGGTCGGTGAGGACCTCGCGGGCCTCGTCGAACCGGCCGGCGATGGAACGGTGCAGCGCGGCGGCCAGCGGGTTGGCGGCGAGCACGCTGATCACGCCTCCGGGACGCAGCAGCCCGGCCATGGCGGTCACCGCGCCTGCCGGGTCCTCCACGTACTCCAGCACGCTGTGGCAGAGCACGAGATCGGTGTCCCCGGGAGGGAGCAGCTCTCCCAGGTCGGCGGCGTCGCCCTGCAGGGCGCGCACCCGCACTCCCGTCTCGGCCGCCCTGCGCTCCAGCGCGGCGAGCGAGTCGGGGCTGGGGTCGACGACCGTCACGGAGTGGCCCAGATCGGCCAGGGGGACGGCGAAACCGCCCGTGCCGCCCCCGGCGTCGACGATGTCCAGCCGTTCACGGCCCGTGGCGGCCGCCCGCTCGGCCAGCACGGCGCTCAGGGCCTCCCACACGACCGCGGTGCGGACCGCCGGGGTACCCGCCTGCCGCGAGATGCCTACGGCGTGCAACTTCAGATCGCCTCCTCGTACGGTGACGAGTCCAGCCTACGCCGCGTCCCGCGCGGTGCGGGCGGAGAGCCGGGGCGAACGGCTCCCCGCCGGGCACGGCTAGAGCGCCAGGGAGGGTTTGAGCTGCTTGAAGCGGGCCATCAGGCCGTTGACGAACTGCGGTGACTCGTCGGTCGACAGCTCCGACGCCAGGCTGACCCACTCGCTGATGACCACGCCCTCGGGGACGTCGGGCATCCACAGCAGCTCGTAGGTGCCGCCGCGCAGCAGGTTGCGGTCCACCGCGGGCATGCGGTCCAGCGTCCAGCCCTCGGCGTAGGCGGTGATCAGCTCGTCGATGCGCGACCGGTGACGGCAGACCCCCTCGACGATCGTGGTGGTGTACTCGTTGACGGGCGGATCGGCCCGCTCCAGGCGCTCGGCCAGGACGTTCCTGGGGTCCTCACTCCGCGCCTCGGCCTCGAAGAGGATGTCCAGCGCGCGCCTGCGCGCCTTACCCCGTGCCGACATCAGGCGCGGCCGAGATAATCGCCGGTGCGGGTGTCGACCTTGACCTTCTCGCCGGTGGTGATGAACAGCGGCACCTTGATCTCGGCGCCGGTCTCCAGCGTCGCGGGCTTGGTGCCGCCGGTGGAGCGGTCGCCCTGCAGGCCCGGCTCGGTCTCGGAGACGATCAGCTCGACGGCCGCGGGCAGGTCGACGTAGAGGACGTTGCCCTCGTTGATCGCCACGGTGGCCAGCATGTTCTCCAGGAGGTAGTTGGCCGAGTCGCCGACCGCCACCCGGGAGACGTGGAGCATGTCGTAGGTCTCGGTGTCCATGAAGACGTAGTCGTCGCCGTCCATGTAGGAGAACTGCATCTCGCGCTTGTCGACGTTGGCCACCTCGACCTTCACGCCCGCGTTGAAGGTCTTGTCGACGACCTTGCCCGACATCACGTTCTTGAGCTTGGTGCGGACGAACGCGCCGCCCTTGCCGGGCTTGACGTGCTGGAACTCCACGACGGCCCAGAGCTCGCCGCCGTCGAGCTTGAGCACAAGGCCGTTCTTGAGGTCGTTCGTCGTCGCCACTGATCTCTCCTGCGTACGGCCGCTCTTAAAGGACGAGCAGCTCTTTGGTCGTCCGTGTGAGAAGCTCCGGCCCGCCGTCGCGCGCCACGAGAGTGTCCTCGATGCGCACGCCGCCCCTGCCGGGCAGGTACACCCCGGGCTCGACGGTGATCGGAACTCGATCCTCTAGTCTAGCGTGCCCGGCGTCCCGCTCCGGATGTCGCGGAGACAGGAACGGCACCTCGTGGATCTCCAGCCCGACGCCGTGCCCCAGGCCGTGCTCGAAGAACTCCGCGTACCCGGCCTCGGCGATCAGGTCGCGGGCGGCGGCGTCCACCTCGTGCAGCGCGGCACCGGTCCGCGCGGCCACCAGGCCCGCGCCCTGGGCGGCGTGGACCAGGTCGTACAGCTCGCGCTGCCAGGCCGCGGGCTCGCCGATCGCCACGGTCCTGGTCATGTCCGCGTGGTAGCCCCGGTGGCGGGCCCCGAAGTCCATGGTGACCAGGTCCCCGCGCCGCAGCGGCCGGTCCGAGGGCGAGTGGTGCGGGACCGCGCCGTTGGGGCCGCTCGCCACGATCGGGTCGAAGGCGGGCCCGTCCGCGCCGAGGTCGGCCATCCGCCGCTCCAGCGCCCTGGCGATCTCCTTCTCGGTCACCCCGGGGCGCAGGCCGGGCAGCACCTGCTCGAAGGCCCGGTCGGTGAGCTCGCACGCGGTGCGCAGCAGGCCGATCTCGTCCTCGTCCTTGACCATGCGCACCGACTCCACCGTCCCCGACAGGCGGAGCAGGTCGCCTCCCAGCCGGAAGTAGGCGGCGACGGGCAGGTGGTCGGCCTCGATGCCGGTCCGGCCGGTGCCGCCGGTGCCGCCTGTCCGGCCGGACCCGGCGAGCAGCGCGCCGGCGACGTCGCGTTCCTCGACCACCTCGATGTCGGCGCAGACGTCCCGGGCCGCGCCGATGTAGCGGGAGTCGGTGGCCAGCGTGGCGGTGGCGTCGGCCCGGACCAGGACGGCCGCGTTGGAGCTGGCCAGGCCGGTCAGGTAGCGCACGTTCACGGCGTGGGTGACCAGGATCGCGTCCGCCTCGTGAGCGGGGAGCAGGGCGGCGAGGTTCTCGCGGCGCCGGGCGTGAAGGGCGGTCATGCCAGGCATGCTATTGACCGCCATGCCCCGTGTCGCCACCGCGACCGTCCCCCGCCCGCCTCTCCTGCGCCGTCGCGGCCGTCCCCCGCCCGGCGCGGGGGTCGAGCGCGAGACCGGACGCGGGGGCGAGCACGGGCCTCGGCTCAGGGCCGGGCGCGGGGGGCCGGCCTCTCGCCCGGGACCCGGCGCGAGGCCCACCGGACGCCGTACGGCCGGGGTCAGGCGGCGAGCTCCCTGACCCGCTCGATCAGCCGGACGCGCTCCTCGTGGGTGCGCGCCAGCGGGCTGACGTTGACGGTCGTGACGCCCGACTCGCGCATGGCCTGCAGGCGCTCGCGGACGTGCCCCTCCGGGCCGATCAGGGACGTCCTGTGCAGCAGCTCGTCCGGGACGAGCGCGGCGGCCTCGTCCTTCCTGCCGTCGAGGTAGAGGTTCTGGATCTGCTCCGCCTCCTTCTCGTAGCCGTACCGGCGGGCGAGGTCGTTGTAGAAGTTCCTCCCCCTGGCGCCCATGCCGCCGATGTAGAGGGCGGCCATCGGGCGGCCCAGCTCCAGCCAGTCCGAGACGTCGTCGCCGATGGCCAGCGGCGCCTGGGCGATCACGTCCAGCTCGCCCAAGGCCGGGTCCCGCCTGGCCTTGCCCGCGGCCAGGGAGGCGCCCCAGACGTCGGCGGCCTTCTCCGGGACGTAGAAGATCGGCTCCCAGCCCTCGGCGAGCTCGGCGGACAGCTCGACGTTCTTGGGGCCGATGGCGGCGACGACGATCGGGATGCGGTCGCGGACCGGGTGGTTGATGAGCTTCAGCGGCTTGCCCAGGCCGGTCCCCTGGTCGGCCGGGAGCGGGATCGTGTAGTGCCTGCCGTCGTAGGTCACGCGCTCGCGCCGCCACACCTGGCGGCAGATCTCGATGACCTCGCGGGTACGGCCGAGCGGGGCGGTGTAGGGGACGCCGTGGAAGCCCTCGATGACCTGCGGTCCCGAGGCGCCGAGCCCCAGGGTGAAACGGCCGTCGGAGACGTAGTCCAGGCCGGCTGCGGTCATGGCCAGCAGGGCCGGGGTGCGGGAGTAGATCGGCAGGATGCCGGAGGCGATCTGCAGCCGCTCGGTCTTGGCGGCGATGTACCCCATCTGGCTGACCGCGTCGAAGCTGTAGGCCTCGGCGACGAAGACGATGTCGAGGCCCGCCCTCTCGTAGTCGGCCAGCGCGGCCACCGTCTCCTTGAACCCTCCGGAGTAGTTCAGGGCCATACCGATGCGCATGGTGGGATCGTCCTTCCGCAGCACGACAAAACCGAATGTTGTTCCGTTGTCTCGGCAACAAAGGCTATCGACTCACCGCCCGCACACCAAGCCCCGCGCCACCGCCTCCGGGCCGGTAGCCTACGCATTCCGGGGTAGGGCGACCCCGGCGGAACCCGGCGGGAACGGACGAGGAGCGGTGTGCTGAGGCAATCGATCGTCGTGGCGGCGGGGGCGCTGGCGCTGACCCTCGGGGGGCATCGCCTCCTGCCCGAGCTGGGCGGGTTCACCCCCGTGCTGGAGAGCCTGCTGCCCTGGCTCGGCCTGGCCGTGCCGGTCCTGCTGGTCTGCGCGCTGGCCACCCGGTCCTGGCAGGTGATCTGCGCGGCGCTGCTCCCGGCGACCGTGTGGGGGGTCATGTTCGGCCCGGCGTTCCTGCGCACCCCGCCCGGAGGCCCCAGCGACCTGTCGGTCGCCACCATCAACGTGGGCGCGACCAACGGTGACTCGGCCGACGCCGTACGGGCGGTCTCCAGGGGGCGTGACCTGGTCGCGGCGCAGGAGCTGACCGCGGGCGGCCCGGCGGCCGAGGAGCTCAACGCCCGCTTCCCGCACCGCTACCGGATCGCCACGGTCGGCCTGTGGAGCCGCTTCCCGATCGCCGAGGCGCGCAAGGCCGACATCGGCCTGGACTGGGCCCGCGCGCTGCGCGCGGTGGTCGTCACCCCCAAGGGCAGGGTCACCGTCTACGTCATGCACCTCGCCTCGGCCCGGCCCGGCCGGACGAGCCAGCGCGACGAGACCCTGGCCTACGCGCGCCGGATGATCGACAAGGACGACAGCGCGCGCCTGCTGCTGCTCGGCGACCTCAACACCGCCACCACCGACCGCAAGCGGACCGGCCTGGTGCCGCCGCTCTCGGACGCCCAGCAGGAGGCCGGCAGGGGGTTCGGGTTCACCTGGCCGGCCGCCTTCCCGGTCACCCGGCCCGACCACATCCTCTACCGGGGGATGACCGCGACCAGCGCGGGCGTCGAACCCGCCGCGGGCAGCGACCACCGGGCCGCCGTCGCCTCCCTGCGGCTGGGCACCTGACCGCCCGTCAGGTCGCGGGGCCGGAGCGGGCCCGCAGGGCGGCCAGGTCCGCGGGGGTGTCGATGTCGGCGGGGTCGGCGACGTCGTCACAGGGCACCGCGACGACCAGCCCGGCACGGGCCCGCAGGAACGGGCGGGCACCGGCGTCGCCGGTCGCGAGCCGGGCGACCTCCGCGAAGTGCTCCCTGGCGATCAGCACCGGGTTGCGCCGCTCCCCCGCGTAGGTGGCCACGGCGACCGAGGCGCCCCGCCCGGCGGCCCGGATGAGCCGCCGCACCGCCCACGGCCCGACGAACGGCTGGTCCACCAGGGCGATCACCACGTGCGCGGCCGTGCCGGGGACCGCCTCCAGGCCGGTGCGCAGCGAGGAGCCCATCCCGGAGGCCCACTCCGGATTGTGGACGGTGACCGCACCCGGCACCCCCGTACCGGCGGCCCCGAGCACCACGATCACGGACCGGCAGCCGCCCTCGCGCAGCACCCTGACCCCCCGGTCCACCAGCCGCTCCCCGCGGAACTCCACCAGCGCCTTGGGGGTGCCGAGCCGCGAGCCCGACCCGGCGGCCAGCAGCAGGCCCACGCTCACCCGTTCCCCGGCGTCCTCGGAGCTCCCGGCCTCCCGGGCGTCCTCGGCCGACCCGGCCGACCCGGCCGACCCGGCCGACCCGGTCGTGCCGGTCGTGCCGGTCGTGCCGGTCACGTCGGCCGGTCGCGTGCCCGCCGGCCCCCCGGGCTCCCGCGCCGCGTTCACGTCCCCGGCCCGTCCCGGTGGATCCGGCCGGAGCCGTCGGTGAGCGGGCGGCCCGAACCTCCCCAGCGCAGCTGGATCAGCTCGGCGGCGATGGAGATCGCGGTCTCCTCGGGCGTACGCGCGCCCAGGTCCAGGCCGATCGGCGAGCGGAGCCTGGCGAGCTCGGCCTCCCCCAGGCCCGCCCGCGCGAGCCGGGCCAGCCGGTCCTCGTGCGTGCGGCGCGAGCCCATCGCCCCGACGTACCCGGCCGGGGTGCGCAGGGCCACCTCCAGCAGCGGGACGTCGAACTTCGGATCGTGGGTGAGCACGCAGATCGCGGTCCGCTCGTCCACCGCGGCCGAGACGAGGTAGTCGTGCGGCCACTTGACGACCACCTCGTCGGCCTCGGGGAAGCGCTTGGCCGTGGTGAAGACCGGCCGGGCGTCGCAGACGACCACGTGGTACCCGAGGAACTTGCCGACCCGGGCGACCGCGGCGGCGAAGTCGATCGCGCCGAAGATCAGCATCCGGGGCGGCGGCGCGAAGGACTGGACGAAGACCGCCAGCTCGTCGAGGCGCCGCTGCCCCTGGGCGCCGTACCTGCGCACGCCCGTCAGCCCCTGGGCCAGCATGCCCCGCGCGTCGTCGTCCACCGCGGCGTCCAGCCGGGCCACGCCCAGCGACCCGCCCGAGCGGTCCGGCCAGATCACCCGGCGGGCGCCCACCGTGCCCGGCCCGGACAGGACGGTCGCGACCGCCACCGGTTCGTGCCCGAGCACCGACGCGGCGACCGACCCCAGCTCGGGGAAGGTGTGTCTGGAGACCGGCTCGACGAACACGTCCAGGATGCCGCCGCAGGTCAGCCCGACGGAGAAGGCGTCGTCGTCGCTCACCCCGTACCGCTGCAGCACGGGGGTGCCCGAGGAGACCACCTCCCGGGCCAGCTCGTAGACGGCGCCCTCGACGCAGCCGCCCGAGACGCTGCCCTCGGCCTCCTCGCCGAGCACCGCCATGGACGCCCCAGGCGGGCGGGGCGCGCTGCGGAAGGTGTCCACCACGGTGGCCAGGCCGAACGTCTCCCCGGCCTCCCACCAGCTCAGGACCTGCGACAACACATCACGCACGGGTGCCTCCCAGCAGCGCCGCCAGTTCTTCGAAGGCGGCCAGGCTGTGCCCGGCCACGAAGTCGTCGATGTACGGCAGGGCGGCCCGCATCCCGGCCGTGAGCGGCTCGTAGCCGTCCCGGCCCTTGTGCGGGTTCACCCACACCACCCGGTGCGCCGTACGGGACAGCCGGGCCATCTGCGCCCCCAGCAGCTCCGCGCCGCCGCGCTCCCAGCCGTCGGAGGCGATCACCACCGTCGCCCCGGCGGCGTCGCTCCGCGTCAGGAACCGGCGCAGCTCCTCGCCCAGCCGGGTGCCGCCGCTCCAGTCGGGGACGGCGCGGGAGACGGCGTTCATCGCGGCCGCCGGGTCGCGGTGGCGCAGCTCGGCGGTGAGCCGGGTCAGCCGGGTGCCCACGCTGAACACCTCGGTGGCCCGGGGCTCGGACCTGACCAGCGCGTGGGCCAGGCGGAGCAGCGTGTCCGCGTACGGGGTCATGGAGCCGCTGACGTCGACCAGCAGCACGACGCGGCGGGGCCTGGTCCGGTGCTCGCGGTGGCGGAGCCCGGCGGTCTCGCCGCCCCGGCGCAGGCTCTCGCGAACCGTGGCCCGGCCGTCCAGCCGTCCCCGGCGCGAGGGCCTGAACCGGCGCGACCGGCGCCGTTCCCTCCCCGCCCGCATCAGGGCGAGCAGCCGGTGCACCTCGGCCAGCTCCGCTCCCGTCATCGCGGCCACGTCCCGGGTGCGCAGCACCTCCGTCGCGCTGGCGGTCGCCGCCAGGGCGGGGGGCTCGGCGCCGCCGTCGGGCTCGGGGGCGGCCCCGGGATGGGCCGCGGTGTGCCGGGTGACGGTGATCGTCGCGGGTCTCGCCTGGGACGCGCTCCGCCCGCCGAAGTAGGCCGCGAAGACCCGGTCGTAGCGGGGAAGGTCGTCGGCCGAGGCGCAGAGGGTGAGGCGCCCGGCCCAGTACACGTCGCCGGGACGCGAGGCGTCCAGGTGCGACAGGGCGCGGAGCAGGCCCTGGGTGCGCTCGTGGTCGGCCGGCACCCCGGCGGCCCGCAGGGTCCTGGCGAAACCGGTCATCACCCGCACCAGGTCCGGCCCGGCCCCCTCAGCCGCGGGACGCACCGAGGAGTCCGTTCCCGAGCACCGTCTCGTGGTCCTCCCGGTGCTTGAGCAGGGCGCCCAGGGTGGCGGCGGCCAGGCCGGGGTCGAACTCGCGCGCGCCGAGGGCCATCAGGGCCTCGGTCCAGTCGAGGGTCTCGGCGATCCCCGGCGGTTTGATCAGGTCGGCCTTCCGGAGCCGCCCGGTCGCCGTGGCCACCTGCTCGGCCAGGGTCAGCGAGCACTCCGGGAGCCGCCTGCGCAGGATCGCCACCTCCCGTTCGAACGAGGGGTGCTCCAGCCAGTGGTAGAGGCAGCGCCGCTTGAGCGCGTCGTGCACCTCGCGGGTGCGGTTGGAGGTCAGCACGACCACCGGGGGGACGTCGGCGCGGATCGTGCCGAGCTCCGGGACGGAGATCGCGAAGTCCGAGAGCACCTCGAGCAGGATCGCCTCGAACTCCACGTCGGCCCGGTCCACCTCGTCGATGAGCAGCACCGCGGGGTGCGTCTCGATCGCCTTCAGCAGCGGCCTGGCGATCAGGAAGCGCCGGTCGTACACCTCCCCCTCCAGCCGGGCGGCGTCGGTCACCCCGCCCGCCTCGGCGGCCTTGAGGTGCAGGAGCTGGCGGGCGAAGTCCCAGTCGTAGAGCGCCTGGGAGGCGTCGAGCCCCTCGTAGCACTGCAGGCGGATCAGCGGGGCCCCGAGCACCGCCGCCAGGGTCCTGGCCAGCTCGGTCTTGCCGACGCCCGCCTCGCCCTCCAGCAGCAGCGGGCGGCCCATCCTGAGCGCCAGGAAGGCCGCCGTGACGAGCCCCTCGCCCGCCAGGTAGGCCTGCCCGGCGAGCAGCTCCGCAAGCTGCTCGGGCGATTCCACGTCGGATGCCTCGATTGTCCGCCTCACCACCACCTCAGGCTACGCCGGTCACACGTCCCGGCGTGCCCCGCCGGCGAACGGGCCGGACGGGATCGCGGGACGGCGGCGCCGGTCGCGACCGGATGATCGTGGGAACGGGATGACAGCGGACGTACTGCCGGTCCCTTCGAAGAAGTATTGTCGCCCTCTGTGAAGAACCTGCTCGACCAGATCAACACCCCGTCCAGGGTCGTCGTGCTGGCGTTCCTGACCGCGGTCCTCAGCGGGACGGGGCTGCTCCTGCTGCCGGTCTCGGTCGAGGACGGGGTGTCGGCCTCGTGGACGTCCGCGCTGTTCACCGCCACCTCGGCGGTGTGCGTGACCGGGCTCGCCGTGCACGACACCGCGGCGCACTGGTCGGTCTTCGGTGAGGTCGTGCTGATGGTGCTGATGCAGATCGGCGGCTTCGGGATCATGACGCTCTCCTCGATCCTCGCATTGATCGTCTCCGGCAAGCTCGGCCTTCGGGCGCGTCTCAACACCCAGGCCGAGACCAAGACCCTGGGGCCCGGCGACGTGCGCCAGGTGATCGTGGGGGTCGCCAAGGTCACCCTGGTCGCCGAGGTGCTGACCGCCACCGTGCTCGCCGTCCGATTCGTGGTCGGGTACGGGGAGCCGGTCGGCCGCGCCGTGTACTACGGGGTCTTCCACGCGGTCTCGTCGTTCACCAACGGCGGGTTCGCGCTCTGGCCGGACAGCATGATGAGGTTCGTCCGCGATCCGTGGATCTGCATCCCGCTCATGCTGGCGGTGGTCGCCGGCGGTCTCGGCTTCCCCGTGTACGCCGTGCTGCGCGAGCACTGGCGCCGCCCGTCGCGCTGGAGCCTGCACGCCAAGATCACGTTGGGGACGACCGCCGTCCTGTTCTTCGGCGGCGCGCTGGCCATCACCGCCACCGAGTGGAACAACCCCCAGACGATGGGCGGACTCTCCCCGGGCCTGCGGATCATGGCCGGGTTCTTCCACAGCGCGATGACCCGCAGCGGCGGGCTGAACTCGGTGGACACCTCGCAGATGAACGAGAACTCCTGGCTGATCAGCGACGTGCTGATGTTCATCGGGGCGGGCAGCGCGAGCACCGGGGGCGGCATCAAGGTGACCACGTTCGCGCTCCTGGGGTTCGTGATCCTCGCCGAGCTGCGCGGCGAGCCGGACGTCACGGCGGGCCGCCGCCGCATCCCCGAGCAGCTCCAGCGCCAGGCGCTGACGATCGCCCTGCTGAGCGTGGCGTCGGTCACCGTCGGCACGCTCGTCATGATGGCGGTCACCCCGTTCAACCTCGACCGCGTACTGTTCGAGGTGGTCTCCGCCTTCGGCACGGTCGGGTTGTCGACGGGGATCACCGCCGACGTGGGCGCCGAGGGACATCTGGTCCTGACCACCCTGATGTTCGTGGGACGGCTCGGGCCGGTGACGCTGGGCGCCGCGCTGGCACTGCACGTGCAGACCCGTCGGTTCCGATACCCGGAGGAGGGTCCCCTCGTTGGTTGACAAGAGAAACCGCCACGAAGCGGTCGCGGTGATCGGCCTGGGCCGGTTCGGCGGCGCCCTGGCGATGGAGCTGGTGGGACGGGACGTCGAGGTGCTGGGCGTGGACAACGACCCCAAGAACGTGCAGCACTTCTCCGGCCGCCTCACCCACGTGGTGAGCGCCGACTCCACCGATCCCGACGCACTGGCCCAGCTCGGCATCGGCGAGTTCGGCAGGGCCGTGGTCGGCATCGGCACCGACATCGAGGCGAGCATCCTGACCACCTCGATCCTGGCCGACCTGGAGGTGACCTCCATCTGGGCCAAGTCGATCAGCCTGCAGCACAGCCGCATCCTGCGGCGGGTCGGCGCGCACCACGTGGTGCAGCCCGAGCACGACATGGGCGAGCGGGTCGCGCACCTCGTCACCGGGCGGATGCTCGACTACGTGGAGGTCGACGAGGGGTACGCCATGATCAAGACCATGGCGCCGCGCTGGGCGGACGGCAAGACCCTGGGCTCGCTGGGGATCCGCAGCGAGTACGGGGTCACCGTGGTCGGGATCAAGAAACCCGGCACCGGGTTCACCTACGCCGCCTCCGACACCCTGATCCAGAACGGCGACACCCTGCTCGTGGCTGGTGAGACCACCAGCGCCGAGCGGTTCGCCGAGGAGACCTGAGCCACCGTCCCCGGACCGGCGGGGACCGTCCCGGCCGGCGGGGCCCGGACGGCTCAGCGGGCCTCCGGGGCCTCCCCGTGCCGCCTGATGAGGGCGGACAGCTCGCGGACCTGGCGGACGGTGCGCTCCTTCTCCGACCCCTGCATGCCCATGGCCCCCACGGTGACGCCGTCGGTGAAGTCGATCTTCGCCCACGGCTCGCTCTCGGTCAGGCTGACCCCCAGCACCTGCGACCACTCGTAGCGGCGCACCCGCAGCGGGTTGACGACGGTGATCCCCCGCTCGTCGGCCTCCACACGGCACCGTCCCAGCAGGTGGAGGACCCCGGCGATCACGAGGCCGAGCACGACCATCGCGATCCTGTCGGCCAGGGTGAACGGATCGGGCAGGAAGACCGCCATCAGCACCGCGCCGACGACGATCACGCTCGCGAAGCCGTAGGCCGCGATCCGCCCGGTCCTCGGCCGCCACACGACGGGCAGCGGGGGCGGGGAGACGCTCTCCGGGCTCACTGTCAGATCACGATCCTTCGGAAGAACCGGCGCCTGCGGGAAACCGGCGCCCTCGGGAAGACCGGCGCCCTCGGCTGACCGGCGGCCGGAACGGCCACGACGACCACGACGACCGGTCGCGGCGCCGACGGCCGGTCGCGGCGCCGATGGAAACCTATCGCACGGTCGTGCCCGTCCCGTCGCACGGCACGGCACGGCACGGCACGGCACGGCGGGAGCGGCGCCGCACGGCACGCGGGAGCACCCGGCCACCGGTGACCGGCCGGTCACGCGCCCCTCCCCCGGCCTCCCCGGCTCCCCACCGGCCCGCCTCGGCCACCTCGGCCACCTCGGCCACCTCGGCCACCTCGACGCCCGCCCCGGCCTCTGGCCACCGGCCCGGTCGGCGTGACCGGGCCGGTGGCGCGGATCTCCGGCCGTCGCGTCAGAAGCCCGCCGTGACGGTCTTCTGCGAGCGCAGCTCCCTCAGCAGCAGCGCCGTCTCCAGCGCCGCGACGGTGGCCTCGTACCCCTTGTCCTCGTGGCTGCCGGCCACGCCCGACCGGTCGACGGCCTGCTCCAGCGAGTCGCAGGTCAGCACGCCGTTGCCGATCGGCACCTCCTCGTCCAGGGAGATCCGGGTCAGGCCCGAGGTGACGGAGTCGCAGACGTACTCGAAATGGGCGGTCTCACCGCGGATCACCGCGCCCAGGGCGACGACCGCGTCGCACCGCCGGGCCAGCGCCTGGGCCACCACCGGGATCTCCAGCGATCCGGCCACCCGGACCACCGTCACCTCCGCGCCGCTGTCCCGTCCGGCCTGCACGGCCCGCGCCACGAGCTGATCGGTGATCTGCCCGTGCCAGCGGGCGGCGACCAGGCCGAGGGTCAGCCCGCCGGCCTCGACGGCCGACGCCGCCGGTCGTCCGGTACCGCTCATGTGTCCTCCCGGGGAATGTCGTGGCCGAGGCGGTCGCGCTTGGCCGACAGGTACTTCTCGTTGTACGGGTTCATCGCCACCGGCATGGGCTCGCGGCCGAGCACCTTGACGCCGTAGCCGTCCATGCCGCGCAGCTTGGCCGGGTTGTTGGTCAGCAGCCGGGCCGACTTCACGCCCAGGTCTGCGAGGATCTGCCCGGCGTTGGAGAACTCCCGCGCGTCCACCGGCAGCCCGAGCTCCAGGTTGGCGTCGACGGTGTCGCTCCCGCCGTCCTGGAGGCTGTAGGCCCGGAGCTTGGCCAGCAGCCCGATCCCGCGTCCCTCGTGGCCGCGCAGGTAGACGATCACGCCCCGTCCCTCCGCGGCGATCCGCGACATCGCGTGCTCCAGCTGGACCCCGCAGTCGCAGCGCAGCGAGCCGAGCACGTCCCCGGTCAGGCACTCGGAGTGCGCCCGGACCATGACGTTCTCGCCGTCGTCGAGGTCGCCGAAGACCAGGGCCAGGTGCTCGCCGCCGTCCAGGGAGCTGGCGAAGCCGTACGCCCGCCAGACGCCGAACCTGTTGGGCAGCCTCGTCTCGGCGACCCGGGTCACCATCCGCTCGGTCCGCCGCCTGAACTCCACGAGCTGCTCGATCGAGACCAGCGCCAGGTCGTGCTCGTCGCAGAAGACGCGCAGCTCCGGCAGGCGCATCATGGTCCCGTCGTCGTTGACGACCTCGGCGAGCACGCCCGCCTCGCTCAGCCCGGCGAGCCTGGCCAGGTCCACGGCCGCCTCGGTGTGACCGCGCCTGGCCAGCACGCCGCCCGCGCGGTAGCGGAGCGGGAAGACGTGTCCCGGCCGTACCAGGTGGGCCGGTTCGGTCTCCGGGTCGCTCAGGGCACGGATCGTCCGGGCCCGGTCCGCGGCGGAGATGCCGGTGCTCACCCCGTCACGTGCGTCCACGCTGATCGTGTACGCGGTGCGCAGGCGTTCCCGGTTGTCGCGCACCATCAGCGGCAGGCCGAGCCGGTCGAGGTCCTCGCCGAGCATCGGCACGCAGATCACGCCGCTGGTGTGACGGATGGTGAAGGCCAGCAGTTCCGGCGTGGCCGCGGACGCGGCGAAGATGATGTCGCCCTCGTTCTCGCGGTTCTCGTCGTCGACGACCACGACGGCCCTGCCCTCGCGGATGTCGGTGATCGCGCGCTCGATGGGGTCCAGCCTGGTCACACGGCCTCCTCGGGGACGAGCACGGTCCGGGACCGGTACTCCTTGAGCCAGTTGACGAATCCGATCAGCACGAGCACGAAGAACAACCCGTAGACGGCCCCCGAGACGACGAGCCCGGAGCTGAAGGCCAGCGGCACGCCCACCAGGTCCACGGCGACCCAAATGATCCAGAAGTCCACCAGGGCGCGGCCCTGGGCCCAGGTGGCGACGGCGCTGCCGACGAAGATGTAGGCGTCCGCGGCGACCAGGAAGTAGCCCTTGGGCAGGGGGGCGTGCGCGCCCCAGGACAGGCCGGTGAAGAAGAAGAACACGGCGACCACGGCGGTGCCCGCGATCATCACCCCGGCCAGGACGAGCCGCTCGCGCCCGGTGGCGGGGCGCACCGGCAGCTCCCGGCCGTCCTGGGTGCCGCGCGACCAGCGCCACCAGCCGTACACGGCCAGCGCGCCGAACATGATCTGCTTGAGGGCGTTGCCGGTGAGGCCGGCGCTGACGGAGGCGGCCAGCAGCAGTACCGACCCGGTGAGCTGGACCGGCCAGGTCCACAGCGACTTGCGCATCGCCAGCAGCACCGTGGCCAGCGCGGCCACGTTCCCCACCAGGTCGGTCCAGAGCACCTTGGTCCCCAGGACCATGAATCCCGCCTGGGCCCAGTTCACGACACGCCTCCCCGCACGGTCGCGCCGTTGCCGCCGCTCCGCCCGCCCGCTCCGGGCGAGGAAGCCCCGGCCGAGGGAGTCGCGGGTGAGGGAGCCGCGGGTGAGGGAGCCGCGGTGTAGGCGCCGACCAGCTTCTCCACGTGCTTGGCGATCACGTCCACCTCGAGGTTCACCGGGTCGCCGAGGCCCTTGGCGCCGAGGGTGGTCAGGCGCAGGGTGGTGGGGATCAGGCTGACGGCGAAGCCGTCGCGGTCGACGTCCATCACGGTCAGGCTGACGCCGTCGACGGCGATCGAGCCCTTCTCGACCACGTAGCGGTCCAGCCCGGGCGGCAGGGAGATCCGGACGACCTCCCAGTGCTCGGCGGGCTCGCGCGCGAGCAGCGTCCCCGTACCGTCCACGTGACCCTGCACGATGTGGCCGCCCAGCCGCTGGTCGGCGCGGACCGCGCGCTCCAGGTTGACCAGGGACCCGGTCTCCAGCGCGCCCAGGCAGCTGCGGTCCAGGGTCTCCTTCATCACGTCGGCGGTGAACACCTCGCCGCGCACGTCCACCACGGTCAGGCAGACGCCGTTGACCGCGATCGAGTCACCGTGCCCGGCGTCGGCGGTGACCGTTCCGCCGCGGATCGACAGCCGGGCCGCGTCGGTCAGCGGCTCGATCCCGGCGATCTCGCCGAGCTCTTCGACGATTCCGGTGAACATTCACGACTCCTTCGGGGGACCGGCGGGATACAGGAGGGCGTCCGGGGGCGCGAGGCGGCCCGGCAGGAGAGGCCGGGGGGTGAGGGGGACCCGGCACCGCGCGGGGCGGGCGGCGGGGGACGACGGGCGGGCCGGCCTCGCCACGAGGGCGGCGGAGACGGGCCGGGACCGCGCCGTCAGGTCGCCCGGACGGGCCGGACACGGCCGGGCGAGCCGGGACGAGGGCCGCGGCCGGGGGCCGGGACAGGCATACGAACACGGGACGCCGGGGCCTGTGCGGCCGGGCGGACGGTGGTGGGGGGCGGCGGTGCCGTGTCCGTGAGGGACGTGCCCGGCCGCCCGGCGCCTCAGCGCCGGATCAGTCACCCGAGGTCTCCTACTCGCCAGTAGCTTTCTGCCACGGCGGCCCCGGGGATCGACGGGTGCGTACACCCGATAAGCGGAGGGTGCCCGAAGGCACACTCCGCTCGCGCGCTTCCTCCCATCCGGACTTTAACCGTCGGTCCTGGAGTTCCACCAGGTCAACCGGTCGATGGCCTCGACCGGGTCGCGGACTGTAACCGCCGGCTCGGAATTTCACCGACCCCGGAGCACGCTGCTCGCACTGTCACGGAAGGCGGACCGCGCAGCGGCCCGGCCTTTCCGTACACCAGTGTGCCATGTACGGCAAACCACGCCACACGAGAGTCCAGGATTCGGAACAGGAGAGCACGCCAGAGGACGTCAGGCCGCGCGCTCGGAGACCGCCCTGCGGGCCCTGCGCGCGTCCGGGGAGTAGCGCACCGGGGCGGGCACCAGGCCGATCCCGGTGTGCAGCGCCCGCAGCGAGGCCGTCGCCCACAGGTCGCCCAGCGGGCTGCCGGGAAGCCCGTACAGCCTGCGGGCCCAGCGCGGCAGGGTGGCGAAGGCGAGCAGGGTGATCAGCGGGAACATCGGCTTGAGCGCGGTCAGCCTGGCCGGGAGCGGGGCGTTGAGCGACTGCCGCAGCGGGTGGGGCACCTCGGGCGCGAAGTACAGCCCCGGCCGGCAGGCCCGGATGTAGTCGTCCATCTCGCCGACCGAGCCGGGCACGTCCTCGGGCCGCAGGCCGACGACCTCGGCGGCGCGGCGCCACTCGGCCACGAACCGGTCGGCCTCCTCGTCGCTCAGCCGCACCCCGGCCCTGCGGGCCACCGAGAGGTAGGAGTCGACCTCCCCGACGTGCACCCACAGCAGCGCGGCCGGGTCGTCGAGACGGAACCGCTCGCCGGTGTCGAGATCGAGGGCGGTGAGGCCGGCGTGAATCTTTCTGACCCTGGCCCCTGCGCGGGCGACCTCCTCGGTCGTACCGTAGGTGCGTACCCGTACGAACTCGGTCGTGCGCAGGAAGCGGGACCACGCCTCCGCGGGGTCCATCAGCGCGGAGTTCTGCGCGACCCCGCGCATGGCACGAGGATGCAGCCCCTGCATCAGCAACGCCCGGAAACCCCCGACGAGCAGGATCGGCTCCCCCATCACCTTCCAGGTCACCGACTCCGGACCGAACAGTCCGTGATCCATGCGCCACCTCCCTCGTAAGCGGGTAGTTACCCTACCCGGAGGGCCGGACACCTTTGTCCCAGGTCCGTGACACGAGCGGGACGGGATCGGGACCCGCGTGTCACCACCACGTCATGGGCGTGTCACAGATCCGTGAAAAGCAGTCTTTGGATGCCTTAATTGTGGCATCTCACCCCCTGGGTGCGTCAACGGAATTGAAGCTACAAACAGGTGGAAATTACACAACAATAAAATGAGTAACGGGTAGACCATTGATTTGACCTCGACTGTTTTGCGATGGTTCCAAGGATCCCGCTCAGCCATGCTCGTTGGGGGCACCCGCACGATGACCATCCCTGCACCAGCCGCGACCACGATCGGGGAGCCCTCCGCGGTGAGGACACCGGAGACGGTGGGCCGCTCCCCCGGCCAGCTGATGTGGCTGCGCTTCCGCCGCGACCGCACCGGGCTCGTCTCGGCCGGCGTGGTGATCTTCTTCTTCCTCGTGGCGATCCTCGCGCCGGTCATCTCCTGGCTCTACGGCAAGGACCCCTACGTCCTGTACGGCCAGGACACCCCCGGCCTGCTGAACGACTTCGGCTACCCGATCCGGCCCAACGGCGGCATCAGCTCCGAGTTCTGGTTCGGCATCGAGCCGAACCTGGGCCGGGACGTGTTCATGCAGCTCGTCTACGGCATCAGGACCTCGCTGTCGATCGCGGTGGCCGCGACGATCATCACGACCTGCATCGGCATCGTGATGGGCATCGTCGCCGGGTACACCGGAGGCAGGACCGACTACCTGATCGGCCGGCTGATCGACATCCTGCTGTCGTTCCCCTCGGTGCTGTTCATCATCGCGTTCATGCCGGTGGTGGAGAACCTCTTCGTCGCCTCCGACGAGGAGACGCCGGTCTGGCTCCGCGCGGTCACGCTCGTGATCGTGCTCACCGTCTTCGGCTGGGCCGGGCTGGCGCGGCTGCTGCGCGGCCAGGTGCTCTCGCTGCGCGAGCGGGAGTTCGTCGAGGCCGCCCGGGTCACCGGCGCCTCCCCGTTCCGGATCATCTTCAAGGAGCTGCTGCCGAACCTGTGGACGCCCATCCTGATCCAGTCGACGCTGCTGCTGCCGGCGCTGGTGACGGCCGAGGCCGCGCTCTCCTTCCTGGGCGTCGGCATGATCGAGCCCATCCCCGACTGGGGCCGGATGTTCCTGCGCGGCACCGAGGTCTACCGGAACGACATCACCTACCTCATCTTCCCGGGCGCAGCTCTGCTGATCTTCGTGATCGCGTTCAACCTTCTGGGTGACTCGATCCGCGACGCCTTCGACCCCAAGCTCAAGCGTTAGATCCGAATAGGAGAAAGATGACAGTCCGTACGCGGTCAGCGATGGCCGTACTCGCCATAAGCGCGCTCGCATTCACCAGCGCGTGCGCGGAGGGCAACCAGGGAGCCCCCGCCGCCCCCAGCGGCTCCTCCGGCGCGGCCGTCCCCTCGGCCGAGCCGTTCAAGGCGCCGACGATCACGGTCGGCACGGCGGACGACTCCAAGGGTCCCGCCATCGAGCCGGAGGGCGTCGTCAAGGGCGGCACCGTCACGATGATGGACCGTGACGACTTCTCCCACATGGACCCGGCCCAGCTCTACGTCAACACCGAGACCAACTTCTCCCTCCTGATCAACCGCGGCCTGACCGGCTACAAGCGGGTCGCCAAGGGCGAGTACAAGCTGGTCGGCGACCTGGCCACCGACGCGGGCACCCCCTCCGACGGCGGCAAGACCTGGACCTTCACCCTCAAGGACGGCGTGAAGTGGCAGGACGGCACGCCGATCACGTCCGAGGACGTCAAGTGGAGCATGGAGCGGACGTTCGCCTCGTTCGTCACCCAGGGCCCCACCTACATCCAGCAGTGGCTGACCGAGACCGACCACAAGAAGGCCTACCAGGGCCCCTATGACGGCAAGCGCCTCGACAACATCGAGACGCCGGACGACAAGACGATCGTCTACAAGTTCAAGACGCCGCACGCCGACGCCAACTACGCCTTCGCGATGGGCGGCTACGGCATCGTGCCCAAGGCCAAGGACACCAAGGAGAAGTACGACAAGGAGCCCTTCTCCAGCGGCCCGTACATCATCAAGAGCCACGTGGTCGACAAGACCATCGACCTTGAGCGCAACCCCAACTGGGACCCGGCGACCGACCCGATCCGCGGCGCCTACCCCGACAAGTGGCACCTGGAGTTCGGCCAGGAGGCCCTGCAGATCACCGACCGCCTGATGGCGGACGCGGGCGCCGACCAGACCGCCTTCACCTTCTACGCGACCGTTCCCCCGGAGCGGCTGCAGCAGGTGCTCGGCGACCCGTCCCTGGCCGGCCGTCTGCTCAAGAGCCCCTCGCCGTACGGCAACTACTACTACTTCAACCTCGACCGCATGAAGGACATCAAGGTCCGTCAGGCGATCAACCACGCGTGGCCGTCCAAGCAGATCCAGCAGGTCATGGGTGGCCCGCAGGCCGCCGCGCTGCCGACCACGATCCTCAACGAGAACACCACGGTCGGCTACGAGCCCTACGACCTGTTCGGCAAGACCACCAAGCCCGAGGGTGACGTGGAGAAGGCCAAGCAGCTGCTGGCCGAGTCGGGCAACCCGACGCCGACCGTCGTCTACGCCTACAACCAGACCCCGGTCCAGGAGCAGGTCACCGTGGTGATCAAGAACGCCCTGGAGAAGGCCGGCATCAAGGTCGTCGCCAAGCCGCTGGACCGCAAGACGTACTACGACTCGATCGGCAAGATCGAGAACGAGTTCGACATCTACTGGGGCGGCTGGGGTGCCGACTGGCCGTCCGGCTCGACCGTGATGCCCGTCATCTTCGGCCCGGTGGCCGACGGAGCGCCGAACTACTCGCACCTGAAGGACGAGGCGCTGACCAAGGAGATGGAGGAGATCATGGCGATGACCGACATCGACGCCCAGAACAAGGCGTGGATGGCGCTCGACAAGAAGATCCAGGAGACCATCACCCCGCTGGTCGTCGCTGAGAACAGGATCGCCAACACCCTGCACGGCTCCAAGGTGGGCGGCGTGGAGATCGACCCGCAGCAGTGGGTCGTCCCGCCGAACCAGATCTTCGTGAAGCCGTGACGCTCGCGAAGCCGTAGGAGACACCGACGGCCGCGGCCCCGCGGGAGGGGAGACGACCCTCCCGCGGGGCCGCGGCCAGGGGCCGCACGGCCCCCCACAGCGGTCCCAGTCATCTCGGGAAACAGGCAATGCTTCCATTCATCACTCGCCGTACGCTCGGCGCCGTGGTCACCCTCGTGATCATCTCCGCGGTGACCTTCTTCCTCTTCTTCGCGGTGCCCGCCGACCCCGCGAGGCTCGCCTGCGGCAAGGTGTGCCCGCCCGACCTGCTGGAGCAGGCGCGGCGCAACCTGGGACTGGACCAGCCGCTGTTCGCCCAGTTCGTGGCCTGGCTGGCCGGCATCTTCGTCGGCCGCGAGTACGAGGGACTGGGCAGCTGCCCGGCCCCCTGCCTGGGGTACTCCTTCGTCAACCGCGAGCCGGTGTTCGAGACGATCCTGGACCGGCTCCCGGTCACCGTCTCCCTCACCGTCGGCGCCGCGGCCATCTTCCTGGTCTTCGGCGTCCTGACCGGCATCGTCGCCGCGCTGCGCCAGGGCAAGCCGCTGGACAAGATCGCCAGCGTGGCCTCCCTGATCGGCGCCTCCGTGCAGATCTACTTCATCGGCACGCTCGCGCTGTACTTCCTCGTCTACAAGGGCCAGATCCTCGCCCAGCCCAAGTACCTGCCGTTCACCGAGAACCCGATCGCCTGGGCCGGTGGGCTGCTGCTGCCCTGGCTGGTGCTGGCGGTCATCTTCACCGCCAACTACACCCGCATGACGCGCTCGACCATGGTCGAGCAGCTCGGCGAGGACTACGTCCGCACCGCACGGGCCAAGGGCATGTCCGGCCGGAGCGTGGTGATGAGGTTCGCCCTGCGAGGTACCCTGACCCCCATCATCACCATCTTCGGCGTGGACCTCGGCACGCTGATCGGCGGGGCCATCATCACCGAGACCACCTTCGGCCTGCAGGGGCTCGGGCGCCTCTCGCTCAAGGCGGTGGACACCTCGGACCTGCCCATGCTGATGGGAACGGTGCTCGTGGCGGCCGGGGCGATCGTCTTCTTCAACATCGTCGTCGACGTCCTGTACGCCTTCATCGACCCCCGCGTGCGGCTGGGTTAGGAGTTCTGAAGAAAGTGTCGAACCCGTTCCTCTCGGTCCGTGACCTGACCGTCGACTTCCACACCGAGGACGGCGTCGTCCACGCGGTGGGCGGGCTCTCCTTCGACGTGGAGAAGGGCACCACGCTGGGCATCGTCGGCGAGTCCGGGTCCGGCAAGTCGGTGACCAACCTGACCGTGCTCGGCCTGCACAACCCGGAGACCACGCAGATCGGCGGAGAGATCCGGCTGGACGGCGAGGAGCTGATCGGCGCCTCGCGGTCCACCATGGAGAGGCTGCGCGGCAACAAGGTCGCGATGATCTTCCAGGACCCGCTGACCTCGCTCTCGCCGTACCACACCATCGGCAAGCAGATCTCCGAGGTCTACCGCAAGCACACCGGCGCGAGCCGGGGCGAGGCCAGGGCCCGCGCGATCGAGATGCTGACGCGGGTCGGCATCCCGCAGCCGAGGACCCGGGTCGACGACTACCCCCACCAGTTCTCCGGCGGCATGCGGCAGCGCGCGATGATCGCGATGGCGCTGGTCTGCGACCCCGACCTGCTGATCGCCGACGAGCCCACCACCGCGCTGGACGTGACCGTGCAGGCCCAGATCCTGGACCTGCTCAAGGAGCTCCAGGACCAGGAGGGCACCTCGATCATCCTGATCACCCACGACCTCGGCGTGGTCGCCAACACCGCGCACGAGGTGCTGGTGATGTACGCCGGGCGGGCGGTGGAGCGCGGCACCGTGCGGGAGGTCCTGCACGAGCCCCGCCACCCCTACACCTGGGGCCTGATGGCCTCCATGCCCCGGCTGAGCGGCCCGGTGGACGTGCCGCTGCGGCCGGTCCGCGGCACCCCGCCCAGCCTGCTCAACGTCCCGCCGGGCTGTCCCTTCCATCCCCGGTGCGACTACAAGGAACTGGCCGGTCCCGAGCTGTGCCGTTCCGAGCGGCCCGAGCTGTCCCCGCACCGCGGCCACGGCGACGCGTGCTACCTGACCCTCGCCCAGAAGCGGGAGATCGTGAAATGACCGAGACGACCGGCGAACCCCGCGGCGAGGCGCTGCTGGAGCTGTCCGGGCTGAAGAAGCACTTCCCGGTGATGGGCGGTGTCGTCTTCAAACGGCAGGTCGGCAAGGTCCACGCGGTGGACGGCATCGACCTGACCGTGCACCGCGGGGAGACGCTCGGCCTGGTCGGCGAGTCCGGCTGCGGCAAGTCCACGGCCGGACGGCTGGCCGCCCGCCTGCTGGAGCCCACCGAGGGCAGCATCCGCTACGCCGGGCGGGAGATCGGGCACGCCGGGCGCAAGGAGCTGAAGCCGATCCGCCCCGAGATCCAGATGATCTTCCAGGACCCGTACTCGTCGCTCAACCCGCGGCACACCGTGGGCACCATCGTCGGCGGCCCGATGGAGATCAACGGCATCGACCCGCCGGGCGGCAGGACCAGGCGCGTCCAGGAGCTCCTGGAGATCGTCGGGCTCAACCCCGAGCACTACAACCGGTTCCCGCACGAGTTCTCCGGCGGCCAGCGCCAGCGCATCGGGGTGGCCCGCGCGCTCGCCCTGAACCCCCGGCTGATCATCGCGGACGAGCCGGTCTCGGCCCTGGACGTCTCCATCCAGGCCCAGGTCGTCAACCTGCTCCAGCAGCTCCAGCGGGACATGGGGATCGCGTTCCTGTTCATCGCGCACGACCTGGCGATCGTGCGGCACTTCTCCCAGCGGGTCGCGGTCATGTACCTCGGCAAGATCGTGGAGATCGCCGACCGCGCCTCCCTGTACGAGCGCCCCCGCCACCCCTACACGCACGCGCTGCTGTCGGCGGTGCCCGAGGTGCTGGAGGACGAGGTGCCGCGCGAGCGCATCCGGCTGGCCGGGGACGTGCCCTCCCCGATCAACCCGCCGTCCGGCTGCCACTTCCGCACCCGCTGCTGGAAGGCCCAGGAGAAGTGCGCGGTCGAGGAGCCCCCGCTGGTCAGGCTGGAGGGCAACGCGGCGGGTCACCTGACCGCCTGCCACTTCCCCGAGCAGCCGACCGTGCACGGCGAGGACGTGGTGCTGGACCCGGCCCTGCAGCCGTGAGCGGATAGCCCTCCGGCCGTCCCGCCCTCCGGGGCGGCGAGGCCTTCGCGAAAGGCCGCCTTCCGACAGGGGAGGCGGCCTTTCGGCGTCACCGGGGTCCTGCGGGCGTCACCGTGGTCTTCCGGACGTTACCCGGGGGCTTGCGGCGTCGCCGGAGGGCCTTGCGGCGTCGCCGGGGGTTCAGTGCCACCGGAGGCTTGCGGCGTCACCGGGGGCCTTGCGGGTGTCCCGGGACGACCGGGGTCAGCGGCCCTTCGCCAGGGAGCGCAGGGCGTCGACCGCGCGGGCCGGGTCCTCGGCGCCGTAGACGGCGTTGCCCGCCACGAACACGTCGGCGCCCGCCTCGGCGCAGCGTTCGATCGTCGTCTCGGAGACGCCGCCGTCCACCTGGAGCCAGACCTGCCCGCCGTGCCGGTCGAGCAGCTCGCGGGTCCGGCGGATCTTGGGCAGGACCACGTCGAGGAACTTCTGCCCGCCGAAACCGGGGTCGACGGTCATCAGCAGCAGCATGTCGAGCTCGCCGAGCAGGTCCTCGTACGGCTCGACCGGGGTGGCCGGGTTGAGCGCCAGGCCGGCCCGGGCGCCGGCGCCGCGGATCTGGCGCAGCGTGCGCACCGGGGCCTTGGCGGCCTCGGCGTGGACGGTGACGCTCCCGGCCCCGGCCTCGGCGTAGGAGGGGGCCCAGCGGTCCGGGTCCTCGATCATGAGGTGGCAGTCGAGCGGCGTCGAGGTCGCCTTGAGCAGGGACTCGACGACCGGCAGCCCGAGGGTCAGGTTGGGCACGAAGTGGTTGTCCATGACATCCACGTGCAGCCAGTCGGCGTTGGGGACCGCCGCGGCCGCCTCGGCGAGGCGGGCGAAGTCGGCGGACAGGATGCTGGGCGAGATCTGTACGGCCATGATGCGCCGATTCTATGGGTCCCCCGCCTCCCGCTCCGCCCGGGACCCGGCCGGACGCACCCGGCTCCGGCCGGGACCCGGCAGGTCCGTCCCGGTCCGGTTCCGGCCCGGACCTCGCACGTTCGGTCCGGCTCGGGCTCACCCCGGCGTCGGGCCCGCTCCGGCCGGTCCCGGCGGAGCCGGGTCGCGGGCGCGGCGGGGCCGCTCAGTGACCGCCGCCCGCCAGGTTGAGGCCGACGACGCCGCAGAGGATGAGGAGGATCGAAGCGATCTTGAGGGGGGAGGCGTTCTCGCCCAGGAGGATCATGCCCAGCGCGGCGGTGCCGACGGCCCCGATGCCCGTCCAGACGGCGTAGGCCGTCCCCACGTCGAGGCTTCTCAGGGCGAGCGCGAGAAGACCGAAGCTGACGACGGCGGAGACGACGAAGCCCGCGGCCGGCAGCGGTACGGAGAACCCGTCACTGAGCTTGAGCGAGTAGGCCATGACGACCTCGAACAGACCCGCGACGACGACCAGGACCCAGGCCATGACAGACCCCTTCCGTGAAGGAGCGTCGTCTTCGCTGGCCGGGTACGGCGCGTCTCGTCCGGACGGGCCCCGGTCGGGTCCCGTACCGGCGACAACGGCCGTGGCCCTCCCGGGATTCCCCGGCCGCACCCGGGACCACGGCGGGCCACGATCACGCCGTCCGGCCGGTCCGCTCCTCCGCCGGGACCCGGCGGAGGAGCGACGACGGCTCAGTGACGGCGCACGACGGCGCACGACGGCTCGGCGACGGCTCAGTGACGGCGCAGCAGGGCGAGGAACATCGCGTCGGTGCCGTGCCGGTGCGGCCAGAACCGCGCGTACGGCCCCTCGCCCAGCCCCTCGGTGACCTCGGGAAGGTACGCGCGGGCGTCCAGCGCCTCCACGTCGTCGCGGCGGCGCAGCACGTCGCCGACCACGGCGACGGTCTCGGCCAGGTGCGGCGAGCACGTCACGTACGCCACGACGCCACCGGGGCGGACGGCCTCCAGCGCGGAGGTCAGCAGGCCGCGCTGGAGCGCGGTCAGCTCGGGCAGGCTCCGCGGATCGCGGCGCCAGCGGGCCTCGGGGCGCCGGCGCAGCGCGCCCAGGCCGGTGCAGGGGGCGTCCAGCATGACCCGGTCGAAGACCCCGGGCCGCCAGGCGGGCCGGGTCCCGTCCGCGGTGACGACCGCGGCCCGCCGGGTCGTCTGGCGTACCAGCCGCGCCCGGTGGTACTGCAGCTCGTTGGCCAGCAGGTGCGCCCCGCCGCCGAAGGCCACCGGCCCGTCGCCGCCCGTGCCGTCTGTGCCACCTGTGCCGCCGTCCGCCCCCGGATCGGGGGAGGTCGCCGGCAGGCCCGCCTCGTCGCCGTCGGACGCGAGGGCGTCGAGCAGCCCGGCCTTGCCGCCGGGCCCCGCGCACAGGTCGAGCCAGCGGGAGTCGGCACCGCGCACCGGGACCCGGGTCAGCGCCAGCGCGACGAGCTGGCTGGCCTCGTCCTGCACGGCGGCGCGCGACTCGGACACCGCGAGGATCGACCCGGGATCGCCCTCGGGCAGGTAGGCGGCGTAGCGGGAGTAGCGGGCGGGCTCGGCACCCGCGGCGAGCAGTTCCTCGGTCGAGGAACGGCCCGGTCGGGAGACCAGTGTCACCCGGGGACGCTCGTTGTCCGCGGCGAGCAGGGCGGCCGTCTCGTCGAAGTCGCCGCCCACGGCGTCGCGCAGCGCGTCCACGATCCACCGGGGATGGCTGTGAGCGACCGCCAGATGGCCGACCGGGTCGTCGGCGGGATCGGGGGCCACGATCGGGATCCACTGCTCCAGGGAGCGGGTGGAGACCTTGCGCAGCACGGCGTTGGCGTACTTGGAGGCGCCGATGCCGACCCGCAGCCGGACCAGGTCGACGGTGGTGCCGACGGCGGCGTGCGGGGGCACCCGGGTGCGCAGGAGCTGGTGCACCCCCAGGCGGACGGCGTCGAGCAGCGGCGGGTCCACCTGCTCCGGCGCCCGGTCGCTGCAGGCCGCGATGATCTCGTCGTAGGTGCCCAGGCCGCGCAGGGTGCCGTAGGCCAGCTCGGTGGCCAGACCCGCGTCGCGCCCGGACAGGCGGCGCTCGCGCAGCAGCGCGGGCATCAGCAGGTTCGCGTACGCGTCCCGCTCGTCGACGGCGCGCATCAGGTCGTAGGCGGTGTTGCGCGCCTCGTCGCGGACCGGCCTGGGCGGTCTGCCACCCCGGCCGCCCCCCCTGCCGCGACCCTGGCCCTGGCCCTGCCCTTGACCCTGGCCCTGCGCCTGTCCCTGTCCGGGGCGCCGGGTCCGGCGCCGATCGCCGCCCTGGCCGTGACCGCGTGGCGCGTCACGGCCGTTGCCACCACTGCTCATGATCTTCAGGCCAGCCGATCCTCGTCGGTGAGCCGCACGCCGCGGGCCCACTCCCCCGCCCCCATCGGGCGCTTGCCCTGCGGCTGCACCTCGCCCAGCTCGACCGGGTAGGTCGCGGTGCCGACCAGCACGGAGTTCTTGGACGCCGCGATCCGGCCGGGCTCCATGCCCGGCGCGTCGGGAACCGGCCGTACCGGGCCGAGCTTGATCCGCAGGTCGCGGAACTCCGTCCACGCGCCCGGCGCGGGGGTGCAGGCCCGGACGAGACGGTCGACCCGCATGGCGGGCGCCGACCAGTCCACCCTGGCGTCCTCCACGTTGATCTTCGGGGCGAGGCTCACCCCCTCGGCGGGCTGCGGTACGGCCTCCAGCTTGCCGTCCTCGATCCCGTCGAGGGTGGCCGCCAGCAGTCCCGCGCCGGACTCGGCGAGCCTGGCCAGCAGCCCGCCCGCGGTGTCGGCGGGGCGGATCTCCTCGGTGAGGACGCCGTAGACCGGGCCCGCGTCCAGCTCCTTGACGATCCGGAAGGTGGTCGCGCCGGTGATGGCGTCGCCGTGCAGCACGGCGTGCTGCACCGGTGCCGCGCCGCGCCAGGCGGGCAGCAGCGAGAAGTGCAGGTTGACCCAGCCGTGCGCGGGGACGTCCAGGGCCGACTGGGGCAGCAGCGCGCCGTAGGCGACCACCGGGCAGCAGTCGGGGGCGAGCTCGCGGAGCCGCTCCAGGAAGGCGGGGTCGCCCGCCTTGGGCGGCTTGAGCACCTCGATGCCCGCCTGCCCGGCGAGCTCGGCGACGGGGCTCGGGTGCACCCTGCGTCCCCGGCCCGCCTGGGCGTCCGGACGGGTGACGACGGCGACGACGTCGTGGCGCGGCGAGTCGATCAGGGCCCGCAGCGCGGGCAGTGCGGTGTCCGGGGTTCCGGCGAAGACCAAACGCAAGGTTCCTACAGAGCCTTCCCTTGGGTGGGGTGCGGGGAGAACTTGAACGCGGGGGCCGACAGGCCGCTCCAGGGGGCCTCGCGGATCGCCTTCATGGCGAGCTTGCGCTGCGCCGCGTCCATCCGGTCGATGAACAGCACGCCGTCCAGGTGGTCGGTCTCGTGCTGGAAGCAGCGGGCCATCAGGTCGGTGCCCTCCAGGGTCACCGGCTCACCGTGCATGTCGAAACCGGTCGCCACGGCCCGGATCGCGCGGGGGGTGGGAAAGGACAGGCCCGGGAAGGACAGGCAGCCCTCCTCGCCCTCCTCGTCGCACTCGTCCGACAGGTTCAGGTCGGGGTTGATCAGGTGCCCGAGCTGGTCGTCCACGTAGTAGGTGAAGACCCGCAGGCCGACCCCGATCTGCGGTGCCGCTAGCCCGGCCCCGGGGGCGTCCATCATCGTGTCGGTGAGGTCCTTGACGAGCTTGCGCAGTTCCTTGTCGAAGTCCTTGACCGGCTCGGCCGGAGTGCGCAGCACCGGGTCGCCGAAGAGGCGGATCGGCTGGATGGCCAACAGGGGTCTCCTCACGCTTCAGGGGATCACCCCAGTCTAAGGGCGACGGCCGCCCTGCCCGGGCCACCTGGCCGGGTCAGCGGGAGCGGGCCTTCATGGCGGCCTTGCGGGCGGACTTGGCCACCGCGGCGTCGGTGTGCCGGGAGCCCAGCAGGTCCAGGACGGCGATCGTGTCGGGGTGGTCCACCAGGGCCATCTCCTCGACCACGCGCAGCAGGTCCTCGCCGGGTTCGAGCGCGTCGAACTCGCAGATCGCCTCGGAGGCGTCGCCGTTCTCCAGCAGCGAGGCGAGCGAGTCGACGGCCAGCCAGGTGTTGTCGGCGGGCGTGAGCGCGGGCGCGGGCAGGTCCCGGATGTGCAGCCAGGAGGCGGCGTAGCGCCACATGGCGGGCTCCGACAGCGCCTCCCGCAGCGGGGCCTCGGCCTCGGGGCCGAGCTCCTCCAGGATCGTGCCGACCGCTCCGCGCCGCCCGGCCGTGCCCGAGGCGGCGACCTTGACGAGCTCGCGGGCGGCGGCCTCGGGGTGGCGCGACTCCAGCCAGACGGTGACGGCGCTGGGGGCGGCGGCCCCCTTCATGATCGCCTCGACCAGCTCGGCCGCGCCGAGGTCGGCGAAGACCGCGGCCTCGGCGCCCGTCGGCGCGTCGTGGCCCTCCCGCATCAGGTCCTGGCGCACGGCCCACATGCCGAGCGGGGTCAGCCGGGGCCACCCGGCCCGGGACGTCTCGACCAGCCCGCAGTAGGCCAGCAGCTCCAGCGCCGACTCCAGCTGGGCCGGGAGCGCGGCGGCCAGCCCGCGCATCTGGGCCGGCCGGGCCCCGCAGGCCACCTGGTGGGACTGCAGGATGCCCTTGACCAGGGTCGCGGCCGACAGGCCCTCGCGCACCGCGTACAGCGTGGCGAGCATCTCGGCCAGGTGGTCGTCGATCAGCTCGGAGCCGGTCAGGTCGTCGTCGGCACGGTCCAGGACGTCCATGACCACGCCGTCCCAGAACTCCAGCAGCGTCCCGGGCGGCAGGTCCGGCGAGAGCGTCAGCGGGCCGGGCACGACCCGGCCGCGGGCGATGCGGAGCATGCCGGTGTTGACCGCGACCACCCAGAGCAGGTGCAGCCGCGCCGGGCCCGGCAGGCCGAGCTCCTCGCACGGCGCGAACGGGTCGGGCAGCAGGCCCTCGGGGGTCACCGCGCGGGCGCCGGTCCACGCGGCCACCCGCCGGGCGTCGACCACCAGCGGCACCCGGAGCACGGCCTCGGCCAGCTCGGCGTCCGGGGCCAGGTCGACCGGCGGGAAGCTCAGCGCGTCGCCGCGCGCGGCGCAGTCGCAGCGTGGAGCGGTGACGGACTCCTCCAGGACGGCCGCCCGCAGCTCGCGGGGCGCCGCTCCCAGCTCGTCGACCAGCCTGCGGAGCTCGCCGATGTCGAAGACGTTCCCACTGTTCCCGCTCTTTGCCACCCGTGAAACTTACTGCACTCGCGCCTCACGCATACACGGCTCAGCCGATGGCGCGGGAACGTGCCTTGAACGCCGCCTTGCGGGCCGCCTTGGCCGTGTCGCGGTCCCTCAGCGAGCGTCCGAGCAGCTCAAGGACGTCGACGACGTCGGGGTGGTCGACCCGCCACATCTCCTCGATCACCTGCGAGGCGGGGCCGGAGGCCGACATGTTCTCGGCGAACGTCTCGGGGTCCTCCTCGGCCGCGGGCATCGCCAGGGCCAGCATGTCCACGCTCATCCACAGCGCCTCCTGCTGGGTCAGGGCGGGCGCGGACAGGCCGCGCGCGGTCAGCCAGTGGATGGCGTGCGGGCGCAGCTCGGAGTCCTCCAGGAAGGCGCGTACGGCCTCCTCGGCCTCGGGGCCGAGACGGTCGACGATCGTCACCGCGACGCCCCTGGCGGCCGCGGGCGCGCCGGAGACCGAGCCCAGCAGCTCGGTGGCGGCCCGCGCCGGGGTCCTGCCTCCCAGCCAGCCCTCGATGTCGGCCTCGGCCGCCTCGGCGGGCATCCCCGACAGCAGTCCCTCGATGAGCTCGGGCGCGTCGGCGGCGCTCAGGTCGGCCGCCTCGGGCGCCTCGATGCCCAGGTCGGTGTAGAGCTCGCGCAGCCCCCACAGGGCCAGCGGGGTGAGCCGCAGGGTCTCGGTGCCGGGCTCGGCGATCCCGCAGTAGGCCAGCCGCCGTACGGCCTCGGGGACGTCGATCTCGCCCTCGCCCTCCTCGGCCAGGCCGATCTCCTCCAGGTAGTCGCCGACCAGCGGGACCGGCACGGGCGCCTGGAGGCGGTAGAGCATGTCGCACAGGCCGTAGAGCTCCTCGTCGAGCGAGACGTGGCCGGTCACCGCGCCGCCGGTGTCCCTGTCCACGACGAACTCCACGGTCGCGGCCCAGACCTCGAGCGGGTCGAGGTCCTCGCCCTCGAAGATCGTGGTGCCCTCGACCTCGACCAGTCCGGTGTGCACCGCCAGGTCCCACAGCAGGCCCGGGTCGGCCACGGCGAGCTGGGCGGCCGCCTCGGCGGCGTCGCGGACCCGCAGGCGCCCCTTGACGGTCGGGGTGCGGCCCCCGGCGAGCATCCACTGCACCAGCCTGCGCGCGTCGGTCAGCAGCGGCACCCGCGGCACGCTCGCGGCGAGGGTCTCGTGGGGCGCCAGCCGTACCGGGGGCAGCGGTGAGCAGCCGGGGCACTCGCAGTGCTCTACGGCGGGCTCCTCCTGCACCGCCGAGACCGACAGGACCGCGTCCTGTTCCAGGGAGTCGGCGCCCATCGCGCTGAACAGGCTCTTGGCCATGCCGAACCGGGAGGTGTCGGCGAGGGCGATGGGCATCTCGGGTTCGATCCGGTCGAGCACGGCGCGCATCCGGACGGCCATCTTGCCGCCGATCTCCTCGGTGGCGAGCAGGAAGTCGACCAGGGTACGGGCGGCGGCGACCGTCTCGGCGGCGCTCTCCGGAGGGGCGATGACCTTGCGCGGGTAGATGTTGAGCAGCAGTTCCTCGAAGGCGACGGGCGTGAAGTCACCCAGCTCGTTCACGTCCAGATAGTCGCTGGCGTAGTCGCAGAGCAGCCGCACCTCGTCCACGTCAACGTCGAGGCCGTGCGCACGCCCCCACGCGCGCAGGTCGTCTACGGCCCGATTCACCCATTCGATCGACACAGGGGAAAATTAACGGCTTACTGCCAGCACCGCGAATCGGGGAAAAACCTCAAATCACGTCGAGGGGGTCAATGCATACCTTGACCACCTCCGGAGCCTTGCGCGCGGAGCGCACCCCGACGGCCCCTTTCAGGGCCGCCGCGAGCGCCGGTCCGAGGTCCGGCGCGATCCGCACCATGGCGCGTTCCCGCACGTGATCGCCTCTGGAGGAGGTCACGGGGACGGGGCCGAGCACCTGGGCCTCGGGGGGCAGGGTGATCTCCCCGAGCATTTCCCTGACCGCCCCGGGGGATCCGGTGAGCGTCGCCATTTTCACCGCGGGGGGGAAACCGAGTTCTGTCCTGTCGGCCAGTTCCCGCTCGGCGTGGGTGACCGGGTCCCAGCGCAGCAGCGCCTGCACCGAGGGCAGCGAGGAGTCGGCGAGCACGACCAGCTCGGCCGAGGGCCGCAGCAGCGCCGCCGCGTTCATCCACCGCCGCAGCGTCTCCTCGGCGGCCCGCAGGTCGGGACGGCCCAGCAGCGCCCAGCCGTCCAGCAGCACCGCCGCGGCGTACCCGCCCCGGGGCACCGGCTCGGCCCCGGGCGTGGCCACCACCAGGGCCCGGCCCGGCCCGACCGTGGCGAGCACCCCGTCCCTGCCGGAGGTCTTCACCGGCACCGAGGGGAAGGCCCGGCCCAGCTCCTCGGCGGTGCGGCGGGCACCGACCACCTGGGCCCGCACCCGGCCCCCGCCGCAGGAGGGGCAGCGCCAGTCCGCCGCGATCCGGCCGCACCAGCGGCAGTAGGGCGACACGTGACCGGCGCGCAGCGCGAACGGCCCGCCGCAGTGCCCGCAGCGCGCGGGCGCCCGGCAGCTCTGGCAGGCCAGCGCGGGCAGGTACCCCCGCCGGGGGACCTGCACCAGCACCGGACCCGTCTCCAGCCCGGCGCGCAGGGTCCGCCAGGCCAGGCTGGGCAGCCGGGCGGCCCTGGCGGCCTCGTCCCTGGCCAGCTCCGCGTCCTCCCCGGCCGGCCGGACCTTGGGCGCCCTGGCCCGGACCGTGGCGCGCGCCGCGACGACGGGCCCGGCCCAGCCGGCCGCGATGAGCCGGGTGGCCTCCGCTGTGCGGGCGTGACCCCCGATGAGCAGGCCGGCGCGCGCCTGGTGCGCGCGCAGCGCCAGGACCTCCCTGGCGTGCGGGTACGGGGCGAGCCGCTCGGAGTGCAGGTCGTCGCCGTCGTCCCAGACGACCGCCAGCCCCAGGTCGGCGACCGGGGCGAACGCCGCCCCCCTGGTGCCCACGACGACCCGTACCCGGCCCCTGAGCGCGCGCAGCCACCGGCGGTAGCGCTCGGCGGGCCCGAGGTCGGCCGTCAGCGCCACGTGCGCGCCGGGCCCCAGGGCCGCGCTCAGCGCGGCGTCGGCCAGGGTGACGTCCTTCCCGTCGGGAAGGACCACCAGGGCCCCCCTGCCCCCTCGCAGGACCTCCCGTACGGCCACCGCGACCGCCTCCGGCCACTGCGGGCCGTGCTCGGTGGTCCCGGGCAGGGCGGTCCACACCGCCCGGGGCGAGTCCCCCCGGGCCAGCGCCGCCAGGAACGCCTCCCCCTCCCGGTAGTCGGCCCACGGCCCGGGTCCGGCCTCCTCCGGGAGGGCGGGCGCGCCGGTGGGGGCCTCGGCCCGGCCGGTGACCCCGTCCACGCCGGCCGCGCCCCGGACCGAGTCCGGGACCGAGTCCGAGGTCGCTCCCGATGCCGATCCCGGAGCAGGGCCCGGGTCGGGGTTCACCGGCGTGGGGCCGGGACGCTCGCCCGGGGCGGGGTCCGGGGACGGTCCGGGGGCTCGCGCCGGGTCCGCCCCGGAGTCCGGACCGGATCCCGGTGTGATTTTCGGCCCGGGATGCGTCCCGGGCGTGTCGTGATCTTCGGCCTCCACCCTGGCGTGCCGGGGCGGGACGGCCAGGCGCAGCACGTCGGCCATGGTCCCGGCGTAGCGGTCGGCCACCGCGCGGGCCAGCGCGGCGATCTCCGGGGTGAGCACCTGCTCGGCCGAGACGACCCTCTCCAGGCGGGCCAGCTTGCCCTGGTGGTCGGTGGTCTCCGCGCGTTCCAGCAGGAAGCCGTCGACCAGCTTGCCGGCGAACCGGACCCGGACCCGGCAGCCCGGCACCGCGGTGGCGTCCAGCGGCGCCGGGACGAGGTAGTCGAACGGCCGGTCGAGGTGCGGCAGCGGCGTGTCCACGAGGACCCGCGCGACCGGCGAGGCCGCGGCCAGCTCCGGCACGCCCCGGGTCGCACGGGCCGCGTCGAGCTCCAGCAGGCCCGCGCCGCCCACCGGGACTGCGACCGCCGGGCGCTCGCGTACGGCGTCGAGCGGCAGCAACGCGCCGTCGTCCGCTGTCGGGCCGGCGTAGGTCACCGAGCGCCTGCCGGTCCTTCGGGGTGGGGCACCTGCGGGTCCTTCGGGTGGAGAGGGGAACGCGGGACGATCCCGAATCCTAGTCTCCGGCCGCGCCGATCAGGTCACGTCGCACGCCCCGCCCTCCCCGCCTGAGAACGGGGACGGGACGACGGGGGAACGGGTGGGACCACGACGGGGACGGGAGGGCACCCCACGTCCGGCGCGCCGCCCGGGGATCCCGGAAGTCCCGGAACCCCCGAGGTCCCGGCCCGCGACCTCCGGAGGGTCCCGGCCGGTGCCGGCCCCGACCGCGGCCGGCGGGACCCGGACGTGTTGACAAAGAAGATCGCCTCCAACACCATTCAACTATTCATATAGCGAAAGGGTGCTTTGTGTGATCGAATTCCATCTGGACCGCGGATCGGGGGTGTCGACGTACCTCCAGCTCGTCCACCAGGTCAAACAGGCCCTCCGGCTGGGCACGCTGCGGCCCGGCGACCGGCTGCCCACCGCGCGGGAGGTCGTCGAGGCGCTGACGATCAATCCCAACACCGTGCTCAAGGCCTACCGCGAGCTGGAGCGCGAGGGGCTGGTGACGGGCAGGCCGGGGCAGGGCACCTTCGTCCAGCGCTCGATCGGCGGCGCCCGGCTGGCCGACCACGCCGCCCTGCACCGGGACCTGGAGGAATGGGTGGGGCGGGCGCACGCGGCCGGTCTCGACCGTGACGACATGGAGGCGCTGTTCGCCACGGCGCTGGCCGGCCGCCTCCGGGAGGGCATAGCGTGACCGACGCACTGCGAACGACCGGCCTGGGGGTCCGCTACCGCCGCACCTGGGCGCTGCGCGACTGCTCGCTGGCCGTCCCGCCGGGCCGGGTCGCGGCCCTGCTGGGTCCCAACGGGGCGGGCAAGACCACGCTGATGCACGCGGTCGTCGGGCTGCTGGCCCCGGACGCCGGGACGATCTCCGTCGCGGGCCAGGTGGCCTTCATGGCCCAGGACAAGCCGCTGTACGACGCCTTCACGGTCGCCGAGATGCTCGCCTTCGGGCGCAGGCTCAACCCCACCTGGGACGACGCCTACGCCGTCGCCCGCCTGGAGGGGCTGGGCGTCCCGCTGGAGCGCAGGGTCTCCGGGCTCTCGGGCGGGCAGCAGGCACAGGTCGCGCTCACCGTCGCGCTGGCCCGGCGTCCGGGTCTGCTGGTCCTGGACGAGCCGCTGGCCAACCTCGACCCGCTGGCCCGGCACGACGTCATGCGCGTCCTGATGGCCGCGGTCGCCGAGCAGCCGCTGACGGTCCTGCTCTCCTCCCACGTCGTCGCCGACCTGCGCGACACCTGTGACTGGCTCATCGTGATCAACGGCGGCCGGGTGCAGGTCAGCGGGGACATCGACGACCTGCTCGCCGACCACCTGGTGCTGACCGGACCGGCCGGGGCCGGCACCCCACCGGCCGGGAGCCGGGTGGTCGAGGCGAGCCGCACCGGCACGCGGACCCGGCTGCTGGTGCGGGGCGCGTCCGTGCTCGACCCGCGCTGGAGCGCCCGTCCCGCCGACCTGGAGGAGCTGGTGATGGCCTACCTGCGCAGCCCCGACGCGGCCGCGCTCCCCGCTCCCGCGGAGGTGAGGGCGTGATCTGGACGACCTGGCGCCAGCACCGGGCGCAGATCCTCGTCACCGGCGCGCTGCTCGCCGCGCTCGGCCTGCTCCTGCTGGGCTCGGCGGTGGAGGCCGGGCTCCACATCTCCGAGCACGCGCCACCCGGCTGCCCGGGAACGGCCGCCACGTGCTGGGACCTGGCCAGAGCCCTCGGCGAACGCCACGACACCGTGTACTCGATCTTCGGCTGGATGCCGATCGTCGCCCCGGCGCTGATCGGCGCGTTCTGGGGCGCGCCGCTGCTGGGCCGTGAGTACGAGCGCGGCACGTACCGGCTGGCCTGGACCCAGTCGGTCTCCGTGCGCCGCTGGCTGACCGTCAAGCTCGCCGTGCTCGGCACCCTGGTGGTCGTCGCCGGGCTGCTGACGTCGTTGATGATCAGCCTGTGGCGGCCGGTCTTCCGGCAGGACGTCTTCGGCAACGTCGGCGTCTTCAACATGGTGGGCGTCGCCCCTGCGGCGTGGTGGCTGTACGCCTTCACGGCGGGCACGGCGGCCGGGGCGCTGCTGCGGCGCACGCTGCCCGCGATGGCGCTGGTGGTGGCCGTGGTCTCCGTGACGACGTTCACCCTGTTCGGCCTGAGCGAGCACTACGCCGAGCCGGTGCGGACCGTGCTGTCGGGCACCACCGTCCCGCCGGACCCCGACGCGCGGCTGGTGAGCGGCGCCTGGGTCGACCCCTCCGGGAGGGAACTGGCCGCTCCCCCGGCCGGGGTCTGTCTCCGCCCGCCGGACGCCGGGCGCAGCAACCGGAACCAGGAGGCCCACGAACGGTGCCTGTTCGGCAAGGGCTACCGCTACGCGCTCTACCACCACCCGCCGTCGCGGTTCTGGCGCTTCCAGTGGACAGAGGCCGCCCTCCTGACCGCCGGGTCGCTGGTCCTCACCGGCGTGACCGTCCACCACACGCTCCGGCGCAAGGGGTGAGCCTCACCCGCACGCTCCGCCGCAAGGGGTGAGGCTCCCCCGTACGCCGCGGCTCAGGTGAGCCTCGCCCGCACGCTCCCGCTCGAAGGCCGGCTCCCCGCACGATCCGGCGAGGGCAGGGCGAGGCTCCTGTGCACGCCCCGGAACAGGGGCGAGCGTCCCGGGTCCGTTAGTAAATGAACGTTCTTTTACAAACTCTTCCCGAAGCGGTAGCCTCCTCACGACGGGGTTCGTGAATGCTCATTCACGAACGGACGAGGACCCGACCGGAGGAGGGCCATGGCACGGCCTCGCACCACCAGCGACGAGGCGATCCTGCGGGCCGCGGGGCGGGCGATCGGCGGTCACGGCCCGGCGGGCCTGACCCTGGCCGCCGTCGCCGCCGAGGCCGGGCTCTCCCCGGCCGCGCTCGTGCAGCGGTTCGGGTCCAAGCGCGGCCTGCTGCTGGCCTTCGCCGAGTGGTCCGCCTCCGGCACGGGCGAGGTCTTCCGGCGGGCACGGCAGCGGCACGACGCTCCCCTGCCCGCCCTGCAGCAGGCCCTGACCGAGCTGGCCTCGACCATGCGGACGCCCGAGGAGGCGGCCAACGGCCTGGCGTTCCTGCAGCTGGACCTGACCGATCCGGAGTTCCGCGCGCACGCCGTCACCCAGGCCCGCCGGATGCGGGAGGAGATCACCGGCCTGCTCACCGAGGCCGTCGCCACCGGCGGGCTGACCGGCGACGCCGATCCCGTACGGCTGGCCCGCGCGGTCCAGGTCGCCTACAACGGCACGCTCATCCTGTGGGCCCTGACCGGCGAGGGCGACCTCGTCCACGCCCTGCGCGCCGACATCGACCATCTGCTGTGCGTCCACCGGCCCGACGGCCTCGACGCCCTCGACCACACCGACGACCCACCGAGGAGGTCCACACCATGACATCCCTGCCACCGTTCACCGTCTCGGTGTTCATCGGCACCAGCCTGGACGGGTTCATCGCCCGCCCCGACGGCGACATCGGCTGGCTCACCGGCCGGGGGGAACAGGCCGGCGACATGGGCTACCGGGAGTTCATCGCCGGGATCGACACCGTCGTGATGGGCCGCGTCACCTACGAGACCGCCCTCGCCTTCGGTGCCGGGCACTGGCCGTACGACGGCATGCACGTGGCGGTGCTCAGCACCCGCCTGGAGGAGGGCGCCGACCCCCGCGTCACCGTCCACCGCGACCTCGACGGGCTGGTACGGGCCCTGACCGAGCGCGGCACCAAGAGCGTCTACGCGGACGGGGGCCAGGTCGTGCGTTCGTTCCTGCGCGCCGGGCTGGTGAACGAGCTGACCGTCACCACGGCCCCGGTGCTGATCGGGAGCGGCCTGCCCCTCTTCGGCCCCCTGGAGGCGGACATCCCCCTCGTCCACCGCTCCACCACGGTCCACGACGCCGGTTTCGTCCAGACCACCTACACCGTGGAGAACGGGGGGTAGGGCCTGCCCGGAGGCGAGATCACGAGGTCGCGGATCCACCCGCGCCACGACCCGATGGAGCACCGGCACGGCGCGGGCCGACGCCTCCGAGGCGCGCCAGGGCGAGCGCCGTCAGCATCGTGCCCCCGCGGACATGCCCCGCGCTCCGTCACGGACGCGATCTTGTACGTGGACCGCGCCGGCATCCCCTCAAGGCGGCTGACCGGCGCACCCGCCTCACCTCGCCGGAGGTGCTCCAGCGCGGTCTCGTGATCTTTGGGCCCGGCGACCCACCAGGTGCCGCGGGCGGGGATCCCGCCGGGCGGGATACCGGGCCCGCCACCCCGAAGACGGATCTCGGCGGCCTCGGGCCCGACCCGGACTCCCTGACCGCGGGCCTCCGGGACTACGTGCTGTGGGCCTTCGTCGCCCGGCGCGGCGCCTACCCCGCCGGTGCCGCCGACCTCGACCGCCACGGGCTGAGGGACCTGGCCGGGGCGATGACCACCGGTCAGGCGGATGACCTTCGGCGGCCAGTGGACCGACACCGCGCCGGAACGGGCACCGGCTACGGGTCGCGGGGGCACGACGGCACGCCCCTGAGAGCCGCCCCCGCCCCGCGTTCACCCCCGCCGGGGGTACGCGCCGGTCAGGATCCGATGGTGACGGCGACCTCGACGGTGACGTCGTCCTCGTCGTGACCGGCCTCACCGGCCTCCTCACCGGCTACCTGCCCGGGGTCGGTTTCGGTGCCGGTGCCGACGACGCGCTGGCGGATCTCCGCGTCGCGCAGGTCGACGCCCAGCCCGGCGACGGCCTCGAACAGCCCCACGACGGCCGGGTGCACCACCCCCTCCGGCACGGTCGCGTTCCCGGCCGGACGCCACGAGGCCACCAGCTCGGTACGCGCGGGCAGCTCCCCGGTGACGACGCCCTCTCCGCCCCAGCCCTCCGGCACCGGCTCCCGCGTGGGCCAGCAGCACAGCAGGCGCACCGTCTCGGGCCCAGGGCCCTCCTGGATCGTCGTCCAGAACGGCCCCGCCGGGCCCAGGCCGTCGCGGTGCAACGCCGTGAACAGCTCGCCGAACAGCTCGTTCGCGAGCTCGTTGCCGGCGTCGGTGTCGTCGGCGACACCGACCAGGAGAACCCGCGCGACGTACGGCTGCGCCGCGGCCCGTCTCCTCGTCACGTCCACCGGGGCGGCATAGGCGGTGACGGCCAGCTCGGCCGCGGTGTGCGCGGCGTCCTCCGCCGCCCGTCGCGACAGGACCTCCTCGCGATGACGTGCGAGCGTGCCCGCGACGTCGCCGTCGCGCAGCGCGTCCGCGATCCGGGGAAGGGGGACGCCCGCGTCACGGAGGACCCGGACGGTCGCCCCGGCACGGACCTGCGACTCGGAGTAGCGCCGGTAGCGTGACCCGTCGTCGACCTCGGCCGGGACGAGGACGCCCTTCTCGTCGTAGTGGTGCAGCGCCTTCACGCTCAAACCCGTCAGGTTCGCGAACTCACCGATGCTCAACATGGATCCAGCATCCGACCTCCTCCAGCAGGAGGGTCAAACGCCGCCCCCGGGAACCCGGCTGGACCCGCGGCCCGACGAGACCCGCGGGCCCGCGGAACCCGCGCCCCCGGCGGAACCCGCGACCCGGCAGGACTCGCGCCCCGGCGAAACCCGCGCTCCAGCGGGAGCCGGACGTGCGACGGCCCCCGTGGGAGGTTCACGGGGGCCGTCGTGGAACACGGCGCGGGTCAGAGACCGGCGGCGGCGCGCAGGGAGTCGGCGCGGTCGGTGGACTCCCAGGAGAAGCCCTCCCGGCCGAAGTGACCGTAGGCGGAGGTGCCCGAGTAGATCGGGCGGAGCAGGTCGAGGTCACGGATGATCGCGGCCGGGCGCAGGTCGAAGACCTTCAGCACGGCTTCCTGGATCTTGTCGATCTCGACCTTCTCGGTGCCGAAGGTCTCGACGAACACGCCGACCGGGTGAGCCTTGCCGATGGCGTACGCGACCTGGACCTCGGCGCGGTCGGCCAGGCCGGCGGCCACGATGTTCTTGGCGACCCAGCGCATGGCGTAGGCGGCCGAGCGGTCGACCTTGGACGGGTCCTTGCCGGAGAAGGCGCCGCCGCCGTGGCGGGACATGCCGCCGTAGGTGTCGACGATGATCTTGCGGCCGGTCAGGCCGGCGTCGCCCATGGGGCCGCCGATCTCGAAGCGGCCGGTCGGGTTGACCAGCAGGCGGTAGCCCTCGGTGTCGAGCTCCAGGCCGGCCAGGACCGGGTCGACCACGTGCTCCTTGATGTCGGGGGCGAGCATCTCCTTGAGGTCGATCTCGGCCGCGTGCTGGGTGGAGACGACCACGGTGTCCAGCCGGACCGGCCGGTCGCCGTCGTACTCCACGGTGACCTGGGTCTTGCCGTCGGGACGCAGGTAGGGGACCGTGCCGTCCTTGCGGACCTGCGACAGGCGCTCGGCCAGGCGGTGCGCGAGCTGGATCGGCAGCGGCATCAGCTCGGGGGTCTCGCGGCAGGCGTAGCCGAACATCAGGCCCTGGTCGCCCGCGCCCTGGCGGTCGAGCTCGTCGTCGGCCTCGCCCTCGCGGTTCTCGTAGGCGTCGTCGACGCCCTGGGCGATGTCGGGCGACTGCGCGCCGATGGAGACCGACACGCCGCAGGAGGCGCCGTCGAAGCCCTTGTGCGAGGCGTCGTAGCCGATCTCGAGGATCTTCTCCCGGATGAGACCGGGGATGTCGACGTAGGTCTCCGTCGTCACCTCTCCGGCGACGTGAACCTGACCGGTGGTGATCATCGTCTCGACGGCGACCCGGCTCTTGGGATCGCCCTTGAGCATGGCGTCGAGGATCGCGTCGCTGATCTGGTCGGCGATCTTGTCGGGGTGGCCCTCTGTGACCGACTCGGAGGTGAAAAGACGACGGGACAAGTCAGTGGCTCCTCATGCAGCGGCTGCTGGCGTCTGGGGGCTCTGGCGTCGGCACGACACCAGTAGCGCTTCGCGAAGTCTAACCGCACCCGTGTCGACGTCGCGAAGCCGTCCCGGATCGTGTCGCCGGAAATTTCGCCCGCCCGGAAAATCCGAGATGTCATAGATCGGGCAACGGGTCGGGGGGCAGCGTCTCGGGGGCGAAGATCTCGGCGTCGGCGGCGGAGATCACGGCGGCGTACTCCTCGTCGATCTCGAACACCATCCCGCCGAGCTCGATGGCAGTGCCCGCGGAGAACTCCGGCGGCCCCAGCCGGGTACGCCGCGCGTGGGTGGCGTAGACCGAGGTCGGCGCGTCACGGTCGAAGAACTTGGTGGACAGCACGCAGATGGCGCGATCGGTGATCACGATGAGGAAGGTCGCCATGCCCGGCGGGCCCGCGGAGAGCGCCGGCAGGACGTAGTGGATCTCCTCCCCCGGGGGGAGCAGAGCGCGGCATCGGGCTCTGACCGCGGCGGTGACCGGCATGATCGAGACCCCTCCGACTGCGATGTTGCAGGTCGTCTCGGAGGAAGTATCCGTCGGCGGCTGCGCCGGGGCAAGGGGGCGCGGAGGGGGGACCGGCGGGAGGGCGTGCGGGCGGGACCCGTCAGCCCAGGCGGGCGACGACGAGGTCCCAGACCGTGTCGGCCAGGGCCTCCTTGGGACCGCGCGGGATGTCGGTCCGCCCGCCGTCGGCGGACAGGACCACGGCCGCGTTGTCGGGGGTGCCGAAGGCGAGGTTCTCGCCGACCTGGTTGACGACGAGCAGGTCGCAGCCCTTGCGGGCCAGCTTGGCGCGCCCGTTGGCGAGGACGTCGTCGGTCTCGGCCGCGAACCCCGCGATCACCGCCGGGGACGGCTTGAGACCCTCGCGGCGCCGCTCCCCCAGCTCCGCCAGGATGTCCGGATTTTTCACCAGATGGATGGCGTCGGGGTCGCCCGCGGTCTTCTTGATCTTCGATCCGCTCCGGGCCGCGGGCCGGAAGTCGGCGACGGCCGCGGCCATGACCACGACGTCGGCGCCCTCCACCGCCTCCAGCACGGCGGCGCGCAGCTCCAGGGCCGACTCGACCCGGACCACCTCGGCCCCGGCCGGGTCGGGCAGGGCGACGTTGGCGGCCACCAGGGTGACCTCGGCGCCGCGGGCGAGGGCCGTACGGGCCAGGGCGTATCCCTGCAGCCCCGAGGAGCGGTTGCCGATGAAGCGGACCGGGTCGATCGCCTCGCGGGTCCCCCCGGCGGAGATCACCACGCGGCGGCCGGCCAGGTCGGCGGGGCGCCCGCCCAGGACGCGCCGGCAGACCTCGAAGATCTCCTTCGGGTCGGGCAGCCGGCCCCGGCCGCTGTCGGCGCCGGTCAGCCGGCCCACGGCGGGGTCCAGGACGATCGAGCCGCGCTCGCGGAGCGTGGCCACGTTGGCCCGGGTGGCGGGGTGCTCCCACATCTCGGTGTGCATCGCCGGGGCGAACACCACCGGGCAGCGCGCGGTGAGCAGGGTGTTGGTCAGCAGGTCGCCGGCCAGCCCGTGGGCGGCCTTGGCGAGCACGTCGGCGGTGGCCGGAGCGACGACCACCAGGTCGGCGCCCTGCCCGATGCGGACGTGCGGAACCTCGTGCACGGACTCCCACACGTCGACGGTGACCGGGTTGCCGGACAGCGCGGCCCAGGTGGGCTCGCCGACGAAGCGGAGCGCCTCCCTGGTGGGAACGACCCGCACGTCGTGGCCGGACTCGGTGAACAGGCGCAGCAGCTCGCACGCCTTGTAGGCGGCGATGCCCGCGCTCACGCCGAGGACGACCCTCGGCACCGCGGGCAGGCCGTCCTGGTCGGGGGTCGGCATCGGAAGGGGGTCAGCCCTCGATCGGCTCGGAGGTGAGCAGGCCCTCGCTGACCTCGCGCAGCGCGATGGAGAGCGGCTTCTCCTGCGCGTGGGTCTCGACGAGCGGGCCGACGTACTCCAGCAGGCCCTCGCCGAGCTGGGAGTAGTAGGCGTTGATCTGACGCGCCCGCTTGGAGCCGAAGATCACGAGACTGTACTTGCTGTCGACGATGTCGAGCAGGGCGTCGATCGACGGGTTGGTGATGCCTTCGGAGTAGGCGGCGCTGCTTGCCACGTGGATTTCCCCTAGCTAGGTGAACGTCCGAGGCGTGAACCCTCGGGAGCATCAGCCAACAAGGCTATCAGCCGATGGCACACGTCCCGGACGGACGTGTTGACGAGCGTCACGTCGAACTCCTGCTCGGCCGCCATCTCGATCCGGCCGGCCGCCAGCCGGCGGGCGATGACGTCCTCGGGCTCGGTGCCCCGGCCGCGCAGCCGCTTCTCCAGCTCCGCCCAGCTCGGCGGGGCCAGGAAGACCAGCAGCGCCTCCGGCATGGTCGCGCGGACCTGCCGGGCGCCCTGGAGGTCGATCTCCAGCAGGGTGGGGACCCCGGCGGCGAGCTTGTCCAGCACCGGGCCGCGCGGCGTCCCGTAGCGGTTGCCGGCGAACTCGGCCCACTCCAGCAGCTCCCCCGAGGCGGCGAGGCGGTCGAACTCCTCGTCGTCGGCGAAGAAGTACTCCACGCCGTGGGTCTCCCCCGGGCGGGGCTTCCTGGTGGTCACCGAGACCGACAGCCACACCTCGGGGTGTGCCCGCCGAAGCTCGGCGACGACCGTGGACTTGCCGACGCCCGACGGCCCCGACAGGACCGTCAGACGTCTGCCCTCCGGCAGGCCGGTGAGGGCTGCGGCCCCCCTCGGACTCCCGGCCGGGGACGTGGAGCGACCGGCACCGCCCTCGGCGGTTGCCTCCGGAGCCCGACTCCTGTCGGACCACGACGTTCCGGTCACTCCAAACCCCCCGTGATGCGTCCCCGTGCGGGGCTGCGTGGTCGTATGAACCGAGACTAGCTCTCGGCCCCGCCGAACTCACGCTCGAGCGAGGCCCGCTGGTTCGTACCCAGGCCCCGCACGCGGCGGGACTCTGCGATGCCGAGCCGCTCCATGAGCTGCTTGGCGCGGACCTTGCCCACGCCGGGGAGCGACTCCAGGAGAGCCGAAACCTTCATCTTGCCGATGACGTCGTCGGCCTGCCCGTCTTTGAGCACCTCAGCCAGAGAGACCGCCCCGTGCTTCAGGCGGTTCTTCACCTCGGCACGCTCTTTGCGTGCCTTGGCAGCCTTCTCTAGGGCTGCGGCGCGCTGCTCAGGGGTAAGGGGAGGAAGAGCCACGCCGGGTCACCTCGAATTTCCTGTCGATGTACTCGGACGGGAAGGGAAACTAGCTGGTCATGGCGCTCCAAGCAACGTCAAGGCCACTTTATCCCCCGAGAAAATCTCCTTCGTGACTTTCCGTACCCGTGATCTCGCGCTGTGTGGACGAAACTACGCTCAGGGCCGAGTTTTCCGGGGATCCGGTCAGTGGTGGCGTCCGGTGGCCGCGGACGTCCTCCGCAGCGCCGCGGCGATGCCCGCGGCGGTCGCGCCGGGGTCGGCGGAGCCGGTGATCGGACGGCCGATCACGAGCAGATCGGCCCCGTCGGCGAACGCCTGCTCGGGGGTGGCCACCCTCGCCTGGTCCTGGCTCGCGGCCCCGGCGGGCCGGACCCCGGGAGTGATCAGCGTGATGTCCGGGCCGACCTCGGCGCGTACCGCGGCGACCTCGCGCGGTGAGCAGACCAGGGCCTGTGCCCCCGCGCCGACCGCCAGGGCCGACAGGCGCCGTACGGCGTCCTCGGGCGGGCCGCTGACGCCCATCTGGTCCAGGTCGGCCTCCGAGAGCGAGGTGAGCAGGGTGACCGCGGCGATCTGGGTGTGCGGCATGGCCTCCACCGCCGCCCGGATCATCGCCGGTCCCCCGCCCGCGTGGACGGTCAGGATGGCCGGCTTGAGCCGCGCCACGGCCCTGGCGGCGCCCGCGACGGTGTTGGGGATGTCGTGCAGCTTCAGGTCGAGGAAGACCCTGACCCCGCTGGCGCCGCGGACCGAGGCGATCACGTCGGGGCCGTACCGCAGGTACAGCTCCAGCCCGACCTTGACGGTGGTGACGTGCGGGGTCACCAGGCTCGCCCAGCGTGCCGCGGTCTCGAGATCGGGCGCGTCCAGGGCGACGGCGATGGGTGCGGGCGTCACAGGGAACTCTCCTCAAGATCTGTACGGTGCCGGGTGGGCGCCCCCGGCGGGCGGTGGGCCAGCCCGACCGCGTCGGCCAGCCGGTGGAACCCGCGGGCCGCCAGGAGCTCCTCCAGCTCGCGCAGGATGCGCAGGCAGGCGTAGGGGTCGTGGAACAGCGCCGTGCCCACCGCGACGACACAGGCCCCCGCCAGGATGAGCTCGAAGGCGTCCCTGCCGGTCAGCACGCCGCCCATGCCGATGACGGGCACGCTGGGCAGGGCCGCGTGGACCTGCCAGACGCAGCGTACGGCCAGCGGCCGGATCGCCGGCCCGGACAGGCCCCCGGTGACGGCCGCGAGCGAGGGCCGCATGGCCTCGGTGTCGATGCTCATGCCGAGCGGGTTGTTGATCATCGAGAGGGCGTCCGCGCCGCCGTCCACGCACGCGCGGGCGATGCTGACGATGTCCATCACGTCCGGGGAGAGCTTGGCCACCACGGGCACGTCGTAGCGCATCACCGAGCGCACCGAGGCGATCACCTCGGCGCTGGCCGCCCCGTCGCGGGCGAAGACCCGGCCGCGGTCCTCGATGTTGGGGCAGGACAGGTTGACCTCGACGGCGGTGACGCCGGGGGCGTCGGTGAGCCTGCGGGCCAGCGCGGTGTACTCGGCCACGGTGCCGCCGCCGATGGAGACCACGGTCCGCACGCCCCGCTGGGCCAGCCAGGGCAGCTCGCGCTCCAGGAAGGCGTCCACGCCCGGCCCCTGCAGCCCGACCGCGTTGAGCATGCCCGAGGGCGTCTCGGCCATCCTGGGGGTCGGACGGCCCGCCCTGGGGGCCATGGTGATCGACCGCGTGGTCAGCGCGCCGATCCGGGCGAGGTCGAAGAACTGGGCCAGCTCCGAACCGGACGCGGCGCACCCCGCGGCCGTGGTGACCGGGTTGGCCAGCTCCACGTGCCCCAGGTACGTCCGCATGTCAACCGACATTCCGCGTTCCCCCACCGGGTGCTCCCAGCGCGTCGAACGGGATGGTCCCGACGTCGTCGAAGCGGACGCGCTCGCCCCGGAAGACCGGTCCTTCGACGCACGAGCGCACCATCCGGGTTACACCGTCGTCCCCGATGACCGGGAGCACGCACGTCATGCACACCCCGATCCCGCACGCCATCCGCTCCTCCACGGCCACCTGGACCGGGATGTCGAACTCGACGGCCACCGCGGTGACGCCGCGCAGCATCTCCAGCGGGCCGCACGCGTAGACCGCGTCGGCCCGCACGTCGGCGATCACGCCGGGCAGCACGTCGGTCACCCGGCCGCGCATGCCCAGGGAGCCGTCCTCGGTGGTCAGCGTGGTGGTCTCCCCCATCCTGCGGGCGCGCAGGGCGCCGAAGACCCGGTCGGCGGAGTCGCCGCCCAGGACGAAGTCGACGCGGCAGCCGCGCCCCTGCAGGGCGTCGGCCACCGTGAACAGCGTCGCCGACCCGTGCTCGGCGCCGACCAGCACGCACGTCACCGGGTCGCGGGGCAGCGGGAACGGGCGGCCGAGCGGGCCCACCAGGTCCAGCGGGTCGCGGGCGCGGCGCTCGGCCAGCCAGGCCGTGCCGGGCCCGCGCACCGCGAAGACGAACTCGACCGTGCCGCCGTAGTCGGGCTTGACGTCGTGGACGGAGAAGGCCCGGCGCGTCAGCATCGACGTCTGCGGCCCGCCGACGGCCACCCCGACGAAGTGGCCGGGACGGAAGCGCTCGGCGATGCCCGGCGCCACCACCGTCAGCGCATGGTAGGCGTCGACGCGGCGCGTCGTCAGCACCGTGCCCGTCACCTGTACCGGAGTAACAGGCGTCTCCCTCACCTCCGACTACGGCACCGGCGCCGTTTACGAACCTCCCGACCGCTCCTCAGTCGCCTCTCAGCCGCCTTGCGTGCTCCTGCAGGGACCGCACGCCGATGTCGCCCCGGACGATCGCCTGGATGCCTTGGACGGCTGCGGCCAGGCCCTGGACGGTGGTGATGCAGGGAATGGCGCGCAGGACCGCGGCGGTGCGGATCTCGTAGCC
>NZ_JBITFY010000013.1:0-270683 GCF_044456585.1 Streptosporangium sp. NPDC050855
CTTGACGCCGAAGGCGCCCGCGTGGTCGTCAACGAACTCGAAGCGGCTCACCAGTTCGTCTCTCCCGCGAAATATTTTGCGGCCCGGCGCAGAATGTCGCGTTCCAGCTCCAGCTCCCGGATTCGGGCCTTGAGCTGCCTGTTCTCCTCTTCCAGCACGTCGCCGGACGATAGCGGGTCCCGCGCGGGCTTCTTGGCCGGACCTCGCTCCTTGGCGCTCGCGCTGCCGTCCGCCTGCGCCTGACGTACCCAGTTACGCAGCGTCTCCCGGCTGATTCCCAGGTCCTCGGCCACCGAGGCCAGCGTCCGTCCCGGATCGGACAGGTACAACGCGACGGCATCCGCCTTGAACTCCGGCGGATACGACTTCATCGCCACGTGGAACTCCTTGTCTCCGGATTTTCATCATCCGGCACTCAAGGTGTCCACACATCGGGGTGAGGGCCCATCGGACCGCTGTGGCAGGCCCGGCACCTGGCCACGCTCGTCAACCGCCCGCGACGGCGCAACATCGGCGCCGGAGCCAGGCATAAGCTGGTGTTCATCGACCGACTGCTGGCCACGCTGGCGCACCTGCGTCATGGCGTCACGCACGATGTGCCGGCCTGCTGGTTCGGCGTCGACCGCTCCACCGTCACCCGCGCCATCCACCAGATCCGCCCCCTCCTGGCCGAACGGGGTTGTAGCATCGCTGCGGGACGGCGGCTGCGAACTCTGGCCGATGTGGTCTCCCACCTGGGAAACAGCGGCCAGGAGGCGATCTTGGACGCCACCGAGATCCGGGTGCGCCGCCCGGCCGCCGGCGCTCTTGAACGAAATCGCTTCGTCTCCGGCAAAAGCCGGATGAACGCGATGAAGACGATGATCCTCACCGACCTCCAAGGGCGGCTGCTGTGGTGCGGCGAAACCCGCCCCGGATCGGTCGCCGACATCACCCAAGCCCGCCAGTCCGGGTTGGTCGACCTGCTGTCCGACACCCGCGGCCTGCAGATTCTCGCCGATGCGGGCTACCAGGGCCTGGGCGGCCAGACCGGAGGTCAGGTCCTCACTCCACCTCATAGACGACGCGGCAGGAACCTGGAACACGTCCAATGGCTGATGGCCCATCACGACGCGGCCCGGCATGCACACTCCTCCCGGCGGATTCCCGTCGAGCACGGCATCGCCCATCTGAAGAACTGGAGGGCTCTGGCACGCCACCACGGCCGTCGCGATCAGCTGCCCAACACCGTCCGGGCCGTGGCCGCGCTTCTGTCCGACCAGCAGAGGGCTGATCATCCGACCGCTTCCGCCCCGTTCGGGAGACAGGAAGCGTGATCAATGGAGTGTCACCTCAGCAGACCATGCCCTCATCGCAATCATGCACGAGGTCGTAAGTACTACAACAACATTTCGTGGTTGATTAAATGTCGTCGTTGGTAGTGACTGACCCGTGCGCGGTGTTGTAGAAGGACCGACCATCTCGGCGCCTATTTCGACGACACCGACACCCTCATCAGGACGACTTGGAGGTCACTCTCCTCAACACTGACGCGCGACCGGCGGTGATCTGGCCAGGACGGTGCGGGCCGCTGCTCTTGGACGGCCGCATCTATCTGGACCTGACCGCCGCCGGGACCATCGCTGCGGCCTACGATCGCTACCTGCACGGCACTGCGATCCAGGGCGGCGCCCTGCAGATCAGCCAGGACGACCCGTGGTGAGCGCGCCCGTCGTCTCGCTGCGCCCCGCCGCCGACATCGCGGCGGCCGCGTTAATCTTTGTCAGCTTGATCGCCTCGGACTTGCGTTCGGAGATCCCCACCCAGTCCGACTTGGGCAGCGCGGTGTTCAGCGCCTTCGACTCGGCGCGCATCTCGGCCTTCAACTCCTCGATGAACGCCTTGGGGTCCAAGGGTTTGTACGGCTCGGCGTAGTTCTCCACCTTCTTGGCCACGAAGTCCTTGGGCAGGTCTTCCTCCGGGTCGCGGAAGGAATGGGCGCCCACCACCCAGATCTCCTTACAGCGCAGCGTCTGGAAGGTGACGATCTCATACCGCCATCCGTACCGCCCGCCGCCGTCCGCGCTTGTCGTTCTTGAAGAGCAGGTCCTCCCAGGCGCCAAAGGGCCCGCGATGCTCGGGGGCCACTTCACCCAGCGGGTAGTAGGTGGCGTTGCCGGCCTTGGCATAGCGGCGAACCAGCTCAACGGCCTCGGTCACCGGCTGGAAGACGGTGGCCGCATCTGAACTCCAGCGTCTCCGGCAGCGCGATCAGGCCCTTGCGGTAGTGATTGGTACAGGAGGCCCGCAGAGTGGTCTGCACCGTGGTGCGGTAGACCGGGCCCTTGGTCTTGAACTCGTGCACCAGGTCCCGGAGTGTCTGCTCCCCGCCGATGACCACTGGGAAGATGGCCTCCCGGACTGGCTCATCCGGCTGACCGAGGGCCGCGTCGGCGACCTTGAACAGGATGTTGTCCTTGCCGGTCACCCCCTTGAACGCGTTGATGAGCTCCTTGGTCACCTTGCTGCCGGCCCGCCGCCTTGATCCGGTGCACCGTCGCGATCAGCAAGTTCACCAGTATGTCGGTGATCTCCCGTTCCCGCTCGTGCACCAGCGTCGCCAGTAGCAGCACCGTCAACTCCGGGGGATGGGGGCGCATGTGCGAGGCTGCCTCCACCGCCGCCCGCGCTCGCCAGGCGGCTTATGGACTTCTCTAGGTGTTGATGAGGGTTCAGAGATTCTGAAGGTCTACATGGTCTCAATACTCTTGATTCTGTATGAGATTTAATACAGAGTGGATGATGTCTCATACAAAGGAGAGCCTGATGACCAACCCCCACCTCGCTTACGAGCAGATCACCACCCACGGCGGCTCCGAGATCCACCTGCGGCTCGGCGTCGCTGAGACCAAGCTGCTCGGCGAGGCCGCGCTGCACCTGACCGCTGGCCTGGACACCGCTCTGCGCGCCATAGCTGAGCTGCGCGCGGGCGCCTGGGACCACATTCTCCCTGGCCCGGACGATGATGGACGGTCCGGCGCTCGCCAGCGTCAGCGCATGGAGGAGACCATGCACGCCCTGGCCCGCGACCTCATCCCGCGCCTGGAGGCGATCCAGGCCGCCACCCTGCGCCGCTGGAAAGCAGAGGGAGCCAGCTACGCCGCCATCGCCTCAGCGATGGGCCTGAGCAACGCGGCTGGGGCGCCGAACCGAGCCACCGCTCAGTCCCGGCTGCGCGCTCTGGAGGCCGCCGAGCCGTCCCCACTGGAGCGCTGGGTGTGCGGGCAGGACACGCACGCCCGCGACGTGTGCGACCACACCTCCATCGGCGTCATCGTCACCGACGAGCACGGCCGATATCTGCTGATCGAACGGGCCGAGTACCCGCACGCCTGGGCTCTGCCGGCTGGGCATGTCGACGACCACGGTAACCCGTGGAAGACCGCCAGCGAAAAGATCACCGAGGGGATCGGCCTGACCATCGGCCAACTGGAGCATATGACCGGCGGGTGGCGGCCCAACCAGTGCTGCCGCCTCGTCCGCCAGGGAAGCACGCCCGGCCACCACTGGACCATCTACCGCGCCATCGTTGCCAGCGCCCCGGTCCCATCCGCCGACAAGACGCGCGTCACCCGGTGGGTGACCGGCGCCGAGCTTCAGGCGCTGGCCGACCGGACCGCTGCCTACGCTCGCGGCAAGGTCACCGAGACCGAGTGGGCTGCCTCCCCCGGCCTGGAGGACGTGTGGAGGTGGTGGCTGCGCCGGGTCGGCATCCTCGACACCACGGACGTGGCCAGATGACCGCCCGGCCGCGCTCTGAACCGCGCCGGGATTGATGGTGGTGTGCCCCTGGTCTTGTGGAGGCGGGTTCTTGGATTCTTGTGCCACTCGTTGAGAGGAGAGCGGCATGGGAGGGCGCGGTTCCAACGTCACAGGCCGGCTTTGCCCATGGGGTTGTCCTTCCAGCGGTCGACGGCGCGGACGTAGCCGTGCACGGTGGGGGAGGTGGGCTTCCAGCGGCCCTGTTCGGCGATCTTGCCGGTGGGTACGTTCGCGTCGGCCAGGGTGGTGGCGCCGCCGGCGCGCAGCCCGTGGGCGCTGTAGCGTTCGGCGTCGGCCAGGCCGGCGCGCAGGGCGGCGTTCTTGACGATGGTGTTCAGGGTGACGCCGGACAGGCGCAGTCCGCCGCGGCCGGCCCAGCCGGGGGCGCCACCGATGCGGCCGAAGCGGTCGATGGGCCGCAGCAGTGCTCCGGTGGTGATGCCGTGCTCGTGCAGGACGGCCAGCCAGGCCTGCACCGAGCGGACCGGGCAGGTGGCGAGGTGGGAGCCGTAGGGGATGGCGACGCTCTGCCCGGCGGCGTCCTGGTCGGTCTTGCTCATGGGAATGAACACCTCCAGTCCCTGGCGGGGGAAGGTGAGGTGTTCGCAGTCGAGGGCTGTCAGTTCGCTGCGCCGGCCCATCAGGGCGAAGCCGAGCACCAGCGCGGCTCGGTCCCGGATGCCGGTGGGGGTGTCGTCGGGGGTGTGGTCGATGAGGCTGCGCAGGATGTCGATGGTGATCGGCGGGGCCTTGCGTACCGTGTTGCCCGCCGTGGTGCTCCAGGCGCGGCGGTAGGCGCGCAGCGCGTCGCGGGCGGCGGTGGTGTGCGGCCTGGGTAGGCCCGCCTTGCCGTGCGCGGACGACACGCAGGCCAACGCCTGGTCGATGCTGGCCGGCGCCAGACCGCGCCCGGCCAACTCGGCGACGAAGCTGGCCAGGGTCGCACCGGTGGTCGGCAGCGGGGTACGCCCGGTGGCGGCGCACCAGGACAGGTAGCCGGCCCAGATGCGCGCGTAGGCGCGGGTGGTGTTGGCCGCCGGAGCCGCCGCGATCAGCCGCGCCGCCTCCTCGGTGACATGCTCGTCGGCCGATCGCCGCTCGCCGACGATCGCCACCCCATCCAAAATGACCCCATTGTCCCTAGGCGTCACGCTGTCACCCAAGGCGCGCCGGGCGAGCACGGTCTCGAGCGGGCTCTGCTCCTCAGGGAAGGCATCCGTCCCGTCGACGTCGTGGTCGCCACCGCCCAGGATGCTGCCGTCGGTGTCGTCCGGGCGCTCCAACGTCATACGCTCACTCTCCCAAATTCATAGGATCATAGATTTTATTTTCAGCACTTCAGGCTTGCGATAAGCAAAGTTATCGCAAGCCTGCCGAGGAAGATGTGTTCCATCAAAGTTTCGTTTCGTACGTACGAAAAGATGATCGTTCGCTAGCAGTACGGTGATAGTTTGTACCGGTGATCGATGATCCCGCTCGTCCCACCGAGGCCGACGCGACCCATGAGACGGAGCAGGAAGTTCCCGATACGGGGCGAATGTGTGCCCGCTCGGGGTGCGCCAACCGACTCGAGTCACCAGGCCGCGCAGGCCGCCGCAGCGGCCGCCCGGCCCTGTACTGCGGAGACGCCTGCCGTGCCGCCGCGCACCGCGCCCGCACCGCCGCCCACACTCCGGCGGTCACCGACGCCCTGCGCCGCGCCGGCGCGCTCAGCGGCGACCTGCTGAGCGCGGGCGAGCAGTGGAGCGCTCACCTGGCGGCCTTCACCGAGGCGCTGAACGCCGCGACCACCGGCGCGCTCACCCAGGTCGACGCCGCCGAACAGGCCGCTGAAGAGGCCCGCGCCGCCGCCGCGGCCGCCGAACAGCGCGCCACCGCCGCCCAGCACAAAGCCCACGCCGCGATCACCGCAGCCGACCAGGCCGTCCAGCAGGCCACCGCGGCACAGCAACGCGCCGAGGAGTCCGAACGCGCGGCCTGGCGCGCGGCCGGCGAGCACGAATCCGAACGCACCCGCGCGGCGCAGGCCGCCGCCGCGGCCGAGGAACGCGCCGCAGCCGCCGAGCGCGCCACCCGCCGCATCACCTCCGAGCGCGACGCCCTGCAGGGCGTCCTGCAGGCCGAACGCCGCCAGGCCGCCGCCGCGGCCAACGAGCACGACCGGCAGATCGCCACCGTGCACAACGCACTGGCCGATCGCACCGCAGACCTCGACCAGGCCCGCAGCGACCTGGAGGCCGCCGGAAGCCGCCTCGAGCGCGCCGAGGCCGCCCGGCGCAAGGCCCACCAGGACGCCGAAACCGCCCGCGCCCAGACCGGCCAGGTCCGCGAGGACCTCAGCGCGCACATCGCCCGACTGAAAGAAGAACTCGCCACCGAACGCGACGCGGCGCGGCGCACCCGCACGGAACGCGACGCGGCGCGAACCGCCACCGCCGTGGCCGACGCCCGGCTGGAGGCCCTGCAACAGGCCCACCAGCAGGCACTGCACAACGCCGAACACCGCGCCCAGGCCGCCGAACACCGCGAACAGATCGCCCAGCAGACGATCAGCCGCCTCCTGGCCCTCCATCCGGCCTCAGAGACCGTATCGGCTGAGGGTACCGACGACGCCGCCCGTAGTGAGGACTTCCCTGAGCGCCCCTGAGACGCACACGCCCCTGCGCCACGGCGGCCGCCGACGCCGGAAAACGCCTCCCTCGACGCCGATTCGGCCCCGTTTGGGAGACCAGGCGTCGGCGGAGGAACGGGGCGTCGAGATAGGAGCGGGTGATCCCGGGGGAGGGCCCTGTCGACCTCGCGATGACGGTCGCCACTCGACAGCGAGGCCGAGCCGCTGGCGTAACGCACCACGCGCAGTACATGATCTTCACCCCCCGTTCCCCGGCACTGGGAGAGGCTGCCAAGGCGTCTGCTGACACTTAGATGGCAACAGCGCTGACACCTGATGGCAAAAATGCAGATCAGGGCGCTAAGGAAGGCTGTCAGTACGTGGCAAAGTGCCACAGCTCGTCAGTCGAGGGTGGCCAAAAGCGGTATCGAAGTGCCCCGGAGGATCTTCAGCAGGCCGTAGGAGACGTTGCTCGTGCGGAGGAGGAGCGTCGGCGTGTACACGACGGGTGGCGCACGTCAGAGCGATGAGCGTTCCAGAAGATATGGCTCTTAGCTGGGAAAACTCCCTGCGCCACGGGACCTTCGGCAGGTGGATCAAGTGAGACCTAGTGATCTTGCTGACACCAAGTGGCAAATCCACTGACATCAACTGGCATTACGCCAGGACAACTTCGTGGCAGTTCGCAAACCCATCTAAAGATCTGAAGTCCGTACAGGCCCTAGTCGTACCGGAGACAGCAACTTGCGGGAATTTACATTCCCGGGAGTTACCTTCAGCAGGCATGAACGCAACAGATCTTCTTTATTGATTTCTAATTTCCAGAAAATCAGTCCTGCTACGCTGGGGGCATGCCAGAGCAGGGGACGATGACGCCGTGTAAGCACTGCGGGACGCCGATCGAGCAGCGGCAGGGGCGGGGGAGACCGCGCGCCTACTGCGCGCAGGGGGACTGCCAGGCGGTGGCCAAGCGGGAACGCGAGATGCGGCGGGCGACCCCGGGCCTGGAGGGGGCGCTGGCCAGGGCCGAGGAGTTCTACGAGCGCATGGAGAAGGGCATGATCGCGGCGATAGAGCCGCTGGCACAGGTGCTCTCCCAGGAGCTGAGCCCGGCGGGGGTGGAGGCCAAGGTGAGCGCGGTGCAGGCCGAGGCCCACACCCGGGTGGCGATCGCTCGCACCGAGCGCGAGCAGGCCTTCGAGCAGGTACGGCTGGCGCGGGAGGCCTCCGAGCACGCCCGGCGCGAGCGTGACGCGATGGCCGAGCGGGTACGGGAGGCCGACGCCGAGCGCGACACCGCGCTGGCCGATGCCGAGACCGCCAGGCAGCAGGCCCTGGCCGCGCTGCACGAGGCCGCCAGCACCGAGCGCCGGGCCAGGCAGGCCGAGCAGGAGGCCACCCGCAGGGCGCAGCGGGCCGAGGCGGCCAGGGACGCGGCGCTGCGGGAGATGGCCGAGCGGGTGGAGGCGGCCGAGGATGAGGCCGGCCGGGCCAGGGAGCAGGTGCTGGCCGAGCAGGAGCAGGCCCGGCAGGCTCTGGCCGAACGCGACCGTGCACTGCAGGAGGCCGCCACTGCCGCCAAGGCGGTGCGGCAGGCCGAGCAGGCGGTCGCCGCCGCGTCGGCGCGCGCCCAGGCGGCCGAGGCCGAACGCGACCGCGCGCTGGCGCGCGCCGACGCCGACGCCGAGGGACGCGCCCAGGCCGTGGCCGAGGCCGCCGAAGCGCGTACCCGGGCCGAGCGGCTGGAGAAGCACGTGGCCGAGGTGGAGAAACGGACCGCACGGCGGCTGGCCAAGGCCGAGGAGCGGGCCTCGGAGAAGGTCGCCGAGGCCCGGGAACGTGCCGCGGCCACGGCGGCCGAGGCGGTGGCCGAGCGCGACGAGGCGCGAATGCGCCTGGCCATGGAGCAGATGCGCCTGTCGGACCTGCGCGAGCAGATGGAGGCGCTGCGCGCCGAGGCGGCTCTCCTGCGGGAACGAGCGGTGACCGCGGAACTGCGGGCCGACCCCGGCTGAGAGGCGCTCCTGGCCGCGTTGGGGCTGGTCGTCCGTGCGGTCGCTCTAAGGCCTGCGCCGGTTCGGCGAGATCCCCGACCTGCCCGACGGCGGGGGACACGGTGGAGACGGTGGAGGGAGAGGGCGTGCAGACCTCTGGCCTTGCGCCGACGGCTGTCAGGATTCTCCCCTGCGGGGTCCACCGTGACGGCGGCGTGTTCAGTTCCCCTCGTGGCCGAGGGCGGCGACCTCACGTACGGCCTCGGCGATGGCGCGATAGTCCTTACGCAGGATCGAACCGTGGTTGCTGGCGACTTTCGCGCTGATCCGGATGTTCGGATTGCGGGCGGTCACCGCAGGGAGGCCGGCGCGTATCCGTTCGTGCCCGCCCTGGCTTCCGAAGGACTCCCCGGAAGCGACCACGTAGCGTGCCGGGACGGTGATGCTGTCCAGCACGGGGCCCAGGTCACGCTCGCGGGCGATCTTGCCGACCTCGATGTTGCTGTCTGCCAGCTGGTCGCCGGTCATCCGTGGAGCCATGCCGAACGGGCGCAGCAGCTGCATGGGCCACCAGATCCGCTTCCATATCTTGCGCATCCCCGGTTCCATGGACTCGTCGAACCAGTCGTAGGGCTGCGCGCCCTCCACCAAGACCGCGCCCACGGTACGGGCCGGATTCCGGCCGGCCCAGTGCGCCGCGACGAACGCTCCATAGGACCAGCCCACCACCACCGCCCGGTCCACACCCCGGGCTGCGAGGACAGCATCGACATCTCGGATGTTCGTCTCGAACGAATAATCCGCCGAACGCTTCGACCTACCGCGCCCCCGCATGTCGTAGGTGATATGCCGCCACTGGGTCCCCAGCTCGGCAAGGACGCGCCGCCATTGCCGCTGAACGGCGGCGTGGCCGTTGAGGTAGATCACGGGGACACCGTCGCCGGCGGTGTCGGTGACGGCCAAGGCCGTATCGTCTACCGGGACCATGCCGGTCCAGGGGGATCGCTCGATGGTCATGATCTTCCTTTCTCAGAAGTGAACAGGGAACGGTGGCTGGTGCCGGTGACCGGATCCCGGACGGGGCGCTCGTCGTAGGTGATGTGCCGGTAGTCGCTGCCGAGGCCGGCGATGATGCGCCGCCAGTGCGACCGGTCGGCATGGGCGCCGTTGAGGTGGACCATCGGATGGCCGGGCCCGCCAGAGGTGCTCCACGAGCGCCTCGAGCTGTGCGGGCTTGAGCCGGGTCAGGTCGAGCTGTCTCGGGGCGACGTCGGCCTCGCACCGCGTTCCACCAGCCTGGTCCCGCACCCCGTCGACCGCCGACATGAGTGGTGGACGTCCAGGTGTGAAACGACGTCCGCAGGTTAGTCGGGGAGCTCCGCCAGCCGCTCCATCCGGTGCCAACCGGCCCAGCCGCGCTCGCGCATCAGGTCCAGCAGCCGCTCCACCCGCGGGTCGGACTCGACGGCGAGTGCGTCCAGAAGGTCGACCGGTAGGTCGTCGTGCGCGACCTCGTCGGGGTCGATCTCGCCGGAGGTGTATGCCTGCTCGGCCAGGCCGGCCATGACATCGGCGGCTTCCGCCAGACGCGGATCGTCGTCGCATGCGTCGTCGTCTTCGATGATTTCCGACAGGATCCGGTAGAGCCGAACGAGTTGCGGGTCATCGAGCTGCGCGAATTTTGCGGCCATGACCGCGGAGATGTCTTCGGGCCAGGAGGCAGCGACAACCAGGATCCACCCGTCCCGCTCCGCCTCCACCATCCGCTCTCCCACCCCGATCTCCCGAAGCAGATCGAGGTAGGAGATCACCTCCGGTGGGAGCGCCAGACTGTCCCCGGCGGTGAGCTGCGCGATCTGCTTGCGGCTGGTCTCAAGCCGTTCGATCTCGTCGTGCAGGTGACTGTCGATCCGTTGGACTGCTTCGGCAAAGGTCGATGCGTCGGCTTGGAGCATCTGGCCGATCTGAGACAGCGGCACGCCGGCGTTGGCGAGGGTTCGGATCTTGATGAGCGACACGACCGCCTTAACGCCGTAGCGCCGGTAGCCCGAGGCATCCCGGTCCGCTTCGGGCAGGAGTCCGATCTGGTGATAGTGCCGCACCGCCCGTACCGTGACGCCGGCATACGCCGCCAATTGACCGATGGTCAGCATGCTCTGATCCTGCTCTCAACTTCGCCTGGGCCCGGTCGGCGCCGGCTCAGGAGATCCTGCGACGGTAGGAGAGGTCGGCGAACAGGTGGCAACGATGACCCACCACATCGCGGGATGCTCATGACAGCCAGCATGCAGGGTTGACGCAGCGTCAGGGTCAAGTCCGCCGGCGGATTCGTGTGTCCGGCGGCGATGGCGGGCGGACACGAGCCGGCGCGGCGTACATATCATTCTTTACTTATATAAGTGCGAACCGGTACGCTCTCCGTCGTGCACGCGTTCGACATTCTCGGCGACCCCGTACGCCGGCGCATTCTGGAGCTGCTCGCCGACGGTGAGCGGACCTCCGGGGCGATCACGGACGTCGTCCGGGCGGAGTTCGCCATCTCCCAGCCCGCCGTCTCCCAGCATCTGCGTGTGCTGCGTGACAGCGGGTTCGCGTCGGTGCGGGCCGAGGGCGCCCGGCGGTTCTACGCTGTCGAGCCCGCGCCGCTGAGCGAGGTCGACGCGTGGCTGGACCGGTTTCGCCGGTCCTGGGAACAACGCCTCGACGCCCTGGGGACCGAGCTGGCCCGGGGCAGACGTGCACGCCTTCCCCGGGCCGGTGGGGAACCCGCCCCGGCAGGCCGGGTCCGGCACCGATGCGGGGAGAACCGATCCACCACCGACGGAGGATGACATGAAAGACGTACTGGACGAGCTGGCCGCCGTGCACCGGGCGATGGGCAACGGCAGAGTGCCCGCCGGCGAGGCGTACACCGTGGAGTTGCGGCGTCGATACGACGCGGAGATCGACGACGTCTGGGACGCCATCACCGACCCCGAGCGGCTGCGCCGCTGGTTGAAGCCGGTCACCGGGGACCTTCGGCCCGGCGGGAAGTTCGAGTTGGACGGTGGTGAGCACGGCGACATCCTCCGGTGCGAGCCGCCGCGCCTGCTCAAGGTGTCCTGGCTCTACGGACCGGACGCCGACGCCTGGCCCGGCACGAGCGAGGTGGAGGTGCGCCTGGTCCCGGGCCCCGCCGGCGACACGGAGCTCGAGCTGATCCACGCGGCGTCCATCGAGGAGCCCTCCTTCCCCACCTACGGCCCGGGCGCCGGCGGCGTCGGCTGGGACCTGGCCCTGCTCACCCTGGCCCGGTTCCTGGCCGGTGGTGAGATCGCCGGCCACGAGGAGTTCGAGAAGTCGCCCGAAGGACGCGAGTTCAGCCGGCGCAGCGCCGCAGCCTGGGGCCGGGCTCATCTGGCCGCCGGTGGCGAACCGGAGCAGGTCGCGGCCGCAGTCGAGGCCACCACCAGGTTCTACGCACCCGACCCGGCCTGACGTCCCTGCTGCGGTGGGCCGACCGGCGCCCTCGGCGCTCGCACCCACGACGAGAATGCTCGCACCCACGATGAGAACAAGGAAAAGAACGATGCGCCCATGAGATACACCGTCTCCATCGAGATCGCCCTGCCGCGGGAGAAGACGGTCCAGCTGCTCTCCGACCCGGCACACCTGCCGAAATGGCTGCGGGGCCTGGTGCTGCACGAGCCGCTGAGCGGGGAGCACGGGCAGCTCGGCACCACGTCACGGGTCGTGCTGCAGACGGGCGGGCGGAAGTTCGAGTGCATCGAGACCATCACACGCCGGGAACCGGCAGACCTGCGCCGGATCCCGAGAACGAGCGTCGTTCACTTCGACCGCGAGATCGTCGGCGAGGGCATGTGGAGCGCCGTGCGCGAACGGCTGACCGAAGCCGGCCCGGAGACGACACTGTGGGAGAGCGAGAACGAATACCGGTTCAACGGCTTCGCGATGAAGCTGGTGAGACTTGTGATGCCCGGCGCCTTCCGCAAGCAGTCGCAACAGCACATGCAGGACTTCAAGGCGTTCGCCGAGCAGGGAAAGGACGTCCGCGAAGCGACGGACTGATCCGCCGTACGCGGCCAGGCGGGTACGGACCGGTCGCCGTACTCGTCGGAGATCATCGCGCGCCTCGCACCGCTTCCGCCGGGAGGTCCATGGTGCCGCTGCCGACGACGACCGCGTTTCCCCCGACGATGACCTGCGTCAGCAGGCCGTTCTCCTTGTGTGCGGTGCCCTGCAGGGTGCTGGGGCGGCCCATGGCCACGCCCTGGCTGATCCGCAGGCGGTAGGTTCCGTGCCGGCCGGGCGACCGCTGGGCGAGGCCGGCGACCAGGGAAGCGGCTGCCGAACCGGTGGCGGGATCCTCGTCGACACCTACCGCCGGCGCGAAGAAGCGGGAGTACACGTGGGCGCCGTCGCGGAGGTCGCCGGCGAAGACGTACAGGTGCGGTGACCAGCGTTCAGCGATCGCGGCTTCCCACGCCGTCCGGTCGAGCCGGGCCTGGTCGACCGACTCCCGGCCGGTCAGCCGGACGAAACAGAACCTCAGACCGATGCCGGCGTACCAGCTGTCGACGATGGCCTCTTCGGGCAGTGCGAGGGCCCTGGCCACGGCCGTGGCCGGTGGCGCTTCGTCGGTGGTTTCGCACACTGGGTCCTGCAGATGCAGCCGGATCATCCCTCCTTCGACGGTGACGGTGACCGGGCCGATACCTTCCTCGAAGACGAACGTCTGCCGGGCCGGCCCGGAGCCGGCCAGAACGGCGGCCGTGCCGACGGTCGGATGGCCGGCGAACGGCAGTTCCTGGTCCGGTGTGAAGATTCTGACGCGGAAGCTGCGGGTGGGGTCGCGGGGCGGCAGAACGAAGGTGGTTTCGGAGAAGTTGAACTCCCGCGCCAGTTGCTGCATGGTCTGCTCGCCGATGCCCTCGGCGTCCGGGAACACCGCCAGCTGGTTTCCGCCGAACGGCCGATCGCTGAACACGTCCACCAGGGCGAAGTGGTAAGCCATGTTTCAGGCCACCACCACGTCGATCTCGACCGCCGCACCAAGGGGTAGCGCCGCAACGCCGATGGTGGTGCGGGCGGGATACGGGGCGGTGAAGTGCCTGCCGTACACGTCGTTCATCGCGGCGAAGTCGGTCATGTCCGTCAGATAGACGCCGACGCGGACTACGTCCCCGAGGTTCTTGCCGGCAGCCGCCAACACGACCGCGAGGTTGGCCAGGATCTGCTCGGTCTGCCGTCCGGTGTCGCCGTCGATCAGCTTGCCGGTGGCCGGGTCCTGGGCCACCTGCCCGCTGACGAACAAGAGGTTGTCACCGTGCACGGCCACCGAGAACGGGCCCACCGGTACGGGGAGCTCGTCGGTGGTGATCGCGTTGCGTGTCATGGTCGTGGTTCCTTCCGATGGGTCGACGAACCTGTTTCCACCCGCGCACCGGATGGTCGACACGGCCGGTGCACGGTGGTCCGCGGTGGCACCGTTTCGATGTCACCGGACGACAGGACGGCTGATCAGGGCTGGGACAGGCGGTTGCTGCTGGCCTGCAACCGACGCAGCCGCTCGAGCAGGGCGGTGATGTCGCCGTCACCGAAGTCGTTGGCGAGCCTTCTCTGCACCCCTTCCCACAGCGGATACGCCTCTGCGCGTTTCCGTGCTCCGGCCTCGGTCAGTCGAAGGATCCGGACACGTCGATCAGAGCCCGTGGTCGTTTCGACCAGCCCGGCGTCCAGGAGAGGAGCCACCTCGCGGGTGCAGGTGGTGCGCTCCATCGCCAGCCGGCCGGCCAGCCGGCTGATGGACAACGGGCCCTCCTCCGCCAGGCGGGACAAGATGCTGTAGCCGGTCACCCGTATCCCGACCCCGGAGAGCGCGTGGTCGTACAACCGGTTGACCGACCTGGTGGCCATCCGCAGTGAGGTGCACACACATGAGGACTCTGCTGGTTCCACCAGAAGAGTGTATATACACGCATCGGGTCCGGGGAACCCCGTGGGCACACCGGACACGTGCGAACGCCCCGCCGGCCCGTGTCGGCCCGGTCACCGGACAGGCCGGCGGGGCCGACGGGGCGCGGCCGGGGTAGGGATCCGCCACCGGCAACCCGTCGGGCTCAATCCGTCGGGCCCGATCCGCCGATGCCCCGCCTGATGCTGGCGCTCCACCCGCGTCCACGTCTCCGCCGAGGCCCCATCCCGCGCCGTGGCCACCCGCTCGAGCGCGTCGGCCACGCCGGGGCGGATCACCCGCCCCGACGCCGGGTACCCATGCGCCGGCCGGAACGACGACCGCGGCGAGTCGTGCTCCACCGCCCGGTGGTCAGGCGAGGAGCAGGAGCGCGCCGATCACCAGCATCACCGCCGCCGTGACGCCGTGGACGCCGTAGGCGGCCGCCTTGGGCCCGTTGCTGCGCAGCACGATCACCGCGTCGCCGACGGGTATGAAGGCGGCGGCCAGCACGACCCAGCCCAGCAGGTGGGTCGTCCCGCCGACCAGCACGACGAGGATGAGAAGCCCAGCGGCGATGTCGCGCACGGCCTTGACGGCCAGCCAGGCGCGGAAGGTGCCGTCCTCGGTCGGTGTGTCGGGGATGCCGAAGCCGGCCGCGGCCTGCGGCGCCCACAGGGCGCGGGCGCCCATGACGATGACGCCTGCGCCGATCAGTCCGGCGAGCACGGTCGTGATGGTGGCGATGGTGCTGAGCATGAGGTCCCTCTCGACAGGAACACCGCTTTCTAGCGGCGCTAGTTATTAAGGCGACGATATTCCTATCATGGACATGATGTCTATCGTTGCTATGATGTCGTCATGTCCGTCATCACCAAACGCCGCGAACGTGAACGCGCCCAACGCCATCAGCTGATCATCACGGCCGCCCGTGAACTGGCCGAGGCCGAGGGGTGGGAGGCGGTGACGACACGAAGGCTGGCCGAGCGGGTCGAGTACAGCCAGCCCGTGCTCTACAGCCACTTCGACGGGAAGGACGCCATCCTGCGCGCCGTCGCCATCGAAGGCTTCGGTGAACTCGCGGACCGTCTGCGCCGTGCCCGGCTGGCCGCCGCCGAGCCGCCTCAGGCACTGCACGCCGTCTGCCAGGCCTACCTGGCGTTCGCGACCGAGCAGCCCGCCCTCTACCAGGCCATGTTCGTCCTGCCGACCGATGTGAAGTTCGCGCACGCCGAGACGCCGCCCCCGCTGCGCACCGCCTTCAACGAGTTCGTGAGCTGCTTCGACCCGGACGACCCGCGGCGCGAGCTGTTCGCCGAGGTCACCTGGAGCGCGCTGCACGGCATGGCCGCCCTGTCGGACAGCGGGCGCATCCCCCCGAACGGCCAGACGGAGCGGCTCGACTTCCTCGTCACACGGATCGCCGGCACACCGGGTGGACCGGCCACGCCACAGGAGGCAGGTGAAGGGCCGAGCACCTGAGCCGAGCCGCCGGCTTCTCCGCAGGGGGCCCCGACCGAACGGGAGGACGCGCGACCGCGTCCTCCCACCGGCTCGCCCGCCACCGCCGGGCTCGGTCGCGGGCTCGGTGACGGGCCGGGTTCAGCAGGCCAGGAACAGCGCGTCCGGCACCTCGTTCTTGATGATCGTCGAGAAGCGGTCGGCGCGTGCGGAGGGGCAGACCCGCGCCGCCACCTTCGCCGGGGTGTTCACGCCCTCGCTCTTCCAGACGTCGACGTACTCGGTCTGGAAGACGGCCTTGCCCGCCTCGATGAACGGCGTGGTCGTGTCGCACTCCTCGTAGTAGTGGCACTCCTCGTTCAGCGCCCAGTCGAAGGCGGCCACGGTGTCGTCGTCGATGACCTCGACACCGTTCTTCATGCCGACCGACAGGCCGCGCTCGTGCGCCTGGCGGGCCACCTCCAGGTACCAGGCCTTCTGGTGCGCCGCCGTGATCGGGAAGCCGGGGTCGTTGCCCAGCGGATTGTTCTGGTCCGGCTCGACGCCGTCACAGCCGATCTCCTTGGCCACGTCCAGCCGCGACCACATGATCGGCGCGAAGGCGCTCCACGAGGAGGGACGGATGTCCAGCCAGTTCTCCTCCTCCCACCCGGTGTTGTTGCCGATGACCGCGCGCGGGAAGAGCCTCGCGTCCGGCCGGTAGGCCTCGTAGGCGCCGGTGTCCAGGTAGCAGATCACGATCTTCCCGGCGGCGTGCAGCCGGTCGACGATCCCGGCGTTGTCGCCCCTGGGCCAGGTGACGGTGCCGAAACCGGGGATCGTCCTGGTGCGCGCCGAGGGCACGGCGTCCTGCAGGTCGATGTCGTACATGGTGACGTTCTTGAAGGGAGCGGTCACCTCGTCGGTGATCTGCCACTGCCAGGTCGTTCCGGGTGCGGGACGCCACACGTCCGCGGCCTTCCCGGTCCTTGCGGCCTTCATGCTCTTCGTGGTGGTCGTGCTCTTCGTGGTCGTCGTCGCCGGGGTCCTGTCGGCGTCCGCGGACGCGCTCGCGCCCGCCGGGGCGGCCGGCGTGAGCGTCATCGTGGCCGCGACCAGGACGGCCGCCCATGAGGCCCACCCGGATCGCGCCGGCCGGCCGCTGTGTGTTCTCACCGCTCGTGCTCCCTGTCCACAGGGGACGCGATCGGCGTCCCCTGTTTCCCCTCGTATGGATCCGGACTCGAACGGGCCGGGCGCCCGGCCGTCCCTCGCCCCGGGCGTCCGCCCGGAGCGCGGGGGCCCGGCTTCCGGCGGGCCGGTCGCGCCCCACGCGACCGCCGGTGCCGTCCCGGCCGTGTTGATCACGACGAAGGTAGCCGCTGCGGGAACACCCCAAGGGACATATCTCACAATGATGATCAACCACTACTCACCGCCACCGACCGCCCTTACTCCCTCCTCCGGTCGCGGCGCCACGGCCCGGCGCGTGACCGGTTCCGGCCCCGGGACCGGCAAGGCGGGCACCGGTCAGGGGGCCGCGGGCCGGCCTCCGGGCGGGACGGCGAGCCGGTCGCCCAGGGGAGTGCGCCGGTACAGGACGTGCCGTCCGTCGCGGGCCCGGGTGACCAGGCCGGTGGCGTACAGCACGCGCAGGTGCTGGGAGACGGCGCTGGGGGTCACCCCCAGGCGGCGGGCGAGCTCCACCGTCGGCGCCGGTTCCGCCAGCAGGCCGAGCAGCGCCGCGCGGGGCGCGCCGAGCAGCGCGGTCAGGGCCGTCGCGTCCGGGGACGGGGCCGGGCTCCACAGGGTGGCCACCGCGCGGCTGGGGTAGGTCAGCAGGGGCGGCTCCTCGGGGCTTACCGGCGGCGCGGGCTTGTGGGCGAACACCGAGGGCATCAGCAGCAGTCCCCGCCCGGACGCGGCCACCCGATGCCGGCCGATCATCTTGTCGATGTGCAGCACCCCCTCGTGCCAGCGCAGGTTCGGGTGCATGTCGGCGAACAGCAGCCGGGCGCCGCCCACGGCCAGCCGCCGCGCCCGGTAGGTCATGTCGGCCTCCAGCACCAGCCGCATCCGCGGCCACACCGGTTCGACGGCCAGCTCCCAGTAGCGCTGCAGCAGGTCGCAGGTGTCGTCGCGGAACCGGGCGGCGGAGGCGTCGTCGGCGGGGATCGGCCCCTCGATCAGCGCGGCCTCCAGATCCCGGCGGACGATCCACGGGGGTGTGCCGCGTACCAGGGACATCGCCTCGGTCATCGGGGTGGCGAAGGCCGTCGGCCGGGGGGTGAGGAAGTCCGGGAGGGCGAGCCTTCTTCCCACCAGGGCGACCAGCCGGTCGGCGTCACGCGGGTCGAGGCGGCCGAGAACGGAGCCGCGCCAGGGCAGGTGCAGCGCGTGCAGGCCGGGGTCGCGCAGCACCCGCAGGCTGTACACGGTCTCGTTCAGGCCCGAGAGGGCGAACCGCGTGTCCGCGAGGTCCTCGACGCCGAGCTCGAAACTGATCATTAAGCTCCACGCTACATCGATTGGCGGCCGGGCCTCGCGGGCGTGGACTTCACCGTATGGAACACACGGCTTCTGAACGGCGCGCGGCGATCGTCACGCGCGCGGCACGGTCCTCACCCGCGCACGGGGCGCCCTTCTCCTTCGCGGCCGGGTCCCTCGCGTCGCCGGCGGGCCGGGGGGCGGAACCTTGCCGGTGATCTTCCTGCTGGCCCTCACCTGCGGGGTGGCCGTCGGCAACGTCTACTTCCCCCAGGCGGTCGTCCCCTCCCTGGCCGCCGGCCTGGACGTCACCGCCCAGGCCGCGGCGCCGGTGGTGACCGCGACACAGGCCGGGTACGCCGCCGGGATCTTCCTGCTGGTCCCGCTCGGCGACCGGCTCCCGCACCGCCGGTTGATCGTCACGCTGCTGGTCCTGACCGGGGCGGGCCTGCTGGCCGCGGGCACGGCGCCCACGCTGGGGGTACTGCTCGCGGCGAGCGTGGTGATCGGTCTCACGACCGTCGTCGCGCCGATCATCGGCCCGATGGCGGCCGGTCTGGTGAGCGCGGACCGGCGCGGGGTGGTCGCCGGCACGCTGCTGAGCGGGTCGATCGGCGGCATGCTGCTCTCGCGCGCGCTCGGCGGGGTCCTGGGGGAGTGGCCGGGCTGGCGCGCGCCGTACCTGGTGTCCGCGGTCCTGGTCCTGGGCGTGGCGTTCCTGCTGGCGCGGGCGCTGCCGGAGACGGTCCCGCCGTCGGCGCAGCGGTACCCGGCGCTGGTGGCCGAGTCGCTGCGCCTGCTGCGCGCCGAGCCGGAGCTGCGCCGCTCCTGCCTGTACCAGGCCGCGGTCTTCGGGGCCTTCTCGGCGGTCTGGACGGCGGTCGCGCTGCTGCTGAGCGGTCCGGTGTACGGCCTGGGCGCCTCCGCGGTCGGGGCGCTCGCCCTGGTCAACGCGGGCACGATGCTGTGCACGCCGTTCGCCGGGCGCCAGGTGGATCGCCGGGGGCCCGACGCGGTCAACCTCGTCTGCCTCGCGGGGGCGGTCGTCTCGGCGCTCGTGCTGGCGGCCGGTGGTCTCGGCGGGGCGGCGGGCCTGGCGGGGCTGGTGCTGGGGACCCTGCTGCTGGACGTGGCCATGCAGTCCGGGATGGTGGCCAACCAGGTCCGCGTCTACGGCCTGCGTCCCGAGGCGCGCAGCAGGCTCAACACCGCGTACATGACATGCGCCTACGCCGGGGGCGCCGCGGGGTCGTGGCTGGGGACGGGCGCCTACGGGCACGCCGGCTGGCCGGGCGTGTGCGCGCTGGCGGCCCTGCTTCCGGGCCTGGCCCTGGCCCGGCACCTGGGTCGTACGAGGTCGGCCCCGCCCTCGGTGCCGGCCGCATGATCGGCTGGGCCGCTCCGGTTCTGCCCCGCGGGATTACCGCAGGTGAACGGCGGGAAGACATTCCACCTCCCCCTTGCGCGCGAAGGGGATCACATGACGGCGATCACGGACCGGGCCTGCGACCGGGCACAGCGAGATCGGCTCGCCGATGCACCGCTCGACACGGCACCCCACCTCGGCCACCGATGGACCGACACGATCATGGGCCGGCTCGGAGCGCTCTGACGGTTTCCGGCGAGCGAGCATTGAAAGGATCTGACATGTCCAACCACTTCACCGGCCTCAGCCTTGGGCCGCCACTCGGCGACCAGCGCCTCGATCTGTGCGACCTGTACGCCTTCGGGGCACCGGGCGATCCGAGCAGAATCGTTCTCATCCTCAACGCCAATCCCAACGCAGACGCCCTGCACCCTGATGCCATATACCGCCTGAACATTGACAACGACGGTGATCACCTGGCCGACGTCGCCTTCAGCTGGGTCTTCAGCCCGCCGACATCCGACGGCTCCCAGACCTACAGCGTCTTCATGGCGGCCGGCGCGGAGTCCCGCAGCCCGGAGGCGGTCGGCACCACGATCGTGTCGGACGCTGCCGTTTCCTTCGGCCCCCAGGCCAACGTGGTCGGCAGCGGCGGTTACAAGGTGGCCGCCGGGAGCCGCAGTGACGCCTTTTTCTTCGACTTCGACGGAATCAAGAATCTGTTCGACACCAGCGGCAACCGGAATTTCACCGCACCGCACCTGGGCGGGGAGTCCCCGTGGACCGGCGTCGACTCCAACAGCACGGCCAACGTCTTCTCCATGGCCGTCGAACTGCCGCTCGCGGAGCTGGCGCCCGACCCCGAGCTGCACATCTGGGGCCGGTGCAGCGTTCTGCGCGACGGCGAACTCGTCCACGCCGACCGAGCCGGACACCCGTCGATGAGCAGTTTCTTCAACACCGACGACACGAAGGAGGAGTACAACGCCAGTGAGCCGGTCAACGACCGGAGCAGGTGGACAGACCAGTTCGTCCACCTGCTGGGCCACACCGGCGGCTACTCGCGCGAGGAGGCGATCGCCGCGCTGGAGCAGCACGGTCTCCTGCCGGACGTACTGCGCTTCGACCCGTCCAAGCCGGCCGCGTACCCCAACGGCCGGACATTCGTGGAAGACGTCATCGACATCCGCGTCGCGTTCCTCACCAGGAACGAGGCCCCGCCCACCGGGCTGACGCCGCACGCCGACATCCTGGAGCGGTTCCCCTACCTCGGCGACCCGCACCCGGTGGCCGCCTCCTGACGTGCGACGTGCGCGCCGGTCCGCCCGGCCTCGGCGGAGTCGCCGGCGCCGTGGCTGACGATGATCGTGTCGGAGGGGTGTTCGACGGGAGATCTCGCTCGTCGAGCAGGTTCCGGCTGCGGATGACCGTGCCCGGTCCAGGGGCGTGTGATCGGCGCCTCTCCCGGCAGGGATGAAAAGGGTTCAGTGGTACGAACAGGAGAAAAGCCATGGGGCAGCTCGAGGGCAGGACCGCCGTCGTCACCGGCGCCAACAGTGGTATCGGCCTGGCCTCTGCGCGCCGGTTCGCGGCCGAGGGCGCTCACGTGTTCATCACCGGCCGCCGCCAGGAGGCGCTCGACGCGGCGGTCAGCGAGATCGGCGCGAACGTCACCGGTGTATGCGGCGACGTTTCCGACCTCGCCGACCTCGACCGGATCTACGCGGCCGTCGCCGAACAGGGCCGCCGCATCGACGTGCTGTTCGCCAACGCCGGCGGTGGCGAATTCTCCAGTTTGGAGCAGGTCACCGAGCAGCATTTCGACGCGACCTTCGACACCAACGTCAAAGGGACGCTGTTCACCGTCCAGAAGGCGCTGCCGCTGCTCGATGACGGTGCCTCGGTGATCCTCACCGGTTCCACCGCCGCCACCAAAGGCGAGGAGGCCTTCGGCGTCTATGCCGCCTCCAAGGCTGCCGTCCGCTCCTTCGCCCGCACCTGGGCCAATGAGCTCAGAGGTCGTGCGATCAGGGTGAACACCCTCGTACTCGGACCCATCGACACTCCCGGCATCACCGGCCTGGCCGCCGACCAGGAGCAGGCCGAACGGCTCAAGGGTCACCTCGCAGGCGTCGTGCCCCTGGGCCGGATGGGCCGCCCGGAAGAGGCTGCGGCCGCCGCCCTCTTCCTCGCCTCCGACCAGAGCAGCTTCGTCACCGGCATCGAGCTGTTCGTAGACGGCGGCCTCAACCAGATCTGACCACTCACCCAACCCGCCGGAGCTGCCGGTGGCCACATCGGTTGCTCCGGGGTCGAGGAACCGGCGGACAGCCGTCGGCGCTGAGAAAGATCTTGGTTGCGACGTTCCTGTGGCCCGCTGCTCGGCGGACGGAAATCCCGCAGGCATGGCCCGCAGGGCAGGGCCATATCGGTCGTGATCAACTCATGGTGTTTGGGGCGTTGCAAGTGAGGATGCTCCGTCCATGAGGAGAGGTGGGTGGTACCCGGCTGCTGCTCACCGAGCAGGCGACGTTCCTCGACGGCCGGGAGGAGCCCGCCTGGCGCGAGCAGGGCACCGCCTGCTGGCTCGACGCGCTGGGCACCGAACTGCTGCACACCGCCGGAAAGGTGTAGCCGGGCGCGGGAGGCCGGCCGTGACACCCGCGCCCGTTGCGGGACCCGGGACCCGGCCGGAGAGCCCCGCCCCGGTGGGCCCGCCCCCGGGTGGGCCCACCGGCCGTGGTTCACTTCGAGGTGTAGAGGACCTTCCAGGTGCCCGCGTACAGGCAGTTCAGCGAGGGCTTGGAGGCCTTGGGCTCCGAGCAGACCTTCAGCTCGGCCTGGTAGAGGTCGTGCTGGGTGAAGGCGAACGACTTCGGGGTGCCGTAGGAGCAGTCGATGACGCTGCGGTGCTTGAACGGCAGGTTCTTGCCGTCGGCGCTGCGGTAGGTGAGGCGGAAGACCGCCCAGCCGCAGGAGGAGGCGTTGCGGGTCAGGTCGTAGACCTTGCCGGAGATCCTGCTGTTCGCGGCGACCGGGAGGACCGCGTGGTCCTCACCCGAGACCGTCAGGGAGCCGTGCGTCCTGGCCCTGCGGCCGGGAGCGTAGTAGGTGCCCCACCGGGTGGTGCCCTGGGTGGCGCTCTGCCCGGCCGCGGGGTCCGCGGCAGCCGGAACGGCGGCCGGAGCGGTGGCCGCCTGTGCGGTCGCCGGGGCGATCGCGACGAGGGCGGCGGCGAGGGCGAGTCCTGTCAGGGAGCGGGTCGTCGTCATGGGAGGGGGTTCCTTTCCGGCTGCTGTGCCCACAGTCTGTGATGCACCGCTTTCAACCGGGTTGATCGCCCACTGCAAACGAGTATCAGCCGCTCGCGGCGGTCGCTCGTCACCTGACGGATGACGCCCCGACCGGCCCGCGAACAACGACCACGCTCGCGGGCCGTGCCCTCCGGGCGTCCGTCCCCGCGGCCGTCGGGGACCCGGACAAAGCCGCGCCCGGCGGCGGGTGAACGGCGGCGGGTGAACGGCGCCCGGCCTCAGGGGCGGCCGCACGCCGCGGGGCAGAACCCGACCTCGGGGTGGCGCGGCGACGGCTTCTCCAGGAGGGGTTGTGGCCGCGACCTCAGGTGCCGGTCGAGGAAGGCCGCCACGTACGTGCGGGTGAGCTCGGCCGCACGCGCCGCGGGCATGACGCCGCGAACGGGCCTGATGCCCAGGGCGCCCGACAGCAGCGGCAGGTCGGTGAAGGACTGGTGTTCCGCGCCCGAGAGCACCAGCCAGCGCTTCCACCCGGTCAGCAGCCTCCAGTCGCGGTCCCAGGAGGTGTCGCGACCGCCCGGGACGTGCGCCGGCGACCCCAGGAACATGAACGGTCGGGAGAGGCCGCCCTTGGGGATGCGAGCGTAGGTGGTGCCATCCATGTCGATCCCGGCGCGCACGCGCGCGTCCTTCACCATGGCCGCCACGGCGGCGGCCCCGCCCATCGACTGGCCCACCATCGCGACCCTGGAGCGGTCGATCACGGCGGAACCGTCCCACTCCGACGGCAACCGGTCCAGCACGAAGGAGACGTCGGCCGCCCGGCCCTGGACCACTCCCGCGCCGAAGCCCGGGTCGCCGTCGCTGTCGCAGGCGAGGCACTCGGCGACCCGCCCGCCGGGGAAGGTCGTGGCGTAACTCTCGTGGGTGTGGTCGATCCCGGCCACGACGTACCCGCGACCGGCCAGGTCCTCGGCCAGGGAGGTGAGGCTGCTCACCGGCTTGGTGAAACCGGGGGAGAGCACCACCAGCGGCAGCCTTCTCCCCGCGGGTCCGGCGTCCTCGACGGCGTTGGTCCGGGTCCTGCTCAGCGTGTCGTACGGCGCGCTCGCGACCCTGGAGCCCTTCAGGAGGAGCTCCGACTCCTTCGGTGTCATGTACGGCGCCCGCGGCCCGTCCCGCCGCCCGGCCGGATACCACAGGGTGACCTTGAGCCGCCGGGCACCGGCGTCGGGGTCCCAGGGGTCGGGGCGGGAGGCGTCCTCAAGGTAGAGGGCGGTGGTGCCGACCGGATGGGGGCCGGTGGGGGCGGGCAGGACGGCGGGGCCGGCCGGTGTGGGCGACGGCACGGCGGAGCGGGGCGGTGCGGGCGCGGAGCAGGCGGACGCGGCCAGGACGGCCAGTCCCGCGGCGAGGGCCAGGAGCTGTCTCATGGAGGGGGTCCGTTCACGTGCGCAGCAGGGTCAGGGCCTTGGCCAGTGCGGGGTCGCGTCCGGCGGCCGCGTCCTTGGGGGTGAGGGGCACGCGGTGGTCGGGCGGCACGCCGATCCGGTCGATCACCTCGCGGTTCGGCCCGAGGTGGTGCCTGGCGGGGAGGCTCAGGAAGGTGTTGTCGGCGAGCAGGTACCCCTGCGCCGGGCCGGAGATCACGCCGGCGGTCCTGGTGCCGACCAGTCGGCCGGCGCGCAGGTCCTTGATGGCGGAGCTGAAGTGCTCGCACGCCGAGGCGCAGTCATGGTCGATGAGCACCACCAGCGGCAGGCCGATCGGTTCGACGGTCTCGTCGGTCCGCATGGCCTCGCACCTGCCGTCGGCGGTGCACTGGTAGGCGGTGACCTTGCCGCGGGCGAACGCGCTCACCAGCCGGGTCGCCTCCGCGGGGCTGCCGCCGCCGTTGCCGCGCAGGTCCAGCACGAGGCCGGAGAGCGTCCGGCCGGTGCGCAGCCTGGAGACGGCCTTGAAGACCCGGTTCGCGGAGTCGGGCGCGAATCCGGTCATCCGCACGTAGGCGACGCCGCCGGCGCCGTCACCGTTGTCGTCGTCCAGCAGTTCCGATCGCACCACCCGCAGGTCGGCCGGGTCCCGGGGGAAGAGGCCGGGCCTGAGCGTGACGTTCCAGCGGCGGCCGGTGGACTGCCGCAGCAGCCGCAGCCGGACCGGGCGCGCCTCCGGATAGCGCGGGTAGAGGGCGGCGACGGCGGGGCCGGCCCTGTCGTCGACGAAGGGCGCGGAGCCGTTGATCGACTCGATGACGTCCCCCGGGCGCAGGCCCGCGGCCCGCGCGGCGCCGCCCTGCACGGCGGTGACGAACAGCGGGGGCAGGGCCGCGCCGGGGGCGCCGGTCGCCTGCGGGCCGGTGACGTTCGCCTGCAGGCCCAGGCCGTAGCCGTCGCCGTCGTAGTGGCCGGGCGGCCGCCTGACGTCGTGCGCCCAGCGGGCGTGGTTGTCACCCAGGCCGGCCACCATGGCCTCGAGGGTGACGACGGCCAGCCTGTCGCGCAGGTCGGGCACCCGATCGACGATCTTCCGGTAGGCGGTCTCGAAGGCGGCCCAGTCGGCTCCGCGGTCGCCGGTCAGCGCGGGCATGACCGCCTCGGGCATGTCGCGTCCGCTGCGGTCGAGCTCCCGTGCCAGGGCGGCGAATCCGGCGGTCAGCAGCGAGCGGGCGTCCAGCGTCGCACCGCTGTAGTACCTGCCGAGAATGCAGAGGTACGCCTGCTCGACGACGTCGATCGTGGTGGCCTTCTCCGCCTCGGGAGGACCCTGAGGCGGTGCGCAGGCCGTACCGGCCGCGGTGCTCGCCTGGGCGCGCGGCGGCTCCGGCGCCGTGCAGGCCGCCACCGTCAGCAGGGCGAGGCCGGCGGTCACGGTCCTGACGGTGGTCCTGGCGGCGACCCCGGCGGTCCTGGCGGCGGTCATGACAGGCGCCTTCGGATCCACCGGAAGCTCAACCAGGTGAGGACGGCGGTGAGCAGGGCGTAGATCCCGGTCTCGATCCACTGGAAGGGCCAGAAGCGCTCCAGCGGATGGTAGGTCACCCGCTGCCGGTAGCCGAGGCCGCTGATCTCGGCCAGGCACGCGCCCATCTTCGGTGGCCCCGCCATCGGCGCGCAGGGTCCCGACGTGGTGGAGATCTTGACGGTGCCCTCCTGGCCGATGCCGGCGATCGTGCGCCCGGAGGGGTCGAGGAGCTCGTGGGACAGGGCCCAGGCGCCGGTGTGTCCGGGAACGGCCGCCCTGAGCATGATGTGCGCGGACCCTGTCTCCCCGCTTATGCCGATGCCGTCCGTGTTCGCCTCGCTGATCTCGAAGGTGCCGGTGACCGGGGGCATCAGGTGGGGACGGACCAGCAGCGGCACGGCGAGCTGGATCACGGCGAAGACGGCCAGGGTCAGGGCCATGGCCGGCAGCGTGCGGCGCACCAGCATGCCCACGGTCACCCCCAGGACGAAGGCGAAGGCCGCGTACCCCATCGGGGCGATGCCGCGCGCGCCGAACACCAGCGGGGCCATCATCGCCAGCTCCGGCACGGCCGACCTGTCCAGCGGATCGGACCACCAGGTCACCACCAGACCACACGCACCGGCGGCGATCACGGCCGCCAGGCCGATGAGCCCGAGCTTGACCGCCAGCCAGCGGCCGCGGGTGACGCTCTGGTTCCACACCAGCAGGTGCGTGCCCGCCTCCAGCTCACGGGTGACCAGCGACGCCCCCCAGAACAGCCCGATCAACGCCGGCAGGACCAGCACGACGAGGGTGACGGCCATGAAGGACAGCTGATGGTCGTCGAAGAAGCGGTCGTAGAAGCGGGCGCAGGTGTCGTCCCTGGTGCAGGCGGTGATCCCGGCGGCGTAGCGGGAGGCCAGGTCCGGGCCGGTCAGGGTCAGGACGGTGGCGAGGACGACGAGGGCGGCGGCCGTCATCGCGGCCGAGCCGCGGAACTGGCGCCAGGTCAGCCAGATCATCGCTGCACCTCCAGGGTGACGCGCCGGCCCTCGGCGGGGCGCTTGTCCATGTAGGCCAGGACGAGGTCCTCCAGGCCGAGCGGGGTGACCGTCCAGGCGGGGTCGTGGATCGGGGAGTCGGTACGGACCACGTACGTGCTCTGCCGGTCGGTGTGGCGCGCGGAGATCACGTACTGGTCGGCGGGCAGGCGGTCAGGGTCGCGGCGCGGGCCGGTGAGCCGGTGGTGGCCGGCCAGCAGCCGGTCGACCTCCCCCGCCACCCGGACGTGGGAGCCGACGAGGACGACCAGGAAGTCGCAGACCCGTTCCAGGTCGGAGATCAGGTGGGAGGAGAGCACGACGCTGAGCTCGTGCTCGGCGACGGCCTCCATCAGCCCCTGCATGAACTCGCGGCGGGCCAGCGGGTCGAGCGAGGCGACGGGCTCGTCCAGGATCAGCAGCTCGGGCCGCTTGGCCAGGCCCAGGGTGAGGGCGAGCTGGGCGCGCTGACCGCCCGACAACCGGCCCGCCCGATGAGCGGGATCGAGATCGAGCCGCGCGATCCGGTCCCGCGCCAGGGCCTCGTCCCAGCCGGGGTTGAGCCGGGCCCCCAGCCGCAGGTGCTCGGCCACGGTCAGCGCGGCGTAGACGGGGGTGTCCTGGGCGACGAAGCCGACCCGGGCCAGCTGCGCGGGCGTGCTCCCCGGACGGCCGCCGAGCACGCTGATGCCGCCCGCCGTCGGCTCCAGCTGACCGCTCGCGAGCTTCAGCAACGTGGTCTTGCCGGCCCCGTTGGGACCCACCAGCCCGACGACGCGACCCGCCGGGATGTCGATCGTGCACTCGCTCAGCGCCCAGCGCCTGCCGTACCTCTTGCCCAGTGCCCGGGCCTCCACAACAGCGGTCACGCTATGTCCTCCTGAGCGGTGGTCCGAAAGGTGGTCGTGAAGAGGGCCTCGATGCTCTCGTCGTCGAGACCGGCCCGGCGGGCCTTGGCCAGCCAGCGCCGCAGCTCCAGCCGCAGCGGGCCGTGCGCGGCCAGCGAGGTGTCGGTGAGGGTCGCCGTCACGAACGTCCCCACCCCGGGCCGCGCCGCGGCCAGGCCCTCGTGCTCGAGTTCCCGGTAGGCCTTCAGGACGGTGTTGGGGTTGATCGCCAGCTGCGCCACCACCTCCTTGACGGTCGGCAGCTGATCACCCTCACGCAACAGACCGAGCCTCAGCGCGTGCCGTACCTGCTGGACCAGCTGCAGGTACGGCGACACGCCGGACTTCGCGTCCAGATGGAAATCGATCACCGCTTCTCCCATACATCTAGTGTCCTAGTACTTTAGGTCTTTGCATGTAGGGAATCGATAAGGAAACCGGAACCGTCCGAGCGGCGATCTTGCGCGCTCCGGCGAACGTGGACACCGCGATCTCGGTGCCCGTCCGGCGGAACGGCATCGGGAACACGCGCGGCGTGCCGTCGGCGGCCACGGTGGGACGGGTACGGACCCGCGAAGGGGTCACCCGGGCGGCGCGGGGCCGCCACGGAGGGCGGGAGGTCCGGTGGAGCCGGCACGGCCGGCTCCACCGGACGCGGTCACGGCGACAGCCGGTGCAGGTCCCGGGGGAACAGCGTGACCTGGCGGATGTTCGGCACGTCCAGCAGGCGCGCCAGGAACCGCTCCAGCCCGAACGCGAACCCCCCGTGCGGAGGCATGCCGTGGCGCATCGCGTCGAGGTATCCGGCGTACGCCGACAGGTCGCTCTCGCCCCGCGCGGTCAGTGCCCGCACGTAGTCGCCGTACCGGTGCAGCCGCTGGCCGCCGCTGACCAGTTCCAGGCCGCGGAATATCAGGTCGATGGCGCGCGAGTACCCGGGCCGTGCCGGGTCGGGGTGGGTGTAGAACGCGCGGTGCGCGGTGGGGTACCCCTCGACGAACACGAAGTCCGAGCCGTGCTCGCGCAGGGCCCACTCCCCGAGCCGGCGCTCGTGCGCGGGCGCCAGGTCGGGTTCGGCGCTCAGGTCCTGCCCGGTCGCGGCGCCGATCATCTCCAAGACGTCGGAGAAGTGCACCACCAGGGGCTCGCGCGGCAGCGCGGGCATGGTGACGCCCAGCAGGTCCAGCGAGGGGCCGGCGAGGTCGCGGATGGCGGTCAGCATCCCCCCGACCGTGGCGTGGCAGGCGGCGACGACGTCGCGGTGGTCGTCGACGAAGCCCATCTCGGCGTCCAGCGAGGTGTAGGAGGCCAGGTGACGGGCGGTGTCGCTGGGTTCGGCGCGGAAGACCGGGCCGACCTCGTAGACCCGTTCGAACACCCCGACCATGATCTGTTTGTAGAGCTGGGGCGACTGCGCCAGGTAGGCCGGGCGGCCGAAGTAGTCGAGCTCGAAGACGTTCGCGCCGCTCTCGGTGGCCGTGCCCACGATCTTCGGGGTGTGGATCTCGACGAACGACATCGCCTCCAGTGCCGTACGGAACCCGGCGACCGCGGCCGCCCCGACGCGGTGGACGGCGGCGAGCTTCGGGTGACGCAACGCGACCGGCGCGTGGTCGAGCAGCACCGGCAGGCTCACGTTCAGGTCGGGCCGGTACAGGTCGAACGGGGGCGGTTCCGCCGGGTCGCCCAGTGCCTCGATCACCGGTGAGGTGACCTCGACGCCGCCCGGCGCGGACGCGTTGGCGGTGACCGTGCCGACGACGCGGACCGTGGTCTCCTCCGGCAGTTCCTCCAGGCGGGCGCGGGCCGCCTGCTCGGACACGACGACCTGGGCCAGTCCGGCGGCGTCGCGCAGGATCAGGAAGGCGACCGACTTCAGTGACCGGCGGCGATGGACCCAGCCCGCGAGCCGTACGGTCTCGCCGATGTGCGCGGGCAGGGCTGTGGACAGGATGCGTTGCATGGTGGCGACCTCCTCTGGTTCGCAACGCGTCCCCTGAGAGGTGCGGGCGAGCGGGATCCTCGCGGTGCCACCACACCTTCACCGTGCCGTCACGGGGACGGCACGGCCTCTGAACCCGTGACGTGGGCGAGACGGCGGGACTCTACTTGGCCCGGAGACCGTTCTTCCCCGCAGCTCAGGAGGGTCTTCACGCCCCGGCCGGAGTCCGCCTTCGCAGCTTCCGGCGGCTCTCTCCGACTCCGGTGGTCGAGGCGCTACTCGGCTCCGTCGTCGCTGTTGCGCGAAATCCTATACCGCCCGTCCGGCACGCCGGGGCGGTCGCCGGGTCTTCGGTGACGCCCCTCGGTCATCGTCCCCGGGCACCGGTCCCGCGCACCCGCGTCGCTCACGGTCTCCGGCACGGCCCTCGCTCACGGCTCGCCGGGCGGGGTGAGCGCGCGCAGGATCCTGGCCTGCTCGACCCCGGTACCCTCCTGGCGGAGCCGGGCCGCCTCCTCGGCGCCGAAACCCGCCCCGCACCAGGCCGCGACCTCTCCCATCGGGACCCCGGCCTCCCACCAGCGGGTCATCACCGAGATCGCGTCCTGCCCGCGCCCGGCGAGGTCCGCGGCCTCGGCAGGGGTGAACCCCAGGGCGCGGAAGACCTTGGCGTCGGACGGCTCGACCCCGCGCCGCGCCCAGTCGAGCGCGTCGCGGCCGCTCCAACCGGCCTCGACGAACCCCCGCGCGGTGGCGGCGGGCACCCCGCCTCGCAGCAGCTCCCGCATGGCCTCGGACCCGGCCGGGTCGTCGGTCGTGCCGGCCCGCCTGCGCGCGCGGCCGAACAGGCGGCCGAGCAGGCTCACCGGCCAGGGGCGCTCCCCGGCCAGATGCCGTTCGGCGGCCTCCTGCGGGGAGTGGCCCATCTCCCGCCAGCGCACCGCGTCACGCGGCGTCATCCCGGCCCGCAGCCAGACGTCCACCGTGTACGGGGTCGCCCCGGCCGTACGCCACTCGCGGGCCGCCCCGGGGGTGTACACGCCGGAGGTACGCCAGCGTTCGGCGTCGAAGGCCAGGAAACCGGCCTCGATCCAGCGCCGGGCCTCGGCGACGGTGAACCCGCGCGTCCGCCACTCGTGCAGGGGCTCGGGCGAGGGGTCGCCGGTGGCGCCGATGTCCCACCACCCGTCCCCGCCGTCCCCATCGTTCCCGCCGCTCCCGCTCCCGCCCACGCCGGGGGGCGGGGGTGGCGGGCCGCCGGATCCGTGGCCGCCCTCGCGAGGGTCGGGGGGTTCGGCGAACATCGCGGTCATCACTCCTCCTTCTCCGGCTTCTCCGGAACACGTACCGTGGCCGCCCACGCCGGGGCGTGCCCGTCCTCGCCGACCAGGCACACGACCACCTGGGCGGGCGGGCGCCGCTCGGGCCAGGGGGTCAGCCCGTCGGTCATCACGATCACCAGGTCGGGCCGGGGACGCAGCGCCACCGCCGCCGCGATCCCGGCCCGCATGTCGGTGCCGCCCCCGCCGGTCAGCACCACGTCGCCGGCACGCCTGATCTCCTGGGCCGGATGGGCCACCAGGTCGCAGCAGATCACCCGGATCCGCCTGCGCGGCCCGGCCGCCCGGTTCAGGATCCCGGTGATCTCGGCGACGAGCCCGTCCAGCACGGGCCGGAGGATGCTGCCGGAGGTGTCGATCACGACGGCGACGGAGGGGGCCGGGCTCACCATGGCGGGCATGACGATGCCGGGGGTCGCCCCGGCCCGGCGGGAGGGGCGACGGCGGTCGAAGTCGACGCGCCCGGCCGCCGAACTCACGCCGCGCCGGATCAGCGAGCCGAGCAGCGCGCGCCAGTCGACCGTGGGCCGCAGGCGCTCCTCGGCCCATCGGCGCCAGCCCAGCGGCACGTCGCTGCGGGCCGCGGCCCGCTCCTGGATGCCCGCGGCGATGGATCTCTCCAGCAGTTCGCGTTCCAGTTCGCCGATCCCGCCGACCGAGCCGGGGGAGTGGTACCCGCGATCCAGCCCGTCGGCGGCGCTGCCGCAGTCGACGGCCTCCGCCGGCGCCAACCCGCCCCTGCCGAGCGCCTCGTCGAGCACGTCGAGCATCGGCACGTACTCCTCGGCCGTCCGGTTCGGAGGCAGTCCCAGCAGGGCGGGGGAGACGACCCCGGCGGGCCCGTGCAGACCCTCGGCCTCCAGGTCGTCGTTGATCTCCGCGTCGGCGGCCTGGTTCCAGCGGCGCGCCGGCGCGGACCCGGCCTCACCGGCGGCGTGGGTGTTCGCGTGGGCGGACCGTACCGGGGAACGGGCGGCGTGCGCGCGTACCAGGTGGCCGATCTGGTGCAGCAGCCACCAGCCGATCTCCTCGACCGGGGTGGCCAGCGCGGTCGCGGTCTCCACGTGCACGTTCCACCGGGTGTCGGCGGGGAAGGCGCGGAACTCCGGGTCGGGCACGGGCTCGCCGGTGGCGTCGTCGAAGGAGGGCTCCAGCACGACGGGGGTCAGCGCGAACAGGGCACCGGCCAGGTAGGGGGCCCGGTGCGCGGCCCACAGCCTGGCCGCCGCGAACCGGGCCGCCACCTGCCCGGCCAGGTCCGGTGCGGCATCGGCGGCCTCGGCGGGACCGGCGGCCTCGGCGGGGCCGCCGTGACCGGCCTGACCGGCAGGATCGGCAGGATCGGCAGGGCCGGCGGGATCGGTCACCGCAGCAGCCCAGCGGCGCGCAGCACCGGTGCGAGGTCGAGCATGGTGTGCGGGAGCGTGGCTCCGGCGGGCCTGGCCGCGGCCAGGGACCGGGCCGCGGAGGCCGCCACGTCCGGTGCGGTACGGGAGGCCCTGGCCACCACCGCCCACGCCCGTTCCCAGGGCTCCCGGCCACCGTCGGCGAGCACGTGCGCGACGACGGCGCCGAGCACCGCGTGCAGCCGGTCGACGCGTCCGGGCAGCGGGACGTCGTCGCCCGCGAGCAGGCTCCGCGGATCGGGCAGGTCGAGGTTGCGCAGCCAGGACAGCAGCTCGAACCCGGCGGCCTCGCCCACCGCGCCCAGGACGAGCTCGGCCAGCACCTCGTCGCGGACGCCGCCGTGCTCGCAGGCGGCGACGGCCTTGGCGGCCATCTCCCAGGTCCTGGGGCTCGGCCAGGCACGCCCGGCCTGGTCGGGCCCGGCCGGCACGACGAGCACCAGCTCGGGCCGTACGCGCAGGAAGGCGCCCACCAGCGCCCTGGCGCGGGCGACCTCGGCCGCGCCGGGCGGATCCTGGCGTCCCAGGTCCGGCACGGCGAAGCCGCCGGTGAAACCGTCGGCGACGTCGGCGGCCCGTACCTGCCAGTTCAGGTGGACGAGCCGGTTGGCCAGCGGCGCCGACAGGTCCCAGCCGTCGGCGGCCTGCTGCGGGGGGTTGGCCGCGGCGACGATCCGCACCTCGGGCGGCAGTGCCAGGTCACCGACGGTCCGCTCCAGCACCACCCTGAGCATGGCGGCCTGTACGGCCGGTGGCGCGGTGGTGAGCTCGTCCAGGAAGAGCAGGCCGGTGCCGTGGCGGGCCAGCCGCTCGGCCCAGCGGGGCGGGGCGAACCAGGTGCCGCCCTCGCGCAGCACCGGCAGCCCGGAGAAGTCGGTGGGTTCGCGGATGGATCCCACGACGATCTCGACGGGCAGGCCCAGTGCCTCCCCCAGGGCGAGTACCGAGGAGGTCTTCCCGGTGCCGGGCGCTCCCCACAGCAGGACGGGCAGGTTGGCCGAGACCGCCACGGCCATGGCCTCCGGCACCGCGGAGGGGGAACTCATCGCCACGCTGGCTCCTTCGTCTGTCACGGGTTCTCGCCTGTCACGTGTACGGGTCCTGCCTGGTCACGGGGGCGGGTTCGCCCTCACCCCCGCGGAGCGGGCACGCGCGCACCGTCACGTGAACGGCCCGCGACGGTTTGCGGCGGCCTACGGTGGGTCGGCCGTGGGTCGGCCGTGGGTCGGCCGTGGTTCCGCCGTGGCCCGCGACGGTCCGGGGAAGGAAGGGAAGGACCACCGTGGGGGAGCAGCGCAGCCGCGCCGGTGGTGCGACGCGGGGGTGCGGCGTCAGTCCTCGGAACGGAACAGCCTGCGCCCGCCGTGTTTCTTGTGCACGGCCTGCCTGCTGATGCCGAGCACTTCGGCGATCTCGGCCCAGGACCGCCCTCGCGTGCGGGCCCTGCGCACGAGCACGGCCTCCAGGCGTTCCATCTCCCGCCGTGTCTCGACGGTGAGCGCGAGGCCCGCCATGGGGTCGTTGTCGATCACCTGGTCTAGCGTCGCGAGCCGGTCCTGCTCCATGCCGTCATCTTAGGTTGACACCTCGGCGAAGTCAACCGGAGTTGACGCGTGCGGCGCGAGGGGGTGCGACGGCGTTCCGGAGGTCGTCACGCCGCTCACCGCTCACCGCACGTCGGCGACCGCGCCCGGCGCGCCCCGTCCGGCCTCCCGCGGGCTTCTCAGCCGAGGACGGCGTCCAGCAGGAGGGAGCCCGCGCCGAGGAGGGCGGCGTCGGGGCCGCCGCGGGTGACGGCGATCTCCAGGTCGCGGGTGGCCAGGGGGAGGCAGCGCTCGTACACGGCGGCGCGGATGGAGGAGATCAGCGGCTCGGCGGTGGAGAGGCTGCCGCCGACGACGATGGCGTCGGGGTTGAGGAAGTTGACCAGGACGGTGAGCACCTCGCCGATGAGGCGGCCCGCGTTCCTGACCAGGGCGGTGGCCTCGGGGACGCCGTCCTCGACCAGGGCCACGACGTCGGCGGGACGCCGCGTCGCGAGGCCGAGCTCGGCCAGGGCGCCCATGAGCGCGGCGCCGCTCGCGTAGGCCTCCAGGCAGTCGGGGTGGCCGCACGAGCACATGACGGAGGAGTCGGTCCTGACCCGGACGTGGCTGATGTCGCCGGCCGCGCCCCTGCCCCGGTGCAGGCGGCCGTCGACGATCACGCCGCACCCTATGCCGCTGCCGGCCTTGAGCACCATGAGGTTGTCGAAGCCCGGCCAGGAGCGGGCCTCGCCGACGGCCAAGAGGTTGGCGTCGTTCTCGACGAGCACCGGAAGGTCGTAGCGCGCGCCGAGATGCTCGGCGACGGGGAAGTTGTTCCAGCCGGGCATGCGGGAGGGGGACACCACCCGGCCGCTGCCGGGGTCGACGGGGCCGGGGATGCCGGTGCCCACACCGCGCAGGGGGACGCCGGGCGGGCCGTGGGTCGCCATCAGCTCGTCGAACGCCGCGGCCATCCAGTCGAGGGTCGCCTCGGGGCCGAGCGCTATGTCACAGGCGCGCTCCTCGACGACGAGGGGGACGCCGCTGAGGTCGAGCAGGCCGAGGCGGGCGTGGTGCGCCCCCAGGTCGGCCACCGCGAGCAGGCCCGCGGTCGGGCTGACCCGCAGCCGCCGGGGCCGCCGCCCGCCGCTGGAGGTGCCCGAGCCCTCCTCGACGAGGAGCCCGGTGTCGATCAGCTCCTCGACGCGCAGGGAGACGCTCGACGCCGCCAGGCCGGAGATGCGGGCCAGCTGCGCGCGCGACTCGGCGTGGCCGGTGGCGACGAGACGCAGGAGGCCGCCCTGCGCTCCCCGTACCGGCAGCCGCTCTTTGCCTGACATGGACTAGAGAAATACCACGTCTGTACTTACTACGGCAACGTGTTGACTTCCAGGATAATCATCCATTACGTTCCCGCTTATCTTCGATTTCGAAGGAAGATGGCGATGATTCAGGTTAAAGGGTTGAACAAGTGGTTCGGTGATCACCATGTGCTGCGCGACATCGACCTTGAAGTGGCGCGGGGCGAGGTCGTCGTCGTGGTCGGCCCCTCGGGGTCGGGCAAGTCCACGCTGTGCCGCTGCCTCAACCGGCTGGAGACGGCCGGATCCGGGGACGTCCTCGTCGACGGCGTGCCCGCCCCCGTCGAGGGCCGGGACCTGGCCCGGCTGCGGGCCGACGTGGGCATGGTGTTCCAGTCGTTCAACCTGTTCCAGCACATGACCGTCCTGGAGAACGTCGTGCTCGCGCCGATGAAGGTCCGGGGCGACGGCCGCGCCGAGGCCGAGGCGTCGGCGCGCAGGCTGCTGGAGCGCGTCGGCATCGCCGAGCAGGCCGAGAAGATGCCCGCCCGGCTGTCCGGCGGGCAGCAGCAACGGGCCGCCATCGCCCGCGCGCTGGCCATGCGGCCCAAGGTGATGCTCTTCGACGAGCCCACCTCGGCCCTCGACCCGGAGATGGTCGGCGAGGTGCTGGACGTGATGGTCCGGCTCGCCGCCGACGGCATGACCATGGTCGTCGTCACCCACGAGATGGGCTTCGCCCGCAGGGCCGCCGACCGCGTGGTCTTCATGGACGCCGGCCGGATCGTCGAGACGGGCGAGCCCGCGGCCTTCTTCGAGGCTCCCCGGACGGACAGGGCCAGGGACTTCCTGGCCAAAGTTCTCACTCACTGATCGAAACCGATCGAAAAGGATGGTGGGCCCGATGGTGTCCATGAAACGACTGGCCGCTGTCGCCGCCGTGTCCATGCTCGGCCTGTCGGCCTGCGGCGGTACGGACGCGGCGAGCCCGGCCGTACCGGGCGAGGCCAAGGGGAACGACCTGATCGCCTCGGCGCCGGTCGCGGCCGCCGCGGACATCCTGCCCGGCTCCACGATGGAGAAGATCAAGAAGCGCGGTGAGCTGATCGTCGGAGGGTCGCTCGACGCGCCGCTGCTGTCGCAGCAGAACCCGACGACCGGCGAGGTCGAGGGGTTCGACGCGGACATGGGCAAGGCGCTCGCCAAGTACATCATCGGCGAGCCCAAAGTGAAGATCGTCAACTCGGCCTCGGAGACCCGCGAGGCGCTGCTGTCCAACGGCACCGTGGACGTCGTCCTCCAGACGTACACGATCACCCCGGAGCGGGCCGAGCAGGTCGCCTTCGCCGGGCCGTACTACTCCTCCGGGCTGAGCCTCGCGGTCAGGAAGGGCACCTCGGGCATCGCCAAGCCCGAGGACCTCAACGGCAAGACCGTCATCGCCGGGGCCAACACCCCGGCCATCCCGGCGATCAAGAAGCTCGCCCCGCAGGCGAAGATCGTGACGTTCGGCAGCGACCCCGAGTGCATGCAGGCCCTCAAGCAGGAACGCGGCGACGCCTACGTCCAGGACGAGACGCTCCTGGTCGCGAACGCGCAGAAGGACCCCTCGGTCCAGGTCGTCGGCAGCCCGTTCACCGAGGACCCGTACGGCATCGGCCTCAAGCACGGTGACGAGCAGTTCAAGACGTTCGTCAACGACTGGCTGAAGAAGATCCAGGCCGACGGCCTCTGGCAGAAGACCTGGAAGAACTCCCTCGGCACGGTCGTGAAGGGCGAGGCCCCCACCCCGCCGCAGATCGGATCGGTGCCGGGGTCCTGATGTCCGCCCTCCTGGACCACCTGCCCGAGTTCTGGCAGGGGCTGGTCGTGACCCTCCAGCTGACCGCGGCGTCCTTCGCCGGCGCCGCGGTCGTCGGGCTCGTGATCACCGCCATGCGGGTGAGCCCGGTCGGCGTCCTGCGCGGGATCGGCACGGTGTACGTGGAGACCTTCCAGAACCTGCCGCTGCTGGTACTGCTGGTGCTCGCCGTCTTCGGCCTGCCCGAGATCGGGCTCAAGGCCGACCTGCTGGTGACGGCCATGATCGTCATCGCGCTCTACGAGGCCGCCTACATCGCCGAGGCGCTGCGCTCCGGCGTCAACGCCGTCTCCGCCGGGCAGGGCGAGGCGGCCCGCGCGCTCGGGCTGACCTTCGGCCAGTCCCTGCGCCACGTGGTCCTGCCGCAGGCGCTGCGCACGGTGATCCAGCCGGTCGGCAACATCTTCATCGCGCTGGCGATGAACACCTCGCTCGCCGCCGCGGTCGGCGTCGTCGACCTGACCGCCGCGGCCAACCGGGTGAACCTCGCGGAGGCGCAACCCATCCCGATCTTCGTCGGGGCGGGCCTGGCCTACGCACTGATCGCCGCCTGCGCCGGGTTCGTCACCGGGCGGCTCGAACGACGGCTGGTGGTGGTCCGATGAGCGTCCTTCCCGTCGCGGTCCCGGGCGGAGCGGTGGTCGTCCGGTGAGCGCTCTCCTGTTCGACCAGCCGGGGCCGCGCGCCCGCCGCAGGATCAGGATCGCGACCGCTGTGGGGGCGGTCGCGGTCCTCGCCCTGCTGGCGCTGGCGCTGCGCCAGTTCGCCGCCAACGGCCAGCTCGACGCCGACCGCTGGTCGCCGTACGCGACCTGGCCGATGTGGCGCTACCTGCTGAACGGGCTGTGGGCCACCGCGCTCGCCGCCGTCGTCTCGGCCGCGCTCGCGATGGCGGCCGGGCTGGCCCTGGCCCTCGGGCGGTTGTCGCGGCGCAGGTGGGTCCGCGTGCCCGCCGCGGCGTACGTGGAGGTCGTGCGGACCGTCCCGGCGCTGCTGCTGGTCTACGTCGTGCTGTTCGCGCTGCCCCGCTACGGGCTCGACCTGCCGCTGTTCTGGAAGCTCGTGGTGCCGCTGGCGATCTCGAACGCCGCGGCGTTCGCGGAGATCTTCCGCGCCGGGGTGCTGTCGGTGGAGCGCGGCCAGGGCGAGGCCGGTCTCGCGGTCGGGCTCACCCAGGGCCAGACCATGCGCCTGATCGTGCTGCCGCAGGCGGCCCGCCGGGTGCTTCCCTCGATCGTCAGCCAGTCGGTCGGCCTGCTCAAGGACACCTCGCTGGGTTTCGTGGTCAGCTACGCCGAGCTGCTCTACAGCGGCAAGGTCCTGGCGACCTTCAACGGCCTGCTCATCCAGACCTACATCGTCGTCGCGCTGATCTACCTGGTGGTCAACGCCTCGCTGTCCAAGCTCGCCCGTACCCTCGACGCTCGCAACGCCCGCGTCACCCCCGGCGCTCCGCGTGCCCGCCGGTTCGGAAGGAGACCCGCCCGTGCCTGACCTCGTCCCGCTCGCGGAGGTGGTGCGCTCCGGATTCACCGAGAGCGTGCACTTCGGCAGCGCCGTCGCGCTGGCACCCGACGGCACCGTGGCCGTCGCCAGGGGAGCGGTCGAAGCGCCGGTGCTGCCGCGTTCCTCGGCCAAGCCGTTCCAGTCCCTGGCCTGCCTGCTGTCCGGGGCGGACCTGGACGGTCGCGGCCTGGCGATCGCCGCGGGCAGCCACACCGGCCAGGACTTCCACGTGCGGCTGGTCGCCGACATCCTCGCCGGGGCCGGGCTCGGCTTCGACGCGCTCGGCTGCCCCGCGGACTGGCCCGAGGACGAGGCCACCCGGCACACGCTGATCCGGGCGGGCCTGACGGCCTCGCGCGAGCGGATGAACTGCTCGGGCAAGCACGCCGCGATGCTCGCCGCGTCCGTCGCCTCCGGCTGGGAGACCGCCTCCTACCTGGACGCCGGCCACCCGCTGCAGCGGCGGGTGCGCGCCGTGACCGAGGAGCTGTCGGGGGAGGAGACCGCCCACGTCGCCGTCGACGGGTGCGGCGCCCCGCTGTTCGGGCTGTCGCTGACCGGGCTGGCGCGGGCCGTGCGGGCCCTGGTCGTCGCCGAGCCGGGGACCCCGCCGCGCGCGGTCGCCGACGCGATGCGCGAGCACCCCGAGTACGTCGGCGGGACCGGGCACGTGAACACCTCGCTGATGCGGGCGCTGCCGGGGGCGGTGGCCAAGGGCGGGGCCGAGGGGGTCCTCGTCGTCGCGCTCGCCACCGGGCACGCGGCGGCCGTCAAGGTCATCGACGGCAGCCCGCGGGCCACGAGCGCGATCGCGCTGGCCGCGCTCGGGGCGGCCGGGGGGGACGTCGCGCCGGCCGCGGGCTTCGCGAGCGTCCCCGTGCTGGGCGGGGGCGTACCGGTCGGTGAAATCCACGCACTGGAGGAACAATGAGCCTTGTCCATGAGATCTGCATCGACGGCACCGCGGGCGCGCTCGCGGCCGAGCAGGCCGGGGCGCACCGCGTCGAGCTGTGCTCCGCCCTCTTCGAGGGGGGCCTGACCCCGACCCTCGGCACCGTCGAGGCGACGCTCGCGGCGGTCTCGACGATCCGGGTCCATGTGATCGTCCGCCCCCGGGGCGGCGACTTCATCTACGACGAGTACGAGGTCGCGGCCATGGAACGCGACGTGGCCACGATCAGGGACGCGGGCGCTCAGGGTGTGGTGATCGGGGTGCTGACACCGTCCGGCGAGGTGAACGTCGAGGTGAGCAAGCGCCTCATCGGCGCGGCCGGGGGCATGTCGGTCACCTTCCACCGGGCCTTCGACATGACCGCCGACCCGTTCGCCGCCCTGGACACCCTCGTCTCGCTGGGCGTCGACCGGGTCCTCACCTCCGGCCAGGACGTCACCGCGCTGGAGGGCGCGCCGCTGATCGCCTCCCTGGTCGAGCGGGCGGGCGGTGACCTGGTCGTCATGCCCGGCGGCGGCATCACGCCCCGCAACGTGCACCGCGTGGTCGAGGCGACCGGAGCCTCCGAGATCCACTTCGCCGCCCTGGTCGACGCGCCCAGCCCCGCCGTGCACCGCAACCCCCACCCGTTCATGGGCGGCGAACTGCGCCGGCCCGAGTACAGTCGCCTGATCACCTCCCCGGGCCTGGTCTCCGAGGTGATCGCCGCCTCGGGCACCTGACCCGCCTCGCGCACGAGCCCTCCCGGACCCCTCGGAGCCGGCGAGCGCCGCCGAGGCCGCTCGCGACCCGGGCGGACAGGGGCGCCGCGCGCCCCTCGAGGGCGGGGAGCCTGGACGTCGGGCGGTGGCGGCACGGGCGGGCTCAGGGTCGTGGTCGACTGGACGGGTGAGCCGGACCTTCCCGGGCATCACCGGTCCGCGGTGCCGTGGTGGCATGCCCGGCGAGCCGGACCCGTGTCCCCATCTTCGGAGAAGAGGTCGCCGATGCGTCTTCATCCAGGCGAGACCGAGGCCGCCGGCCGGCGGGTGGTGAGCGTGCGCGACGCCGTCCGGCGGCTGCTCGACGCCTCACCCGGCGTCACCGGACGTCCACGGGTGATCGCGATCGACGGCCGGGGCGGTGCCGGCAAGACGACCCTGGCCGAGCGGCTGCGCGCGGCGGTGCCCGGCTCCGCCGTCGTGCACACCGACGACATCGCCTGGAACCACGCCTACTTCGACTGGGGCGCCGTGCTCGCCGAGAACGTCCTGCGGCCCCTGCACCGGGGTGAGGCGGTGGACTTCCGCCCCGATGCCTGGATCGCCCACGACCGGCCAGGATCGATCACCGTCCCCGCCGGTGCCGAGGTCGTCTGGGTCGAGGGCACCGGCGTCGTCCGCGCAGAGCTCGCCCCGTGGCTGGACGCCTCGGTGTGGGTGCAGGGAGACCTCGACGAGCAGGAGCGCCTGCTGCTCGCCCGCGACGGCGACTCGCCCGAGCAGCGGGAGCACGTGGCGAACTGGCTGCGCGAGGAGCTGCCGTTCCTGCTGCGGGAACGGCCGTGGGCCCGCGCCACCATGATCGTCGCAGGTCCTCCGCACGTCGGCCACGACCCGGACACCGAGATGGTCGTCGCCCCGCCGACCGGCCCCCGCGGATGACGGGCGCCTTCGCCCGCGGCGGCCCGACCGGCGTAGGGTCCCTTCCGGAACGACGGTGACAGGAGGGTGAGACGGCATGGCGCGGGCCGGCTACGAGCTGGAGTTCGAGGACACCTTCGAGGGGGATCGCCTCGACGAGGATCGCTGGGTCGCACGGTACCTGCCCCAGTGGAGCGACCGCACGGCCTCCGCCGCCCGGTACGAGCTGGACGGCCGCCACCTGCACCTGCTGATCGAGCGGGACCAGCCGCCCTGGTCGCCCGAGATCGAGGGGGCGCTCCGCGTGTCGTCGCTGCAGACCGGTGTCTTCGCCGGTCCGGTGGGAAGCACGATCGGACAGCACGGGCGCGGCTCCGGGGCCGTCGTGCGTGAGGCCCAGCGCAACGTCCGGCTCTACACCCCGAGGTACGGGCTGATCGAGATGCGGGCCAGGGCGACCGGCGACCCGGGATGCATGGTCGCGCTGTGGATGATCGGCTACGAGGACTCACCGGAGCGCTCCGCCGAGATATGCGTGTGCGAGATCTTCGGCCGGGACGTCGGACCGGACGGCGCGAAGGTGGGGATGGGACTTCACCCGTTCGGGGACCCGGAGATCACCGACGACTTCACGGTGGAGACCCTGCCCATCGACGCACGGGAGTTCCACGTCTACGCCGCCGAGTGGACCCCCGAGCACGTCGCCTTCTTCGTCGACGGTCACCACGTCCGGACGGTCGACCAGTCGCCGGGCTATCCGATGCAGCTGATGCTGAACATCTACGAGTTCCCCGGACCGGACGGGTCGCCGGGGCTCGGGGGCGACTATCCCAAGCGGTTCACGGTCGACTACGTCAGGGGCTACCGTCGCGTCGCCCCCGGCTGAGCGAGCCGGTCGGCGGGGCGTGCACCGGCGTGCACGGCCTCCCGTCCGAAAGGCGAGCAGCCCCGGCGGCGCCCCGCGTGCCCCGTGTGCGCCGTGGCGCGGCGCACCGGCGACCTCCCCCCGCTGTACGGGATCGTGGCCAACGCCGGCGTGCAGCTCACCTCGACCAGCAAGCTGGCGGTCGTCCACCTCGTCCACGAGCTGGCCCGGCGGCTGCCGCAGGGCGTCGACGCGTACGCGTTCAACCCCGGGCTGGTCCCGGACACGGACCTCGTCCGCGACGCCGGACCGGCCCTGCGGCGCGCGTTCGGGCTGCTCGCCCCGGCGCTGAGCCTGCTGCCCTTGGCCCAGCGAGCCCGCCCGGCCGGCGCTCAGCTCGCGGCGGTCGCGCTCGGCCCGCGTCCGGGGGCGTCCGGCGACTACATCGACCGCGACCGCGTCGCCCGCTCGTCACCGGAGTCGTTCGACCGGGCCCGGGAGGAGGCCCTGTGGAGGGACTGCGCCGAGCTGGCCGGCCTGCCGGCCGTCACACCGTGACGGCACGCGGACGATCATTCCCCGACCGCGACCGGGTCCCTCCGGCCGCGGGTGCCGGCCCGGTCCTGCTCCCGGGGCGGCCCGTCGCCGCGCCGTCCGGGGCGTCCGCGTCGTAACTGCAGGACGGCCACGGACGCCAGCACCAGCAGCCCGCCCGCCCACTGGACGGGGCCGAGGATCTCGCCGAGCGTGAGCGCCGCCAGCGCCGTGGTGACGACCGGCTCGAACGTCGACAGGATGGCCGCCGTCGACGGTCCCGTGCGCCGCAGGCCCGCGAAGAAGGTCAGCATCGCCAGGACGGTGGACACGACGGCGATGCACCCGAGCCAGAACCACCCCCGCCATCCGAAGCCGAGGTCCGTCCCGCCCGTCACCAGTGCGCGGACGGTCATGGTCAGGGCCGCCCCGGTCATCACCAGCGCGGCCAGCGTCACCGGCGGCAGCCGGTGCACGACGGTGTCCGAGACGAGGATGTAGACGGTGTAGGTGGCGGCGGCGCCGAACGCCAGGGCCGCGCCGAGCGGGTGAAAGGCCGCCTCACCGCTGCCCAGCAGGACGAGCAGCGTCCCGCAGGAGGCGACCACCAGCGCCGCGCAGCGTCCGGCCGTCAGACGGTCCCGGCCGAGCAGCACGGCGGCGAGGGTGACCAGCAGCGGGTAGGTGTAGAAGACCAGGGACAGCAGCGAGGCGTCCATGAGCTCCAGCGCGGAGAAGTACAGGCCGGCCTGGGCGGCGTACCCGACGGCGCCCAGGCCCAGGGCGGTCATTAGTACCGCCGGGGTGACGCGCGCCGCCGTCCGGCCGGGGATCACCGGGGTACGGCGCAGACCCGGCCGCAGGAGCAGCAGCGTCGCCAGCAACGCGGCTCCCAGGACGAAGCGCACCAGCAGCAGCGCGCCGGGCGAGACGCCCGAGGCGTACGCGAGCTTCCCGAAGATCGCCATGGCGCCGAAGCACGCGGCGGACACAAGACACAGAACCGGACCCATGCCCCCAGCATCGAGGCCCCGGACACTTCGAGTCCAGTGACGATTGTCGGGTGTCATTCGTTAGGATTTCCGAATGGTCACGCTGGATCTCCGCCGTCTTCGCCTGCTTCGCGAGTTCGAGGAACGCGGCACCCTGGGCGCGGTGGCCGCCGCCCTGGACTACAGTCCCTCCTCGGTGTCGCAGCAGCTGGCCGTCCTGGAGAGGGAGGTCGGCGCGCGCCTGCTGGAGAAGGCCGGGCGTGGGGTACGGCTCACCGACGCCGGTCGCCTGCTCGCGCAGCACGCCGGCGTCCTGCTGGCCGCGGCCGAGGCAGCGACGGCGGATCTGGCCGCCTTGGGCGGTGAGGTGCGCGGCACCGTACGCGCCGGCGGCCTGCAGTCGGCGACCCGCCGGCTGCTGGTCCCCGCGGTGGCGCGCATGTCGGCCCTGCACCCCCGGGTGCGCACCGAGATCACCGAGATCGAGCTCGAGCAGGCCCTGCCCGGACTACGCCTCGGGACGATCGACCTGGTGATCAGCGACGAGTACGACGGCCACCCACGCCCCCGGCCGGCCGGGCTGCGCTTCGCGCTGCTGCACGAGGAACCGCTGAAGCTGGTCCTGCCACCCGGCCACCGGCTGGCCGGGCCCGGGGGACCGGTCGCCCTGCCCGAGCTCCGGGACGAGGTCTGGACGGCCTCGGACCGGGGGACCGGCCATCACGACATGGTCGTGGGAAGCTGCCGGTCCATCGGCGGCTACGAACCCGACGTACGGCACCGGTCCAGCGACGCCGACGTCCAGCTCGAACTCGTCCGTACCACCGGGGCCGTGGCGCTGCTGCCGGCCCTGACCCTGCCGACCACGCAGGACCCGGCCCTGGCGATCCGGGACGTCGCCGGGCAACGGCTCGGGCGGCGGCTGGTCGTCGTCCGCAGGGACGGCCCCTCGCCCCCCGCGCTCACGGCCTTCCTGGCCGTCGTGACCGGCCAGGCGCACCACCTCGGGACGGCCGGGAACGGCGGGCGGACGTGATGCGGCCGTCGGGGCGTCACCGGCGGTCACGGCCCGCCTGCCGACGGGCGGGAGACCGGAGACCCGCGTGTCGGCACACCGGACGTCGGCCCGGCGGCCGAGCCCTGCGTGCCGACTGCCGAGCCAGCCGAGATGACGGCCCGTGAGGAACATCGGAACGAAAACGTACGCCAAGAAACGATCATGAGGGGCGATCCGGGCTCCGGCGGCTGATCACACGAGGGCTTGGCGTACGTTCCGGCTCCGAAACACCTGCCGCTCGATGAGGCCGCCACCTGGGCGAGCTGGTCACGGAAGGCGTCAGTTCGATCACATCGCGGCGGGAAAGAACGGATACGGCGTAGCTTGACGGGCTGTGCCCGTTGAATTCCTCAACGATGAGCAGGCCGCCGCGCACGGCCGCTTCATCGGCGCGCCCACCCGCACCGAGCTGGAGCGGTACTTCTTCCTCGACGACGCCGACAGGCGGCTGGTGGCCAAGCGGCGCGGGGACCACAACCGACTGGGGTTCGCGCTGCAGCTGGTGACGGTGCGCTTCGTCGGTGCCTTCCTGCCTGATCCGGTCGATGTCCCTATCGAGGTGGTCGACTACGTCGCCGGTCAGCTGGGCATCGCCGATCCGTCGTGCGTGAAGGGCTATGCCCAGCGAGCGGAGACGCATCGCGAGCACGCTGGGCTGATCCAGCGGGCTTACGGGCTGCGGGACTTCGCCGAGGTCGAAGACGAGCTCGCCGTCTGGGTGACTGATCGGGCCTGGACCACCGGGGACGGGCCGACGGCGATCTTCGCCGACGCGGTGGTCTGGCTGCGCGGCCGCGGCGTGCTGCTGCCCGGGGTCTCCACCCTGGCGCGTTTTGTCGCCCGGATCCGCCAGGAGACCTATGAGCGGCTGTGGCGGCTGCTGCATGACCTGCTGCCGGCTCAGCAGCGGCTGATCTTGAACGTGTTGCTGGAGGTACCGCCCGGGGCGCGGGTCTCGGAGCTGGAGCGGCTGCGCAAGGGCCCGGTCAAGGCCTCGGGGCCGGCGATGGTCAAGGCGCTGGAACGCGTCGTGGAGATCGCCTTGGTGGGCATGGCCGGCATCGACACCTCGGCGGTCCCGCCGCGACGGCTGGCGGAGCTGGCCCGCTACGGCTTGGTCGGCAAGGCCCCGGCGATCAAGCGTCACCCGCCCGTGCGCCGCCTGGCCACGCTGTTGGCCACCGTGCAGGTGCTGGAGGCCAAAGCGATCGATGACGCGCTGGAGCTGCTGGACGTACTGATGACCGGTCAGCTGGTGGCCCGCGCCGAGCGCGAGTCGGCCAAGGAGAAGCTGCGCACCTACCCGCGGTTCTCCCGGGCCTCGGCGACGCTGGCGCTGGCGGTGGAGGTGCTGCTGGAGGCCTCCGAGTACGGCGAGAACCTCACCTTGGAGCAGGTGTGGGAGTCCATCGACGCGGTGGTGCCGCGCGGCCGGCTGCGCGCCGCGGTGGAGGCCGTCACCGACGTGGCCCCGCCGCCGGACGCCGACCCCGATGGCCAGTGGCGGGCTCTGCTGACCGAGAAGATCGCCGTGGTGCGGTCGTTTTTGCCGCTGCTGACCTCGGCCATCGCTTTCGGTGCCACGGCCGAGGGCGAGGGCGTGCTGGAGGCGATGCGCGCGCTGCCGACTCTGATCAACCGCGCGGGCCGCAGGAAGATCAAGACCGCCTACCTGCCGGTCGACGGTATCGCCGAGGAGGTGGTGACGGGTGAATGGAAGCGCCTGGTGCACCGCAAGGGCCTGCCCGAAGGGCTGGTGGATCGGGCGGCGTATGTGTTCTGCCTGCTGGAGAAGTTCCACCGGCTGCTGTGCCGACGCGATATCTACGCTTTCGGCTCCTCGCGGTGGAGCGATCCGCGGGCGCACCTTCTGGCGGGCTCGCGCTGGCAGGCGGCCAAGGGAGCGGTGTTCAACACGCTCGGCCTGCCCGAAGACCCCGAGCCGCTGCTGGCCGCGCACGCCGCCGCCCTGGACGAGGCCTACGTCGAGGTCGCGGGCCGGTTGACCGCCGAGACCGCGGTCAGCATCGATGCCGAGGGCCGGTTGCACCTGGCCCACCTGGAAGCCGTCGAAGAGCCACCCGGTCTCATCGACCTGCGCAAGCGGCTGCAGGGCATGCTGCCGCAGGTGGACCTACCAGAACTGATCTTGGAGGTGATGTCCTGGCATCCGGGCTTCGTCGCCGCCTTCACCCCGGTCTCCGGCGGCGCGCCGCGCCTGGAGACCGATCTGCACGTCACCATCGCGGCCTGCCTGACCGCGCACACCCTCAACATCACCTACGCGCCGATCGTCTCGCCGGGCATCCCGGCGCTGACCCGCGACCGCATCAGCCATGTCGATCAGACCTACCTGCGCCCCGAGACCTACAGCCCGGCCAACGCCGTCCTGATCGAGGGCCAGGCCGGCATCGCGCTCGCCCAAGCCTGGGGCGGCGGGCTGGTCGCCGCGATCGACGGGGTGCGCTTCGTGGTACCGGTGCCCACCATCTGCGCCCGGCCCAACCCCAAGTACTTCGGCCGCCGCAAGGGCGCCCAATGGCTCAACATGATCAACGATCAGGGGGTCGGGCTCGGCGCCAAGGTACTCTCGGGCACGCCGCGTGACTCACTGCACGTGATCGACGTGCTGTACGGCCGCGACGGCGGCCGCGCCCCCGAGGTGGTCATCACCGACGCCGGCTCCTACAGCGACATCGTCTTCGGCCTCATCCACCTGCTGGGCCGCAAGTTCCGGCCCGTGCTGGCCGACCTGCCCGACCACAAGCTGTGGCGCTTCGATCCGGCCGCGGACTACGGGCCGCTGAACACCGCCGCCCGCGGGAAGATCGACACGGTCGCGATCCGCCGGCACTGGGACGACATCCTGCGCATCGTGGCCTCCATCCACACCGGCGCGGTGCGCGCCCACGACGTGATCCGGATGCTGCAGCGCGAGGGCCACCCCACTCCGCTGGGCAATGCTCTGGCCCACTACGGGCGCATCTTCAAGAGCCTGCACGTGCTCACCTACGTCGACGACGAACCCTACCGGCGCGACATCAAGGCCATGCGCAACCTCCAGGAAGGCCGCCACGACCTGGCCAAACACCTGTTCCACGGGCGCAAGGGCGAGCTGCGCCACGCCTACCAGACCGGCATGGAAGACCAGCTCGGCGCCCTCGGACTTGTCCTGAACTGCGTAGTTTTGTGGAAGACCGTCTACCTGGATACCGCTCTGCAGACGCTGCGCGCCCAGGGGCACCACGTCGCCGACGACGACATGGTGCGCATCTCACCGTTCATGCGCAAGCACATCAACGTGCACGGCCACTACTCCTTCCACCTGCCCGACCTGGGCGGCGGCCGCCGCGCGCTCCGCGACCCCGACGCAGCCGATACCGAGGAGAACTGACCCGAGACGATTCGCGCCTGGGCTCACGCGGATGCGCTCCCGTGATCGTGAAGATGCGCTTCTTCGTCCTGCTCAGGAGGGGCTGGTCCCTCCGGGGCGGTGGGAAGGCGGCGGCACTTCGCATGAACCGCCCTCTGAGGTCAGCGAGACGCTTCTTCCAAACACCGCCGCAGTGTCTCGACGAACGAGCCCGTCGTGGTGGGGCAGACCTGGATCTCGTGGCCCTGCTGGTCAAGGACCTTCCGGTGGCCCAGAGGCTTCTTGAGCGTGACGGGCACGGCATGATCTGTGCCGGTCCCCACCTGTATGCCGGATCGCTCAGGACAGGCGCGACGAAGCACCACTCCCACGGTCACACTGGTCGGCGACTCGACCACCTCGGCTCGTTCGACCACGGTGCAGATCGTGCCGTCAGCCCTCATGCTTCCGCTGGCGTGCAGGGTGATGGCCCGTCCTCCGAGAGCCACCTCGACTGTGCGGACCCTCGCATCGAAAGGTTTGGCCGGCTCCTGCGCGCAGGCCACGGCCAGCACGGTGAAAGCCAGGACGCACCCGGCGCGCAAGAGGGAGGACGGGCCCAACGAAGTCATTTCTTGTATATGTCCTTGCCGACAGCCTTCATCACATCATGGAAGTCGGTGAAAGTATGCATGCAAGTGTCCTGAATCGGTTCCTCCGGAGAGCTGCTTCCGCTGGTGATTCCCTTGGCTACGACATATCCGTCGGGGCGGAAGGTATAAACCGGCCCGCCCGAGTCGCCATCGATCACGCACCTTCCGCGCTTCTTGCCGACATGAACCCAACGCACCGTTTGCCCGCCCATGTCGATCTTCCAGGCCAGGTCGGTGACCTTCCACCGGCAGATCTGACCCGTGCTGGCTCCGCCGGTGCAGTACTGATCGCCTTCCTTGGCGCGGACCGAGTAGCGTCCACCGACCCAGCGCTTGGTGGAGGAGTTCTTGTCACCGACGAAAATGGTGGGGCTTGTGCCGCGGACGTCCACATGGAGCAAGCCCAAGTCGCCGTAGTACGTCGGCTGACCGGGGAGTTTCACCGTTCCGGTTCCTTTATGCCAGTTGGACCACAGGATGGAGCCGACACTGGCGGATCCACCTTGCGGAAGAAGGCAGTGCCCGGCTGTCACCATCAGCTTGTCACTCGCGCTTCCCATGGAGAAACCGGTCGTGCACCACTTGCCCCAGCCGGGTCGTTCAGTGGTCGCTGTAAAAGAGGACCCGCCGTTGACCTTTCCGACATCCTCCTGCCGGTTGTCGGCAGCAGTGGTAGCGGTTGTTCGCGTCTGGTCGAGGAGATGGAAGCGGTCGGTCTCCGACCGCAGCCAGATGGCGACGTTGTAGGTGCCGTACCGGTCGGCCAACGCCTTGCGCAACTGCGCAGAGGCGTCGGTGGACTGCACCACGACGAGGTTGCGCTCGGGCCAGATATGGGTGGCGAACAGCTCGGTGCCCGCCGGGATCGCGTCATCGAGGTCGAGCACCTCATCGACGATGGTGTTGAGCGCCTGGTAGCTGTTGGCGACCTCGACGACCCGCGGGTTGCTCGAATAGCCGGTCTGCGCGGGAGGCACGGCTGGGACCACGGCCGAGTCCTCGTCATCGAAGTAGCCCGGGATGGTCTCATCGGCGTCGCCGTTGTCGATCGCCGTGCCGGTGAGCACCTGGCCCGCGGTGCCTTGGCCCGCCGGCGTCGCCGGTGCGATGACCCGCCCGCTCGCCGGATCGAAGTAGGGCGGCGCCAAGATGGCGGCGTTGCCCTGGGCGCGGTCATAGGCGCTGTTCAGCGCGTGCGCGCTGGTGGTGGGGATGGGCAGGGTGTCGAGCTTCCAGGCAGCGGGCGCGGTGAACACCTCGACGCCGTCGGGTCCGGCGGGGCTCACCACGGTGGGACCCGGAGCCGGCTGAGCCGTCACGGTGATCTTCGGGGTCAGCTCCGGCCAGCCGTACTCGGAGGATGCCAACATCCGGTAGTCGTCGTCCGAGCCGCTATCATCGGGGGCCTGCAGCACCAGACCGTAATTGGGGTAACCCTCCGCCCACGCCCGGGCGATGTCGGTGATCGGCCACTCCAGCGGGCCGATGCCGCAATCCGGGCCGTAGGACTGGGTGATGGTCTGAGCGCCCTCGGTCGTGGAGGACGGCGCGGTGTCCCAGGTGAGCGTGGCCGCGTCCCATCCGCTCGTCACGCGGCGCACCTGGATGCCACTGGCGGTCTCGCCGCATCCGGGGCCGTCGGTGTTGGTCAGGGTCAGCGTGGCGTCCGCGACGTCCTGGCCGGCCAGCGCGGTGCCGTCGAACTTCAGATAGGAGCGGTTGAGCGTGCCGAAGATGCTGCCGGTGGTGAGTACGGCCGAATCCGGGTCGGCCTGGTTGCCTTCGTTGCTGATGTCCACGTCGCTGCTGGCGGCGGTGCCGACGGTCGCGCCGATGGTGACCGGGTAGACCGTCTGGGAGTCGGCGAGGAACGCGGCGTCCGGCTCGACGGTCAGAGCCTGCGCCGTCATCTTGGGGCTGGTGCGGAAAGCGGTGTCCGGCTCGACGGGCCGGTCCTGCGCCGTCTTCTTGGCGGAGACCCGGCGCCGGCTCGGCGCCGACGTCGAACGCATGGCGACCGCGGTCGAGCGGGCGACCTCACGGCCGGCACCGTTCACGATGGTGGCGGCCCCGTTCTTGCCCGGCCGGACGGCGAGGCCTTGGGCCTGGACGGGGAGCGTGAAGGCGATCTTCTTCGACGGGCGGGACTTCAGCACGATCTCCCAACGGAAGCCGGTGGGCAGCGCCGTGACGACCAGCGACGAACCGGGGCCCGCGGCATCGGCGTAGACGGCCTTTCCGCCAGTGACCGTCGGGCGGGCCAGGGCGGTCGGCCAGGTGAAGGTGACCGGTTTGCCGTCCTGAGTGGTCAGCGTCGCCAGCGGCTTGCCGGCGCCACCGGAGGTGAACTCCACCGGGGTTGCGGTGACCTTGGGGCGTAGCACGCCGCCCGATTCCACAAGGGTCGGGTCGATCCACCGCCAGGCTCCGTCGCGATGCACCCGCACCGGTTGGGTCCATGCCTCGATCACCAGGCGCCCGTCGGGTTGCCTGGTGACCCGCCGGTCCTGGGTCGCCGCTCCGAGCAACTCGCCGGGTGGTGGAGTCGACTGGGCGGCCGGGGGCGGGGCGGGGGCCGGGCTCGCGGCCGCAGGTAATTGCTGTGCCGAGGCCAGCATCGCCGCCGTGACGGCGACGAGGACGACCGAGGGGGATCGCCGCACCAGTTCTCCTCCGGAGTTGATGATCAAGGACCTCGATCATGCTCTGTGGCGGATTACCAAATGTCAAGATTTAGGTAAAAATCGGCGGCCTCGCCTGTAAGTGGACTGGGCGCCGAATGCCTTTCGGTCGCTTGTATCGGAAACGATCGTTCGCGTTACATGGCGGATAGCACGTCATCCCCGCAGGTGAGGGACGTAACGCATGCCGTGTCCGCGTCAATGTCACGCCTGAGGGGGTTCGCGATACAGTCGAGGGTATGCGTATCGGCTACGGGCGCGTCTCCAGCCGCGATCAGCACCCCGAGGCCCAGGCCGACGCCCTGACCGCGGCCGGCTGCGAGCAGATCTTCATCGACACTGCCTCCGGCAAGCTCGCCCGCCGCCCCGAGCTCGACAAGGCGCTGCTGTCGGCCAACCGGCCCGGCGACCAGCTCGTGGTCACCAAGCTGGATCGGCTCGGCCGCTCCCTGGAACACCTCATCGAGCTGTCGGGCCGGCTGCAGGCCCGCGGCGTCGACCTGGTCGTGCTGGACCAGGGCATTGACACCTCCACCGCGGTGGGGCGGATGTTCTTCCAGATCCTGGTCGCCATCGCCGAGTTCGAGCACGCCCTGATGAGCGAGCGGACGATGGACGGCCTGGCCGCCGCCCGCGCCCGCGGCCGCACCGGCGGGCAGCGGCCGAAGCTCGGCCCTCGCCAGGTGCAGTTGGCGCGGGCGATGTACGAGGAAGTCGGCGCCGACGGCAAACGCGCCTACACCGTGGCGCAGATCGCCGCCGAGTTCGGCGTCACCCGTCCCACCATCTACCGCCACCTCGCCAAGCCATCTGCCCCGCCGTCCCGTCGGCAGTGACCCGCACCTTCCGCGATCGTCCCATTGAGGTCGTCATCCCTGGCGAGCAGCGGGTGTTTCGGAGCCGGAACGTACGCCAGGCCCTCGTGTGATCAGCCGCCGGAGCCCGGATCGCCCCTCGTGATCGTTTCTTGGCGTACGTTTTCGTTCCGATGTTCCAAGCGCCGCCAATTGCATCGGATGCGAACTCGCGACAGGTGGAGAATCTGCCCGGAGAGGGGAGCAATCACGCTATGGACCTGCGTACTTGAGCAGGATTCTGGCCGCGACGATACCGGTCACGAGGGCCTTGCTGCGACCCGTGCAGGGGGCTGGCCTGGGACTCCGCCGACGACTCGCATAGGATGCGGTTTTCTCGCATCTGATGCGAGTCGCGGAGGGTGGTGAACCGGTGGGGTTCAACGGGTCGATACCGGGGGCGGCCGGGCTGCACCTGGTCGACGGGGTCGCGTTGCTGCGGCCGGAAGAACAGGCCTTCGCGGCGATGCTGACGGGGTTCGCCAACCAGCAGCTCGCGCGGAATCTGGCCCGGACGACCGTGGAGGGCCGAGAGAACACAATCAAGGCGTTCGCGGACTACGTGAACACCTACCCCTGGCACTGGACACCGGCGATGGTCGACGAGTGGCTCGGTGACCTGCGCTCGCTGCGGGACCTGAAGCGCTCCACGATCCGCTCGTACTCCGAGGCCGTGCGGGCGTTCTGCCACTTCATCACCGATCCGCTCTACGAGTGGACGGCGACCTGCGAAGAGCGGTTCGGTACCCACCCGGTGCAGGTCGTGCACGAGTGGAACACCGCCATGCACGTCCAGGACAACGAGGCGGACGCGAAGAAGCGCGCGTTCACCAAGGCCGAGCTGCACGCCTTCTTCGCGCACTGCGACGACGAGGTCGCCCGCATCCGGGCCTTCGGCCGCAAGGGCTGGCTGCCCGCCTTTCGCGACGCGACCCTGTTCAAGACCGCCTACGCTTTCGGACTGCGGCGCAACGAGACGCGGATGCTGGACGCCGCCGACTTCGGCCGCAACCCGCACGGCGGCGAGTTCGGCGTGTACGGCCGGTGCCAGGTCCGGTTCGGCAAGGCCAAGAAGGGCTCGCCGCCCAAGCGCCGCGGGGTGCTGACCGTGTTCGACTGGACTCCGGACGTCCTGGACGAGTGGTTCACCGAGGTCCACCCGCTGTTCGGCACCAACGACAACCCGGCGGCCTGGCCTTCCGAACGGGGCCTGCGGATCGGCTGCCAGCAGCTCAACTCCCGCTTCATCGCCTACCGCAAGGCCCTGGGCCTCGACGAGGGGCTGGACTTCCACTCCTTCCGCAGGTCCTACGTCACCCACCTCATCGAGGACGGCTGGGACCCGCGCTTCGTCCAGGAGCAAGTCGGCCACGAGCACGCCAGCACCACCTCGCTCTACACCTGCGTCTCCTCGGACTTCCGCACCCGCACCCTGCGGCGGCACCTGGATGCCACCATCGCCGCGGCCCTTGGGACCCAGACCGGGAGGCAGGCATGAAACGCAAGGTCGGCTACACGTGGCGGCTGCGTGAGGTCATGGCCCAGCACCAGATTTTCACGGCCACCGAACTGGTGCCGCTGCTGCGCGAACGGGGCATCGACTTGTCCGCCTCCCAGGTCCACCGCCTGGTCTCCGGCACCCCGGAACGCCTGTCGTTGCAGGTCATGGCCGCGCTCTGCGACATCCTGTCCTGCACTCCGGCCGACCTGGTGGACACCACCGCCGAGAACGCCGGGGTCCGAAAGACCGCCACCGACAACCTGCCCGCACCGCCCGCGAACGTCGCGAAGCTGCGGCCCCGCGCGGCCCGCATCCTGCCCGACGCATGACCCGCACCTACGCCACCGGCGAGCAGTACGAACGCCGGTACATGGCCGAGTGCTGCCGCTGCGGCCGCCGCAGGCACAAGGCCGGCACCTGGCCGGATGGATACGTCTGCCGCACCTGTTCGGACCGCGCCGTCCGGACACGGGGCACCTGTCCGGGATGCGGCCAGGACCGGGCCCTGCCTGGGCTCCGCCCCGGTGACGGAGTCCCGATCTGCACCACCTGCGCCGGCTTCTCCCGAACCTTCGACTGCTCACGCTGCGGCTTCGAGGGCAAGCTCCTGGGCGGGCGGCTGTGTGAGCGCTGCACGCTCAGCGACCGCCTCACCGCGCTCCTGGACGACGGCACCGGCCGCATCCGTCCCGCGCTGGTCCCTCTGTTCAACCTGCTGGTGGCGATGGAGAAGCCCGGCAGCGGACTGGCCTGGCTGGCCATGCGCCGCAGCCAACCGGCGAACGCCTCCCGATTGCTGCAACAGCTCGGCCTCGGCCAGATCTCGCTGACCCACGACGCCTTCCACGAGCTCCAGCCCTGGCGAACCGCCGCTCACCTGGAAGAACTCCTGATGACCAGCGGAGTCCTGCCTACGGTCGACAAGTACCTCTGCTCCTTCCAACGCTGGCTTCCCGGGCATCTGGCCAGCATCACCGACTCCGAGCACGTCAAAACGATCAGGCTCTTCGCGACCTGGCGCGTCCTCCCGCGGCTGCGGGCCCGCGCCGAGCGAAGCCACATCACACCCAGCGTCCGGAGGTTCGCCGCCGAACAGATCAAGTACGCGACCGCCTTCCTGCAATGGCTCGGCCAACGCAACAACAGCCTCGCGTCCTGCGGCCAGATCGACATCGACGCCTGGTGGGCCGAGAGCAGCGAACACGGCCGCACCTGCCTGAGGGCCTTTCTCAGCTGGGCCATGCAGACCCGTAACTGCCCACGCTCCCTGTCCATCCCCGCGATGAAGGTCTCCCGGCAGGCCGCACTGAGCGAAGACGAACGCCTCGACGCCCTTGGCCGACTGCTGACCGACACGGAGATTCCGATACGTCTGCGTGTCGCGGGGGTCATCGTGCTCCTCTATGCGCAGCCCGTGAGCCGCATCGTCCGGCTCAGCGTCGACGACGTGGTCCACGACGGCGACACCCTACTGTTACGGCTCGGTGAACCCGCCTCGCCCGTTCCCGCACCGGTCGCCGCTCTGCTGCTGGAGCACATAGCGAACCGCGACAACATGAACACCGCCACCAACCCCGCCTCCCGATGGCTCTTCCCGGGCCGCCGGGCAGGACAGCCAGCCCGCCCCGACCACCTGTCCGCGCTCCTGAACGAGGCCGGGATCCCGGCCTCCGCAGCACGTGGCGCCGCCATCCGCCAGCAGCTCCTCGAACTGCCCGCTCCCGTCGTTGCCGACGCTCTCGGCTACCACAACAAGACCACCAGCCGCCTCATCAGAGAGACCGGCGGGACATGGAGCCGATACGCCGCTGGCGATCACACAAGGTCACCGACAAGCCGGCCTCCTCGGGGAGCCGGCGACAGTTGACTACGAGAGCCCACAGCAGAAGGCCATTCTCTAGCGGAGACGGGCCAGCAAGTGGGCGTCCAGGAAGCCCCGCTCGGAGGCCGGGTCGTGGAGCAGCCGCGCGAATGTGGCGAACCCGGCCCCGGCCAGCAACTCGGCGAAGCGGTCCGCCGGCCAGCTATAGGCGGGTGTCACCTTGTGGTCGAAGCGGACCGGCTCGGGCGCGTCGGTTCCGAAGAACGAGACCAGGAGAAGGCCCCCCGGCGCCAGGACACGCGCCTGCTCGGCGAGCAGCGCGGGTAGTTCCCCAGGAGGGGTGTGAATCATCGAGTAGTGGGCCAGCACGCCGCCGAGCGCGCCGTCCTCAACTGGGAGTTCCTCCATCCGGGCCTCATCGAACTTCAGCGCCGGATGGGCCCGCCGAGCGTGGTCGACCATGGCCGGAGAGAGGTCGAGCCCGAAGGCATCCAGCCCCAGGTCGTGCAGCATGGCCGTCAGATGTCCGGGCCCGCAGCCGACATCCGCCACCCGCGAATTCCCCGTCCCACGCACCAACTCGGCGAAGGTGCCGATCATGTTCCGCGTGAACGGCTGCGTCTCCAGTCGGTTAGCGAACATCGACGCATATAACTCGACGACCCCGTCGTAGGCCGTCCTGGTCTCGTCCTGGTGCTTCGCCACGGGAAGGAAGTTAGCACCCCCCATTCTCAGCTGTTCTCCGGCCCGGTGCCGAATCCTGCGCCGTCGTATCGGACTCGCTCGGCTACCAGGACAAGGCCATCACCCGGTGGCGCGACAAGCCGCTGGCGACCACAGTCAGTCACCAGCTGACTGGACTCCCCGGGGAACTGGCGACAGTTGATTAGGCGATCACACCAGTATCACGGGCCATGACGGAGCTGGCCGAGATGACGGAGACCTGGCTGTCGGCCGTACGGGGATCATCGGCGTTTTTGACGGTGTCCGGGGGTAGGGTCGTGAACCGGTGGCCGTCGCGCGCCCACCTGAATCCGAGCGGTTCCGGGCCCACGTCCCGGCCGTGAAGAGGACAAGAGTGCCGTCGCCTCCGTGCGCGAGACAGGTTCCGCCCGACCGATCGTGCTGATCCGGCGGGGTGACGTGGGCACCTGCGCCATGAGGGAGCCGATCGTGGACAAGCGTGAGCGGGAGATCCGCGCCTACATGGACGAGCACGGCGTCCGGCGGGCCAGGGCGGTCCGGGAGCTGGACACCCGGCGGACCGCCGCGGCCGAGGACGGGAACGCCGTCCCGGGGCCGGTGCCCCCGCAGGACCCGCCCGCCACCCCGCCGGCCGCGGTACGCCCGCACGACGACCCGATGACCGACTTCGCCGAACGTGCCGAGCGGCACCGGGGCGAGCTGCGGGTGCACTGCTACCGGATGCTCGGGTCGTTCGACGAGGCGGAGGACCTGGTCCAGGAGGTGTTCCTGCGGGCGTGGCGCGGCCGGGACGGCTTCGAGGGCCGTTCCTCGCTGCGCGCCTGGCTGTACCGGATCGCCACCAACGCCTGCCTGGACTTCCTCGACGGCAAAAACCGCCGGACACTGCCCGACCAGGCCGATTCGCCGGCCGGCCCGTGGCTGCAGCCCTTCCCCGACCACCTGTGGGAGCCGGTCGCGCCGAGCGCCGACGACCCGGAGAGCGCGGTGATCGCGAAGGAGACCCTGGAGCTGGCGTTCCTGGCCGCCATCCAGCACCTGCCGCCGAGGCAGCGCGCCGCGACGATCCTGTGCGACGTGCTGGGCTGGCCGGTCCGCCGTACGGCCGAGGCCCTCGACGGCAGTGTCGCCTCGGTCAACAGCGCGTTGCAGCGGGCCAGGGCCACTCTGCGCGCCCACCTGCCGCCCGGCCGGTCGGACTGGGCCCCGTCGGCCCCGCCCTCCGACGAGGACCGCAGGATCCTGCGGTCCTACATGTCCGCGGTGGAGCGCGGCGACCTGACCGCGGTCGCCGAACTGCTGGCGCGGGACGTACGGGCGACGATGCCGCCGTACCCGGAGTGGTTCGCCGACCGCGACAGCGTGCTGGCGGCGCTGACGGAGAGCTGGGACACCGGCTCACCCCACTACGTCGGGACGCTGCGCATGCTGCCGACCAGCGCCAACGGCCGGCCGGCCGCGGCGACGTACCGGTGCCCGCCGGGCGGGGACGCCTACGAGCCGTTCGGCATCGGCGTGCTGCGGGTCCGCGACGGCCGGATAACCGAGATCGTCGCGTTCCACGAGCCGGCCCTGTTCCCGTCGTTCGGCCTCCCGCCCACCCTGGACCGATGAGGTTCCGCGGTGGATGCCGTCTCAGAAGGCACAAGGTGATCGACCGACAGAGGAGACGACAGTGAGCGACATCGAACCGCAGGCCGCGAACGGCAAGGTGCTCTGGCACTTCACCATGTCCCTGGACGGGTTCGTGGCCGGGCCGGACCACGACATGGACTGGATGATGACCGGCATCTCGTTCCAGCCGGGCCTGGTCGAGCAGTACGTCGAGACCACCGGCGCGGTCCTGGGCGGCAGGAGCGGCTGGGACCGCTTCCCGGATCCCCGCGGCGTCTACGGCGGCGCCTGGACCGGACCGATCTTCGTGCTCACCCACCATCCCGAGGACGCCGAGCCCGCCGACGGCGTCACGTTCCTGGACTGTGACGTGGCCGAGGCGGTGAAGATCGCGCTGGCCGCGGCCGGCGGCAAGAACGTCGAGGTGCTCTCGCCGACGATCGGCGGCCAGCTTCTCGAACGCGGGCTGCTCGACGAGATCGACCTGCACATCGCGCCCGTGCTGCTCGGCGACGGCATCCGGCTGCTGGACCTCCCCGGTGGCCGGCCGCACTACCTGCACCGGGTCGGCGCCGACGACCCCACGGCCGAGCTGAGCGTGCGGTACCGGCCCGTCAGGCCGTGACCGCGGACGTCACCACGGCGGCGCCGGGCGCACCCGGCACGGCCGCTCCCCGCCGGACCGGACGGCGGGGGGCGTCCCCACGCCCGGATGACGTTCACCGCCGTACCGGGGCAGGCTGAAGCCATGAACGATGACGAGCCGGCCGTCGCCGTCCGGGCACAGATCAACCGCTACGACCTTCGGGTGTGCCGTTCGAACGTCCGGATTCGATCCGGTTCGAATCGTTGGGAGCCGACGCGGGAGCGGTGTATTGCTGTGGACACCGCTTTTACACCGCCCCGCCGGACGATGCCGAAAAGGGCGGGGCGGGATGATCGTCTGACGTGAGGAGATCGCGTGCTCGTTGTCAAGCGCGTCCTGGGAGCGCTGCTCCTGGTCGGCGGGGTCCTGGCCGGAGCGTTCAGCCCGGCCACCGCCGCCTCGGGTGCCGGTGCCGCGGCGCCCAACTGCCAGCACAGTGGCGGCAGCGGAAAACCGCGTTCGGCCGCCTACCTTCTCCCGGGGAAGACCGGTTCGATACAGCTGTGCAAGGACAACCGAAACCGGTTCTGGGCATATGTGATCTTCTACCGGCCGCTCGCGTCCAACCGGTCCGCGCAGGCCGCCATCGTGACGTACAAGAACGGCAACTGGTGGTCGGCCGACACCTGTGACCAGGGCGGGAACGGGTACGTCCGGCCGGGACAGACCCGCTGCTGGACCAAGAAGATCTCCAGGAAAAGCGGCGTCTACTCGTTCGCGGCCGCGGCCGAGCTCTACGACACGGCCAATCCGGGTGGACCAGGGATCGCCCGAAACCTCACGCTCAGGTGCCCGAGGGTGGGTAACTGCTTCCCGGACTAGACGGACACCGGAGAGCCTCTTCCCGCGCGTCGATCCCAGGGGATCACGGCAGGTCCAGCAGTTTGCCCGCCCGTCAGGGCCGGGCGGGCATCTGCTCCCCGCCCGGCCACCGGGTCATCACGACCGCGCGCGATCCCGAAGGATCATGCCCTGCCCCCTCGTTCCATGAGCGCACGCCCTCCACCTGGGAAAACTTGCGTACATCATCTCTGCGAACGCAACCGGGAGGGTCGGTCCGCGCGAACACACCCCCAAGGAAACGGGATGAGGCGGTGGCCGAATCGGTCCGCCGGTCAGAGCCGACCGACCGAAGGGGACCGGAGATGGCAGAACCCGATTTCGCCGCTTTCTTCCAGGCCACACCGGCCGCACTGGCGTTGTTGTCGCCGGATCTGGTGTACACCACGGTCAACCAGACCTTCGAGCGGCTGACGGGCCACTCACGCCACGAGATCGTCGGCCGTCATCTGCTGGAGATCTTCCCCGGCAGCCCGTCGACAAGCCAGGGAGAGGCGCTGCAGCTCTCGATGCAACGGGTCCTGGCCGAAGGCGCGATCGACATCATGCCATTGCAGCGCTATGACCTGGAGATCCCCGGTAGACCGGGACAGGTGCAGGAGCGGTACTGGAACATCACCAACGCTCCCTTGCTGGACGATCAGGGCAACACCTGCGGCGTGGTCAACCTGCCGCAGGAGGTGACCGCCTTCGTCCAGCAGATGACCACCAGGGGGCTGGCGGTCACCACCGAGACCGCCCTGGCGCCCATGGCCGCGATCGAGGCCCAGCTGTTCGCCCAGGCCGGCCAGCTGCAGGAGATCACCCAGCGGCTGCGCCGAGGCGAGGCGAGGGAACGCCGGTTGGCACAGGAGCTGCGCACGGCGATGCAACACCAGCAACAAGCCGTCGCCGACACCTCCCACGACCTGCGCGGCCCGATCACCGGCCTGCAGACCCTCCTGCAGGTCGCCCTCGCCGATCCTCAGGCCGACGCCCGCCAGATCCTGCTGGCCGCCCTCGAAGACGCCGAGCGCCTGGGCGCCATCGTCGGCGACCTGCTGGAGCTGGCCAGGCTGGAGGCCGGCGCACCCGCCGACACCGAGCCGGTCGACCTGGCTCACCTGGTGAGAAAAGAACTGCTTCACCGCCAGGCGACGATCACCACGATCACCACTTCCACCTGCCTGGCCGCGGGGGTGCTGGTGCGGGGTTCGGCGGTCCGGCTGGGCCGGCTGGTGGGCAACCTGCTGGCCAACGGTGAACGCCACGCCCACTCCCGCCTGGAGGTGACCGTGGGCGCCCAGGGCGAGCAGGCGGTCGTGGAGGTGACCGACGACGGGCCCGGCATCCCCCATGCCGACAGGGAAGCGGTCTTCCGCCGGTTCTTCCGCCGCTCCGACGCCCGCCGCAGCGACCCCGGCGGCACCGGTCTGGGGTTGCCCATCGCCCGCCAGATCGCGCAGGCGCACGGCGGCACCCTGCACGCCACCGATCCCACCGGCGCCCGCCCCGGAGCGCGACTGCTGTTGCGCCTTCCCCTGCTGCGCGCCTGACGCGGGTCTTGGTGATCACGCGCGACCACGGGGACCCCGCCTCGACATCGAGGGTGTGCCCGGCCCGGACACGTCCCCTGGATCGGCCCGGCCCGCCGGGCCTGACGGGCGGCCCGGTGTCAGCGGCCTCACCGCTCAGAAATCCTCCGCCACGTCGTCGGTTCTGGTGACCCCTCGCCACCCGCGGAAGGATCGACGACCATGACCGACTCCAGACTGCCGAGCGCCGACGAGGCCGCGTTCATCGCGGCGGCCCGCTCCGACGACGCAGCACGGTTCACGCTCCTCACGGAGCGCCACCGGCGTGAGCTGCAGGTGCACTGTTACCGGATGCTCGCCAACTACGAGGACGCCCAGGACATGACGCAGGAGACGTTCCTGCGGGCGTGGAACAAGCGGGAGTCGTTCAAGGGCCACGCTACGCTGCGGACCTGGCTGTACCGGATCGCGACGAACGCCTGCCTCGACTTCCTGGAGAAGCGCAACGACCGCACACCCGTGCCTGCCGAGCTGCCGGGCGCGGGCTCGGAGGTGCACCACCTGCAGCCCTACCCGGACCGGATGCTCCCGGAGGACCCGCAGGAATCGGTGGTGGCGCGGGAGACGATCGAGCTGGCGTTCATCGTCGCCGTCCAGCACCTGCCGCCGCGGCAGCGGGCGGTGTTCATCGTGCGCGACGTTCTCGGCTGGCCGGCGTCGAAGGCCGCCGACGCCCTCGAACTGACCGTCGCGTCGGTGACCAGCGCACTGCAGCGGGCGCGCGTGACGATGCGCGAGCAGCTGCCCGGCCGCCGCCTCGACTGGCGGAGCCCTGCCACGAACGAGCTGTCGGACGACGAGCGCGGCGTGGTGAAGTCGTACATGGAAGCCCATGAGCGCAACGACCTCAACGGGCTGACGGCCCTGCTGCGCGACGACCTGCGCTTCGCGATGCTGCCCGACCCGGGCGCCTTGATCGTCACGGCCAAGGACGCGGTGGACGGCTGGGTCTCCGGTGGGCTCTTCCAGCGCGGCTACGACGACTGGCGCTGCATCGCCACGACGGTCAACCGCATGCCCGCCGCCGCGCTGTACCGCCGCGCCCCCGGCGACCGGGAACACCGTCTGTTCAACATCGCGGTCCTGCACATCGTCGACGGGAAGATCGCCGAGCTCACCGGATTCGACGCCACCGACAAACCATGGCTGGACCTGCCCGCGACGCTGTGATCGGACTCGTCCCCGTCGTCGACGAGTCCGGCGCACGGGCAGGCGTCACCGTCGTCCCCGTCTTCGGCGAGTCGGCCGGCAGCTCACCGGAACGCAAGGAAGGGCCGGGAAAAGGTTCCCTCATCGCCGGGGGGCGCGGTGAGTACGCCGGGAAGGATTCACCAGCCGGGCGTCCGGTCCGTGCTCATCGCCTCGTCTCGTACCGGGTCAGTACCACGCCGCCGGGAAACGTCCGGTTCTCCACCAGGGTCAGCTTCACCCAGTCGTCCAGGGCCGTGAAGAACGGCGTGCCGCCGCCCACCAGGACCGGATGGGTGACGATCGCGTACTCGTCGATCAGCCCGGCCCGCATGGCCGCCGCGGCGAGTGTGGCGCCGCAGATGTCCATCGGGCCGCCGTCGCCGGCCCTGAGCCGGGCGATCTCGGCGACCGCGTCGCCGGTGACCAGGCGGGTGTTCCAGTCGACCTCGTCGATCGTCGACGAGAACACCACCTTCGGCATGTCCCGCCAGCGGCGCGCGAACTCGATCTCCGCCGGTGTGGCACCCGGCTGCTTGTCGGCGGTCGGCCAGTCGGAGCTCATCGCCTCCCACAGCTTGCGCCCGTACAGCGCCAGGCCCGTCGCGTCCACCCGGTCGGACCACCACTGGAACAGCTCGGCGCTCGACGACGAGTCCGGTCCCTCCCCTCCACTCCAGCCGAGGTCGTCGCCGGGCGCGGCGATGTAGCCGTCCAGGGTCACGTTCATGGCGAAGATCAGTTTCCGCATCGTGTCAGCCTCTCGTGAGTCGATCTCACACGTACAGACGGGCGGGGCGCGGAAACCTGATCGGTGCGCGATCCGCGGTGGTCGCTCAAGCGCCCGAGGCTCGTCGAACGCACCGTCGCGGGCGGTCAGGCCGCCTCGTCCTCCTTCCTGGGCCTGGGGGCCGGAGCGGGCCGCACGCGGCCGGGGTGGGCCTCCCCGTCGGGGAAGACCCACTTCCGGAACGCCCAGAAACGGAAGACCATGGCGATCAGTGTGCCGATGACCTGCGCGCTCATGAAGTCGGCGACCTCCTGGGCGACCAGGCTCACGTTCGGGGTCTCCAGCAGGAACACGTACCGGGAGATCCATAGCGGTACGGAGCTGAGCACCAGGCCGACGCCGCTGACCAGGAAGAACAGCGCCGCCTCGTGATGGCGTTCGCGACCGCCCCTGGTCCGGAACGACCATTCGCGGTTCAGCACGTAGGACACGATCGTCGCCACGAGCACCGCGATGACCTTCGCGGTCACCGGCTTCGGCTCCAGAACGGTCAGCTTCAGCCCGTAGAACACCGCGTTGTCCACCAGGAACGCCGTTCCGCCGACCACCACGAACTTCAGCAGCTCACGGTGCTTCAGGGCAAGGGCGTGCAGCGGTCCCGGCAATCTCACGAGGACCGCGTCAACCGTTTCGAAGCGTCCCGGTCTTCTCACCATCCGGGCGTCCCGGTCTCAAGTCCCACTGACACGGCCTTTCCTGCTCGGGCGGCCGGAGCCGCATCCGCCGACATCGGATGTCGATCCTCACGCGCACCACGGTCGAGCACTTCGCGGTGCAGTGCCCGTCGGGAAGCCGGACCGTCCCGGTGACCGGATGAGCCGCCGGGAAAGCCGCGGTCCGGACACGACATCGGGATGACCCTCGCCGGAAGCCGAGGGTCGCCCGGTGCTCGACCGGTTCGCCGATGTGTACCGGGGTGTTTCACGACCGCCCGGTATTGACCACGCGAGTCACAGCACAATAAACACCGTTTTGGGGATGATGACACCTTTTTCATCGGTACGTTGAGCTCAACGAGGCGACAGGGGGTACGAACGGATCGCACGGCCTATCGGTTACGCCGTCAATGGCGACCGTCGTCTTCCGTCAAGGCCGGGCTCGACCCCCGCGCGACGTCCCGGAGAGCCTGCGCCATGCTCACGTGGAGGTGGCCACGGGCGGCGTCAGCGTCCCGGGCAGTGGAGAGCGGCGTTCCCGTTTCCCGTTTCTCGTCACCGCCGTCCCCGACGCCGGATGCAGCCGGGACGCGGCGGAAGGACACAGGGCCGCCCTTCGTGCGCGCCGGTCAACCGGTCCCGGCCGGGCTCGCCTTCCCTGCGCCCCGGACGGCGTAGCGATGCATCGTGACGCCCCGCTCGAACGATCGCTGCTCGAGCAGGTCGAGCTCGATCGGCATGTCGTAGCCGTCGAACAACGGCCTGCCGAAGCCGAGGATGTCCGGGTGGGTGAAGAGCAGCAGCTCGTCGAGCAGCCCGGCCCGGAGCAGCTGTGTCGCGACCGCCGCGCCGCCGACCCCGATGGCGCCTTCGGTCTCGGCCCGGAGGGCGGCCAGCTGCTCGATCGCGTCGTCCCCGCCGATGATCCGGGTGTTGTGGCCGGCGCTGTGACGGGTGCGGGAGACGAGCACCTTGGGCGTGGTGGTCCAGATCTCGCCGTACTCACGCAGGACGTCCGGCAGTGAGGCGTCCTCACGCGCCCGCGGCCAGTACTCCTCCATCGTCTCGTACATGGTCCGGCCCTGGACCATCAGGGAGAGCCCCTTTGCGCGGGCGTTGAACTCGCGGTGCAACTCCTCGCCGATGCGCAGCCACTCGCCGGCGCCGTCGTCCCCGGGGACCTGCTCGATCCGCAGGTCGAGGGACACGTTCATCCAATACACGAAGTGGCCCATCGTCTCCTCTTCCCCCATAGTGGTTGTATTCTGCAATCACTATAGTGAGGACGACATACCTGTCAAGGAGGAATCGTGGAACCACGGTCCGGCTGTCCGATCAACGCGGCCGTCGAGCTGCTCGGAGATCGCTGGTCGTTGCTCGTGCTGCGCGACGTCATCTTCGGCGACCGTCGTTACTTCCGGATGCTGCTCACCGGGTCGATGGAGGGCATCGCCTCGAACATCCTCGCCGACCGCCTCGTGCGGCTCGTCGAGGCGGGGATCCTCACCCGCGGCACCGCGGCGCGGGGGCAGCGCGCCCGCTACAGCCTCACCGAAGCCGGTATCCAGACTCTTCCGATCATCTACGCCCTCGGCAACTGGGGCCTCGACTGGCGCGAGGGCGGCGACGAGCTCCGGATCCGGCAGCGCCTCATGCGCGAGGAGGGGCCGGCGTTCATCGAGGAACTCATGGACGACCTCCGCGTCCGCCACCTCGGCGCCCCGCCGAAGCCGCACGACGGTCCGGGCCCGTTCGAGCGCCTCGACGCCGCCTACGCCGCGGCCGCCCGGCAGGAACACGCCGATTGACGACCACGCGGCCGGTGTCGGGGGAGCGGCCGCGCGGGTCCGTCCGGGGTCGGGATCGCGCGGCCGGAAAAGGATTGGACGCCGTGACGCCCGGACTTGTAGCTTGCAGTCGACCGCGACACGGCCCGAGGAGGTGAGACCCATGAACGCTGTATCGATGTGGGTGCTCCCGCCTGCCGTCACGGTCGGGCGAACGACGTAGGTGTCGCCGGGAGCGCCTCGATGACAAGGCACTCCCGAAAGGCGACATCCATGCACTCTCAGCAGGTCACCGCCGAGCCGTCGTCGAACGACGACGGCGAGCGCGACTCCACGGCGGGCGAGGTCCCCGCAGCTCTCCGGTCGCCGGCCACCGGCGCCGATCGCGCGCCCCTCGTGTTCGATGTGATCATCGCCGGGTGCGGGCCGACCGGTGCGATGCTGGCCGCCGAACTGCGGCTGCACGACGTACGGGTCCTCGTCCTGGAGAAGGACATCGAGCCCGCGTCGTTCGTCCGCATCGTCGGCCTGCACATCCGCAGTCTCGAGCTGATGGCGATGCGCGGACTGCTCGATCGCGTCCTCCCGCACGGAAGACGGCGTCCGGCCGGCGGCTTCTTCGCCGCCATCCCCAAACCCGCGCCCGAGGGCCTGGACTCCGAGTACGCCTACCTGCTGGGCATCCCGCAGCCGGTCATCGTCCGCCTGCTGGAGGAACACGCGATCGAACGGGGCGCGCAGGTCCGGCGCGGTCGCACGGTCACCGGTCTCGAGCAGGACGACGAGGGCGTGACCGTCGAGCTGTCCGACGGGCAGCGGCTGCGGTCGCGCTACCTCGTCGGCTGCGACGGCGCGCGCAGCACGGTGCGCAAGCTGCTCGGCGTCGGCTTCCCCGGCGAGCCCTCACGGAACGACACGCTCATGGGCGAGCTGAAGGCGGACATGCCGGGCGAGGAGATCGCCGCCAGGGTGGCCGAGATCGGCCAGATCCATCGGCCGTTCTGGCTGCGGCCCTTCGGCGAAGGGGTCTACAGCGTCGTGGTCCCCGCCGCGGAAGGCGGCGACCGCGCCGAACCGCCCACCCTGGAGGATTTCAGGCAGCGGTTGCGCGCCGTCGCCGGAACCGACTTCGGCGTGCACTCCCCGCGCTGGTTGTCCCGCTTCGGTGACGCCACCCGGCTGGCCGAACGTTACCGCGTCGGGCGGGTGCTGCTGGCCGGTGACGCGGCGCACATCCACCCGCCCCTCGGCGGTCAGGGTCTCAACCTGGGCGTTCAGGACGCGTTCAACCTCGGCTGGAAGCTGGCCGCGCAGATCCGCGGCCGGGCGCCGGAGACGCTGCTGGACACCTACCACGCCGAACGTCATCCGGTCGCCGAGGACGTGCTGGACAACACCCGCGCCCAGATGGAACTGACGTCCGCCGGGCCGGGCCCGCAGGCCCTGCGCAGGCTGCTCACCGAACTGATGGACTTCGACGAGGTGAACCGCCACCTGATCGAGAAGATCACCGCGATCGGCGTCCGCTACGACCTCGGTGAAGGCCCCGACCTGCTCGGCCGCCGCCTGCGCGACATCCAGGTGGGACAGGGCCGCCTCTACGGTCTGCTGCATCGCGGCCGCGGCCTGCTGCTGGACCGCACCGGCCGCCTGACCGCCGGCGGCTGGTCCGACCGGGTCGACCACCTCGCGGACCCCACCGCGGAACTGGACGTCCCGTGCGTCCTGCTGCGCCCCGACGGACACGTCGCCTGGATCGGCGACGACCAGCAGGACCTGGACGACCACCTCTCCCGCTGGTTCGGCAGGCCCGCCGGCTGATCCCACCCGGGCGGCGGCCGTCCCGCGATCCGCGGCGCTCCCGGCCGGCCGGCCGGGGGCGAAGTCGTCGATCTCGCGTCCCCTCGCCCCGCCGGCCGCGCCGGCTACGGCGTCGTGTAGCCCAGCGTGTAGTGGCCGCTGCCCTTGAAGGAGAGCAGCAGGTAGCGGTAGACACCGGGCGGGCCCACGTAGCCGAGCTCCTCGAAGGGGCGGGGGTCTCGGAGACCGCGACGGTGTTCCAGGTGAGACCGTTCAGTCTTTGCAGGTGGTGGCCCTGGGCGTGCTCGACGAGATGACGACCTTGTTGACCCTGACGTCGATGTAGCGCACGCCGCTCACCTCCGAAAGCGCGGGCCGGGCGGTGGTGAGCTTCTCCTTGACCGCCCGCAGTCTCGCCAGCGATCGGCCGACGACGACGGGCCGGGCGCCCGCGGCGGTGATCTGGGCGGCGTCGGCACGGCCGGTGGTGGCCACCACCAATGTCTGCCCGGCGACCCCCCGCAGCCAGGAGCCGGCGAAACGATCACCGAGCCTTTCGCGCAGCTGCGCCGCGATCGAGGTCAGCCGGGATTCGTTGAGCAGGCGGCTCTGGGCCTGGTCCTCGGTCAGTCCCAGGTCCCGCCGGATGGCCTTCAGCATGCCCATCGGGGGTTTGCGCGCCGGCAGGACCCGCTCGGGGGCCTCCACCCCCGAAACGGCGGGGAGCGCCCGAGCCGGACGGGAGGCGACGGCCGGGGCGTCGAGGTGAGGACGGTGACCGCCAGGAGACATCCCATGGCGGCGGCACACGTGCGGAACATGACGATCTCCTTGACCTCGGCTCTGTGAGCGCGGGGGGGACATCGCCGTGCGGCGCCGGTCGATCCGGTACACCGGCGAACACCACCTTAACCAGGCCGTTGCCGCTCACCGCCCCGGAAGCTCCACGCCACACCGACGGCGACCTCCGGGCGGGGGGGCGCCGTGCCGCACGCGGTCCGGCCAGCGAGGCGCGCGGGAAATGAGGCGCCGAGCCGACAGGATGGCTGCATGGGGGAACACGGCAGGCGATGGCTCTTCGCCGATCAGCTCGGGGACCACTTCCTCGACTCCGACGACCAGCCGGTGCTGCTGGTCGAGGCCAGGTCGGCGCTGCGGCGGCGGCGCTACCACCGGCAGAAGGCGCACCTGGTGCTCTCGGCGCTGCGGCACCGGGCGGCCGAGCTGGGCGACCGCGCGCTGTTCCTGCGCACGGCCACCTTCGGCGAGGCGCTCGGCCGCGCCGGTGGCCGCATCACCGTCTGCGGGCCCACCAGCCACGCGGCCGACGCGCTCGTCCGGGGCCGCGCCGAGGTGACCGTCCTGCCCTCGCGCGGCTTCACCAGCACCGCGCGGGAGTTCGCCACCTGGGCCGAGGGCAGGGCCGGCCACCGACTGCTCATGGAGGACTTCTACCGCGACGCCCGGCGCCGCCTGGACGTGCTCATGGACGGCGACGAGCCCGCCGGCGGCCGGTGGAACCTCGACGCGGACAACCGCGAGCCGCCGCCCGCCGGAGGGCTGGACGTGCCCGGCCCGTGGACGGCCGAGGAGGACGAGATCGACGAGCGGGTGCGCCACGACCTCGACCGGTGGGAACGCGACGGCGAGGTGTCCTTCGTCGGGCGCGACGGCCCGCGCACGTTCCCCGCGACCGTCGCGGAGGCGCGCAGCGCGCTGCGGCACTTCATCGACCACAGGCTGCCCGCCTTCGGCCCGCACCAGGACGCGATGCTCGCCGGTGACCCGTTCATGGCGCACAGCATGCTCTCGCCCGCCATCAACCTCGGGCTGCTCGACCCCATGACGTGCGTGCGGGCCGCCGAGGCCGCCTACCGGGCGGGCCACGCCCCGCTCGCGAGCGTCGAGGGGTACGTGCGGCAGCTCATCGGCTGGCGCGACTACATCTGGCACCTGTACTGGTACTTCGGCGAGGACTACCGCGACCTCAACCGGCTGTCGGCCCGCACGGCGCCACCCGCCTGGTTCGAGGAGCTTGACGCCGACGCCGTCGAGGCGCGCTGCCTGTCGTGGGCGCTCGCCCAGGTGCGCGACACCGGGTTCACCCACCACATCGTCCGGCTGATGGTGCTCGGGAACTTCGCGCTCCAGCGGGGGTACGACCCGGCGCGGCTGAACGACTGGTTCCACCGCTGCTTCGTCGACGGGTACGACTGGGTGATGGTGCCCAACGTGATCGGCATGTCGCAGCACGCCGACGGCGGCATGCTGGCGACCAAGCCGTACGCGGCCGGGGGCGCGTACATCAACCGCATGAGCGACTTCTGCGCGTCCTGCCGTTACCGGCCGGCCCGGCGGACCGGCGAGGACGCCTGCCCGTTCACCGCGGGCTACTGGTGGTTCTTCGCCCGCAACCAGGAGTGGCTGGCCGCCAACCCGCGCACGGCCCGCGGCGTGCACGGCATGCGGCGGCTCGACGACCTGGACGAGGTGTGCGCCCAGGAGGCCGCACGCGGCGACGCGCCCCCCTGACCGCGGATCACCACCGGAGGTGTCGTCCGGCGCGTCGTTCTGCGGCCCGATCCCGGCCGGCCCTGTGTTCACATCGTGACGACCAGCTTGCCGGTCGTGTGCAGCCGGACGAAGTCCACGCACGCCTGAACGCCGTCGTCGAGGGTGTAGCGGCGGCCGATGGTGGCGGGTGGTCCGCCGCGCACCGCCAGTTCGGCGACCTCGCGCATCCCGCCGAACGTGCCGTCCATGTCCAGCACGAAATGCAGGCCCACGTCGTCGCGGCCGATCCACTCCTGCCGTGGCACGGGGTAGGTGATCGTCAGCAGACGTCCGCCCGGGCGGACGGCGTTCGCGACCGCGGTGAGACGGTCGCTCGGCAGGGTCAGGTTGAACGCGACATCGACTCCTTCGGGGTACTCCGTCTCGGCGTACCCGATGGTCCCGTCGGCGCCGAGTGCTCGCAGGACGTCGGCGTCGGCGGCGGTCGCGGTCGCGGTCACCCGGGCTCCCGCGCCGGCGAGCAGCGGGATCAGCGCGGTACCGACGCCGCCGGTGGCGCCGACCACCAGGACGGTCTCGCCCGGCCGGACCTGGGCGGTGGCCATCAGCGCCCGGGCGGTCAGGCCGATGGTCGGCAGGGCCGCCGCCTGTTCGACGTCGAGACCGGGCGGGCGGTGCGTCAGGAACGGGGTGTCGGCCTCGAAGACCGCGTACTCGGCCAGGGAGCCGGTGCTCAGCGACGGCCGCTTCGTACCGGCCATGGTCCGCAGCGCCCGGGGCACGGCCTGACCGAAGATCTCGTCGCCCACCCGATAGACCGTGACCCCGTCACCGACCTCGCTGACCGTGCCGGCGAAGTCGTTGCCGGGCACGTGCGGAAACGTCAGCGGCACGACCTCGCGGAAATCGCCGCTGGGCAGCCGCACGTCCGCCGGGTTGATCGAGGCCGCGGCGATCCGGACCCGGATCTGCCCCGGACCGGGCTGCGGCACCGGCACGTCGGCCACCCTGTACTCCTCGGGTGGTCCGTAGCCGGTCGCGACGACTGCCTTCACGTGGTTCCCTCCAAAAAACGGACCGGTCGGTCATGTTACGGACGCCAAGCTAGCAATAAACGGACCGGACGGTCAACTTGCTAGGATGCCGGAGTGACCTCGACCCGGCCGTTGCGCGCCGACGCCGCCCGCAACAGGGAACTGCTGCTGGCGGCCGCCGCGGACGAGTTCGCGGAGCGGGGCATGGACGCATCGGTCGCCGACATCGCCCGGCGGGCCGGTGTCGGAAAAGGCACCGTGTTCCGCCACTTCGCCAGCAAGGACGACCTGATCGCCGCGATCGTCCTCGACCGCATCGACGCGCTCACCACGGTCGGCGAACGACTGCTGGACGCGGCGGACCCAGGCGCGGCACTGCTGGAGTTCCTCACCGCCGCAGCGCATCAGCGACAGCAGCGCGACCTGTCGTTCCTGCAGGAGGCCGGCGAACCCACCCCAGAGGTCACCAGGGTCCGCACGCGGATGTTCGACATCGTGCACACCCTGGTCGACCGGGCGCGCGAGCACGGCGCCGTGCGGACCGACGTCACCGGCGCGGACATCATCCTGCTGATGTGCGCGCCGAACTACGTCACCACCTACGTGCCGGACGCCCCGCCCGACCTGTGGCGGCGGTATCTCGCCATCATCTTCGACGGCCTGCGCCCCGAAGGGGCCCACCCGCTGCCGCACCCACCGCCGCCGACGCCTTGACGCCGGCCGCTACGCCGCCTGCCGGCCGACGGCCACCGCCGATCCCCGTTCCGATGTTCCCCGCCGGCCGGCCGGCGCCCCGGTGTGACGCACGCCGGTCCGGCCACGCCGCAGCCGGACGTCCCGGCGGAAGGGCCCGACCGGCTCCGCCCCGCCGGTGTCCGGACGTGATCGGCCGCTGGGGCCGCGGTCGTCGTGCCCGTCACGGTTCCCGTGGTGCCGCGCTCGCTTCGAGGCCGTCGAGCAGCAGGCGGAGACCGGTCCGCCAGCCGTCGTCCGCCGCCGAGGTGGCCGCCCGGTGCGCGTCCGCCGCCGGGGTGGCGCGCGGGCGGCCGTCCTCGCCGTCGGCGAACGTGGCACTGGCGTGCAGGAGGGCCGGGTACCGCGCCGGATGTTCCCGCAACCGGGCGAGCAGGCGTTGCCCGGTGTCGCCGGGAAGCGTCCAGGGCTGGGTGCCCCTGCCGGTGAGGGCGACGGAGCGCACGAGGGCGAACATGGCCAGCACGACGTCCAGGCGCCGGGCGACCGGCAGGCCGCTCGGGCCGATGGCGGCCAGCGCGGCCTCGATCCAGCCGACCTCGCGTGGCCCCATGGACCGCTCGCCGATCGTCGCCGCCGGCAGCCACGGGTGGCGTTGCCAGACGGCGTACAGGTCGTCGGCCCACCGTTCGGCGCGCAGGCGCCAGTCGGGGATGTGGGACAGGTCCGGCGGGTCCTCGACGGCGTGTTCGACGGTCAGCGCGACGAGCTCGGCCTTGCTGCGCACGTAGCGGTAGAGCGCGTTCTTCGTGACCCCGAGTGCGCCGGCGACCCGTTGCATCGACACGGCGTGCAGGCCCTCGGCGTCCGCGACGTGCACCGCCGCCGCCGCGAGGGCGGCGTGGCTCAGCGAGGGCTGCGGTCCGAAGCGTGGTGACGGCGGCGGGGACCACAACAGCGTCAGGATGCTCTCCTCGTCGTCGGCAGGCGCGGCTGTCATCCTCGATCCCTTCTTGCGACCCGAGCAGGACTGTGTCTATCGTACACAGTGTGCGGCGGACACAGTGACCGCCAGACACGGTCCTTCCCCGAGCACTTCAAGATCTGAGGATTTCCACGATGCGACGTGTGATCGTTTCGACCTTCGTCACCCTCGACGGCGTGATGGAGGCTCCGGAGACCTGGTCGTTCGACTTCCACGACGAGGAGAACATGAAGGACGCGCTCGAGCTGGTCCTCGGCGCGGAGGCCCTGCTGCTGGGCCGGACGACCTACGACGGCTTCGCCGGGGCCTGGCCGTCCCGCGAGGACCCGATGGGCTTCGCCGACAAGATGAACACGATGCCCAAGTACGTCGCCTCGACCACGCTGCGCGAGCCGGCCTGGCACGGCACCGAGGTCCTCGACGGCGCCCACGGCGACGTGGCCGACCAGGTCGCCGCCCTCAAGCAGGCCGGTGACGGAGACCTGCTCATGTACGGCAGCGCCACCCTCATGCGCCACCTGCTCGCCGCCGGCCAGATCGACGAGATCCGGCTGCTGCTCAACCCCATCGTCGTCGGCTCCGGCCGCAAGCTGTTCCCCGACGGCCACCCGCGCACCGCACTGGACCTGGTCGAGACGCACCGGTACCCGGGCGGGATGACCCGGCTGGTCCTGCGCCCGCGCGCGTAGCCGCACCGGCGGGACCGCCCTGCCGGTGCGTCGCGCCCTCGATCGTCCCGGCCGCCGACAGGCCCGGGGCCAGGCCGGTCTCGACGGCCTCACGGACGGCGTCGCCGGCCTCACAGGGCGACGGACGCGCCTGCCGGGATCCGGGCGTAGCCGGTCTCCCTCTCGAGCCACCCGTCCACGTACTCCAGGCCGATCGTGCTGAGGTGGACGTCGTGGATGGGGAACGCCCGGGCAGGCCGGACGCCCCGGATGAAGGTGACGGCCTCGCCGGTCTTCACCCACGGCCCGGACGCCGGGACCAGCAGGGTGTCGACCTCTTCGGAGGGCACGAAGAAGGAGTCCCCCGGGTGGTAGAGGCCGTCCACGAGGAACCCGAGGTTCGGGCAGCCGGGCAGGCCGTCGACGATCTCGGCGTGCTCGCCGCCGACGGCCTTCACGGTGAAGCCCGCGGCGTCGAAGGTCTCGCCCGCCGCGACCGCGACCGCTCCCTCGCCGAGCTCCGCGGCCAGCGCCGCATGGGTGTGCACGGTCAGCGCGGGGTTGCCCGCCCTGGCCGCCTTGAGCGCCTCGACGTCGACGTGGTCGGCGTGCTCGTGCGAGACGAGCACGGCCGTGGCGCCGGACAGTGCGGCCTCCGCCTCGGAGAAGACGCCCGGATCGATCACCAGCACCCGGTCGCCCTCCTGGAGGCGTACACAGGCGTGCCCGAGTTTCGTGAACATCACCGGATCACCCTATCGACTCCACCCCGACGGGCGTTTCCCCGAAGGAGCGGTCGTTTCCCCGAGGAAGGCCACCGCTCGGCCGTGCCGCCGGGGTACTCGTGGCCGCGGTGGCCGCCTTCGTGCAAGGCGCCGGTGCACTTGTCGGCCGCCGGGTCCGAGGCGTCGCGGCCGGAACCGTTCGCGCGGTGTCCCGGCCGGGAACGCGGCACGGACCGTGCCGGGGAGGTCACTCCAGGGCGGCCGCCTTGCGCAGCAGCACCGAGCGTTCGCGCCGGTTGGCGCACAGCCGGGCCGCCAGCTCCAGCTCGGCGCGTGCCTCCGCCCGCCGGCCCAGGCGGGCCAGCAGCTCCCCGCGTACGGTCGGGACCAGATGCGAACCGGGGAGCCGGTCCGAGGCGACCAGCTCGTCCACGACGGCCAGGGCTCGCGCCGGGCCCGAGGCCATGGCCACGGCGACGGCCCGGTTGAGCTCGACCACCGGTGAGGGCGCGACCCGGCCGAGCGCCTCGTAGAGCAGCACGATCCGGTCCCAGTCGGTCGCCTCGACCGAGGACGCCGACGCGTGGACGGCGGCGATCGCGGCCTGCAGGCCGTAGGGGCCCAGGCCCCGGGACGCTGCCTTCGGTGTCCCCGGTGCCCCCGATGCCCTGGCCAGCGCGGCCAGCCCCCGGCGGATCGCCGCGACGTCCCACAGCCGCCGGTCCTGGTCCCCGAGCAGGACCGGCGTGCCGTCCGGGCCGGTCCTGGCCGGGAAGCGCGCGGCCGTCAGCTCGCACAACGCGAGCAGGCCGTGCACCTCCGGCTCGTCCGGCTGCAGCGCGGCCAGCGTGCGGGCCAGCCGGATCGCCTCGTACGCGACGTCGGGACGCAGCAGCCGGTCGCCCGACGTGGCCGTCGACCCCTCGGTGAAGATCACGTAGAGGACGCTGAGCACGCCGCCCAGCCGCTCCCGGCGCTCACCGGCCGGTGGCGGCTCGAACGGCACCCCGGCCGCCGCGATCGTCCTCTTACCCCGGGTGATGCGGGCCTGCACGGTCGGCACGGGTACCAGGAACGCGCGGGCGATCTCCTCGGTGGACAGGCCGCCGACCACGCGCAGGGTCAGCGCCACCCGGGACTCGCGGGAGAGCACCGGGTGGCAGCCGACGAACATCAGCGTCAGGACGTCGTCGCCGATCCCGTCGGGGTCGATCTCCTGCTCGACCGCGGGGTCGGCCGCCAGCAGGGCGTACCGGTCCTGGAGGGCGGCCCTGCGGCGGATCGCGTCGATCGCCCGCCGCCGGGCCGTGGCCATCAGCCATCCGGCCGGATTGGCCGGACAGGCACGCGGCCACGACACCAGCGCCTCGGCCACCGCCTCCTGGGCCGCGTCCTCGGCCAGCCCGAAATCGCCGGTGAACCGGGTCAGCGCGGCGACGATCCGGGCCGACTCGATCCGCCAGACGGCCTCGACGTCGGCCGTTCCCATCAGGTTCGGCCGTCGCTCTCGCCGCCCAGCGGGGCCTCGTCGGCCTCGGCCACCCGACGGACCTCGATCTTGGACCCGCGGACCGCCGGGACCCGCGTGGCCCACTCGACCGCCTCCTGTTTCGTGGCGACGTCGAGCATGAAGTAGCCGCCGAACAGTTCCCTGGTCTCGCCGTACGGCCCGTCGGTGACCACCGGCGCCTCGCCGCCGAAGTCGACCACGACGCCCTGGCCCGGATCGTCCAGCCCCTCGGCCGCGACGAGGACCTCGGCCTTCATCATCTCCTCGATGAACCGGTGGGTCGCGGCCATCATCTCGTCGAGATCGGCCATCATGGCCGCGTTCGTCTCGTCGGTGCCCCGCATGATCAGCAGGTATTTCGACATCGCGTTCTCCTCGTCCGGCGGGGCCGCCCCTCGGCCCTCGCCCTCACACGTCGAACGGGCGGCCCGCCGATCGACACGGCCCCGGAGAAATCCTCTCGCCGCGACACGGCCGATCCTGTCAGACCGGCCCCGGACGACGGCCGACGCGGTCACCCCGCCGATCGGCCCGGTGGCGCCGCAGGCCGGGACGCGTCCGTCGCGTGCCCGCGACGGGAGCGCGGGGCCCCGGCCCTGGTCCCGGTCCGGCCCTGGCCTGGTTCCGGTCCACCACGAGCCGTTCACCCGGATGACGCCTTCCCGTACGCCGCCGTCCCTATTCTCTCGACCCGTGGCCGTGGATTTCGAGAGTTTCGACCGGTTCCTGGACGAGGCCAGGCGCGGGCTCGACGCGCTGGGCAAGGAGCCGCCGCCGGAGCGGGAACCCTCCGGCGGCGAGGGGACGGCCGCGGACGGGCGGGTGTCGGCGAGGGTCTCCCCGGAGTGCCGGCTCACGTCGCTGGAGGTCGATCCGCGGGTCATGCGGATGGGCTCGCACGAACTGTGCGACCTGGTCATGGTCGCCGTCAACGCCGCCCTGGACGACCTGCGCGCGAACGTCGAGGCCAGGCGCGAACACGTCGACGCGGCAGGACTGGCCCGGGCGCTGGAGGGCGTCCAGGACGAGTCCATGAGGACGATGAACGCCATCGTGCAGGAGATCGGCGATCTCGCCCACCGGATCGAGAACCGCGGATGAAGCCCCTGGACGTCCGCCCGTCCACCCTGCGAACGGCGTCCGGCGGGCTCGGCGGGGTGCGGGACGACCTCGCCGCGCACGGCCGCGACCTCGGCGGCTCCCCGGCCATGTTCGGCACCGGGCCCGTCGGCGGGCTGGTCGGCGGGGTCTACGCGCAGACGGTCGGTGCGATCCTGGAGTCGCTGGAGTCGGTGGTGACCGACCTGGGGGACGCCGAGCAGGCGCTGGGCCTGATGGACGCCGGGTACCGCCGGGCCGAGCGGCTCGGCGAGGAGGCCGTCAGTCAGGCCGTACGCGGGGATTCTCCAGCCAGTCGCCCACCGTCATCTCCCCCTGCCGGGACATCCGGTACGGCCGGGCCCGGGTGATGTGGTCCGGGGCGACGCCACCGGGGAAGACGACCTCGTCGTAACTCGAGCCCGGCAGCCGGATGCCGGTGCCGCCCGGCGTGCTGACCTCGTACACCCAGCCCTGTCGCCCGTACTCGTGCCACCACCGGTGGATGTCGCGGTTGTAGCTGGTGCCGACGAAGGCGGAGCTGCGCGCCCGCTCGTCCAGGAAGGCGACGTACCCGTTCAGGTCGGTGTTGGCGGGATTCCTCGGCTGAAGGCCCTGGGAGAAGATCTCGTCGGGGTGTCGGGTGTCGGACCGGTAGAGGGGCCGGTCGTCCCGGCGCCACACCGGCCGCGTGCCACGGAAGGGGGAGTCGCGAAAGCCCGGCCGGGGCCGGATCGCGGACAGGTCGACGTCGCGGTTCGCGGCGACCCGGAGAGGGTCCCAGTTCGCCGGGCGGCCGCGCAGCCGACCGGCACCGCCGCGCAGGAGCATGACCGCGCGCTTCAGCGGGTCGACCACGCCGCGCGAGAAGAAGCGGACGACGTCGTCCAGCAGCCTGCGCAGGGCGACGCGGGTCATGGCCGTACGCGCGGCGACGGCCGCCGGCGAGGCCGCCGGGGAGACCACCGCCGTGGCCGCGGCACGGGCGACGGCGATCAGCAGCGCGACGAGCTGGGCGATCACCCCGAGCTTCCACAGCAGCACGATCAGCGCCGCGGTCAGCAGGGCCATGCCGACCAGTTCGAGGGCGTCGGCCAGCCGGTTCGCCCGGTCGACCGGCGCGCTCCGCTCCGCCCACGAGCGGTAGGCGTCCACGCCGTCGCCGGAGTTGCGCTCCCACACCTGGCGCTGGTGCGCCTCCATGTCCTGCGCGGACCGCCTCAGCCGCGCCGCGAGCATCACGTACCGCGTGCCCTCGGCACGGATCGCGTCCTCGTCGGAGTCCGGCCAGACGACCAGGCCGGTCCAGGCCAGCGGGACGGCCAGCTCCTGCGGCAGCCGAAGGGACATGGCCGGTCAGCGTCCGTCCGGGCGGGGAATGCGGACGCCCGCGTGCCCCTGCGCGTTGAGCGCGAGATCGACGCCCTCGGGCATGAGATCCACCAGGTCGGAGCCGCGCAGCACCTGCCAGCCCGACACCCCGGCCGGAAGGTCCCCAGGCAGATGGGCCCGCGAGGTGTAGGCCATGACGACTCCCGTGTCGTACACCGGGATCCTCCCCTCGGCGTCGGTGCCGGTGAGGACCTCCGACTCCAGCAGGAGCGGTACGAGGTCCCCGCCGTCCGAGTAGCCGGTCACCGCCAGCTGGACGGCGGCGTCGAGCGGGTCGGCCGGCTCGCCGAAGCCCAGCGACACGGGCGAGGGCCGGTGGTCCGGGTTGGGGGTGAACTCCTCGCTCACCTCGCCGCGCTCGCCGACCCGCCACGCGCCGATCACACCGTACGGGGGGACCGCGCCGTCCGGGTCGAAGAACGGGTCGACGGCGTACAACCACCGGCCGGGCGTCGAACGCGCCTCGGCACGCATGCGGTCGGTGAGCGGGGGAGGGGCGGACACGGTCGGCAGCCTACTTGATCGCTATGTCCCGCCGTGGCGGACTTCGGCCCGCCCTCGCCACACCGCCGGCTCGCCCTTGTGCCACCCCGCCGACCCGCCTCCGCCCCCTCGCCACGCCGCCGGATCGCCCTGTGCGCCACGCGGCCGGATCGCCGCTGTGCCACGCGGCCGGCCCGTCCCGGTACGAGGTGACGGTGCCGGCCGCGGGCGTGCGCTCGTGGTCAGATCTCCAGACGCGGCCAGTCGGCGAGGTCGCGCAGCAGCTGCCGGTCGTGCGTGGCGACGACGACGGCGGCGCTCGTGCCGCGGATCGCGCCGGTCAGCTCGTCGACCAGCGCCGGCGACAGGTGATTGGTCGGCTCGTCGAGCAGGATCAGCCCGGGCCGCCCGGCCAGCGCCAGCGCCAGGTCGAGGCGCCGCCGCTGGCCCTGCGACATCCTCCCGACCGGTGTGCGCATCGCATCGGAGTCCAGCAGCCCGAGCGCCCCGAGCGGGACGGCGTCGGCGTCGCGCAGCGTCCCGCGGGCCACCAGCCGTCCCACCTGGCGGGTGTACGCCTCGCGGGCGGTGAGTGCGAGGTCCTGCTCGGCGGTCTCCTGGGTGACCCGGGCGATCCGCGCCTCCCTCGCCACCTGGACGTGCCCGCTCGTGGGCGCGAGCGAACCGTCCAGCACCGCGAGCAGCGTGGACTTGCCCGCGCCGTTGGGGCCGGTGACGAGCAGCCGGTCGCCACCGTCGAGGGTGAGGTCGACCGGTCCGGCCAGCCGCCCCTCGACGGCGACGCCGTACGCGCGCAGCTGGGGCGCACCCGGCCGGACGCCCAGGTCCGGCCACCGCAACGCAGGCGGTGGCGGCGGCACGTCGATCCGGTGCGCCCGCAGGACGTCCTGCTGCCGGTTCAGGGCCTGCACGACGCCCGGCGCGCGTGACTGGCGCTGGTGCTTGCCGGTCCCCTTGTCCGGCCGCCAGCCGGTGGAGAGCCGGTCGCGGGCCCTCGACACCGCGTCCTGCAGCCGCCGGTGCTCGGCCTGCTGCTGCTCGTGGTCCTGCTCCCAGCTCTCGCGCTCGCGGCGCCGGGCCTCCTGCCAGGCGTCGTAGCCGCCGGCGTACAGCCGCGGCCTGTCGTCGCGGGTCGGGTCGAGGTCGAGGAAGCGGTCCGCGACGTCGCGCAGCAGCGCCCGGTCGTGGCTGACGACGGCGAGGCCGCCGTCGTGCTCGCGCAGCCTGGCCGTCAGGAAGTCCAGCCCGTCGGCGTCGAGGTGGTTGGTCGGCTCGTCGAGCAGCAGCACGTCGTGCCGCGCGCCGAGCAGGCACGCCAGCCGTACCCGGTAGCGCTGCCCGACCGACAGCGTCGCCAGTGGACGGTCACGGTCGGTGCAGGCTCCGAGGGCCTCGAGGGCGACGTCGACGCGGCGTTCGGCGTCCCAGGCGTCCAGCCGGGTGGCGGCGTCCAGCGCGGCGGAGTAGCGGTCGCCGGCGGCGGGGTCGCCCTCGGACATGGCGAGGGTCGCCTCCTCCAGCGCGCCGAGGGCGGCGAGCGACGCGGCCAGCGCCCGGGACGTCAGGGTGCCGACGGTCTCCCCGTCTTGCACGGACAGCTCCTGGCGGGCCAGGCCGATCGTGCCGGCCCGGTGCACGGTGCCCGCGTCCGGCGTGAGGAGCCCGGCCAGCAGGTGCAGCAGCGTCGTCTTGCCACGGCCGTTCTCGCCGACGACGGCGATCCGCGACCGCGCGGAGACGGTGATCGAGACGTCGTTCAGGACGCGCCGGGACCCGCGGGTGACGGTGACGTTCGTGGCGCGGACGTGTGCGCTGTCGCCCGCCTCGACGGGCAGGGACATGATCTCGGGGTTGGGGGTGAGGTTCAACGGTGCTCCGCAGCTCGCAGTGGAGCCGGGCAGCGGTGATCGGCCGCCCGGCGGGAACCGGGACGGCGAGCGCGGACTCAGCAGGAAGAAGGCGCCGCCGTCAGCGGGCGGAGCGGATCCTGTGCGACCAGATGTTCTGCGAGCGGTTGCCTGGTGCCATGACGGTCACGCTAGCAGCCCCGGCGCCCCCGGCTCATCTGGATTTCGCCCGCTGTGACACGCCGCACGGGTGACCCGGGGGAGCACGCCGAGGGGGCGTCCGGGCCGGCCGGACGATATTCGATGGCCTCCGCGAGCCGATCGTCGTTAGCGTGTCACGATGATCTACGAGCATCCTCTGGCGTACGTGCTCGGCCTGGAGGGCATCGCCCTGATGCGGTCCTACACCGGTGAGCACGGCCGGGCGTTCGTCGAGGCGCGTCTGGCCGAGATCCGTGAGCTCCTCGACGACGAGTCCCTGGCCGCCGCCGTCGAGGTGGTCCGTGTGGACCCCGTGGAGGGGTACCGGATCTGGTCGCGGACCTACGACGGGCCCAACACCGCGTTCGACCTCGACGAGCCCTTCATCCGGGAGATCGTCGACCCGCTGCCCGCCGGCGACGCACTGGACGCGGCGTGCGGCACCGGCAGGATCGCGGCCTACCTCGCCGGCCGTGGCCACCGGGTACGCGGTGTGGACCTCTCGCCCGACATGCTGCAGCGGGCGCGCCTGCGGGTGCCCCTGGCGGAGTTCCTGCTCGGCGACCTGTCCCGCCTGCCCGTCCCCGACGAGTCCGTCGACCTGGTGGTCTGCTCGCTGGCGCTGACGCACGTACCCGCTCTGGACCCGGTACTGGCCGAGTTCGCCCGGGTGCTGCGGCCCGGCGGGCATGCGGTGATCGCCGACATCCATCCCGAGGGCGTGGCACGAGGGCTGATCCCGCCGGTACGGCTGCCGGACGGCCGGCCGGGAAGGGTGGCCACCTACCGCCACCTGGTCGGGGACTACGTACGAGCCGCGCTCGCTGCGGGGCTCCGGGTGCGGCGCTGTGAGGAGCCCGGGAATCCGCCGGGCGAGCCGCGTGAGCGCAGCGACGTCCCGGGACCGTGGGACGTGTGGCCGTGGGCCCTGGGCGACCTGGCGCCCGAGGCCGCGCACGCGGCCGTCGCCGGGACGCCGTCGATGCTGCTGTGGCACTTTCAGCGCTGACCGGTCCGAAGGCCCTTGCCCACGGCGAGCCGCTCACGGGGCGGGCGCGGGCGAAGCGGTCAGGAATCGAGAAGCGCTGTCTGGACGGCCGCGCCTAGCGTTGCCCGCATGAACATCACCGTTCGCTCCGGCCTCCTCCCGTACGGGAGTCACGCATGAACCTCACGCTCGACGTCATCACCCTCTGGACCCCCGAGGTGCAGTCCGCGGGCAGGTTCTACGCCACCGCGTTCTCCTGCGCCGTCACCGGCGGCGGTGACGACGGGGACGACGGGGACGACGGGGACCCGGTGAACCTCGACCTGCACGGGACCGGGCGGCTCGCCGTGGAGGCGGGCGCGGAACCGGCCGCGCCGGGATTCCGCGGCTACCTGCTGACCTACGTCGTCGACCGGCCGGCCGGGGTCAGGGCCCTGATGGACGCCGCCGTCCGCGGCGGGGCGGAGGTCCTCAAGCCCGCGAGGAAGGCCCTCTTCGGTTCGTTCTCGGGGGTGTTCCGGGCACCGGACGGCGCCGTCTGGAAGCCGGTGGCGGCCACCGGCAAGGACACCGGCTCCGCGGCGGAGAGACCGCTGCCGACCGAGACCACGCTCATCCTCGGTGTTTCCGCGCCGAAGGCGTCCAAGGTCTTCTACGAGGCCCTGGGCATGACGGCCGACCGGGACTACGGCAACAAGTACATCGACTTCCACCCCGCCAGGGCGGCGACCAGGCTGTGCCTGATGGAACGCGGTGTACTGGCGAAGGACGCGGGCATCACCGAAGGCGGGGGCGGTTTCCCGTCGGCGGTCCTCACCCACACGGCCGGGTCCCGCCAGGAGGTCGACGCCCTCCTGGCGTCCGCGGCCGCCGCCGGGGGCCGGATCACCGGCGGCGCCGCCGAGACGGCCGGGGGATACTCCGGTTCCTTCACCGACCCGGACGGCTTCCTGTGGAGGGTGACGTACTGAGCCCCACGAGGGCCGTACGCCCGTCCGGACCCGGAGCACGTCCCCGTCCCGGACGGACCGCGCGGAAGACGACCACGACCATCGACACAGGGAGCAGCACCTCCATGAGCGCAGCATCGAAGGCAGGCCGGAGGAACGAGCGGGGCGAGCCCCCGGGGGAGGGGTTCTCCGAGCAGGAGCGCGCCGCCGTCAAGGAGCGCGCGGCAGAACTGAGGACGGACGCGCGCCGCGGCCGGAGCGCGGACAAGGCCGCGGCCGACGAGCGGGACGTGCTCGCGAAGATCGCCGAGATGGCGCCGCAGGACCGCGCGCTGGCCGAGCGCGTGCACGCCGTCGTCACGGCCGCCGCCCCGGAGCTGGCGCCGAAGCTGTGGTACGGCCAGCCCGCCTACGCCAGGGCAGGGAAGGTGGTGTGCTTCTTCCGCAGCGGGCAGGTGGACAAGGAGCGCTACTCGTCGTTCGGGTTCACCGCGGAGGCGGATCTCGACGACGACGGCATGTGGCCGACGGCCTACGCCCTGACGGAGTTGAGCGAGGCCGGTGAGGCGGCACTGGGGAGGCTCGTCACGAAGGCCGTGGGGCGAGGTCCCGGGTGAGCGCGGGTGATCTCCGGCGCGCTACCTCGACGTGGGGTTCCTGACGGTCACCCGCCGGGTCCGATCGGGTGCCCGTGACGAGGACGACGGAGACGGCGCGGCGGGTGACCGGCGCGAGAGCAGGTATCCCGCCAGCGCGGCGAGCAGGCCGACCAGGCCGGCGGCCGCGAAGCCGCTCGCCGGGACGGAGGCGTCGATCGCCGCTCCCACGACCGGGGCGCCGAGCGCGAACCCCGCGCTCGCCGCCGAGGACTGCAGGCCGGTCGCCTCGCCTCGCGCACCGGCCGGCGCCAGCCGGCTCACCTCGTCGGAGACCGTGGAAAGGGTCGGGGCGGTGAGCAGTCCGGCACCGGCGACGGCCGCGCACAGCCAGGGCCAGTCATGGGCGAGTCCGGCCGGAACCGTCACCAGCCCGAGAAGGCCGAGCAGCAGCCAGGTGGGCATCGGCCGGGGCAGCGCCCCGTACACCAGGCCGCCCACGACGGACGTCAGCCCGAACACGGCGACGACCAGGGCCGCCCACGAGACCTGACCGGCCTCCCGGAGGGTGGCGACGATGGCCAGGTCGACGCCGCTGAGCAGCATCGCGACGCCGAACCCCATCGTCAGGACGGCGGCCATGGGCGCTTCGAGCCACTCCCGGCGCCGGGGCCGGCCCGCTACCCCGGTCCCGGTCCCGGTCTCGTCTTCGGCCCGCAGCGGCGGGTCGAGCAGGGCGATCCCCGCCCCGCCGGCGACGATCGCGGCGCCCACCCCCCAGGCCACCACGCCGGGGGAGAACCGCGCCGCGCACAGGATCACCAGCGTCGGCCCCACGAGGTACGACAGCTCGCCCGCCACCGACTCCAGCGCGAACGCCGCCCGCCGCTGTTCCGCCGTCGTCATCGCGGCGATCGCCTGCCTGGTGACCGCCTGGATCGGCACCATCAGCAGACCGGCGGCGAAGGAGGCGCCCAGCAGGACCACGTACGGCAGCACGGGGACGGTCAGCCAGAACACGAACTGCGGAACGACCGTGGCCGACAGCACGACACGCAGGCCCCGCCGGTCGATCATCCGTCCCAGCAGCGGCCCGCCCAGCGCGACACCCGCGGTGAGCGCCGCCACCACGGCTCCGGCCGCCGCGTAACTCAGGTCGAGGGCGAGCACGACGTACATCGTCAACGCCATCGCGTCCGCCGTGATCGCGGCACGGGCGAGCAGCGAGATGCCCAGCAGCGGCGCCATCCCCGGCACCGCGAGCACCCGCCGAAACTCGATCACCGGTGTGACGCTAGGACACCGGGAAGGCCATAGGAAGTCGTCAATTCGTTGGGCGGGGCATAATGAATGCTTATGGCCCGTGATCTCGACATCGCGCTGCTGCGGTCGTTCGTCACCGCCGTGCGGGCGGGCAGCATCAGCCGCGCGGCGACGGCGCTCGGCCGCACCCAGCCCGCGCTCAGCCAGCAGTTGCGCAGGCTGGAGAGGGACGTGGGCGGTCCGCTGCTGCACCGGGCGCCGTCCGGTGTCTCACCGACCCGGGCGGGCGAGGAGCTGCTTCCCTACGCCGAGCGCATTCTCGCGCTGTCGGCCCAGGCGCTCGCCGGGACGGGACGTGCGCTCACCGGGCGCTGCGGGGTGGGACTCCTCGAAGACCTCGCCGCCTCCCGTCTCTCCCAGGTGCTCGCCGACCTCGCGCGGCCGCACCCCGAGGCGAGGCTGGAGGTGCTCAGCCTTTCCGGCGCGGCGATGCGGGAGGCCTACGACACGGGCCGTGTCCAGCTCGTGCTCGACGAGGTCCCCCATCTTCCCTGGCCACCGCGCTGGACGGTGCGTCTGCCGCTGGTCTGGGCGGTAGGGCAGGGAGTCGACACCGGCGCCGATCCGCTGCCGGTGGTGCTGTTCTCGAACACGTGCGCCTGGCGGACGTCGGTGCTGGAGACGATGGAGGGCACGGGACGTCCCTGGCGGGTGGCGTTCGAGAGCAACAGTCTCGCCGGGGTGCTGGCCGCGCTGCGGGCCGGGCTCGGGGTCGCGGCGCTCCTGCCCGCCAACCTCGAACCGGCCATGGCCTGCCACGACGCCACCGCGTTGCCCGCCCTGCCGGACGTCGAACTCGGTCTCACCCGCCACCCCGGCACCGAGGGCGACGCGCTCGTCGACGCCGTGGAGACCGCCCTGCGGCGGATGATCTGAGCCGTACGGGACCGCCCCGCCGTCCGCGCGGGATCAGGGCATGGAGGTCGTCCTGGACGATGCCGGCCGGCCGGTCCTCGTCGGGCGCCGGTCTCACCTGCCCGCCCGGTGGCGGCTCGGGGACACGCCGCGTACCCGTTTGAAGGCCACGCTCAGCGCGAAGGCGTTGGCGTAGCCGACGTGGCGGGCGACCGCGTCGATCGTGGTGTCGGAGGAGCGCAGCAGGTCGGCGGCGAGCGCCATCCGCCAGCCGGTGAGGTACGCCATGGGGGGTTCCCCCACGAGGGTGGTGAACCGGCGCGCGAACGCCGCGCGTGAGGCGCCCACCTTCTGCGCCAGCGAGGCGACCGTCCACGGGCGGGCCGGATCGTCATGGATCAGCCGCAGCGCCGGGCCGATCAGCGGATCGCTCTGCGCCCGGTACCAGCCGGGTGCCCGGGCCTCGGGGCGGGCGAACCAGGCGCGCAGGGTCGCGAGCAGTGCCAGATCCAGGAGACGGTCGAGGACGACCTGCTGGCCGGGTCCTTCGTTGTCGACCTCCCGGGCGAGCAGTTCCATGATCGGGGACTGCTCGCCCGACCGCGGCACGAGCACGACCTGCGGCAGGGCGTTCAGCAGCCGCTCGCTCACGTCCCCGGTGACCTGGTAGGTCCCGCTGGCCACGATCGCCGACCCGTCGGGGCCGTGCCCGCTCGTGCGCGGCCCGAGCCGCAGCCTCTCGGTGATGTCGACGCCGTCCATGGTGGTCAGCCGGTTGCCCGCGTGGACCATGATCTCCGGCGGGGTCGCCGGGTCGTCGCTGATCGTGTACGGATCCGGTCCCTTGACGATGGCCACGTCCCCGGTGCGCATCGGCACCGGCTCACCGTCGCCGAGCATGATCCAGGCGTGCCCGCGCAGCGTGGTGGCCAGGGCGAGCGGGGCGCCGTCGGAGATCCGCAGCGACCACGGAGGTTCCAGGATCGCCTGACAGAACGCCGCGCTTCGGGCACGAACGCCGTCGAGCAGGTCAGCGAGGGGATCCACGACCTCAGTTTAGACGTACAGAAATGGAAGTGAGCGTACGGAATATGGATCGTCTCTCCCGATGCCTGTTCACTGGGCATGACCCACTCGACGACCCACCTCGACGACCCACCGGAGGCATCCGATGTACGCGATCACAGGAGTGACAGGCCACGTAGGCGGGGCGGCGGCCCGGGACCTCCTGGCCAGGGGGGAAGCGGTGCGGGCCGTGGTCCGCGACGCGGCCAAGGGCGCGGACTGGACCGGAGCGGGAGCCGAGGTCTCCGTCGCCGATCTCGGCGACAGGGCGGCGCTGGCGGAGACGTTCCGCGGCTGCCGCGGGGTGTTCGTCCTGCTGCCGACGGATCCGGCGGCGGCCGACCCCGACGCCTACCACCGCGGGCTGGCCGACTCGATCGCCGGTGCGGTCCTGGACGGCGGTGTCCCGCACGTGGTGATGCTGTCCTCGATCGGGGCCGAGCTGGCCGAGGGCACCGGCCCCATCCGCTGGCTCCACCACATGGAGAACCGGCTGCGCGAGACGGGCGTGCCCCTGACCGCGATTCGCGCGTCGCACTTCCAGGAGAAGGTCGAGACGGTGCTCGACGCCGCTCTCGGGGCCGGCGTCTACCCGGTCTTCGGGGCGTCGGCCGACGTGCCCGTCCCGATGATCGCGACGCGCGACATCGGCGGGGTGGTCGCCGGCTCCCTCACGGCGCCCGCCCCGGCCGGCGAGATCATCGATCTGGACGGCCCCGAGTACTCGGAACGGCAGGTGGCCGAGGAGCTGGCGGCCGTTCTCGGCAGGCCGCTCACGGTGGTGACCGTCCCGCGGCCCGCGTGGGTCTCCACGATGGTGGAGGGGGGCGTTCCGCCCCGGCTCGCCGAGGAACTGGCCGGCCTGTACGACGCCGAGCAGCGAGGCGTCCTGCGGCCCGGGGGCGGCAGGCGGCACACGTGTACGACCGAGCTCGGCGAGACGCTGCGCCACCTGGTGAAGACCACCGCCTGAGGCGGCCCGAGGCACGCCACGGCATCGGCGGATGCGGCCCGCACGACCGGCGGCCCGGAAGGCGCCGCCGTCATGCCGGGCAGCTGTGGGGGCCGACGCTCTGCCCGGCACCGACGACCGTGACCCGGGCGGGGCTCTCGGGCGCCGTGGCGGCGGCCGTGCACACGATCTGGCCGACGGCCAGCGCGGACAGCTCACCGGCCGGGGTGGACAGGGTCACCACCACGTGGCCCGCGGACCTGCCGGTCACCGAGAACGGGCCGGCCTCGGGCGGAACGTCGCTGGTGAGCCCGTGCGCCTGCTCCCTCGCGGTGGGCCCGGCCGCCAGCAGCGCGAGCGTGTCCGCCTCGAACAGCGGACGGCCACCGGGCCGGGGCCGCGTCACCGCGGTGAGCCGGCCGTCCTTCACCAGGTAGAGGGTGATCGTGGTGGCCGGTACGACGCCTCCGCTCGGCGGGTCGCCGGCGGGGATGACGTCGCTGGGCTGCACGCCGCAGCCGGCCACGACGGCGAGCGACACGAGGCCCGCGGCGAGCACGCGGCGGGCGGGGCCGGTCCTCACCCGGGGCCCCCGCCCGGGTCGGACACCGGTTCGGGTGCCCGGCGTGGCAGGCGCAGCGTGAAGACGGCGCCGCCGTCCGGGGCGTTGGCGACGGTGAGGTCACCCCGGTGCAGGCGCGCGTTCTCCCGCGCGATGGCCAGGCCCAGGCCGCTGCCCTCGGACCTGGCCCTGGCCGCGCTGGCCTTGTAGAAACGGTCGAACACGTGCGGCAGCACCGCCTCGTCCAGCCCCGGTCCGTGGTCGCGGACCTCCAGAACGATCCGGTGCGGGTCGGCGGAGAGCCGTACCGACACCGGTGGTTCGCCGTGCCGCAGGGCGTTGCCGACCAGGTTCGCGAGGATGACGTCCACCCGGCGCGGGTCCAGCCGTGCCGTCACCGCCGGGGGAAGCTCGGCCTGCACCCGCTCCGACCAGCCCCGCACCCGCAGGGTCGAGCGCACCAGCTCGGCCACGTCGACCTCGTTCGGCACGAGGGCCGCGACGCCCGAGTCGAACCTGCTGATCTCGATGAGGTCGTTCACCAGCGCGGTGAGGTTGAGCGTCTCCTGGCTGACCAGCCTGGCGGCCCTGCCTGCGGGCTCGGGCAGCCCGGCCGCCTCCTCGTCGAGGACGTCGGCGACCGCGGTGAGCGCGGCCAGCGGGGTGCGCAGCTCGTGGGACACGTCGGCCACGAACCGGCGGGCGTCGGCCTCCATCTCGCGCAGCTGCGTGACGTGCCGTTCCAGCTCCGCGGCGGTGTCGTTGAACGTGCGCGCCACCTCGGCCAGCTCGTCGGAGCCGCGGACCACGATCCTGGTCCGCAGCTCGCCCTCGCCCAGCAGGCGTGCCGCCCGGCCGAGCTCGCGCACCGGGCCCAGCACGCTCCGGGTGGCCAGCAACGCGAGGACGACCGCGAATCCCAGGGCCGCCCCGCCGATCAGCCAGGCGCGGGTGGCGAGGTCGTCGATGCTGCGCTGTTCGGCGAGCAGGCTGCGCGCGGCGTAGACCTCGACACCCGATACCCGCGCCGTGCCGTCCGGTTCGGTGATCAGCAACGGCGCGCCGATGATCAGCCAGGGCACACCCTGCCGCACCACGCGTTGCCATGCGGTATCGCCGCCGGCCACCACCCGCCGCAACTCCGGTGAAACCACCCCGAGATCCATGGCCGGCACCCTCCCGTCCGGCCCCCCGGGCTCCGGCGGGGCCTGCGGGACCGGCATCCCCCCGTCCGGCCTGCCGGGCTCCGGCGGAGCCAGCACCCTCCGGCCCGGCCTCCCGGGCCCTGAGGGGGCGACCGGCGAGTGCATCCCACCGTAGACGGCGATCGCATACTCCACGCCGTCCTGGCCGGGCACGGCGGCGGCGATGTCGCCGAGCTCGGCCGGGCCCGGCGTCGCGCTCCGCAACGGGTAGAGCGCCTGCAGGCGGCTCCTGACCGCCTGGACCGTGGCGTCCTGGGTCCGCTGCAGGATGTCGTTGCGGGCCTGGAGGTAGATCCCTCCGGCCACCGCCGTCACGGTGACCACGCACAGCAGCGCGAACGCGAACAGCAGCCGGGCACGTAGCCCCAGGTTCGGCCAGGATGCCACCGGAGGATCACACCGGCCCGAACCGGTACCCGAAGCCCCGTACCGTCTGCACGTAGACGGGCGCCGCAGAGTCGTCCTCGATCTTCGCGCGCAACCGCTGCACGCAGGCGTCCACCAGCCGCGAGTCGCCGAAGTACCCGTGCTCCCACACCGACTCCAGCAGCTGCTGGCGGCTGTGCACCCGGCCCGGCGTGCCGGAGAGCTCCAGCAACAGGCGCAGCTCGGTCGGGGCGAGGCTGACCGGCACGCCGCGGTTGGAGACCGTCAGCCCGGCCCGGTCGATGGTCAGGTCCCCGTGCCGCTCCAGCTCCGCCTGGTCCCGGCCGATCCGCCGCAGCACCGCGCGGATGCGCGCCTCCAGCACCCTGGGCTGCACCGGCTTGACCACGTAGTCGTCGGCGCCCGCCTCCAGCCCGGCCACCACGTCCATGTCGTCGCCGCGCGCGGTCACCATGATGATCGGCACGTCCCCGGCGGCCCGGATACGGCGGCAGACCTCGAACCCGTCCATGCCGGGCAGCATCAGATCGAGCACCACGACGTCGGGAAGGTCCGCACGCAGCCGCTCCAGCCCCTGCTCACCGGACTCCACCGCGCGCACCCGGTGCCCGTGCCGGGTCAGGGCCAGCTCGAGGCCCTCCCGCACGGCGGGGTCGTCCTCGATCAACAACACTCGTGACACGCCACCGAGTATCAACAGCACGCTCCGTACCTCGCCGCCGGCCGACTCCATCCACTGTCGACCGGCCGTGTCCCCGCCCCGTCCGCGCCGTGTCATGGTCGTGTCACGGTCGCGCCGACGATCCACCGGCGATCCACCGGCGATCCACCGGCGATCCACGACGATCCACGACGATCCACCGGCGGTGGCCGCCGTCGAGAAACGGTGACATGCGGCGGACAACGCACGCACATTCGACGCCAATCGTAGTTCGTCATGAACGAATCACGCACGATCCCACCCCGGCCCCGTGACCGGCTGTACGCCGTGGTCACGCTGGTGCTCGCCGTGCTCCTGCTGCCCGCGGCGTTCGCCCGGCATCCCGGCCGGGCCCTGGAGGTGGCCTGCCGCTGGGCGTTGCGGACGCGATTTCCCGCCGAGGACCTCACCGGGCTCACCGACGGTGCCCTGGCGGTGTTCACCGCGGCGCGTACCCGGGCGCTCTGGCGTCACGGCCAGCTCATCGGCCTCACCTCGGGATACCGCGACCCCCTCCTCCAGCAGCGGATGTTCGACGAGGAGGTGCGCCGCTCCGGCTCCCCGGCCTCGGCGCGCATGCTCGTGCTGCCACCGGCGGAATCCGGCCACGTCAAGGGCATCGCGCTGGACGTACGACCGCACGAGGGGGCCCGCTGGCTCGAGGAACACGGCGCCCGCCACGACCTGTACCGCATGTACGACAACGAGTGGTGGCACTTCGAGTACCGCCCGGAATGCGCCGGGGTAGCGCCGCGACGGCGGCCCCACCCCGGCGTGGGCCACGCCGGCCAGGACGGGGCCCGGATCAAGCCCGGCCCCGGTTCCGCCCACGGGGGCCATCCGGGGGAGGTGACGGGCCGCCACCCGGGAACCGGGCCGATGATCCGGCCGGCGCACCGAAGGGCTCGGCCCGGGCGTCCGGAAGCGGTGGCGGCCGGGCCGCGGGCCCGTCCCGCCGCCCGGGACTGACGACGACCTCCCCGCGATCCGGTTGTTCAGTACAACCATTTGGTTGTATGGTCGAACCATGGCGGCTGATCGCGGACTTCAGGACGCCGTGGTCCGCTTCGTGCGGGCCTTCGGCCTGCACCAGCCGGACCGGACGCCCTGCGGGCAGCCCGTCCCGGTCTCGGAGGCGCACGCGCTGGGCGAGCTGGCAAGAGACGGCGCGCTGCGCCAGAGCGAGCTGGCCCACCGGCTGCGGCTGGAGAAGAGCACCACCAGCCGGCTGGTCACCCAGCTCATCGACCGCGGCTGGGCCGAGCGCACCCCCGCGCCCGACGACGGACGCGGCGTGCTGGTCCGGCTCACCCCGTCCGGGGTGAGCGCCGCCCACAGGCTCGCCGAGGCCAGGTCCCAGCGGTTCTCCGCCGTTCTGGACCGTGTTCCCGAAGGGGAGCGTGCCGGCGTGCTGCGCGCCCTGACCATCCTCACGGAGGCCATCGATGAAACATAGGGATCGCCGCGTCCAGGCGCTGGTCGCGGCACTGGCGCTCGTCATGATCGCCGTGACCGCGTACGCGCTCACCGGCCGCGACGAGCAGGCGTCGGCCGCCCGCCAGGCCGAGATCGCGGCCAAGGGCCGGCAGGTGATGCCGTTCGACCTGGAGCGCACCACCCACCGCTTCACCACGTCCGCCACCGGTGGCGTGCAGACGGTCACCTCCGACGACCCGGCCGACACCGGGCAAGTCGCCCTGATCCGCGAGCACCTGACCAAAGAGGCGGAACGCTTCGGCAGGGGCGACTACGGCGACCCGGCCTCCATCCACGGTGGCCGGATGCCGGGCCTGCGCGACCTCGAACAAGGCCACGACCGCATCACCATCGGCTACGCCGAACTTCCCGCCGGGGCCACGATCACCTACACCACCACCGACCCGTCCCTGGTGAAGGCGTTGCACGCCTGGTTCGACGCCCAGGTCACCGACCACGGCCGGCACGCCGAACACGGCTGACCCCGCCCCCGGCCGGCTGGAGACCGTCCCGGCATCGGGCCACCGACCGGCTCACCGACCGGCTCACCGACCGGCTCACCGACCGGCTCACCGACCGGCTCACGAAGGCCGTCACGGGCTCTCGGGCCTCAGACGGCGAACAGGAGGGCGGCGTTGACGAGCACGACCACGGCCGTGGCGAAGTGGATGCCGAACGCGACCGCCCTGGTGCCGCCGTGGCGCAGGACGATGACGGTGTCGCCCAGAGGGACGAGGGCGACGACGAGCATGAACCAGGCCTCGGCGCGGGCGCCCGCGAAGGCGAGCAGGACGAGGCCGAGGACGCCGTAACCGAGGTCGCGCACGCCCTTGACGGCCAGGTAGGCGCCGTCACCGTCCTTCCTGGCGGGGACGCCGTAACCGGCGGCCGAGGCGTGGGGTGTCAGGAGGAACCGGAGGCCGATGAAGATGATGAACAGATTCAGCACGACGGCCAGGCCGTAGGCGACGGGGGTGAGCATGATCTTTCCTTTTGCTAGCAGCGCTAGAATGTAGAGCGAAACTAACATATCAATGACAGGAAAAACAGCGACGATAGAATCGAGGTCGTGCGGACCAGGACGCGCCGTGAGCGAGAGCGGCCGATCACCACGACCGCCCGGGAAACGGCCGCGGGGGAAACAGCCGCGCGAAAAACGACCGCGCGGGAAACCGTCCTGCCGGAAGCCCGGGACGCGGTGACCACGCGACGGGTCGCCGAGAGGATCGAGTACGATCGGCCGGTCCTCCACGGGTCACTTCACCGGCAAGACGGCAGGCCCCGGCACCAGGACCATGGGCGCCGCTCCGGACGCCCTGCCCGGGGGCGGGGTGCGGTACCGCGGGCGGTCGCCGGCACCGGGGCGCCGTGGACGCGTACTACCCGGCCCCGCCCGTATCGGCCCCGCCCGTATCGGCCCGGCCGGGGGTGGCGCGCTCGGGCTCGGCGGTGGTCACGGGGAACAGCTCCAGCTGCTCGTCCCCGGGTTCCGAGGTCGTCAGCTTCAGGCAGCGCCGGCAGGTGACCGCGCCCCGGTCCGGATGCGCCGCGCCCGGATCCCACCCGCTCACCCCGACCATGCACGCCGGACCGGGCATCCGCTCCCCGCCCAGCCAGCGCGTCATCACCACCGCGTGCACGATGCCCGACGAGCGCACCCGCAGGTTCGAACCGTCGGCGTAGGCCGACCGCGCCGACGCGGCGAACACGGCCAGCGCCTCGTACAGCTCGGGTGCCTCCTCCGTGGCCATCAGCCCTCCCCACCGCGGGGGACCGGCGGCTTCCCGGTGCCCTCGCCCGCAGCCTGCAGCCCCTCGTCACCCATGGACCCAACCTAAGCGCCCGGCCCCTTCGCCCGAAGACGCGGATGCTCCCTCGACACCTGCCCCGGGCTCACCGCCGCACGCGGCCGGTCGGCGGCCGTCCGTTCCGGTCGTCGGGGGTCCGGATCGCCGAAGGCGCGGTCAGACGGTGTCGCCCAGCTGTTCGGTCAGCCGCTCCAGGCCCCCCTTGACGATCTTCCCGTACTCGTCGTCGCCCAGTGCGCCGATCCGGGCCCGCGCCTGCCGCAGGTGCTCGCGGGCGCGGTCGAGGTCGCCCAGCTTGCGGTAGCAGTCGCTCAGGTTGAGGTGCAGCGACGGATACAGGCCGGCCACCGAGAGCGGCACCCCGGCCTGCGCCACCCGCTCATCGGTGACCAGCGCGACGGCGTCGAGCGCCCGCAGATCCCACATCAGCTCCTGCCGTACGTCGTCCTGCACGTCGGCCATCGAGTGGGCGAGGACGCAGACGTGCAGCGGATCGCCCTGCTCGCCGCCGATGTCGTCCCAGATCTGCGCGAACAGCTCGCGCGCGGCTTCCCGCCGGCCCTGGTGGTGATGCAACTCCACCCCCTGGCCGATCCGGGTCATCGTCGGGTCGGTGGTCATCGGCGGCTCCTTCACCGTCGGCCTGCTGCTCGGTACACCTTGACGATCTTCAAGTCTCCGGCCGGCCGGTCCGCCCGGCGGATCCCGGTGACGACCGCGGCGCCGGACCGGGTCCGCGGCCCGGCGGCGCGGGGTGGCCGCGTCGGAGGTCAGCGGGGGGTGAGGACGTCGAACTCGTTGCCCTCGGGGTCGGCGAGGCACGTCCACGGCACGTCGCCCTGGCCGAGGTCGAGGTCGGTGGCCCCGAGCGCCCGCAGCCGGGCCACCTCCGCGGCCTGGTCGTCGCCGGGGTAGGGCCGCAGGTCGAGATGGACGCGGTTCTTCACGGTCTTGACGCCGGGCGTGCGGAGGAACTCCAGGTACGGGCCCACGCCCCTGGCCGAGCGCATCCTCGCGTGGTCGTCGGTGACCTCGTGCAGGGTCCAGTCGATCGCCTCGTCCCAGAACCGGGCCATGGCCCGCGGGTCCGCGCAGTCGACGACCACCGCGGCGATCGGCCCGGTGTCCCGGTAGATCTCCCGGGGCTCCAGCACGCAGAACTCGTTGCCCTCCGGGTCGGCCAGGACCGTCCACGGCACATCGCCCTGGCCGATGTCGGCGGGCGTCGCACCGAGCCCCTTCAGACGCTCGACCAGCTCCGCCTGATGGGCCACGGAGGTGGTGGCCAGGTCGACGTGCACCCGGTTCTTCACCGTCTTGGGTTCCGGGACGGCGATGACGTCGATGCAGACGGCGACGGGGTCGGGGTAGGCGAAACCCACGGGCTCGATGTTGGTCACACCGGGTTCCTCGCTGTCGACACCCCAGCCGAGCGCCTCCGCCCAGAACCGGCCGACCGCGGAGTCGTCCCGGGCGTCCATCGCAATCTGAACAAGCCGCATCGCCATGCCGCCGATGCTATACCCGTGTGGATCAAGGAATCGCGGGGAACGGCACGCCTTCGGCCCGACCGGCGGCACCGGGCAGGCGCAGGCCGTCCACGAGGAGCCCGACCAGGCGGCGCGCGTCGTAGCGGGGGTCGCTGTCCGCGCCGATGCAGAGGTTCCCGACGCCGCGCATGAGCTCGTACGCCTCCAGGTCGGGACGGATCTCGCCGGCCGCGGCCGCGGCCTCCACGAGCCGGGCGCACACGGGCAGGAGCCGGTCGAGGAAGTAGGCGTGCAGCTGCCGGAAGCCGGCCTCGTCGGACCGCAGCGCGGCGGCGAGCCCGTGCTTGGTGACCAGGAAGTCGACGAACAGGTGGATCCATCGTCCCAGTGCCGCGTGCGGGCTCGTGCCGCTCGCGAGCAGCACGGGCCCGGCCTCGGCGCAGGCCTCGATCTGGTGCCGGTAGACGGCGATGACGAGGTCCGCGCGCGTCGGGAAGTGACGGTAGATCGTGGCCACCCCGACCCCGGCCCTGGCCGCGATGTCGCGGATCGGTGCCTCGACGCCCGAGGCCACGAAGACGGCCGCCGCGGCGTCGAGCAGCACCCTCTCGTTGCGCCGGGCGTCCGCCCGCTTGCGCGGGGCCGCCCGCCCCGTGTCCTCGTCGCCGCCGTTCACGTGCCACGTCCTCCCTGTCGCGTTTGCCAAACGGAACAGCGTTCCGTATCGTGAGTCATGCGGAACGGTGTTCCGTTTACTCATGATGCCAGAGTCGCATCCCCTCCACCAACGTCAGGAACCCCGCCATGCAGTACCGCACCCTGGGCCGTACCGGCGTTCAGGTCAGCTCCCTCGCGCTCGGCGCGATGAACTTCGGCGCCATCGGGCGCACCACCCAGGACGAGGCCACCGCCATCGTCGACGCCGCCCTCGAGGCCGGGATCAACCTCGTCGACACCGCCGACATGTACGGCGCCGGCGAGTCCGAGGAGATGGTCGGCAGGGCCATCGCCGGCCGCCGCGACGACATCGTGCTGGCCACCAAGGCCGGCCTGCCGATGGGCCGGGAACGCAACCACCGGGGCGGCTCGCGCCGCTGGCTGGTCGTCGAGCTGGAGAACAGCCTGCGCCGACTCGGCGTCGACCACGTCGACCTCTACCAGATCCACCGGTGGGACCCGGCGACCGGTGACGAGGAGACGCTGTCGGCCCTGACCGACCTGCGGCGCGCCGGCAAGATCCGCTACTTCGGCTCCTCGACCTTCCCCGCCTACCGCATCGTCCAGGCCCAGTGGGCCGCCAGGGAGCACCACCTCGGCCGCTACGTCACCGAGCAGCCCGGCTACTCGATCCTGCAGCGCGGGATCGAGACCCACGTCCTGCCCGTCACCGAGCAGTACGGGCTCGGGGTGCTGGCGTGGAGCCCGCTGGCCTCGGGCTGGCTGACCGGCGCGATCCGCGAGGGCCGGCGGATCGCCACCCACCGCTCGGCGTTCATGCCCGAGCGCTTCGACCTGTCCGTCCCGTCCAACCGCGCCAGGCTCGACGCGGTCGAGCGGCTGGCGAAGGTCGCCGACGAGGCCGGTCTGACGATGATCCAGCTCGCGCTCGGCTTCGTCACCGCCCACCCGGCCGTGACCAGCGCGATCATCGGCCCCCGCACCCTGGACCACCTGCGCTCACAGCTCGCCGCCGCGGACACGGTGCTGCCCGCCGACGTGCTCGACGCCGTCGACTCCGTCGTCGCACCCGGCGTCGACCTGGCCCCGCACGAGCGGTTCGACACCCCGCCCGCCCTGCTCGACCCCTCGCTGCGGCGCCGCTGAGCCCCCGCGGCACCGAAAGGACCGCGCCCATGCCGTACGCCCCCGCCCCGGCCCCGGCCGCGCGACCCGCCCCCTTCCCCGAGGGGGTCGCGCGGTGGGTCGCCGACGAGCTCATCACCACGTCATGACGCACGGGCCGCTACGGCGTCACCGGTCCGCCTCCAGCGATGGCCTTCGGGAAGGGTTCACGGCGTGATCGGCGGCCCGTTCCCGCGGCCCTCGTCCGGCGATCGTTTCGGGGCGGGGCTGGTGCCTCGAGAGACCACGCCCTACACTACGGAGTGTATTTAAAAATACACACACAGTTTTTTCCTATTCGGCATGTTTCGTACATCGCCATCTCCCTGGGCCGTCTTGACCCCGCGTCCTTCAGGTGATGCATCAGGGAGACACCATGGGTCCGTTTCATCTGACCGTCCGCCCCGTGCACGACTACCCCGACGACCACACCGTGGTCGAGGTCGGCGGTGAGGTGGATCTGGCCACCGCCCCCCGCCTGCACGCCTGCCTCGCCTCGCTCATCGACGGCGCCGCCGGCCCGCTGGTCCTCGACCTCGGTGCGGTGACCTTCATGGACGCCCGTGGACTGACCGCCCTGGTCGCGATCAGGACCCGTGCGGACACCGCCATGATCCCTCTGCGGCTCGCCGCGCTCACCCCCTTCGTCCGGCGGCTTCTGTGCCTGACCCGCCTGGAGTCCCTCTTCGCCGTCGTGGTCGGCCCGGACCACCGTCCGACCGCCCAGACCCCCATCACCTGAGCGACCGGCTGCCCGGACCGCCCGGCTACGACGGGGCGGCGCCGAGCAGCTCGGACACGATCGGGTCCTGGTCGGTCACCTGACGGGCCACCGCCGACAGCCGCTCGTTGTGGTTGCGGGCATGGGCGCGCATCAGCGCGAACGCCTCGGCGATGGGGATCTGGCCGCGCTCGGCGAGCATGCCGCTGGCCTGTTCGATGACGATGCGGCTGTTGAGGGCGTGTTGCAGTTGCTCGGTGACGAGCTGCTGCCGGCGCAGGGTGCGCTCATGGGTGATGCCGATGGTGGCCACGTCCGCCAGCGCCTGAGCCACGGCGACATGGTCGGGAGAGACGGCCTCGGTGGTGGCGCTGAACAGGTTCATCGCTCCCAGTACCTGGTCGCGCAGCCGCAGCGGAAAGGCCTGCACCGCGGCGAAGCCCACCTGGTGGGCCGCCGCGGCGAAACGCGGCCATCGCTGCGGGGGAGCGGCCAGGTCCGGGCAGATCACCGGTCGCCCGCTGTGGTAGCAGTCCAGGCAGGGGCCTTCCTCGTTCTGCAGCTGGAACAGCTCCAGCAGGCGGACCTGTTCGGTGGAGGCCGCCACCAGCGTCAAGGAGCCACGCGGGTCGGCCAGCAGGATGCCGGCGGCGTCGACGTCGAGGAGGTCCACGCAGCGCTCGGCCAGCGTCTGCAGGAAATCGATGACGTCGAAGCCGACCACCAGCGTGTCGGCCAGCTCCACGAACGTCTGCGCCGTCCGTCGGTCGAGCACTGTCCTCACCTTCGTTCCATGATCGTGATCGTGTCCGGCGGTTCGTCGTCCGTGGGAGCCACGGCGGCTCCGGTCCGGTGTCAGTCCGGTTCGAATCGCAGCCGCCGCGCCACCACGTCGCGGGCCACCTCCAGCAGGCCGCGTCCATCGGCGAAGGCGCGGGCGCGTAACCGGACGAACGCTGCACTCAGGTCGGTACCTGACTGGATCGCCACCATGCCGGTGGCCTGGTGCACCTGTGCCCAGCGCTCGGCGCTCTCCCACCGCAGTTCCTTCACCTCGTCGGCGTCGTCGGGGGACGCCAGGTGCTGCACCTGCACCAGCAGCGCCGCATCGGCGAACACCAGCGCGTCGGCCACCTGCTGCGGCGTCAGCCATCCGGGCTCGGTGCGGCTGATCTCCAGCACACCGACCGAGATCACTCCCAGCAGCAGCGGGAACACGAAAATCGCGCGGACGCCTGCCTGCACGGCGGCCGGGGCGAACATCGGCCAGCGCCGCCGCGTGGCGTCATCGGCCAGGTCGTCGACCAGCACGGGCCGGTCCCCGGCCAGCGCGTCATGCCCCGGGCCCTCGCCCAGCGTGGCGTGCAGGTCCATCGAGCGAAAGGCGCCCGCACCGCTCCCGCACACCGGTTCGTACCCCGTGAGCCGGCCGTTGAGGGCCATGCCCACCCCTTGGGCGCGTAGTGTCCGCGCGCAGACCAGGCACACCGTCTCGAGACGGACCGCCGTGCCCTCGGCATGGGCGTGGTCGTTGATCGCCGTCCACACCGCCGCCGAGCGCCGCCTGTCCATCAACCTCCGCCGTCCACGACACCGGTGTCCGTGGCGACCACGGGCCGGCGATGTCCGCCGACGCCGGGCCGCACCCGGCCCATGACGGACGCTCGGCCCCGGCCGGGTCCGCTCTCCCGTCCGGTCGGCTTCGACAGGCGACCCGCCACCGGCTTCGACGGGCGACCCGCCACCGGCGAGATCGACGTCGCCCGGATCACGCCCGCGTCGCCGTCACCCGCGTCGAGACCGGCGCCGACCGGCACTCGCAGACCACCGGCATCGATGACGGCCGACCCGCTCAGATCAACGTGAAGAGGGCCGTCACCGCAGGCCGCCGGATGAGTCATCGGCGCCGACGCCACCGTCATCGTCACCGCGGGCACGCCGCCATGATCCAGCTCCCCTTCCGGCCGCATCCCCGGCGGATGAGCCGTCGGGGTGATGCGCAACGCCCCACATGTTCCACCGTTGCGGGCCGGCGCGCAGCCGATACCGCCGATGCCGTCCATGCCGCACCCTCCAGGGGCTCGCCGAAAGGACGAGCCCGCCGGCGAGGAATGGTACCCGTCGGACAAGACCGTGCACCGGCCCCGCAACGGCCCCGCACCGGCCGTGCACCGGACGCGCCCGCGGTACGCCCGACGTGCCGCCCGGCCGCCGCGGTGCGTTCATCGCGGGGCCGCTGCGGCCAGGAGCCGGGCGAGTCCGGACGGCTCCGTGATCATGGGCCAGTGGCCCGAGTCGATGTCCACGAGGTCGAGGTGCTCGACCCCGGCCACCTCGGGCGCGTCACCGGCGGCGATCCACTCCCGGGCCTGGGCGGGGGTGAACTCCGGACACACGACGAGGACGGGGACGCCGAACCGCCGCTCGTCCCTCAGGCGCACCACGCCCTTCGTCACCCCTGCGGGCACGGGGATCGCCGCGTCCGCGAAGTCCCGCCTGGCCTTCTCACCGAGGTCGGCGGAGTCCGGCCCCTCGAACGGACCCCAGCCGGGAAAGGGCGTCACGCCGTCCTCCGGCTCGAAGAGGTCGGCGTAGCGCTGCCCGTCGGCGGCCGGGAAGCCTCCGATGAACACGACCTTGGCGACCCTCTCCGGCCGCGCGTCGGCGGCCAGCCAGGCCAGGGTGCAGGCGGCGGAGTGCCCCACCACCATGGGTGCCCCCGACGCCGAGTCCACGGCGGCGAGCACGGCCGCCACCTGGTCGTCGAGGGTGGCCGAGGCCGACCCGTCACCCTGCCCGGGCAGGCTGATCGGCACGGGCCGGTGGCCGAGCGCCTCGAGGGCGGGCACGACGTCGTCCCAGGCGGATCCGTCGAGCCACAGGCCGGCGATGAGCAGGATGTCCATGGTCACTTCTCTTTCCTTCGGCGCGTTCCGGCGAGGCCCTGGCCTCCCGGAACCCGGGCAGGACGTCAGGCTAGAACCGATTCCGGACGTTCTACGTCCTGTTCCCGCCGGGACTCCTAGGGTGCTTCTGTGCCGACCGACATCAGTCCCACCGCGCGGGCCCTGCGCGCCCTGGAGATCCTCCGGAATCGCCCCGGCGTGACGGCCGGCGAGCTCGCCGGCCTCCTGGGGGTCACGGAACGGGCCGCGCGCCGGTACGTCGGGATCCTCCGCGAGGCGGGGATCCCCGTCGAGTCGGCCCGCGGCCCCTACGGCGGGTACCGGCTCGGGCGCGGGACGCGGCTGCCCCCGGTCGCCTTCACCGAACCCGAGGCGCTCGGCCTGGTCATGGCGGTGCTCGACGGCCGGCCGGCGGCCACCGGCGCCGACGACCTCGTCGGCGCCGCCTTGGGCAAGGTCATCCGGGTCCTGCCCGAGAGCGTCGGGCGGCAGGCGGCGGCGCTGCGCGCGTACGCGTCGGCGGTGCCCGACCGCTTCCAGGCCCGTCCGGATCCCGCCGTCACCGGCGCGCTCGTGGCCGCCGTCGCGGACCGGTGGCGCGTGGTGATCGCCTACCGCAGCGGGTCCGGCGACGAGTGGGAGGCCGAGGTGGATCCCTGGGCGGTCGTCGTCCGCCACGGACGCTGGTATTTGCTGTGCCACTCCCACCACGCGGACGCCGTCCGTACCTACCGGATCGACCGTGTCCGCCGGGTGCGCCGGGGCACGCGCGCGTTCGAGCCGCCCGGCGACCTCGACCCGGTGGCCGTGCTGGAGGAGAACCTGGGCGCCGGGCGGGAGTTCGCCACGCGCGTGGTGTTCGGCGCTCCCCTCGCCGAGGTGGCGCCCTGGATCCGGCCTCCCATGGGACGGCTCGGACCGTCGGGGGAGGGGTGCGTGCTCGTCGGCAGCACCAGCAACCCGGCGATGTACGCGCAGGAGTGGTTGCCGAACGTGCCCTTCCCCTTCCGCGTCGAGGGCGGGCCGGAACTGCGCAAGGCGGTCGCGACGCTCGCCTCGCGTCTCACCGCCGCCCTGTCGGGTCCACCCGTGGACGACGTCACGCCCGGCCCGGGCTCCGGCCGGCCGGGAGGAGGGCCGGGTCTGGGCACGGACGGGGCCGGCGGGTGATGATGCCCCTGTCCCGAGTGACCGTCGACGGGCGGGAGGTGCGAGGATGCGGCATGCCGACTGGGGGGTGCGGTCACCGCGGTGGGACGGGATCCGCAGCGAGGAGATCGAGGTCTGCGGAACGGCCGTCCACTACCTGAGTGCCGGTTCCGGCCGGGACGGCCCCACCCACCTGCTGGTCCATCCCATGGCGGCCGGCGCGTCGATGTTCCTCGACCTCATCGACCCGCTGAGCGCTCTCGGGCCCGTCGTCGTCCCCGACCTGCCGGGCACGCTCTTCGGGCGGACCGGCCTGCCGCATCCGCGGGCGGCCCGAGCCGAGCCGAACGCGCGTTTCCTGCGGGCGTTCACCGACCGGCTCGGCATCGAGGGCGCGGTCGTCCACGGCTGGTCCATGGGCGGGCTGGTGGCGCTGCTGTTCGCCGACACGGCCCCGGACCGGGTCGCGCGGCTCGTGCTCACCTGCCCCACGCTGCCAGGACCGCTGCCCGCCGACGAGATGCTGTTCTGGCGCTTTCCGGCCGCCCGCCGCCCCGACTGGGAACGGCGGATCTTTCCGGGGGCCGGGCATCTGCTGCCACTGGAGACGCCGCGCGGCTACACCGAAACGGTCGGACGATGGCTGGCCGCCTCGGGTCGTTTCGACCATCGGCCGTGAAGGTGGCGAAAGCGGGAGGCGCGCCTCCCGGAACGACCGCCGTACGGGGGACCACCGCGCCGGTCATATTCTGTACCTACTAGTATGTACGATGACGGCCATGGACACGGGCGCGGGCCCGGGTCCCGTGCGTGCCCGGGCGTGGACGGTGCCCCGGCCGGTCACGTGTGCCGTCCCACGTCCCCCGCAGCATCCGTCAGGAGATCCGACCGACATGCCACTTGTTCGCATCGACGCCCTGCGTGCCGACCGTGACCGGCTCGAGGCGCTCGGCCGCGCCGTGCACGACGCCCTGGTCCAGACGATCGACGTCCCGCCCGGCGACCTGTTCCAGATCCTGACCGGCCACGACGGCACCACCGGCATGCTGCGCTACGGCGACCATTTCGGGCCGCACCGTGACGACGGCATCGTGATCGTCACGATCACGATGCGCTCCGGGCGCACGCCCGACCGGAAACGGGCCCTGTACCGGCGGATCGCCGAACTCGCCCTGGAGTACGCGGGGACCGAGCCGCGGAACATGGTCATCGCCCTGAACGAGAACGAGCCGATCGACTGGTCCTTCAGCGACGGCGTCGCGCATTACCACGGCCCCTCCGAGCCGGAGGGGTGAGACCGGGGACGGCCCCGTCTCGATCACGAAGGATCCCGGCGCCGGTCCACGGGATGACGACAGGGTCCTGAACCGGGTCTTCTCCCCCCGAAGCGGCACGACCGGCGCGGGACGGGCGCCGCCACGTCGAGAAAGTTCCCATAGGGATGTCGAGAACGGCCCGGCGGCTCCGTCCCCGGGGCCGACGCGGCCACCGTGGCCGCACCGCACAGAGGAGACCCGGAATGACGATCCAGCGGATGGACAACGTCCTCATCGTCGTCGACGACCTCGACGCCGTCGTCTCGTTCTTCGTCGAGCTCGGCATGGAACCGGAGGGCAGGGCGCCGATCGAGGGGCCCTGGGTGGAGAGCGTCATCGGGATCACCGGCGTCCGGCAGGAGGTCGCGATGCTGCGGACCCCGGACGGCCACGGCCGGATCGAGCTGGCGATGTTCCACACGCCCAAGGCGATCAGGCCCGAGCCGAGGGACGCGCCCGCGAACACGCTGGGCATCCGCCGCGTCATGTTCGCCGTCGACGACATCGAGGACGTCGTCGCCCGCCTGCGCGCCCACGGCGCCGAACTCGTCGGCGAGCTGGCGCGGTACGAGGACAGCTACCGGCTCTGCTACGTCCGCGGCCCCGAGGGCATCGTCGTCGGGCTGGCCGAGCAGCTCGGCCGACGGCCGCCGAAGGCCGCCCGGGTCATCCCGTGATCGCGTCCTGGACGGCCCGTACGGCGGCGCGGACCGCGGGGATGCGGCCCGCCTCGCGGTGGTGGACCAGGTGCAGCGCCCGGGGCCGCAGCCCGGGCACCTCGCGGACGGTGACGCCGGGGTCGCGGAACGCCCGGAGCGCGAGCCGGGGGAGCATCCCGATCCCGAGGCCGCGGGCGATCAGCGACTGGGTGACCACGTAGTCGTCGCTGCCGTGCCGGATGTCCGGGGTGAAACCGGCGGCCAGGCAGAGCCGTTCCAGGTGGGCGGTGCACCGCTCGCAACCGGCGATCCACCTGTCGGCGGCCAGGTCCCGCAGGTCCACCGGGCCGGTCCCGGCCTGCGCGTGCCCGTTCGGCAGGACCAGCCGGACCGGGTCCTGTCCCACGGGGAGGCCCAGCAGCCCGGAAGGCGCGGTGAACGGCTGCCCGTCGTGGGCGAAAGTCATGGCCAGGTCCGCCTCGCCGGCGGTGACCAGCTCCAGCGCCTCGGGCGGTTCGGCCTGCAGCAGCCGCACGTCCAGCGCGGGATGACGCGCGGCCAGCAGGCTCATCGCCGCCGGGACGACGGTGGCGGCGGCCGAGGGGAAGGCGGCCAAGCGCACGGTGCCGCCCTCCAGCCGGGCCAGCGCGTTCATCTCGTCGGACGCGGCGTGCAGGCGGGTGGCGAGGGCGTCGGCGTGCTCCAGCAGCGCCCGGCCCGCCTCGGTGAGCTGGATGCCCCGGGGGCGCCGCAGCACCAGCGGCAGCCCGGCCTGTCGTTCCAGGTGACGCAGGTGCTGGCTGACGGCCGGCTGGGTCCAGCCCAGCACGCGGGCCGCGCCCGCGATCGACCCCGAGCGGGCGACCTGGCGGAAGACGAGCAGCCGGTGGGCGTCCATGACATAAGTATTTCTTGGGTCAGGACCAACATGTTCACGTCTACCTATGAGGCCGGCCACGCGGGAGGCTGGTGCCATGACACGAACCATCGGCCTCATCGGCGGGATGAGCTGGGAATCCTCCGCCGAGTACTACCGCCTGCTGAACGAGGAGACCCGGCGCCGCCTCGGCGGCCACCACTGTGCCCGAAGCCTGCTGCTGACCGTCGACTTCGCCGAGATCGAGGCCATGCAGCGGGCCGGTGACTGGGCCGCCGCGGGCCGGACGCTCGCGGCGGCGGCCCGGACCCTGGAGGGGGCCGGTGCCGACATGGTGCTGCTGTGCACCAACACCATGCACCAGGTGGCCGACGTCATCGAGGCGGAGATCGGCGTGCCGTTCCTGCACATCGTCGACGCCACGGCGGCCCGGATCGCCTCCGCGGGGATCACCACCGTGGGACTGCTGGCCACCCGCTACACCATGGAGATGGACTTCTACCGCGACCGCATGCGCGCCCACGGCCTGGAGGTGGTCGTCCCCGGCGAGGAGGACCGCGCGCTGGTCCACGACGTCATCTACCGCGAGCTCACCATGAACCGGGTCGAGGACGCCTCCCGCAGGAGCTACCGGCGGATCATCTCCACCCTCGCGGACCGCGGCGCCCAGGCGGTGATCCTCGGCTGCACCGAGATCACGCTGCTCATCGGCCCCGGTGACAGCCCGATCCCGGTCTTCGACTCCACCAGGATCCACGTCGAGCGGGCGGTCGACCTGGCGCTGGCGCCCGGTACGGGCCGTGCGGCGGCGCCCGCGCTCGGGGTGGGCCGGTAGCGCGGCCGGGGCCGCACGCGTCAGGCGCCGGCGGGCGGCGGCGCGAGCTCGGCCGCGACCTCGGCGGCGATGTCGATCGCCCGGCGGGCGAGGGGCGAGCGGGTACGCCCGGCCCGCCAGTGCAGGTAGATCTCCCGGGGCGGCAGGGACGGCCGTAGCTCGTGGACGCTGAGCCCGCCGTCGGACGGCACGCCGGAGCCGCGGACGGCGAGCCAGGGCAGCACCGCCGAGCCCAGGCCGGCGCGCACCATCGACAGCAGGGTGTCGTTGACCGCGGTGCGGAACACGATCCGCGGACGGGCGCCGCCGCGGGCGACCGCCTGCTCCATCCAGGGCTGGGAGCAGGTCAGCGGCCAGGCCACCATCGGCGCGCCGTCGAGCCGCTCCAGCGGGACCGGGCCGCCGGGGAAGGTGCCGGCGCGGGCCACCAGCAGGTACGGGTCGTCGAGCAGCTTGAGGTACTCGACGTCGTCGTCGACACGGCCGTCGTAGAACAGCAGGTCGAGGTCGCCGATCCGCGGCTGTTCCGGCTCCTCCTCGGACAGCCTGATGTCGCAGCCGGGGTGCTCGTCGCGCAGCCGGCGGACGACCGACGGCAGGATCACGTTGGACACGCTCTGGAAGGTGCCGATGTCGATCCGGCCGTCCCCGGCCTTGAACCGGTCCACGGCGTCGGCCAGCGCCTCCGCCCTCGCCAGCAGTTCGCGGCCCTGGCCGAGGACCACGGAGCCGAGCGGGGTGAGCCGTACCGGCCTGGGACCGCCCGGCCGGTCGAACACCCGGCCGCCGACGGCCCTCTCCAGCGCGGCGATCTGCTGGCTGATCGTCGACTGGGTGTATCCCAGGCGGGCGGCGGCCCGGCCGAACGTGCCCTCCTCGGCGATGGCGGCCATCGCCGCCAGGTGGCGTAGCTCGATGTCGGTCACGGGCCCCAGCGTAACAACGGACATCGCCGTAGACGATCAAGACGATCGGAAATCATCGCTTTTCACGATGTATCCGCGGAGCCTAGCGTGCCGGACATGACGACTCACCCATCTCACCGATCTCACCGATCTCATGGCGAGCGGCTCCTCCCGGTCGACGGCGTCGAGCTCTGCGTCGAGACCTTCGGCGACCGTGCCGCCCCGGCGATCGTGCTGGTGGCCGGTGCGGGAGCCTCGATGCTGTGGTGGGACACCGGCCTGTGCGAACGGATCGCCGCCCGCGGCCGGTTCGTGATCCGGTACGACCATCGGGACACCGGCCGGTCGACCTGCTACCCGCCGCGACGGCCGGGGTACTCGTTCACCGACCTGGCCCTGGACGTGCTCGGCGTCCAGGACGTCCTGGGCGTCGAGCGCGCCCACCTGGTCTGCCAGTCGATGTTCGGCGGGATCGGGCTCGTCCTCGGTGTGGACCATCCCGGCCGGGTCGCGTCGCTGACGTTCGTCTCGAGCTCGACCGGGGCCGGCGACCTGCCACCGCCGTCGGACGACCTGGCCGTGCCGCCCGAACCGGACCCCTCCGACGCGGCCGCGGTCGTCGAGAGCGTGGTCGCCGGCGCCAGGGCGTACGCCGGTGACTCGCCGTACTTCGACCCGGCCGCGATGCGGTCGCTGGCCGAACGGGACGTGGCGCGCGCCAGGGACTACCGCTCGACCCTGGTCAACCACTACGCCGTCGGGTTCGACGGGCCTGCCAGAGGCGGTTTCGGCGACATCGCGGTGCCGACGCTCGTGGTGCACGGCGACCGCGACCCGGTCCTGCCGCTGCCGCACGGCCGGGCGCTGCGCGACGCGATCCCCGGCGCGGAGCTGCTGGTCCTGGAGGGGGCCGGGCACGACCTGCCCGCCGGGGTGTGGGACGCCTTCGTGCCGGCCCTGGTACGGCACACCGGGAAGGGGCACTCGTGAACCGGCTGCGCTCGGCACTGTGGCTGCCGCTCTTCGACGACCTCGCCGATCCGCGCACGGTGGCGCGTCTCGCCGCCGACGCGGAGGAGGCCGGGTGGGACGGCTGCTTCGTGTGGGACCAGATGTACTGGCGGGGGCCGGCCCGGCCGGTCGCCGACCCGTGGATCACGCTGGCGGCGGTCGCGTCCGCGACCGAGCGGCTGCGGATCGGCCCGATGGTGTCGCCGCTTCCCCGCAGGCGGCCGGCCAAGGTCGCGCGGGAGACCGCGACGCTGGACCGGCTCAGCGAGGGCCGCCTCGTCCTCGGTGTCGGCCTCGGCAGCGACGGGTTCGGCGGTGAGCTGTCCAGGACCGGCGAGCAGCTCGACGACCGGCGGCGCGGGCGGATGCTCGACGAGTCCCTGGCGATCCTGGCCGCCGCCTGGTCCGGCGAACCGGTACGCCATCGCGGCGAGCACTACACCGCCGACGACATCGCGTTCCTCCCGCGGCCGGTTCAGCGGCCCGGCGTGCCGGTGTGGGCCGCCGGGTTCCCGGGCAACGTCAGGCCGGTCCGCCGGGCCGCCCGGCTCGACGGCTTCTTCCCGGCCAATCTCGACCACCCCGATCGGCTCGCCGAGGTGGTCGGCCTCCTCACCGAGCTGCGTCACGGCGAGATGGGCTCGTACGACGTCGCCGTCGGCCTGCCGGCCGGTGCCGATCCCGGGCCCTACGCGAGGGCCGGCGCGACCTGGTGGCTGCCGGAGTTCGAACCGGGCGTACGGCTCGACACCGTCCGTGGCGTGCTCCGCGACGGCCCGGCGGCGTGAGGACGTCACCGGGGGAGGGGCCGGAACGCGCCCCGGTCCCGGAACCGGACGACTCCCGAAGCGGTGCCGTCCCGATCGGCGCTCATCTCCGTCGGGGTGGAAGCCGCGGTCCGGGCCGGTCACCGGGGTGATGTCGAGAACGTCCCGGCCGCTCCGACCTGTCCCCGGGAGAGCCGCCGGTCCGTACGGCGGCTCCCCGGACACCATGCGATCGAAGGAGCGGCCATGTCACGCAACATCGAGACCGTCACCACCTACCTGGACGGTTTCCGCAGGAACGACCACGAGCAGATCCTGTCCTGCCTGACCGACGACATCGAGTGGACCGTCTTCGGCGCCTTCCACCTGACCGGCAAGGACGCCTACGACAGGGCCATCGACGGCCCGCCCGATCTCGTCGACCCTCCCCACCTGGAGGTCGTGCGCATGGTCGAGCAGGGCGACGTCGTCATGGCCGAGATCAACGGGACGGTGAAGCGGGTCGCGGGCGGCGAGGTGCGCCTGTCCATGGCGGAGGTGTTCGTCATGCGCGACGGCAGGATCGCCGAGCGTCGCGCCTGGGTCGTCGAGCTGAAGGAGAACGACCACCGCTGACGAACGGCCCGTGCCCGTACCCGTACGGCCATGCGTGCCGGTGACCCGCGTGCGCGGGTGCGGGTGCCGCCGGACCACGGGACCGTGGCCCGGCGGCACCCACCCGGTGGCGCGGGTCTCACCCGGACGAGCCATCCGGGTGGACGCCCGCCCCCGGGGTCAGGGGGCGGAGGAGGACGCGACCGGGCCGGCCGCCCAGTGGTCCGGGCCGGTCGGCCACGTCTGCGACGGCGCCTGCCGCCTGAGCGCGCTCTCCTCGCCGGTGCCCACGGCGCAGCGCGTGCCGTGCGGCGGCACCTTCAGCGAGATCAGGTACTCGTCGAAGATGTCCGTCTGGCACTTGTCCTTGCCGTAGATGCGGTGCCCCCAGCCCTCGTACGTGAGCAGCACCGCCTTGGGCCCGAGCTGGCGGGCCGCGTTGGCGGACCATATCCACGGGGTGGCCGGGTCGTGCAGGGAGTTCCCGAGCAGCAGCGGGGCGTCACCCGTGTACCGCAGCGCGTGCGGCGGGTTGGTGGTCGGGTAGTTCATGCAGATCGGCAGGTCGTCGATCGGGTACGGGTGGTACCGCGTGTCGGGCGCGAGGTGGTTGGAGACGCGCATGAGCGCGGCGTACTCCCGGTAGTTCCGCAGCCGCAGGTTGTAGTCCTGACACAGGACCGCGGTCGGCAGGTGCGCGACGTCGCCCTCCACGGGCTGCCGTCCGGACGGCGGGGGCGTCCACTCCGGCGTCGGCCCGCCGTTCAGCCAGTCGATCACCTCGGCCAGCAGCCGCCAGGCCGGTCCCTCGGTGCCCAGCGCGGCGTTGTAGATGACCTGCAGCTCGGTCAGCGTCTGGCCCGTGCTCGGGTACTTCAGCTCACCGCGCCGCGCCTTCTCCCGCAGGTCCTTCCAGATCGCACGGATGTCGCGTCCGTGCAGGACACAGCCGGTGTCCTGCTCGCACCAGCCGACGAACTGGTCGAACGCGTCCTCGATGGCGATCGCCTCGGTGGCCAGGAAACCCGCCACCCCGAGGCTGTGGTCCATGTTGCTGTCGAGCCCGAGGGCCCGGACGCGTCCGGGGAACAGCTCCGCGTACATCTGGCCGATCAGCGTGCCGTACGAGATGCCGTAGTAGGTGAGCTTCTCCTCGCCCAGGGCGGCGCGCAGCGCGTCCAGGTCACGGGCGACGTCGGCGGAGTCGACGTGGTCGTACAGCGGGCCGGTACGAGCGCGGCAGTCGGCGTGCAGTTCCTTGGTGAAGGCGTCCCAGGCGTCGAAGTCGGCCTGGCTCCTCATGACGGTGTGCGGCATCCGGTTGTACACCGACGCCGAGCAGATCACCGGGTTGCTGCGCCCCACGCCCCGGGGGTCGAACCCGACGATGTCGAACCGCCGCTGCAGTTCCTCGGTGTAGGACCCGGGGGCGCCGTACACGGCCTCCACCCCCGACCCGCCCGGACCACCGGGGTTGATCACCAGCGAGCCGATCCGCGCGGCCGGGTCCGTGGCCTTGCGCCGCGCGACGGCGATGTCGACCTTCGCCCCGCCCGGCTTCGCCCAGTCGACGGGCACGCTCAGCGTGCCACACTCGGCGGCGGGCTCCTCCTCACAGGGCGTCCAGGCGATGGTCTGCGGTGCCACGACCTCGGTGTCCGCGCCGGCCGTCGAGATCGGCAAAACCGTCGACATCGCCAGCAAGGCGGTGAACCATAAGGCTCTTTTTCGCACAATGCTCCAGTCTCTTGACGATCCTCCGTAAGAGCGTGTGACTGTAGCCGATTGCCACATATACGAAAGCGGAAATAACCGAGAATGGCGGTATTTGCTCTATATGCAGGTATAGGTGCTTGCCCGTCCGCATTGTTCGGGTGACCCCGTGAGGGAGGGCGACGTGGCCCTCGTCCCGCCGCGACCGGGGACAGAGACGGGGGACGGGGGCGGCGACGGGGGCGGGGACGCGGCGGCGCGTCCCGGGAGCGGAACCGATCAGGGGTCCGAGACGGTCGCGACCGGCCGCGTCCAGGCCGAGCGCTTCGGGCGCCTCGACGTCGTCGTCAACAACGCCGGTTACGGCTTTCCGGGCGCGGTCGAGGAGACCACCGACGCCGAGGCCCGGCAGATGTCCGACGTCCAGATCTTCGGACTCTGGAACGTGCTGCGGGCGGTGCTGCCCGTCCTGCGGACGCAGAGGAGCGGCCAAATCCTGAACATCTCCTCAATGCTCGGCCTGGTCGCCGTTCCGGGCTGCGACCTGTACCGCGCGGGCAAGTTCGCGCCGGAGGGCCTGAGCGAGGCGCTCACCGGCGAGGTCGCGCCGTTCGGCGTCAAGGTCACCGTCGTGGAGGCCGGATACTTCCGCACCGGCTTCCTGACGGGCGACTCGCCGGCACCGCCGGTCTCGACGACGGAGGGCTACGAGTCCGTCCGCGAGATGACCAGGGGCCACCTGGAGTTGCGGGGGAGTCGGCTCGGCGACCCCGTGAGGGGCGCCGCCGTGATCATCTCCCTCGCCGCCTCGAAGGACGCGCCGCTTCGCCGGCTCCCGGGATCGGACGCCCGCGCCTACGCCGAGGGCGGACTCGAAGCCCTCAGGGCCGACCTTGAGGCCGGCCGCGAGCCGGCCCACGGCACGGACTTCCCCAGGCCGTAGCCCGACCCGCGATCATCCGTCTTTTTGCCGACCCGGCAACAAGGTTTGCCGTACCGCGACAGGGGGCGCAGTATCTCCACCGGATGGAGGTACGTCTCATGACCGAACAGGAAACGCAGGTCAGGACCGCCGGGAGCGGACGGCGGGACTACGACGTGGTGGTGGCGGGCGGCGGGGCCGCCGGGCTGAGCGGGGCGCTCGCCCTGAGCCGGGCCCGGCGCTCGGTGCTGGTGATCGACGCCGGTGCCCCGCGCAACGCCCCGGCCGCGCACGCGCACAACTACCTGACGCGCGACGGGACATCGCCCCTGGAGCTGCTGGCCGCGGGCCGCGAGGAGGTGACCGGCTACGGCGGCCGGATCACGCGGGGCGAGGTGGTCGCGGCCGAGCGCCTGGAGAGCGGGGACTTCCGCGTCACCCTCGGGGACGGGTCCGCGGTCACGGCGCGCCGGTTGCTGGTGACCACCGGCCTGGTCGACGAGCTGCCGCAGGTGACGGGGCTGGCCGAGCGGTGGGGACGGGAGGTGCTGCACTGCCCGTACTGCCACGGCTGGGAGGTCCGTGACCGGCCGATCGCCGTCCTGGGCACCGGGCCGTTCGCGGTGCACCAGGCCCTGATGTGGCGGCAGTGGAGCTCGCAGGTGACGCTGTTGCTGCACACCGCGCCCGAGCCGGGCACCGAGGAGAGCGAGCAGCTGGCCGCCCGCGACATCGCCGTGGTGCGGGGGAAGGCCGAGGCCCTGGAGGTGACCGGCGACCGGCTCACCGGGGTGACCATGGCCGACGGGCGGACGATCCCCTGCGTGGCCGTGGTGGTCGCGCCGTACTTCACCGCCCGCGCGGGCGTCCTGACGAGCCTGGGGCTGGAGGCCACCGCCCAGGAGATGGGCGGGCACGTGATCGGCACCTACATCGCCTCCGACCCGGCCGGGGCGACCGCGGTGCCGGGGGTGTGGGTGGCCGGCAACGTCGCCCTGCTGAACGAGACGGTGATCGGGGCCGCCGCCGCGGGCCTGCGCGCCGGCGTGGCGATCAACACCGACCTGATCGCCGAGGACACCCGGCTGGCCGTCGCCGCCCGCAGGGGCGACCGATGACCCCGTCCGGTACGGGACCACGAGAAGGGAACGACCGATGACCCACGATACGCACGACACGCACGGCACCCCCGGCACCGCCTCCGAGGAGGAGTTCTGGGACGGCCGCTACGGCGAGAACGAGCGGCTCTGGAGCGGCGACCCGAACGCGGCCCTGGTCCGGGAGGTCTCCGGCCTGGAGCCGGGCAGCGCCCTGGACCTGGGCTGCGGCGAGGGGGGTGACGCGATCTGGCTGGCCCGGCAGGGCTGGCGTGTCACCGCCGTCGACATCTCCGGGGTCGCCCTGGAGCGCGCGGCCCGGCACGCGGCCGCCACCGCCGGGGACGTCGCCGATCGCATCGACTGGCGGCGGCACGACCTGGCGGTGTCCTTCCCCGAGGGGACCTTCGACCTCGTCTCCGCGCAGTTCCTGCACTCTCCCGGGGACATGCCCAGGGAGAGGATCCTGCGGGCCGCGGCCTCGGCGGTCGCGGCGGGCGGGGTGCTTCTGATCGTCGGGCACGCCGGGCCCCCGCCGTGGGAGGAGGAGTCCGACGCGCACCGGTCGCTTCCCACCCCGCAACAGGTGCTCGACTCCCTCGAACTGCCCGGCGGCGAGTGGGAGGTGCTGGTCAGCGAGGAGCACCCGCGCACCCAGGTCGGCCCCGACGGGCGGCCGCACGTCCGTACGGACAACACCCTCAAGCTCCGGCGGCTGACCGGCTGAGCCAGCCGCACCGGCGTCCCTTCCGGTCCGCAAGGGGCGCCGCCCGCGCCGAGCCCGCACCGAGCCGTCAGGCACCGACGGCGTAGAGGACCTCGCGCAGGCCGGGAAGGGGCTCGCGGTCGGCGCGCCACACCGGCCGCAGGTGCGGGACCGGGACGAGGTGTCGGCGCCGTCCTCGGCGGCGTGCGTCAGGGCGGAGTGGCGCAGCTGATGCAGGGGCCACGGCCTGTCCGGCAGACCGGCTGTGGCGTTGTCGAACAGCTCGGCGGCTCGGCGGCTCGGCGGCTCGGCGGTAGGACAGCCGGGCCCCGCTGGAGAGCAGGTCGAGATCGCAGGTGGCACCTCGACGCGGGCACGGTGGTCGGCGAGGAACACCTGCCCGGTACGGCGCCCGTCCAGCAGGCGCGGCAGCCGGGCGGTGACGGTGCGCCGGACGATGATGTCGACCGCGTCGTCCTTGCGCCGTACCTCGGCGCGCCGGTTGGGCAGGGCGAGTTCCTCGGCGTCCAGGACGAGGGCTTCTCGTGTCCGGACGGCGGACTCGTACGGGAGCCGGAACAGCGTTTTCTCGCGCAGCGGCAGGCCGGGGTCGGGTGATGCGGCCGTGGCGGCCGACACCACGCAGCAACGTCCCGGAGACGATGAGGTCGAATCGGCTCGGCAGGACGACAATCGACACCCAGGCGTATCACTTGAAACGACCGAATTCGATTCAGCTCGAATCATTAGGACGCGACGCAGAAGCGGTGTTCGCTGTGGACACCGCTTTTACGCCGCCCTGCCGGTCGGTGGCGAGATGATCGTCTGACGTGAGGGAATCGCATGTTCGCTGTCAAGCCCGTCTTGGGCGCCCTGCTCCTAGTCGGCGGGATCCCGGCTGGAGCGCTCGGCCCGGTCACCACTGCGCCTACCGGGGACTCCGAAACCGGGATCATCGCAACGTACAAGGGTAAGAAGATCGACCTCAGCAAGGGATGGCAAGGGGCCCAGGCGTGCACCGAGTTCGCCATCGGCGACGTTCGCTGCTACGACACCGCCACCGAAGCGGATCTGGCCACCCAGCCCGCGGGCGCGGTGGGCACCCTGGGCAGACCCGACTGTCCCAGCGGGTGGGTGTGCCTGTGGCAGGACGAGAACTTCACCGGCAGGCGACTGAAGTGGTCGGCGGCAGGTACCAAGGAGCTGAAGGACTGGGATTTCCGCGACAAGACAACCAGCGTGTTTGTGAACCGGATTCAGAACGGCATGAAAGCCACCAACTTCCGGGCCCTCCTGGACGAGCACTCCTTCTACTGCGCGGGTTGCTCCTACAGCAACCTCACCGGCTCTGGATGGAACGACAAGATAGACAGGATAAAGATTTAGAGAATGTCCGAGGGTTCCTCAGATCGCTCAGCGACCCGTCGTGAAGTACGGGAGGCCGCCCAGCCGTAGAGGTCCCAGCCCTTGGAGCCGCCCACCACGCCGGTCGGGCCACGTTCGGTGAGGTCTCCAACGTCGGCGGCGGTCATCGGAAGACCGGTCAGCACCTCACAACGTGGAAGGCAGCGCCCTCCACGTTCCCCCAAGCGCGTTGCTCACCGGTACTTCCCTTACCTGCGGGATGAAGTATCAGTAGTCGAGGGCGCGCTCGATGAGGTCGGCGACTTCGGTGGGGGAGGCGCGGAAGTAGCGGGCGGTGGTCTCGATGGAGGTGTGGCCGAGGAGGGCTTGGATCTGGGCGTGGTCGGCGCCGGCTTCGCGTAGCCGGGTGGCGTAGGTGTGGCGTAGCCGGTGCGGGCGCAGGCCTGGCAGGTCGGCGTCCTTGCCGACGGCGCGGACGACGTCGGTGACGCCGTCGACCGACAGTCGTCCGCGCTGACCGGCCCACAGCCCGTCCCCGACCTGCTCCGCCAGGGCGGGGCGCGCGGCCAGCAGCTCGGCGCGCGCCTGCAGCCAGGTGGTCAGGCGTTCGCGGGCCGGGACCGGGAGTGGGACGGTGCGGACCTCGTCGCCTTTGCCGTGCAGGCGGGCGGTGCCGCTGCGGGCGGTGATGGGGATGTCGCCGATGCGCAGGCGCTGGCATTCCTCGGCGCGGGCGCCGGGCAGCAGGGCGATGAGGGGCCCACGCGAGTTACGGCTTGACGTGATTTATCGCTGAAAGCCGGGCCCCGGCGGCTCCTCATCAGCGCCGCCCCGTTCGTAAGGTGGTCTTTTCCACTAACTTGCGCAGCAGAAGGAGCCCCCAGCGGCCGCTCCCGCCTGGCGGTCTTCCTCACCCTTCCCGGCTCGTCCCCCGAAGGCCTTCCCGGCCGGCGCGCGGCCGACTGTCCAGTCCGCCGACCGAGCCTCAGGCGAGGGAGCGGACTTGACCGGTGGCAAGCGTCGGCCACGCTGTCGGCCCGGGGGCGAGGTGGCCCGGACCTCCTCGCGGATCACACGGAGCGGAACAAGCCCTGGGATGCCTCGTTGAGCTCGGTGTGGCGCCGCATCTGCTCCTCGGCCAGAGCGACGTGTTCGCGGATGGCGGCGAGGCCCTCGGTGCCGAACACCCGCAACGCCTCGGCGTCGGCGGCCTCGGCGGCGGCACGCCCATCGAGCATTCGGCGATATGGCAAGGCCATTGTGGCCATTGAGCGACTGACGGCTCACTGCTAGCGGGTGCAGGCTAGAGCCTCCAAGGCGAGGGAAACGAGGGCGGCGATGGCGCCGCCGATGTGGGCTCACAGCACCGCTGAACGGAGCACCTCATGTCCCTACTCTCTCGCATCCTCATCGTCCCGCTGGTCACCCTGGTGGTGGCCGCGCTGCTGGCTCCCGCCCCGGCCTCGGCCGCAGTACTGGATGTCACCTGCACGGGCCTGCAGACCACCACGTACACCCCTGGCGTCACCCTCACCCCGCAGACCGTCCAGGTGAACCTGGACCGCAACTTCGGCCCCTGCGTGTCCCTGAGTCAGCCTGCGGTCCTGTCCGGCACCTCCAACGTGGTCGGCAATGCCACCCTGTCATGCCTCGACCTTCTCTCGCCGGGAGACGGGACCCGCACGATCACCTGGAACACCGGTCAGACCAGCACCTACACCTACACGCGCCAGATCATCAACCTGGTCGGCCAGACCGTGCGGACCGAAACAGGCAGCATCACCAGCGGCCTGTTCGCCGGCAAGACCGTCGTTCAGACAACCACCCTGGCAACGGTCCAGATCACCGACTGCCTCGGCGAAGGCGTCACAGGCAACTCCGGACCGATGACGCTGAACATCACCTGAACGGCCCTGATCGCCAGCTATCGGCGGCGGAGACGGTGCCGAAGCGCTCAGAGCGGCCTGTGAGGTTTGCGAGGCGGGGGGTAGTAGGGGTGCCGTTAACGAACGTGTCACCAGCCCCAAACGAGCGGCATCTCCCCAGGTCATAGCCCCTGCATTGCAGGCCTCCCGGCTGCTTCGTCGTGGTCGCGGAGCATGCGCAGCACGGTGGCCGGTGAGGGGTGCTGGCCCTTCTTCTTGCCGCGAGTGATGACCAGGCGGGCGGCGATGTCGCGCAGGCTGAGGTTCTGGCCGCGCAGGTGCAGCGCCATCGACAGCATGGCTTCGTCGGTGATGGTGGCGCCGCCGATGTGCTTGCCGCGGGTGCGGGCCGACTCGTGGCCTTCCAGGGTGCGGTCGCGGATGTATTCGCGTTCCATGCCCGACAGCGCGGCCAGTACGGTGAAGACGATCCCGGACGGGTCGTGGCTGCCCTGCAGCTCGCCGGAGAGGAACTCCAGGCCGATGCCCGCCGCGCGGAGCTGTTCGGCCAGGGCTGCCAGTTCGATGCCGCGCCCCACGCGTTTGTGCTCGTGCACGACCAGGGTGACCGCCAGGCCGGAGGCCCGCATCTCCATGGCCAGGGCCAGGGCCCGTTCGAGCTGCGGGCGGATGGTGGCGCGGGGGGAGATCTTCTCGGCGAAGACCCGGGTGACACCGGCGGCCTTCAGCGCGTCCATCTGAGTGTCGAGCGATTGGCGGGCGGTGGAGGCGCGGGCGTAGCCGATGCGCGCGTGCCCGGCCGGTTCGGCGCCGGCCGCGGCGGGGCGCGGCAGCTCGGTCCAGGCGGTGCCGGGCCTGCGCACCGCCGGGACCGCCACGGCGAGGGTCTTGGCCAGGTCGGGCACGAGCCGGAAGCGGGCGGTGTGGTACTGCGCCGTCACCTTGCCGCGGCCGGTACGGCAGGGCGATCCGGCCGGGACCGCGCATGAGGTCATCGGGCAGTCGTGGGCTTCCACGCGCAGGAAGTCGTCATCGCTCACCCCGCGAGTGTTTCATAAGTGCGTTTCATCAGGCGGGAGATTTGCAACGTCCTATGAAACACGATCCGTCCTGATCATGACCCGCCGAGCCTCATGTTTCATAGGTGACCACCTCTGAAACACTGCGTTGTCGTCGTCGACCCTCCAAGGCTCACGCGGATACCAGGCTCGCGATCGCTGTAATAGGAGAAACGGTTCCGTTGCAGGTCCACCCCCGCGCCCTGGCCAAGAGCGCGGTTGGGTGTGAACCGCGTCCTCGAGGACAGATCTCATTCCACCAGAACGGTCCCCCCGGAGGCGGTACGGCCCTGCCCGAGGTCACAAATGACGGCGGCGCCGCGCCGGACTACTGGCGCCACACCTTCATCCCCACCCACACCCCCAGCGGCCGACCGATCACCATCGGCCCGAAAGTCGCCAGCTTCGGCCAGGAGATCCCACTCCTGCTCACCGGCAAGGCCATCGCACCCGTGACGGCCCAAGCCAGACGCCTGGCGCCACACCCCGGCATCGCCTACCCGCTCATCCGCGACGCACCACTCGCCCGTTTCGCGCTTGTCTGGCGCACCGCCGCCGAAACCGATCTCATCCGAACCTTTGCCAGCGTCGTCACCGAGCTGGGCCCGATAGTCCTATGACGTCGGCGCGGCCCCGCCAACCCCGGAGACTCTGATGTGCTGATGTCCTACCCGGCGGGCAGGATGGGCGCAGGAGGTACAGATGAGCGACATCGCGGACGTTCCACCCGCCGTTGTGGGCCGGCTCCGGGTGATCTGCGGGGAGCTGCCCGAGGCGTACGAGGAGCCGGCGTGGATCGGCCTGCGGTGGCGGATTCGCCGGCGGACGTTCCTGCACGTCTACACCACCGACGGGAGGGGGTCGGCGTACATCGATATGGACGATCCGGCCATCCTGATGACCTTCCGGGCGCCGCCCGGGGAGTTGGCCGCGCTGGCGCATGCCGGCCCTCCGTTCTTCCGGGCCGACTGGGGTGTGAATGTCGTGGGAATGGTGCTGGACGACGAGACGGACTGGGTCGAGGTTGCCGAGCTGGTGACGGACAGCTATCGCGTGCAGGCGCCCCGCCGCCTCGCGTTCCGGCTGAAGGCAGGTGGATGAACCGCCGGCTACCTCCCCACGTTGCCGCTTATCCAGGTTCGGTGCTGAGAAACATTCCTATTCACGGTGGGATAGGTCGGGTTGCCGCACTGGCCAGAGATATTTCAGGAGACGATTCCGATGACGACATCACCCAGTGCCGCACGCTCGGGCCGTCTGGCCGGATTTGCGGGTGCAGTTCATTCCGGGCGTGATCGGCTTCACGAGCTGGTAGATGCCTTCGCAGGTCCACCGCGGCGTGACATCGAGGAAGACCTCGCGTCGTTCGTTGGGGAAGCCCGCATTGCTGGTCTTTCCGTAGCCGGTCGTGACTACCTCGCCGGTCGGCACCGCGCCCTGGCTGGGCAGTGCGGGTGCGATGAGGGGCTCCGACAGCAAGATGGGCTGGTCAAGCGCAGGATCGCGAGATCGCCGTCCATTGCCGGGACGCGCCTTCACTCGGTTCGGGCACCGGCCTCGAGCACGGTGAGGTCGCGGACCGCATACCGGTGATGCTCGGCCTCTTCCTTGCACACCACCGTGAGGCAGCGGCGCACGACGTACTCCTTGTCCGGGTAGGGGTCGGCCGGCTTGCGACCACATACCCGGTCGAGCTCGGCCTCGGTGAGCTCGTCGACGACCCGGCGTATCGTGGCCATACGGGCGAGCCGCGGCGCGAGTACCTCGTCGAGCGTCGGGGTGGCATCGAGGGTGAGCCCGAGCTTCGCCGATGCTTCGGCCGGCATCCCGCCGCCAGGAAGGCCCAACGGGTGGTACGGCGCGTCCTCCTCGAGCACGGCGTTGCCGATCCAGGCATCGCTGGCCATCAGCAGATGCCGCTGCGTCTCGACGAACGACCACTCGCCGTCGACCTGCTCGTGCAGCTTCGCCTCGGGTAGGCGCCTGGCGCGGTCGAGCGTCTCCTCCCATTGCTTCTCGATGGCATCCCAAGCGGCCCGGTATTCGGCGGCGGACGTGGCCTCACGGGCCAGCACCCGGTTGGGATGCAGCCGGTCGAGCTCGGCCTCGACGTAGGCGGTCACGTCGACGTCGTTGACAACGACACGCTCGAAGCCGCCACCGAGGGAGACGTTGCCCCCATAGCAGTCCACGATCTTCAGGCCGGTGACGTCGCAATCGCGAATCTCGAGGCCGGAGAGGTCGCACAGGTGGATGCGGGCACCACGGAACTGGTCACTTTGGGTGTACTCAGCAGGCATCGGGACAGCTTCCCGTATTCGTCCCGACCGCGCCAGTGAATGGCACAACGTGAGGGTTGCGTGTTGCGTCCGGGTGGGGGAGTGCGGGATCGAGCCTCTTGGCGAGCGCTCGACGATCGATCTTGCCCGCGCGGTTGAGAGGCATCTCGTCCAGCCAGACGAAGACGCGTGGAATCATCGGCGCGGGTAGCCAACTACCCAGTTGGCTCGTGAGCAGCTCGTCGGGTCGCCGTTCGCCGACCAGATAGGCGACGATGGCCGCGCCGCCCGGGTTCTCGTGGCTTGTGTCTTCGATGGCGGCACGACGCTCACGATCACAAAGCGCTGTGCCAAGTCCTGCTTGATCCGCTCGGCCCAGGCGGAGACCGCAAGTTCCAGCACACGGTCTACGACCGCGATGCTGACCGGCCCGCTGTCCTCACCGGCCACGACCACCGTCGAAGACGCCGTACTCCTCTTCGACGGCGTCTTCCTCCTGCGGCCAGAACTCATCGACCAATGGGATCTGCGGATCTTCGTGTCCGTCGACTTCGAGCAGACCATAGATCGCGCCCTGACCCGCAGCATGGCGATGGCCGGATCCGCCGATGCCGCCGAGATCGAACGGTCCTGGCGCCACCGCTACATCCCATCCCACAGCTCTACTTCGCGACAGCCCGCCCGACCGATCATGCTGACATCATCGTGGGGACGGTCCGGTCCGGCCGTGAGGTGGTGTCGGCCCGGGTGGGCCGGATAGCACCGCTTCACCCGCTTCTGTCGTCTGCCAGGCTGATGTGAGGCATCGCCATACAGCGCACCGTCTACGCGGACTACCACTGGGACGCCTGGCCGCACTACCGCAAGTTCCCGCCGATCACCCGATGGATCATGGACCAGATCGACGCCGTCCGGAACCCGAATGACCATCGGTCGCTGCGCAGCTACCAACCACCCGAACACTACGAGCATGCCGTCGGCATCCCGCGTCCCAGACGCGAAGATCAAGCCGCATAGCGGCTGGTGAACGACCACGCTCGCCTACGCGGCGCCCACGCGGCGGACCTCATCTCTCGGTGAGCCGCCCGTTCAAGCTCTGAGCGAGGGAGGGCCAAAATCGCTGAGCCCAGTCAAACCAGCTCTCATCCCCGGGCGGCGGGGAGGGCAGAAACGAACCGGAGAGCTCGTCCGCGTCAGGGACCTCGAACTTCTCTCTCCAGGGGTCGAGCTCCGCCTCGGCCATAGGGAATGTCTGCTCTGGCGAGTGTTTCCAGCGGTTCTGAATCCGGCTCCATTGCACCTCGCGTTCCACAGGCAGGTACACGATCTCACAAGACGCTCCCACTGAAGCGGCCATCCAACGCAAGGCGGAGCGCTCATCGCGCGACCAGAGTCCGAAGTCAAGAACGACATTGAGCCGCAGGCGCAGGGCGTCGATGGCGAGTGCGACGAGTCGGCCCTCCAGCAGCCACCGCATGCCGCCGGGCTCCTGGTGACGGTCGCCTTGGCCGAAGATGGTGAGTGCCCATTCGTCGGGGGTGAGCCGCAGGGCGCCGCGCTCCGCCGCCAGCTCCCGCGCTCGAAAGGTCTTCCCGGACCCGGGAAGACCTACCATCAAGAACAGTGTGGGGGCCTGACCCGCCCGCGCATCTCTCACCGTCTCATTCATGTGGTCCATCAGCTGATACCTAAACCTCGGCCATCCATTTGCGGCAGTGACGAGCAGGCCTGTCGCCTCGGACGCGGCCGGGGCGAGTACGTCTGCTGATTTTTTCTGCGGAATGTGTCGGATGGCGTCGAGCCCGTTCGTGGTCAAGGTGAGAGGCCGGTAGCGGCCGGTCGCCACACATCGGAGGGCCCATGATGTCCGTCACCACCGTTCCCGCGAAGCCGCTGATCATCAGCGGCCTGGCCGCCGCGGCGACCGCGATCATCGTCGCGGCAGGTGAGTTGGCCGGGATCAATCTCGTTGTCGGCGGCGCGCCGATCCCGGTGTTCGGGTTCGCCGTGCTGACCGGCATCTTCTCCGTGGTGGGCCTGGCGCTGGCCCTGCTATTGGCTCACTCGGCCAGCCGTCCACGCACGGCATTCGTCCGCACCACGATTGTGCTCACCGCGTTGTGACTGCTACCGGATGTGCTCGCGGACGCGTCTGCGGCCACGAAGATGCTGCTGATGGTGACGCACGTGATCGCCGCCGCGATCGTGATCCCGACCATCGCCCGCCGCCTGTCCCCTTGACCCTTTCCGAGGAGTTCACCGGATGAGCCACAGGAGGTGGGACCGGTGCGCGACGACCAGCTCCGCACGATCTTCACCTGCTGCCATCCGGCGCTGTCGCCGCTTGCGCAGAGCGCGCTCACCCTGCGCCTGCTCGGCGGACTGGGGGTGGGCAGATCGCGCGGGCCTACCTGGTGCCCGAAGCGACCGTCTCCCAGCGGACCTGTGCCTGGAAGCGGTTCGCCTGGCCAGGGCGCTCGCCGAATTGATGCCCGATGGGCCGGAGGTGCTCGGGCTGCTGGCGCTGCTCCTGCTCACCGAAGCCCGGCGGCCCGCGCGAGTGGGGTCTTCGGGTGAGCTGGTGGTGCTCGCCGAGCAGGACCGGTCGCTGTGGAACCGGGAATTGATCGCCGAGGGACATCAGCTGGTACGGCGGTGCCTGCGCCGTGATCAGCCGGGCCCCTACCAGTTGCAGGCCGCGATCAACGCCGTGCACGCCGACGGGCCGGCGACCGACTGGTCGCAGGTGCTGGCGCTCTACGACCAGCTGCTGCGCCACACCCCGACCCCGATCGTGGCGCTGAACCGCGCGGTCGCCGTCGCCGAGGTGCACGGACCGGCGCCGGCGCCGGCCAGCATCGATGAACTGAACCTGCCGGGCTACCACCTGTTGCCCGCCACCCGCGCGGACCTGCTCACCCGCCTCGGCCGCACCGCCGATGCCATTGCCACCTACGACGAGGCCATCACCCTGGCCACCAACGACACCGAACGAACCTTCCTGCAGAGGCGACGGGCACGCCTAGGGCGGGAGGCTCGAGATGAGATGACAAGGAGCGTGGACACCGTGGACACCGTGGACCAAGAGAACGTGAGCGCGGCCCTGACTGTCGCCGTGCCCGCCGCGGAGGTGTTCGCGGTGCTGGCGGACCCGACGACCCATTCCGCGATCGACGGCACCGGCTGGGTGCAGGAAGCTGCCGACCGGGCGCCGCTGACCGAGGTGGGGCAGATCTTCCGGGTGGACATGTATCACGCCGACCATCCGAACGGTGACTACCAGGTGGTCAACAAGGTCCAAGTGCTCGCCCCCCCGCGCGCCATCGCCTGGCTGACGGGGCAGGAGAAGGAAAACGGTCACCTGGAGTTCGGCGGCTGGATCTGGCGCTACGACCTTGCGCCGCTCGGTCCGTCCGAGACCGAGGTCACGCTCACCTACGACTGGTCGGCAGTGCCGCAGTCCATCCGGGAGTACCTCCACTTCCCGCCATTCGGCCCTGAGCACCTCATCAACTCGCTGCACCATCTGGCCGAGCTTGCCTCCGGTAGGTGATGTCGTCGACCACAATGACCATCGGTATGTGAAGCGGCTGTGTGGGGAGCTTGGTGGGGGCGTCCGGGGCCGGTTCGTCGGTCCCGGACGCCCCCGCGTGAGACGTTCAGTCAACCCAGACGCAGGGAAGGCCCTTCGACGCGTAGCCGCCTCCGCCCAGGGATTCCCCACTGAGCTTGCCCCGCTTTGGCGGACACCTTCGGTGTGGTGGTCAGGCCACGCAAGCGGCCTCGTAGGCGGCAGGGCTAACGTAGCCCAGACTGCTGTGCAGCCGGTGCAGGTTGTACCAGCCTTCGATGAACTCGAAGACCGCGCTGCGGGTGACGGCCCGGCTGGGCCAGGCCCGATCATCGAGCAGTTCGCCCTTCAGCGTGGCGAAGAACGACTCGGCCAGGGCGTTGTCCCAGCATTGGCCCTTGCGGCCGACCGACAGTCGTACCCCGAGCCGCTCGGCCAGTTCGGCGAATGCCCCGCTGCTGTATCGGCGGCCGCGGTCCGAGTGGAAGATCACTTTCTGGGCGGGGCGGCGTCGCCGGCAGGCCGAGGACAAGGCGTCGGCGACCAGCTCGGTGCGCAGGTGATCGGCGGTGGCCCAGCCCACCACCCGGCGTGAGGCGATGTCGATGACCGTGGCCAGATACAGCCGGCCCTCCTCGGTGGGAAGGTAGGTGATGTCGCCGCACCAGCGGGTATCGATCGCGGCCGCATCCGGGGTGAAGTCACGGCCGATGAGGTCCGGGCGCATCGCGGCGCGCGGATCAACGATGGTGGTCTGCTGTCGGCGGCGCCGGTGGCGGCCCTGCAACCCGGCCGCGCGCATCAGCCGGGCCACCCGGCGCCGACCGCAGCCGGTCCCTTCCTGCTGCAGGACCGCGTGGATGCGCGGAGCGCCGTAAGTACCGCGCGCATGCCGATGGTCCATCGGCATGCGCGCGGCCAGGTGCGCATCGCGCACCGCTCGAGGACCGGGGATGCCTTGGCGGCGGGCGTAGAAGGCGGATCGGGAAACCTGCAGCAGTTCACACGCCTGTTTGACGTTGTGACCGCTCTGCTTTTCCGCCTCGATGAAGGGGTGCACCGTGGCCCGCTTGAGGATGTCGACGTCCTCGCGCAGGCGGCGATTCTCCCGCCGCAGCGCGGCTAGTTCCTCGCGTTCGTCGCTGGTCAGCCCGTCATGTTGGCCGGTGTCGACTTCGGCCTGGCGGATCCAGTCGCGTACCGCGGTCTCGGTCAGATCGAAGTCCCTGGCCACCTGGCCGATCGAACGATCTCCGCGCTGGCACAGCTCGACGATCTCGGCTTTGAACTCACGGGTGAACGAGCGGCGAGGGCGCGGTTTCTTCTTCCCCATGTGCTCCATCATGGACATCCTTCCGGGGGCGAGCCCCTGATCTCGGATGTCCGTCAAACCGGATCAAGCTCACGACAACCAGTGCGAGCTTGAGGGTACGTCGCAGCCAGAACGGCCAGGGGGCAAGTCAGAGCTCGGCGAGGTACTCCGCGTTACCGCGGATGGCGGCCTCATACCGCTTGACCTCGGAGGTGTCCACGCTGTCCGCGACGACCAGCAGCAGCGCGGCGAGCGCCGCGTCCTTGCGCCCGGCTGCGTGCAGTGTGAGTGCCCTGAAGACCCGCAGCGAGTCCGACTCCGGGAACTCGGCGCAGGCGGTGTCGAACAGCGCCAGCGACTCGTCGATCCTGCCCAGGTTCCGCAGCGTGCTGCCGTACTGCAGAAGGCACTTGCGGCGCGTTTCGCCGCTCAGGTGGGGCAGGGCGCGCTCGTAGTAGCCGACTGCGCGCTCCTCCTGCCCGGCGGTGTCGTACGAACCGCCGACCTCGTACAGCACATACGGGTTGTCGGGATGCTCGGCGAGCAGTCGTTCGAAGAAGTCGATCGTGGGCTGCATGTTCGCCCGGTCGCGCCGCGCAAACGCCCGCTCGATCGTCGCGGCCAGTTCAGGGGTCAGTTCAGTCGTCATGGCCATATCCTGCCGCGCCGACCGCCGACCGCACGAGGACCACCCCAGATGGAGAGTCCGGCCAGATACCTCTGAAGATTCCCGGCCGGATTGCTCTGAAGGTCACAGGTTATCCGGGGAGATCATACTCACACTCCCCGGAGAAGACGACTTATCCGGGATCCTTATAGACGAAGGATCGAAACCCCAGGGTGCGAATGGCCGAAGCCTCACTTTGCGCTTTTCAGTATCACCGGAATCTCGATCTGCCTGGCGCAGGCGGTACGGTCACGATCTATGACGACAGCCGGGTCAGGCGGAGGCTCCGCGAAGGACAACCAACACAAGGGAGCCTGTCTGATCTGCAGGAAGTCTGCCAGAAATACCGGCGCCGGCAGAAAACCGAGGCAGGCGCCTGGGCGCACGCACGCTACATGCCCACGCCCGTACCGGTCGGGGACAAGTCAACGAAATCGGCCAGGAAGGCAGTGAGCGGTCTGCAGAGCAGGGCTCGCAACGCGAGCATGACAGGCTGCGAGGTGGCGACGCGATTCGTCAGCCCCTACGTCGGTTGCAGGCGGGAGTATCCGGCACAGACGCTGATCGAGAAGGTCGAGCAGGGTGGGCGCATCGTCATGCGCAGAAGCGATCCAAGTGCGGGCGTAGGTCCTGACATGGTGCCGAGTACGGCGGCGATCTCGTCCACGCCGAGCGTGGCGGTCTTGGTGAGGACCGGCTCACCGTCGAGGGGCCGGATGCCGTCCCTCAGACGGACGAACCCGCGGGCTGAAGGCGTCGGCTGGTCGGCCTCCGGGCCGATCCGGTCGGTCCCGGACGAGCGGGGAGACCCAGGACCTGGTGGTGCGCCCGGCGGAGAATCCGGCCGGTGGAGGAGCGGAACGCGGCGGAGCCGCGCGGGACCCTCAGCGGAAGGAGCGGCGATAGGCGGCCGGGGTGGTGCGCAGGGCGGTGTGGAAGCGGCGGCGGAGGTTGACCGCCGAGGAGAGGCCGACGCGGGCGGCGATGGTCTCGACGGGCAGGTCGGTCTCCTCCAGCAGGGCGCGGGCGGCGGCCAGGCGGCGCTCCAGCAGCCAGCGGGCGGGCGGGACGCCGAGCTGGTCGGTGAACTGGCGGGTCAGGGTGCGGGAGGAGACGCCCGAGTAGGCGGCCATGTCCTCGACGGCGATCTGGTCGGGCAGGCGCGACAGGAGCCATTCGAGCAGGGGGGCCAGGGAGTCCGGCATGGGGCCGGTGGTGGGGAGGGGAGGGTACTGGCGCTGGCAGCCCTCGCGGTGCGGGCCGGCGGCGAGCTGGCGGCCGATGCGCATGGCGTGCGCCGCGCCGTGCTCCTGGAGGACCTGGTGAAGGCAGAGGTCGAGGGTGGCGGCCGAGGCTCCGGCGGTGGCGACGTCGCCGTGATCGACGTAGATGACGGTGTCGTCGGGGATGACGCGGGGGTGGCGGGCGGCGAGTTCGCCGGAGAGTTCCCAGTGGACGGAGGCGCGGCGTCCGTCCAGGAGGCCGAGGGCTGCGGGAACGAAGATTCCGGCGCAGACGGCGACGATGCGGGCGCCTCGGGCGTGGGCGTGGGAGACCGCGTGCAGTACGGCGGGCGAGGGGGTGAGGATCCAGCTCGCGATCACCACGGTGTCGGCGTCGTCGAGGGCTTCGAGGCCGCTGTCCACCTGGATGGGGGTGCCGAGGGTGGTGGGGAGGGAGCCGGGGTGTTCGGCGCACAGGCTGAAGCTGTAGTGCTGGGTGATGTCGGGGCCGTGGTAGCCGAAGACGGCCGAGGCGGAGGTGACCGGGTAGAGCTCCTGGTTCGGGGCGACCACAGCGACCACGCGATGCGGGCTGGGAGGCGTCGGGGGCGTTTCCGGGCAGTCCAGAGGCATGGCGTAAACATACTCAATGATGTCATTTGAGACACCGGTGCTGTGATCTGGAAAAATAAAGAATCAGGGCTCATGTGGACAAGGAGCTTCACCCTCTACTTCGGGGCCCGCACGATCTCGCTGCTCGGTGACGCGATGATGCCCGTCGCCTCGGCGCTGGCCATCGGGAGGATCTACGGGATCGCGGGCGTCGGCTACGTGCTGGCACTCTGGACCGCGTCTGCCGTGCTGGTCATGTTGTTCGGCGGGGTCGTCGCCGACCGGATCGGCGCCCGGCGTTTGATGATCGGCGCGGACGCGGTCAGGGTCGTCACCCAGGGGGTCGTGGCCATCGCCTTCTTGGACGGCGCCCCGCCGTACCCCCTGCTGCTGGTGACGGCGTTCGTGTCGGGCATGGCCGCCGGGATGTTCGAACCGGGCGTCAACGGCATGGTTCCCCTGGTCGCCGAAGATCCGCAGCGGGCCAACGCGACACTGAAGATCGCTGAGGCGGTCACCCATCTCGCGGGTCCCGCACTGGCCGGAGTCCTCATCGCCGCCGCCGGGCCGGTCGTCGTCTACACGGTGGACGCCGCGACGTTCCTGGTCAGCGGGGTGTGCTTACTGCTGCTCCGGGTCGCCGTCCCCAGGACGGAGCCCTCCGACGTGCTGAGCGACCTGCGCAGGGGCTGGGAGGAGTTCACGGCCATGAACTGGATGTGGTCGGTCATCCTGGTCTGGGTGTTCTGGGGAGTCCTGGTGATCGGGCCGTACGTACCGCTGTCGTCACAGGTCATCGGGGCCGAATACGGCTGGGTGATGATGGCGCTCGGCCTCGGCACCGTGCTGGGCGGGCTGGTGGCGATCAGGCTCAGGCCGCGCAGGCCGCTGGCGGCCGGGGCGGTGGCGTTGAGCGGGTACGCGGCGGTGCCGCTGACGGTTGCGCTCGGGCTGCCGCTGCCGCTGCTGATGGGCGGGCACCTGCTCGGGGGGTGCGCGTTGGCGTTCTGGTCGGTGATGTGGTCGACCAGCGTGCAGACGCAGGTGGCGCCGGACGTGGTGAACCGGGTCAACGCCTACCAGGTGGCCGGGTCGGTCGCGGGCATGGCGGCCGGGCAGGCGCTGGCCGGTCCGGTCACCGCGCTGGTCGAACCGCGCACCTTCATGCTGGGGTCGGCTCTGGTGACGGCCGGCGTGGTGGCGGCACTGCTGGTGATCAAGCCGGTCAGGCGGCTGGGCCGGGAGCCCCGGGAGGCCGCAGACCGGTCGGTCCCGGTCGTGGCCGGCGTGGCGCCGTAGCCGGTCATCACGGTCGCGCAGGACGGCCTTGGCCAGTCCCTCGCTGTCGAGGACGAGGGTGCCGCCGGGAACAGCGGGAGAACGGGATGGGCGCGGCCCCTTTCTGCCGTATTCCGGCCGCACCCTTAGGACGGCCGAAAAACATGACACAAGGCGTCGGGTTTTAGAGCGATCATCGGTTCACCGGTCAGCGCCGATGTGAGTGTGGACCGGGGCCACAGATGGACAAGGACCTCAATGCGCGAAACCCCCGAGGAGCTCAAGGAACTTCAGGCTCTCCTCGAAGCCTCCCTTTCCCGCTCTACTTTGCACCTCCGCTCGATCGTCACCGAGAACACCCTGACCGCAGAGCAGCTCACCCGGATCCTGACCGGGATGTGCACCCTCGCCCTGTCCACCGTGACGGCAAAGGGCGAGCCGCGGATCAGCGGTGTGGACGGGCACTTCCTGCACGGCAAGTGGCACTTCGGCACGGCGCGTGGCGCCGCCAAGGCCCGCCACCTGGCCGCCCGCCCCGCCGTCAGCGTCGCGCACATGCGCGGTGAGGACCTGGGCGTGTTCACCCATGGCACGGTGGAGATCCTCAACCCTGAGGACAGCGAACCGGCCGAGGACTGGCCGGACCTGCTCGCCTACTTCAAGGATTTCTACGGCGACTTCTCCGACTGGGACAACGACGTGGTCTACTACCGGCTGCATCCGCACTGGATGACCGCCTACGCCCCCGGCGTCGACAAGCTCACTTCGGCCCTTGATGAACAGTAACGCCGTTGCAATGCCGCCGCCCTGGGAGTCAACCCGCTCTGACCCGGAAACTGGTGATCAAAGTTCCGGACCACTACGTCACCGAGCAACGACCAGGCGCACCCTACGACCTGAACACTCTTGACCTCGCGATCAAGACGCCGGATGAAGACGTGCACTGCTAGCCCCGAACAAGCCCCCTACCGACAGATCGTCAGCGGCGGCCCGGTGCAGACAGTGTTTCCGTCCGGCCCCGGCGTCGGTCCTGCACGAGCCGGGTCCGGCCGAGGTGATGAGCTGTCCAGGTTCCTGCCGCCGCAAGCGTCAGGCGCAGGAGGCCAGCAGGATGGAGATGGGGGCTGCTCAGTGAACGGCTCTGGCACGAATGCGGTGGTGACGGAGTGTGCGGGCTGGCAAGGTGATCTTGGTGTGCTTCGAAGATCTTGAAGATGCTGTTCCCGCACTTGGCCGATGTGATCCTTGAGCAGGTGACCGTAGAGCAGCAGGTCGTACATGTGCGAGCCCGGACACGATCGGTGGCGGCACCCTGTCCCACGTGTGGGGTTCCGGCTCGGCAGGTGCACGCCTACCACATGCGACGTCTGGCGGATGTGCCGGTCGGCAGCCGCACGGTGGTCGTCGACCTGCGCATACGCCGACTGGTGTGCGAAGCCCGCGGTTGTATGAGGCAGACGTTTCGTGAGCAGGTCCCGCAGGTGGCGGCTCGCTATGCCCGCCGCACCGTAGGCCTGGCGGCGCTGATCGTTGATCTGGCGGTGGTACTGGCCGGCCGCGCCGGCGCGGCCGTGCTGTCCTGCCTGGCGGTGACGGTCTCGCGGACCACGGTGCTGCGCCTGTTGATGGCTGTTCCCGTCACAGTCGGGCCGGTGCCGGCGGTGTTGAGCGTGGACGACTTCGCGCTGCAACGGGGCAACCGCTACGCGAGCTTGCTCATCGACGCTGTCACCCACCGTCGGGTGGATGTGCTGCCCGACCGTAAGGCGTCAACGTTGATCGCCTGACGGCGCACCGGTGCGCTCGCTGAACGGACCCGCCGCAAGCACGCGCAGGTCCACCCCCTCCTCGACCAGGGGCTCGGACTGGGTGAGTGCGCTCGGCGTCTGGGCTGGGGATTCAACACGGTCAAACGCTATGCCCGCGCTGCCTCAGTCGAGGATCTCCTGCGTCCACCCAAGTACGGCGCCACACTGGTCGATCCCTACCGCGAGCACCTGCGACGCCGCCTGGCCGAAGAACCGAGCGTTCCGGTCACGTATTTGCTGGCCGAGATCCGCGAGCGCGGCTATACCGGCAGCGCCAACCTGCTGGTGCGCTACCTCAATCAAGGTCGCGCCGACCCTGATCGCACGCCGCCCTCACCGCGCCGGCTGGTCTCCTGGCTCATGAGCCACCCCGACGACCTGCCTGCTCACCGCCGCCGGCACCTGGAGGAGCTGATCCCTGCCTGCCCGCACCTGACCGCCTTGGCCACGCGGGTGCGCGAGTTCGCCGCCATCCTCACCCAGCGTCGCGGTCATGACCTCGACGATTGGATCAGCACAGTACGCGCCGATGACTTGCCCGCCCTGCACAGCTTCACCCTCGGCCTGGAAAAGGACAAACAGGCCGTCATCGCCGGGCTGACCCTGCCCTACAGCAACGGTCCCATGGAAGTCACCAACACCAAGGTCAAGCTGCTCAAACGGCAGATGTACGGGCGCGCCGGCTTCGCCCTGCTACGCCACCGCATTCTGCTCTCCTGAGTGAACTGATCACCTATCGTCACCACCGCATTCGTGCCAGAGCCGTTGTTTGTACAGTCCCTGACCCCGCCACCGAGGACGACGACGAGATCTGACCAACACGGGGTGCGTGTTGGGTCGGACCGGGGCGCCCTGCCCCGAGCCTCGGGCACTCAAGCAACCGCAGTTGACTATTCGCGAAATAGTCAACTAAAGTTGCTTGCATGCCGGTACAAGACGCACCCGTACCCCAGGATCCCGCCGACGCGCTCGCGGCGGTCGCGGCGCTGCGGCGCCTGGCCGACCGGCTCGAGGACGCCGCCGTGGAGCAGGCCATGCGCGCCGGGTGGGGCTGGCCGGAGGTCGCCGAGGCGCTCGGCGTCACCCGCCAGGCGGTCCACAAGAAGCACGCCAAGCGGCTCATCGCCGCCGGCGTGACGCTGAGGAGACGACAGTGAGCACGATCGACCACTACATCAACGACATCGTCGTGCGGGGGGCGGCCGAGGCGCGGGAGGAGAGCTCTGCCACCACCGAGGCCCACCACCTCCTGCTGGCCATCGCCGCCGTCGAGGGCACCGCCGCGCACCGCGTGCTGACGGCGGCGGGGCTCGGGCGGCAGGCGATCAGGGATGCGCTGGACCGGGAGTTCGAGCACAGCCTCAACGCGGTCGGGGTGTCCCTCGCCTCCTACGACCTTCCGAAGCCCTTCCGCAACCCCAAGGATCACCCGAGGCCCGGCGCCTCCGCCCGGCTCGCGCTCGAACGCGGCTTCGCCGCCGCCAAGGGCAAGAAGGACCTGCGTCCCGCCCATCTGCTGCTCGGCGTCCTGAGCGCCGGCGTCGGTACCGTGCCGCGCGCGCTCGCCCTGGCCGGCGTCGACCGGGCCGGCCTGATGGATCTCCTCCAGGAGACGCTCGCGCGCGAAAACTGGTAACCGGCCCCCCTGTCCCCACGCTCCGGCCCGGTTCGGGTCGCGATGCGCCATGCCCTCGTGCCGGGCTTGCGCCGGCATGGGCTCCGGCACGAGGTCATCCGATCACGAAGAGAGGCCGTTTCATGACGAAGAGCAACGACGTCGTGCTCGACGTCGACGGGCTGCGCATGCGCTACGGCTCGCTCGACGTCCTGCACGACGTCACGTTCCAGGCCCGCCACGGCGAGGTTCTGGCCTTGCTGGGTCCGAACGGCGCGGGCAAGACCACCACGATCGAGATACTGGAGGGCTTCCGCGTCCGGTCGCAGGGCCGGGTCTCGGTGCTCGGCGCCGATCCCGCGCATGGCGACGAGCAGTGGCGGGCCAGGCTCGGGATCGTGCTGCAGTCCTGGCGCGACCACGGCAAATGGCGGGTACGCGAGTTCCTCGCCCACCTCGGCACCTACTACGCCCCCTACACCGTCCCCGGGATCTCGCGGCCCTGGGACCCCGACGAGCTGATCGAGAGAGTCGGCCTGACCGAGCACGCCGGCAAGAAGCTCAAGACACTCTCAGGCGGCCAGCGGCGCAGGCTGGACGTGGCGATCGGCCTCGTGGGGCGCCCCGAGGTGCTGTTCCTCGATGAGCCGACCACCGGCTTCGACCCGCAGGCCAGGTCCGACTTCCACGATCTCGTACGCGACCTGGCCGACGCCCGCGAGACCACCGTCCTGCTCACCACCCACGACCTGGACGAGGCCGAGAAGCTGGCCGACCGCATCCTCGTGCTGAACGGCGGCCGGATCGTCGCCGACGGCACCGCCGCCGAGCTGGCACGGCGGATCGTCGGCGAGGACGAGGTGCGCTGGGTGCGCGACGGGCGGCGGTACGTCGAGCGGACGCCCGACTCGACCACGTTCGCCCGCGAGCTGTTCGCCCGCTACGGCGACGACGTCCGGGAGCTGGAGGTCCAGCGGGCCTCGCTGGAGCAGACGTACCTGGCGCTGGTGCGCGAGGCCGAGGAGGTGGCCCGATGAACGCGACCGTACTGCGCGTGAGCTGGTCCCGGGGCCTGATCGAGCTGCGGCAGTCGTTCACCAACGGCGCCGAGCTGTTCTCCCACTTCCTGTGGCCCGCCCTGATGGTGGCCACGCTGTTCTTCATCCGGGACCTGCCGGTCGGCGCTCTCCTGCTCGGCGCCGTGGCCTTACCCGGCATCCTCGGCATGAACGCCGCGACCGGCGTGATCGGCATGAGCCAGCAGCTCACCGCCGACCGCGAGGACGGCACGCTGCTGCGTGCCAAGGCGACCCCGCACGGGATGCCCGCCTACCTGATCGGCAAGGTGATCTCGGTGTCCGGCGGCCTGCTCGCCGACCTGGCGATCTTCCTCGTGCCCGCCGTACTCCTCGTCGAGGGGCTGCGGATCGGCCCGCAGTCCTGGCCCGGTCTGGCCTGGGTACTGGCGCTCGGCCTGGTCGCGACCCTGCCCATCGGTGCGGTCCTGGGCTCGATGTTCACCACTGCCCGCGCCCAAGGACTGATCCAGCTACCGTTCCTCGCTGTGATCGGCATCTCCGGCATCTTCTACCCGATCACCGTACTGCCCGAGTGGCTGCAGTGGATCGCCCAGATCTTCCCCGTCTACTGGATGGGGCTCGGCATGCGGTCGGCCCTGCTGCCGGACGCGGCGGTCGTCGTCGAGATCGGCGCGTCCTGGCGACACCTGGAGACCGCCGGAGTGCTGGGCGCCTGGGCGCTGCTCGGCCTGCTCATGGCGCCGGTCGTGCTGCGGCGGATGGCACGCGGGGAATCCGGCTCGACGGTGGCGGCACGCCGTGAGCGTGCCCTGCAGCGGACCGGGTGAAGGCCATGACCGTCACGACGGTGACCAGCCGATCCCTGGCGCCCGGACCTGGCCCGGGGCGTGATGTTGCCGGCGATCGCGGTGGCGGACCTCATCCGATCCCGCAGCAGACGAAGACTGACCCGCCACCCGCATCAGAACGGCCGGTCACGGTAAGAGCCGCCCGCCGGGCTCCTTGTCGTGACCGGCCGCTTGGTTGCTGCTCAAGCCCCGTGACCGGTGACTCCTCGATGCCCTCGCGCGGCCTGCAGCCCGTCCTCACCCATGGGGCAACCTAAGCGCTCGGCGCGGCCGCCACCCTCGATCAGCGTTCAGGTGCCGCCGCCGAGGATGGCGGCCATCCGGTAGGCGGCGTGGGAGTCGAGCTTGCGCCGTCCGCGGTTGTAGCGCTGGGTGGTGACCGGGGAGGCGCGGACGAACAGCGGCTCGCCCCGGGCCCGGCCCTGCAGCAGCGGCTCCAGCAGCGCGCGCACCCGGGGCGGAACCGGCAGGCGGTCGGTCCTGCCGCCCTTGCGCCGGAACAGGATCACGGTGTGCCCGGCGTCGACGGCGACCGAGCCGACGGTGAGGGAGACCGGCTCGCCGACGCGGACGGCGCACACGCTCAGCAGCGCCACGGCCGCATGCGTCGGCCGGATAGGGCTCGGCGCCGTCGATCAGCGCGGTGGCCTTCTCGACGGTACGGCCCAGTTGTTCCATTCACGCTACTTGCTGTAGCCGATCACCACCGCGCTCCAAGTTGGTGGAAGGTGGTGTTGGTCTGGGCGTCGTTACGGAGGGTGTAATTGTCGGCCGGCAAATTGTTGCAAACCCACGACTGAGGCGGATCCTCCAGCCTGTAGTAAAGGCGGCAGCTGGTCAACAGCCCATGGCGGAGCAACCTCCATTGGCCCTGCCCGGTTCCGTTGGCATCGACGTCGATACTGATCGTCCCGCCGGGGAAATTGTAAAAGTGGAGAGCGCAGGTTGGAACGACATACCCGGGATCGGCCTGGCAGCGCTGCGTCGGGTTCGCCGCTGCACCGCCCGCCGAGGCGGCGGCGGGCGCGGTCAGCAACATCACCAAGGCTGATATTCCACCTGCGAGAGTGAGGAGTTTCTGCCGATTCATCATCATCCTTTGCTGCTTACGAGCGATCGTTGCGGATACCGCGATTAAGCCGTACGCGGGGTAGCGGAAATAGCGCATGTTTTCGTTGTACGGCTACTGTGATCTTACAGAACCGCAACGCAAGTGAAAAAGCATAGAATTTGCCATTTTTCGCTTTTATCCTGCCAGGCGGTTACACCATCCTGGTTTGCGCTTTCAGTCCGTCGACGGGCCTGTCATGGGCTGGATCATCGGTGCCGCGTGCTTCGTCGCGGTCAGTGCTGTGGCGCTCATGCTCGCGGACGGCAACTCCTGGTCGGCGGCGTTGATGGTTGCTGCGATCGCCTTCGGCGGCGCACGCCCCTCGCCGACAAGGTCATCGGGTCGCCGGATCAGCCGCAGCGCTCGCGCCGACGCTGAACCTGCCACCGTGCACCAGCAGGCCGCACCAGTTGGCCGGGGCCGGACCGGTCACGCGAAGACGCGCTCGACGACAGTCGCCTGGCTGCACCGGTTCAAACGGCTCCGGGTGCGCTACGAGCACCGCGCCGACCTCCATCAAGGAATGCTCGACCTGGCGTGCAGCCTTGTCTGCCTACACCGCCTTCGGACCTCATTTTGAAATGATCAGTTGGGAAACGTGAGGAACGGCTGTGGTCTTCACCCTACTGGCGCAGGTGGTTGATGCGGGTGAGCACATCGTCCACGTGAGGGTGTATCTGGACCTTCAACCCCTCGCTCCAAACCTCATCCTGGTAGTGACAGCTGAGGTACAGGTCCCTGGCGTGCTCCAGGACCGGACGGTGTTCCGGAGGCAGGTGGTCCAGGGCCCAGTCAGCGGCGGCGTCCTTGGGTTTGATCTCGCCCGTGGCCAGGGTGGTCCAGATGCGGGCGAGGGTCAGCAGGACGTTGCGGGTGTCGCCGTCCAGATCGGCCAGAAGTTCGGGGATGCCCGCAACGCTCGCCCGGACGAGGTCCGCGTGCGGCACCGGGTCCAAGAGCTCGGCAGGAGGCGGCCCGACCAAAGGGTGGTCGCCTGTCAGGACCACGGTGAGGACCAGGGCCAGGTCCGGCATCGGGCCGCGTTGCGGAGTCCCGCCCGTTTGGAACTCCTCGCGCAGCCACTCGCCGTAGAGGAAGTCGCCAACCGGCGGGAACCGCCAGGGGCGGACCTCTGACTGGACGACAACGGTGAGTTCGACCGGCCGGACGGTAGGCGTGAGGCCAGAGATCTCCAGCAGACCCTCGACGAGCGCCCGCCGCTTCCGCTCATCGAGACCGCGCCGTGTAACGGTCAGGACGTCCAGGTCGCTGGCCGGGGCGAGTCCCCCGAGCACGGCGGAGCCGTGGAGATACGTCCCCAGGAGGTCCGGCCCCACGATGTCACGGACGAGCCCGACGGTCTGCTCAAGTTGATCCATCACATCAGTCTGACTACTTATGAGCTTTAGGGTCTTCAGACGTCCAGCATCGACAGGGCGTCATCATCAGCGTGCGGGTGCTCTCATCCAAGCAGGCCACCGTCTTCACCCCAGGCAGTAGCGGCACCCCAAGACGGCCGCGACCGCAGGGTCGGACCAGAGGCGATGCTCCCCGGCCGCCGTGGCCCGTGCCCGGGTCGCGCCCGGCCTGGATCTGCCTGCGTCCGCGACATCGCGCCCGCGCCTCACCATCACGGCAAAGGTAGGTGGGTAACTCTCGTGTCACGCTAAGCGGCGGGAGGGGTGCGTGGATGGATTGTGCGCTGGACATGCCTTCTGGCCAGGAAGAACACTCACGCGTCGACTTACCGTCGCCCTCGGGACCACCTTGTTCCTGGGGCTCCTGACCCCTTCCGCCCATGCCGGCACCCTTGCCACCTCGCCGCGCCAGCCGGTCATCATCCCGGCGGGGATCGAAGCCCACCAGGTCCACCAGGCGCACATCGGGGTGTCGGGCATCGCCCACCTGCAGACCAACCTCGACCTCCAGCCGACCGCGTCGGGCACCTGGGCCGACGCCGCCTTGCAGGTCACGCTTCCCGCGGCCGGTACCTACGTGCTCAACCTGGACGTCCGCGGACTGCTCCAGGGCGGGGCTCCGGTCAACGCCTACATCATCGCCCGCCTCTTCAACGTCACCTCAGGCACCGTCGTGCCCAACAGCGCGCGGATCGGCGCCCGGCCAGCGGCCGAGCCCTCGGCGGGCGTGTTCGGAGAGATTCGGCCTCCAGGGCGGCCGGCTCGCGGGCCCGGACCGCGGCGATCGGTTCGGGCTCGGGGTGAGTAGATGGTCGGCGCGGTCGCCCTGCACAGGGCGCGGCTCCCTTCCAGCGCACGCAGGCCACCTTCCTCGTTGGGGCTCGTGTCCCAGCGCGAGGAGATCGTCTTTACCGTGCGCCGCGTTCACTTCGAGCACCTGAATGACTACATTCTGTAATGACTTCGAGGTGGCCGGCAGATCATCGTCCGGCCCGACGAGAAGCCTGGTCCTGTCCTGTCACACAACCGAAAGAGAACCAGCATGCCGCGCATCACGAAGACCGCCATGGCCATCGCCATGACCCTGACCGCCTGCACCGGCGCACTCACCGCCTTCGCCGCCCCGGCGCTGGCCGACCCCGGCGGCACCTCCGGCCCGGGCGTCCGCGCCGCCGCCGTCGTCAACGCCGATGGCTCCATCGTGCGCTCCAAGGGCGTCACGACCGTCCGGAAGATCGCCACGGGCCAGTACTGCATCCGGCTCGACGCCGACGTCAACGCCGCCACCACCGCCCCGGTGGCCACCGTTCGCTGGACGAGCGCGCCCTGGAACTCCAGCATCTTCGTCCGCCCTGACGGCGTCGCAAGCTGCGGGGACTCCCGCGACGTGTTCGTCGGCACCGGCACCGCCGCCGGCGCCCGCGACACCGGCTTCCACGTCATCGTCCCCTGACCGGAGCCCGCAGTAATCAGGCATCACCTCGCGTTGATGGCCACCGCCGAAACCACCCATGAGATGGGCGGGGAACCTGGCCAAGGGGGCGCCCCGCGCGCCCCCTGCACGCGGGAGTAAATCAGTCGAAGATCTCGGCGCCCCCGACCTTGATCCGGTGGGGGTGGCTGTCGACGACGAGATACCGACAGTCGTCGTAGGGGACCTCCAGGACGACGGGGCTGACGTTGTAGAAGCCGCCGTGGTAGCTGTAGGCGTCCCCGTCGAGTTATGCCTGGTAGTCGTCGCTGTCCATGAGGCACACCCGGGCGGTCGAGCCGCGCAGTTCCACCTCGAAGCGAGCGCCGGACGGTAGGTGGGTCCGGTGCCGACCGGCCGCTGGGAAGCTTGGGTGCGGGCCTGTTCGCGTCGGGAGGTGGCCAGGTCGGCCGCGGCCGGATCGCGGCGGGCGTGCTCCCGGTGGCGGCGGGTGTCGTCGAGCCGACGGCGGTGTTCCTGTTCGCCGGTCGAGGCAGCCCGCCTCGGTCAGAGCGGCCAGCTGCCGGTCCGGAAGCCACCCGGCGGCCGAGCGGGTCTTCGGCACCCTGATGCCGCACCGCCGGCCCGCAACCACGAGACCCGATCGGCCGACTCCGAGTCGATGATCTATCGGTATTGGTCGACGACCGACGACATGACCCGCCGCTTGACCGGAACGGCCACCCCGACCTGGCGCGATCCCGCACCGGGCGGTCACTTCGGGGCGTCCCGTAGGGCGGATCGAGCGCCTGATGGCCGGCCGGACGGTGGTGATGGTGGCCCACCGGATGCGGACGGTCCAGCGCGCCGACCGCGTCGCCTTCCTGGACGGCGGCCGGGTCGTCGAGGAGGGCCATCACGAGGAGCTGGTACGCCGATTTCCTCCACGTTGGTGCGGTAGGCTCCCGGTAGCAGCTAGCCAAATTTGGCTAGTGAAGATCGGGAGGGTTCGATGAAGCCGGTACGGCTGCTGGTCCTGGGCGCGCTGCGCAGGCGCGGGCGCGCCCACGGCTACCAGGTCCGCGCGGATCTGGAGTCGTGGGGCGCGCACGAGTGGTCGACCGCCACCTCGGGCTCGGTCTATCACGCGCTCAAGAGCATGGCAGCTCAGGGCCTGCTGGTGACACACGAGACGGTCGCCTCCGAGGCCGGGGGACCGCCGCGAATCGAGTACGAGCTGACCCGGCAGGGCGAGCGGGAGTACCTCGACCTGCTGGGTCAGGCGCTGGCCGATCGCGAGCCCAGCCTGGACGTGCTGGGCGCCGCTGTCGGCCTCATCGAGGACCTTCCCCGGGAGCGGGCCCTGGAGTTGCTGCGCCGGCGGGCCCGCGCCATGCGCGAGTGGCGCGCGAGCATCACCGCGTACCTGCCCGAGGGCACGGATCTGGCGACCTGGGGCCCGGTCGGCGAGGTGCTGTCCCTGTGGCTGAGCACCGCCGACGCCGGCGCCCAGTGGACCGACCGGATGATCCGCCGCCTGGAAGAGGGCGCGTTCACCATGGCCGACGAATAGGAGTTCCCCCGATGGCCAACGAGATCGCCATACCGCTGCTTCCCTGCCGCTCCATCGACGAGATGGTCGACTTCTACACGATGCTCGGTTTCCGCCAGGTCTACTACCAGGTCCGGCCGAACCCGTACGTGTTGCTCAAACGCGAAGATCTCCAGCTGGGCTTCTTCGGCATGCCGGAGGCGTTCACGCCCGAAGACTCCTACGGGACCTGCGCGATCGTCGTACCGGACACCGCAGAGCTGTTCGAGGCGTTCGCCGCGGGCATGCGCGCGGCACACGGCAAGCTCCTGGTCTCCGGCATCCCCCGGATGACCCGGCCGCGCAGGCGGAAGAACGACGGCAACCACTCCGGCTTCGCCGTCATCGACCCCGGCGGCAACTGGATCCGCTTCACGACCGCCCGCCCCCTGCCGGAGAAGGAGGAGGCCACGAGCAGGCTCACCACCTCGCTGGACCGGGCGGTCGTGATGGGCGACTCCAACGGCAATCACGAGCGGGCGGCCGAGATCCTGGACGGCGCCCTGGAGCGGGACAAGGACACCGCGTCGGCGGCCGAGCTGCTGGAGGCGCTGGTCTACCGGGCCGAGCTCGCCGTCCGCGCCAAGGACAACGCCGCCGCCGGGCACGCCCTGGCCCGGGCACGCACCCTCACCCTGACCGAGACGGAACGCGAGCGGCTCGCCCAGCCCCTGGCGGCCATTGACGACCTCGAGGCCGTGCTAGGTCTCTGACCGGGTACGGCGCTTGCGCGAGGCCGCCGAGCGGGGCGGCTGCGCGCGCATGTGGTCGCGCACGCGGGTTCTGCGCGCCGCGTGACCGATGCGTCAGACGGCGCGATCGGCGGGGGAGCGGGACGGGTCCGCACCACGGTCCGGCGGATCACCTCGCGTACCGGTTCACTGCGTGCGGTACCGGCGACGATGTCGCGTTGCAGCCGGGCCTCGGCCACGCCCGCAGCGTGGGGAGTCGTGTGATCTTCCCGCCTTTACGCCTCGCCCGGGTTTGTTCGGATTTTCGGGATGGCCCCAACGGGACAGATACCTAGCGCCTCTGCCCAGCCCACCACCACTCACATGACTTTCCGTATCTACTTGACTACATTCAGTGAGTGGTCGATCGGGGAGAAGTTCCCCCGCGGACCGCATACGCCTCCGCCCCCTACCGGCACCTGGCACCGCCTCCCAGGGCGCTCCGCCGGGTCCAAAGGAGCAGCATGCAGGTATTCCAGACCGGCGAGATCCCCCACGGTTTCGCCTTCACCGAGAACGGTGCACTCATCCACTACAAATACGCCGTCGTCTTGGCCATCCCCATGGCCAACCAGCCCAGCTGGTCCGGCGACGGCTATCTCTCCTTCGGCAGTGACTGGGCCGATGTACGGCTCAGGGTCGCCATCCACGACGGCACAACCTGGAGCGCCGTCGAGACCATCGACGTCCTCGCCGGAGGGCCCCGCGTCAACTTCGGCAGCAGCAAGCTGGCTGCCCTGGCACACAAGATCAGCATCGGCCGGGTGAAGACCGGCCCCAACGACACGGTGGACGACGCCCCAGCAAGCTGGCTGCTGCAATACCAGGCCCTCTAACCACCCGGGCACGTCCCGGCGGCCCCGGTCCGGCGCCCCGTCCGGCAGGGCTGCCGGAACGGCACCACCAGCCCGAACGCGCCGACCCCCGCGCGCACAAGGGCGGTTCGCACCGTCGGAGGAGAACATCCTCACCGTGGCGCGCGGTGGCCGGTGTGCCCGGGAACGGCGCTGCGGGGAACGAAGACCTCTGGCCCGGGGCGCTCGGCGCCAGGTCAGAGGCTGCGCCCCCTGGCGGGGCCTGTTCGGGAAGATGCGCGAAGACGGCGAGCGGTAGGTGGGTCCAGCGCCGACCGGTCGCCGGGGTGCCCGGGCGCGGGCCTGTTCGAGTCAGGAGGCGGCCAGGCCGGCCGCGACCGGATCGGCGGGCCTGGTCTCGGTGGCGCCGGGCGTCGTCATCGAGCTGGACAGCCTCACCGCGAGGTGACGATGCCGGTCGTACGCGTGGGTCTGAGGGCTGGCCGACACCGGTGGGTGCAGGTGGGTGTCTTCCGGCTCTGCTCCCCACCCCTGGAGCTCGCCGGTGAGGCGCCAGGTGCAGCAGTCGGTGGGCCGACCGGCAGAGCTGAACCGATGCCGGTCGGCCCCAGGGTTCAGCTCGTCTTCAGCGTGCTCTTGGTCATGGGTCGGCAGGGCGGCGTTTGGAATACCACGCCGTCCAGGAAGTTGCCGGCCGTCGGGGAGCCTCCCGCGGCCGACACCGACTGAAAGGCGAATCGTGTGGTGGTCTGTCCCGGCGGGACGACGTAGACCCCGGTGTATCGGCGCCAGGCGGTGTCGTCATCGGAGATGTCCGGGGACGAGGCTCCGAAGGGGATCTGGGCCACGGTCGCGCCCGGTGCGCCGATGAGCACGTGCATCACGTCGGTACCGAGACGGCCTCGGTGATACAGCGACCAGGTCATCGGCGTGCCCGGCACGGTGGGCACGTCCTGGTAGAGGGTGGAGACCTGGGTGGCGTTGAGCTCGGCGAACTGCCCGCCATCGGCCGCCGGGACCCCGCTCGCGCCGCCTTGCCAAAATTCCAGCTTGTTGTCGGTGGCGGTGGTTCGCCAGCCGACGCCGGGGTTGGTCGAGGCGTCGGAGATGGAGTAGTCGACCCCGGTCACGGGCGGTCCCTCGAAGCTGCCGTTGATCAGGTCGACGGGCGCATAATCGCACGGAACGGCGACGGTGACCGTGGCGGTGCTGGCGCCGCAGGCGGTGGTGATGGTGTAGGTGAAGGTGTCGGTGCCACCCAGACCTGCGGCGGGTGTGTAGATCACGGTGTTGCCGGAGATCGTCGCGGTGCCGTTCGCGGGCTGGGTGAGGCCGGTGATCGTCGGCGCGGTGGCGGTGTCGTTGGCCAGGACGGGCACGCTGACGGCCGTGGCCTGCCTGGTGGTGACGCTGTCATCGGCGGCCCGGGTGGGGGAGATGGACTGCCCGCCGGCGATCTGGATCGGCGGGGCGGCGGTGTTGTTCCCGAGCTGACCCGGGGCGGCCAGGACGCTGCTGATCCCGGTCGGCCGGATGGTCATGGCGCCCCCGGCGGTGCCCTGCCTGACCTGGAAGGTGATGACCTTCGCCGGTGGGTCGGTCTTGCTGCCCGAGGAGGGGATCGTCAGGGTGTTACCGGAGATGGTGCCGGCCCCGGCTTGGCCGACGACGTCGGCGTGGGCCAGCAGCGACGACACGTCCCAGGTCGTGGTGTAGCTCCTGACCAGGAACGGCCACTGATTCGTGCGATGGGCCAGCGTAAGGGTGAAGGTGCCGCCCGGTGCGATCTGCCCGCCCCACAGGGACGGGGAGGTGGTGACCGAGATGGAGCCGCTGCCCAGCCTCATGCCGAACGCGTTCTTCCAGTAGTACTCGACGGGGTAGGTCGCCTGCCCCGTCCGGACACACGGCGCGGCGGCGGCTTGTGTGCCGGCTTGCTGCACACCGCCGGCGGCCCGCGCAGCGGCATCGGCCGCCACCGGCGTCCCCGACACGGCCAGCGCCGACAGCAGGCAGGCCAGCGCGGTGAGCGTGGATCTGAATCGTTGTGATGACAACACTGAACTCTCATTCCGTCGTGAGGGATGCCCTCATAGATCAACTTCACAACGGACGCTACTCTCCGTGGTCAACGGATTGCGGTAGGCGTGCATGTGATCTGTCGCCGGTCGCCGGCGGTGTCCAGGTCGGCCCGCCCGCGCCGGGGGTGGCCGAGGGAACGGGGCCGACAGGGCGACCGCTCGGGCGTCGGCCGCGGCCGCGCTGCCGGCTCACCTCGACGCGAGGTGACGATGCCGGTGCCGGGCTTGGGCCCGTGGTCGGACCTCGTCGTCGAAGTGGTGGCGCAGGTGATCGCGAAGCAGGGTGGCATGAATCGTGCGACCCGGCGCGCGATGGAGCGCCCGGCTGGGGATGGTCCGCCATCATCGCAGCCCGGCTCATACGAGCCTCAGATCGCGAACACCGCCGATAGCCGGCCGACATGTCCACGGCTCGGTGGGCGGTGTCCTCGGCTGCTGCGAGCCCACGTGGTACGCGACAAGCACCGCTCATCCGTCAAGCGTGCGGCTGCTCACGGGGTCCATCGCAAATGGCCCTTCGCGTCAGCCCCCGCGAGGGACCGCCGCCGACGCCTGGGGGAGGCTTCCGTCTGCCTCAGGAAAGCGGGGGTGAGGGAGAGCGGTGACCGGCCGTGGTGTCGGCGACGGTTTTCAAGGTCAGGCTGTAGGCGGTGAGGACTTCACCGATGGGCTCGAAGTAGGAGGTGCCGCCCTGGCCGCAGTCGCCCGAGCCGCTGGAGGCGATGCCCTGGGCCTGGTCGATGGAGATGAAGGGGCCGCCGGAGTCGCCGGCCTCGGCGCAGACACTGGTGCGGGTCAGTCCGAAGACGTTGCCTTGGGCGTAGGTGACGCTGGCGTCGCGTTGCTGGATGAGACCGCAGTGGAAGCCGCCGGCGGAGCCGGAGCGGCAGACGGATGCTCCTTCGAGAGCGATTCGGGCGCCGGCGACGGGTATGGTGCCGCCCTGGCCGTCGTCCACCGCCGGGGTGGTTCGCCAGCCGCTGTTGACCTGCACCCAGGAGTGGTCGCCACCGGGGAAGACCGACCCGCGAAAGACCCCTTGAACGGTCCGGTTGAAGCCGGTGGTCACAGCGCCGGTCCTGCCGCAGTGCCCGGCGCTGACGAAACCGTCCCGAGACCCCTGGAACACCGCGAACCCCACCGAGCACCGCCCGGTACGGCCGACGTAAAAGGGGTGACCGCCCCGCACCTCGTGCGCCGCCGGGTCGTGCAACGGCTCGGGGACCTCGGTGGAGGGCAGGACGACCACCGCGGCCTTGTCCACCCCGACGGCCTCGATGACGTTCTGGGTCTCGTCGGTCTTCTGGGCCAGCAGCACCACCCTGTTGCGCTTGGCATCGACGTAGCGCACGCTGGCCACCAGCGGCTTCACCGGCAGCGCCTCATCGAGCATGCTCTTGATCGTGGCCAGTTCGCTCAGCGAGCGGGTGACGATCTCCGCGTGGGCACCGGCGGCCAGGATCATGGGAGTGTCGGCGGCGCTGGTGGTGGCCACCACCAGCCGATGGGCGCCGGGCCCCCGCAGCCAGGCGCCGGCGAAACGCGCCCCGAGCCTCTGGCGCAGCTGCGCCGCCAGCGGGCTCAGGCGGGCCTCATTGAGCAGCCGGGTCCGGGCTTGTTCCGCCGTCAGGCCCAGATCACGCTGCATCGCCTCCAGCATGGCCGGCGGTGGATCCGGCTCCACGGCGGCGGACGTGGTCACCGGGGGGGGTCGATGGGGTGGCCGGCCGGTCTGTTCGGTGTGCGGCGCCGGCCGGGGCGGCGGCCAGTGCGACAACGATGACGGCCAGAACGCAGTCCCTGCTCACGGCGTGTCCGGTGGACATGCGACCCCTCCTCGGCCTTGGTTCTCAAAACGTGAGGGGAAGGCGCCACCGACCACGGGCTGATCGTGTGACGCGGGCAACGCGATCCTAGATCAGCCGTTGCCGCCCACGACCGCGCCACGCAGAACCCCCCAAAGGAGAGAGGCCGAGAAGGGCACGCCACACCCCCTCGCGGCACTCTGCGGCGCGGGCAGCGGTACCCGGCGGCGTGAAGATGGCGGCCGCGTGCGCATCATCCGTCCTCGAAGACGGTGAGACCCTCATCCGAGGGCGCGTACCAGGAACTCGGCTCTGCGGTGGTCGTACGGTGCGGCCAGGCGCTCGGCGGTCGTCATCGCCCGCCGGGCCGTCCGCCGGGCCTGCCTCCGCCTGCCGAGGGCGGCCAGGACCAGTGCGAGGGCCCAGCCGATCCGGGCGGCGGCGCCGGGGTTGCGGGCGGCGTACCGGGACAGGTGCCCGAGCAGGAGGGGGGCCGCGGCCCGGTCCTGACGCGCGTCCCCGAGCAGCTCGGCGAGGCCGGTCCAGCACTCCAGCATGCCGGGCTGCACCGTCGGCAGCCGCCGGGCCAACCTCAGCGCCTCGGCCGGCGCCGCGGGCGCCCGTGCCGGGTCCAGGCGGGCCGCGATGGTGAGCAGGCGCAGTTCCTGGATCGTGCGGCTCGCCGGGCTTTCGCGCAGGCCGATCTCCTCGGCGTGCGTACGCCGCCGCTCGTGCGAGGCGCGGGCGGCGGCCAGCAGTTCCCGGATCCGCTCCACCGGCGCCTCGTCCAGGCGCAGCAGCGCTTCCGCGCGGCCGGTCAGGCACCAGTGGCGGCCGATGTCGTCCCCGCCCACCCGTGCGACCGCCAGCTCCTCCGTCTCCGCGTACCCGGTGGCCGCCGCGGCGAACTGGCCCTGCCACAGTGCGGTCTCGGCGAGCATGCCGGCGCAGCTCTCGGCCACCCGCGGGTCGATGGTCCGCGACCGTCCCTCCGTGAACGACCGCCTGGCGTCCTCGAAACGGCCCGCGTGGAGCAGGTCGATCCCGCGCGCCAGCCGGGTCCGGTGCACGGTCTCGTCCGGGTGGCCGACGCCGGAGAGCGCCCGGTCGGCGAGGTCGCCGTAGTGGGTGGCGAGGCGGTGGCGACCGGCGAGGCGGGCGATGGTGGCGGCGTTCGCGCAGGACTCGGCGCGCAGAGCCGGGTCGGTGCCGCGGTCGGCGGCGTTGAGCTGGCGTAGCGAGGTCACCAGCATCACGGGGAGATCCTGCCGGTGGTAGGCGAGCCGGGCGAGCAGGGTCAGCGCCTGCGCGGCCTCGGTCTCGGTCTCGGTCTCGGCTGCGGCCTCGGTCTCGGTCTCGGCTGCGGTCTCGGCCTCGGCCGCGGTTTCGGTTTCGGTCCCGGCCGTACGGGACGCGGGGAGGCGGCGGGCGGCCGTGGCCGGCAGGAGGCGGTGAGCGGCCTGGCGGATGGCGGCGGTCAGGAGGGCGGTCGCGAGGCCGGTGGGGGTGGTGGGAAGCGGCTCGCCGAGCGTGTCGAGGGCGGCGCGGGCCAGGCGGGTGGCGGCGCGTTCCCTGGCGAGCTGGTGGGAGCTCACCGCGGCCATCCGGAGCAGGCGGGCCCGCAGGCGCGGGTCCTGCGGAGGGGGGTCGAGGTGTTCGTGGACGATCGCCGCCGACTCCTCGTACAGGCGCAGTCGCAGGCACAACGTCCAGTAGTGGTCCAGGAAGCGCGGCTGCCCCGATGCCCGCCAGGCCTGGCGGATGTTGTCCATCTCGGCGCCGAGCACGCGGACGACCTCGGTGTCCGAGCCGTCCTGGAGCGCGGTGGCGTGCCGGTCGAGGAGACGGGCGTAGTGGCGGGTGTGCCGCTCGCGTACCCCGGGGTCCTCCAGGCGGTCGGCGGCGAGGCGCCGGATGACGGGGTGGAGGGTGTACCGGCCGGACGGGGTGAGCTGCAGCATGCTGTGGTCGACCAGGTGGACCAGCACCTCGGGACCGGTTCCGGTGACCTCCAGGGCCGCGCGCGGGGTGCAGCCGCCGTCGAACACCGACAACGCCGCCAGCGCCGCCCGCCGCGCCGGGTCGAGCAGCCGCCAGGACGTCTCGAAGACCGTGCGCATGCTCGCGTGCCTGGAGCGTGCGGCGGGCCCGGCCACGCAGAGCAGTCCGGTGTCCACTCCGAGGTGTTCGGCCAGGTCCGCGCAGGGCACGGCGCGCAGCAGACCGGCCGCCAGCTCGATCGCCAGCGGCAGCCCGCCGGTCGCGGCGCAGATCGCGGCCACCAGCGGGGCCTCGCGCTCCGGGTCGAACCCCGGCCGGGCCTTGAGCGCCCGCGCGACGAACAACGCCTCGGCGGCCGGCTCGGCCAGCCCCTCCACCGGGACGATCACCTGCCCGGGCACGTCCAGCCGCCGCCGGCTGGTCGCCAGTACCCGCAGTCCCGGCGCCACCCGCAGGATCTCCGCGATCACCCCGTCGAAGGACGGCAGATGTTCGAGGTTGTCGAGCACCAGCAGCGTCGAGCGACCGGCGAGGGCGGCGAGCAGCAGCTCGGCGGCGGGCCGGGGCGGCGAGAGGTCCACGCCGAGCCGGCGCGCGAGCGTCGTCACGGCCGCCTCCGCCCGTACTCCGGCGAAGGACACGAACGCGACGTCCGCCGAGGGGGAGGACGCGGTGCCGTGCCTCCCGATCCCCGGGGCGGCGTCCCGGTCGTCGGCCTGCGCCGCGGCGATGGCCAGGCGGGTCTTGCCGATGCCGCCCGGGCCCGACAGGGTGATCAGGCGTTCCCTGGACAGCAGGGCACGTACGCGCCGGACGTCGGACTCGCGGCCGACCAGTTCCGACCCGGGGACCGGCAGGGCGGCCCGGCGGGCGGTCGCGGGCCGGGGCGTGAGCTCCCGGTGGAGCGCGCGGGTCTCGGGTGCGGGATCGACGCCCAGCTCGCGCGCCAGCCGCAGGCGCAGCTCCTCGTAGCAGGCCAGGGCCGAGGCCCGCCTTCCTGTCCCGGCCAGGGAGGCGATCAGCACCCGGTGGGCCTCCTCGTCGTAGGGGTCCAGCTCCGTCACGATCCTGGCCAGCCGCACGACGTGTTCGGAGGCGGCGGGCCCGGCGCGTACGAGCAGCTCGCGCAGCAGCGACCGGGCCCGCCGCCGCTCGCACTCCAGCCACCCGGCGAACGCGGGCGCGTCCCCGAACGAGAGGCCGTCGAGGAACTCCCCGCGCCACAACCGCAGCGCCTCCGCCACCGTCGGGTCCCGGGTGAGCTGCCGGTAGTCCACGAAACAGCCGTCGCCGGCGCGGAGGCCGACGTGGTCGCGGGTGATGTCGAGCCAGCCGCCCACGTCCCCGCGCAGTTCCGACAGCGCCAGCCGCAGGCTGCCCCTGGCGTTGGCGTCGGGACGCTCGCCCCACAGCAGCCCCGCGAGCTCGGCCCGCGAGCGCGCCCCCGGCGTGGTGGCGAGGTAGCACAGCAGTGCCCGCGTCTTGGCGGAACGGATCCGCACCGGCCTTCCCCCGACGACCAGCTCGGGCGTGCCGAGCAGCAGCAGGCTGAAGGAGTCTCCCATGCGAGGACGGTAGGCGCGTTTCTGCCGCCCGGCTGTGCCGAAAGGCACGGAGATCGCGTGCTCTATGCCGTTGACCTGTGGTCTAACGATGTGCTCACGCCGCGTCCGCGACTCTGATGCCGCGTTTCGCGACCGTCGCGAGACGCAGCGTCTCCAGGAGGAGCAGCATGCATTCTCGTAAGGTGATCGCCGCACTCGCCCTGGCCGCAGGTCTGGTGGCGCCGATGGCGCTGGCCGCGACCCCGGCGGCCGCCATGGTCGGCTCGTGCCGCGTGGAGCTGTACGACATCGACGCCGGCAACGTGGCCGACCGGGACGGCCGGGACGAGCTCCGGTTCCTGGTCGGCGGGAACCTCTTCCCCCGGATCAACGCCGACTACTTCGGCATGAACACCGGCGACGACGGGGACCCCGGCCAGTTCGAGGACCCGACCTCGATCATCCAGAGCACCCAGAACGCGGTCTTCGACCTGCGCGAGACCGACGGCCCGGTCTGGGGCCGGGGTGACTCGCTCGGCACGGTGACCGCCTTCGGCAGCACGTGCGCCGGACTCACCACCGCGGGCGACAGCACGATCATCACGGACACCCTCACCGGGAGCGAGCAGACGGCGTACTCGTACCAGGTCCGCCTGAAGATGATCGCTCTGTAACACCCCTCGGAGCCGAGGACGCGCTGCCACCGCGGGGCAGCGCGGCAGGAGCGCCGGCGGTGCGGCCGTCACCGACGAGGCCGTGCCGCCGACGGCCCCGCACCCCTGCTCCCGGCACGCGACCGTGCCGCGGCCGGCTGGATCAGCAGCTGACCCTGATGGTGTTGGAGTTCTTGATTTTCGCCGTACCGCCGATGGTCGTGCCGTTGATCTGCGTCCGGTAGGACTGCGTGCCCGTGCCCGAGCAGTTGTAGCGGACGTAGACGTCGTAGCCCTGGCGGGCCGTCGCGATCGCGCTCACCCGGCTCCAGAAGCCCGGGGCCGTCTGCCGCTGGATGAAGAGCTGGGCGGTCGACGAGCTCGGGCAGCCGCTGAGGCTGCCGTAACCGACGATCTGACTGCCCGACTTGGAGGTCCTGCCTATCTGGACTTCGCACGCCGCCGCCTCGGCGGGGGTGACGGTGGCCAGGGACGTGGCGAGCACCGCCGCGATGCCGAGAGCCGCTCCGGCCGAACGGTTGATCTTCATATCGGTCTCCTGTCGAATTCGGTGATGGAGCGTGGTGAAACCACGGGGTGGCCCGCGAGAGACCTCCGCGGGACACGGAGGCGGACCGGCCGGATGGACGAGCCCGTTTCCCCTCCGGTCACGGTCTCGCAGGACCGCCTCACCGAACATAGGGAGGAACGTGCGGCGAAAGTTGTCCGGGAGCGCCGACTGCTTGCTCGCGAGCGCCATACCGGAAAACGGAAGAGGCGGTCTCTCCCGCCGGCCTCCGACGGGTTCCCGGTCCTGGAGGGCGCCGCCGCATGCCGGGCCGCCCGACGCCCTCGTTCGCCGGCGGGTGTGAGCGATCGTCCCGGATCCCGGCGTTGATGAGACCCCGCGGCGAGCGCGAGGATGTGTCGGCACACCGGCGATCACAGGGGGAGCGATGACGGACACGGACGCGGCGGACGGGCCGCCCGCCCGCGGACGGGCGGGTGACCGCACCGATCGGGCATCTCAGGGATCTCACCTCCGGGCGCCCCGGCCGGCGGGCCCGCGGCCGGTGGGCGACATGTGGGAGACGGTCCCCCGGCTGCTCGGCGACAGCCGCTACCTCGTGCTCGCGACCGCCGACCGCGAGGGACGGCCGTGGGCCACCCCCGTCTTCTTCGCCGCCCGCGACGAGGACCGGCTCTTCTGGGTGTCGGCACCGGACAGCAGGCACTCCCGCAACATCGCCGAACGCCCGGACGTGGCGATCACGGTCTTCGACTCCCACGCGCCCGTGGGCGGTGCCGAGGCGCTCTACCTGGAGGCGGTGGCCGGTCCCGCCGACGATCCCGTGGCGGCCCTGGCGGCGCTCAACGCCCGCCTCCCCGCGGGCAAGGAGCTCACCGGCGACGACCTCGCGCCGTCCGGCGTCCTGGTGGCCTACCGCGCCGACGTGCGAGGGCACTTCGTCCTGGTCCGGGGCGGGGACGCGCGCTTCGACAACGTCACCGACGCGCGGCTCCGCGTCACACGCCCCCGATGAGAGGGCCCGGCCGCCTCCTTCGCGACCCGCGAGGACCCGTGCGAAAGCCGGCGTGATCGGACCTCCCCAGCCCTTCCCGATCACGCCGGCTCGGTCCCCCCCCCACCCCGGGTGGATCGCAGGTCACCCGGGCACAGCGGGCGTGTGCGCGCGTCCGGCATACGGCGGGCACACGCCGGCGCACGAACACCTCGCGTCCGGGTCCGAGGAGACGCGTCCGGTCGCGGGTGATGGCCGCTCGTGCGATGACACCAGTGAACAGCGTTCGGTCGCCACGGTGGAAATGATTCGAGTGGATTCGAATCCAGCGGCAGGGGTGTTATCGTCTGGACCATGATCCGGCTGGGGTTCGGCGTGCGGACGCTGAGCAGGACCCGGCTGTCGATCTCTCCCGCCATGGAGGCCGCGCAGTGGCTACAGCTGGCCGCGACCGGCCGGCGGCACCCGGTGTTCGGTGATCCAGGCCCCGCCGCCAGGGGCGTCCTGCGGCATCCGGACGTGGCGCTGGTCGCCGACCTGATACCCCCCACGTGGGGCGAGTACATGCCGGACCTGCTCACGCCGAAGCCCCGGGCCGGTTCGTGGCAGGAGATCCTCCACACCCAGATCGCCGAGATCGAGGCGATCGGCCAGGACGACGTCGACACCCAGGTGTTGTCCATCGCCGTGGCGCACTGGGGCCGTCCCCCCTCCCGGCGGGTCCGGCGGCTCGCCGAGTCCGGCCGCCTGCAGCGGCGTCTGGCCGCCGGCCTGGACCGGTTCTGGCGCGAGACGCTCCACGACGGCTGGCCGTCGTTGCAGTCCGTGCTCGACAACGACATCGCCGAACGCTCGAAGGTCGTCGCCGAGCACGGCATCGGTCGGATGCTGGACGAGATCCATCCCCGGGTCGGCTGGAACGGCGACACCCTGACCATCGACGGCCGGTACGACGCCGCGATCGACCTGTCCGACCATGACGTCGTGCTCGCGCCCAGCGTCCTGAACCGGACGGATCTCATGTTCCAGCTCGACGACGCCGCGCAGGTGACCGTGTACTACCCGGCCTGCCGGGTGGGCGCCACCGGCCACCGCGGCTCCGCGGAGCTCACCGAGGTCGTCGGCGCCGTACGCGCCGCCCTCCTGGGCGACCTGGGGGTCGCCCGCTCGACCGCGGAGCTGGCGGACAGGCACGCGGTGGCGGCCAGCACGATCTCCTACCACCTGGGCGCCCTGCACCGCGCCGGGCTCGTCACCAGGCGCCGGGACGGCCGGCACGTCCTGTACCGGCGCACCCGGCGCGCGGACGCCCTGACGGAACTCCCCTGACGGCCGGGCTCCGGACGGGTCCCGGTCAGGTCGCGGCGAAGCCGTGATGCAGGATGCGCAGCAGCCGCCGCGCGTCGGGGGCGTCGGCCGCCGCGACGGCGACCGCGCTCGCCAGGGCGAGCATGTCGGCCACCGCGAGGTCGGCGCGGACGGCACCGGCCCGTTGGGCCCGCAGGAGCAGCCCCCGCGCGGTCGACCGCATCGACTCGTGCCACCGGCCGAACAGCTCGGTGCGCCGCTCGTCGCCGCCCTCGGCGGCCGTGAGGGCCAGGGCCCGCTTGGTCGCGACGTGGACGACGAAGCCGTCCAGCCAGGTGAGGAGCGCCCCACCCGGTGAGGGGTCGCCGAGCAGGGCGGTGCCCTGCTCGCACAGCGCGGTCACCTCCTCGGCGTACACGGCGACGAGCAGGTCACCGCGGGTGGGGAAGTGGCGGTAGAGGGTCGCGTTGCCCACCCCGGCCCGTCGCGCCACCTCGTCCAGCGCGACCTCGGGCCCGTAGTCGTCGAAGAGCTCCCTGGCCGCCGTGAGCAGCGCCCCCCGGTTCCGCGCGGCGTCGGCCCGCCGCGGCCGTCCCGGAACCGCCGTCCTGTCCGTACCCGTCATCCGCCGACTCCAAGGTTGCTAACCGGGGTGTTCCCCGCTTAGGGTAGCGGAACAGAAACGGGGAGATCCCCGTTTAGTCGCCCCGGGTACGGCCGCGCGATCCCCGCGTGACCGGCGGGCCGTCCGGGGCCTCGTTCCAGGAGAGGATCGTCATGGCACTCACGTGCGAGGACCGCGCCGCCGTCACCGAGCTGATCGCGATGCACGGCCACCTGTGCGACAGCGGGGAGCTGGACCGGCTGGACGAGGTGTTCACCACCGACGTGGTCTACGACCTCACCGACTTCGGCCGGGACCCGCTGGAGGGCGTGGCGGCCATCGCGGCGGCGGGGCGCGCGCTGGGTGCCCGGAACCCGGTCGGCCATCACGTCACGAACGTCGTCCTGACCGAGCTCGCCGACGGCCGGGTGCGCGCCCGCTCCAAGGGGATCGGGATCGACGCGGACGGCACCTGCGCGAGCGTCGTCTACGAGGACGGTGTCGTGCGCGTCGGCCGGGAGTGGCGGATCGACCACCGGAAGATCCTGCTGCGGCGGTTCCCCCTGGGAGAGGGGGAGACCGTGATCGGGGGGAGCGACCCGCGGCCACCGGCGTGAGCGGGCCCGGGCCGGCGACGAGTCGTGCGGGCCGCCCTGCCCGGCACCTGCCCGGCCCGGCGGATCCTTCCGGCGGGTCGAAGCGGTCGCCGCCGAGGGTCTCGAAGAGCAGGATCCCGGGCCCGCGAGCTCCGCGAGCTCCGTGACGTCGCCCTCGTCCGCCCGGCGCACATCAGGATGGTGTCGCGCGACACAAGCCTGATGTAATGACCTCATGCACCTCAACCCTTACGGCGAGGACGCCGTGAACCTGGCCGCGGACCTGGCCAACCGCCGGCCGGCGAGCGCCGGGGAGCTCTCCGAGCGCTGCCGCGCCGCCGGGCTGCTGGTGGACCGCCCGGTCACACGGGGGGACCTGGAGAAGACCTGGGCCACGCTGGACGCGTGGGAGAAGGTCGTCGACGCCACCGACGAGCACGAGCGCGCCGAGCTGGTCAACCGGATGCTGGCGGCGGCCGCCGCCTACCCGCGCCTGACCGACCACGCCGGCGACGGCTGGCACCTGCACTACCGCGGCGAATGGCAGCCGTTCGGCTCGGTGCTGTTCTCGCTGATCTCCGTCGGCACCGCGCTGCACCTGGCGGGACGGGGCATGCACCGGCTCCGGCGGTGCGCCGTGACCGAGTGCGCCACGATCTTCGCCGACACCTCCCGGACCGGGCGGCAGCGCTACTGCTCCCAGCGGTGCGCCAACCGCGACGCGGTACGCCGCCATCGCGCGCGGACCGCGCCGTGAGCCTCGGGCGCGGGCGGGGCCGCCGTCGCCTCTCGTCCCGGCGATCACCGGCTCCCGCGTTCCGCGGCGCCGGCGGCGTGGCCGGCCCATGCGACGTCGTCGACCGCCAGCCACGGTTCGCCGGCCAGGGCCGCCGGGGTCACCCCGGTGAACGCCACGGTGTCGCGGTGCAGGTGGGACTGGTCGGCGTAGCCGCTCTCCGCCGCGACCCGGGCGGCGTCCCCACCCGCGACCAGGCGGTGGGCGGCGTGGTCGAAGCGGACCAGCCTCGCGGCGCGCTTGGGCGGCAGGCCGATCTGCGAGCGGAACCGGGACCACAGCCGTTTTCGGCTCCATCCGACCTCGGCCGCCAGGGTGTCGACCCGGACCAGGCCACGTCCTGCGGCGATCCGCTCCCAGGCCCAGGCCACCTCCGGGTCCACCGCCACCCCCCGCTCGCACCGGCGGGCGAGCAACGCGTCCGTCACCGCGAAGCGTTCCTCCCACGAGGAGGCATCGCGGAGCCGCTCGCCGATCCGTGACGCCTCCCGGCCCCACACCTCGTCGAGGGGCACCACGGAGCCGTCCAGTTCCGCGGGGGAGACGCCCAGGATCGCGTGCGCGACCACCGGGGACAGGCGCACCTGTACGGCCTCGAAGTTCTCGCCCCGCACCCGGACCGCGCCGAACCCGAACCCGACCCCCGCGACGAGACTTCCCCGCCGCTGCCGCCCCGCGGCGTCGTCCACGATGAGCGGGCCGCCGCCGAACTCCAGGGCCAGCGACACGGCCGGATGGGGGACCGCCCGGTGACCGGCCACGGCCGTGCCACGGTCACGGAACCCGGCCATGCTGACACCGGGCACCCGGCTGGGCCGCTCCGGGCGCGCGACGTCCCACGCGACCGCATCGGCACGCCCGCGCGCGCTTGACCGCATCGCCACATGCTACGCCGGGCCCGCGGGAACATTCGTTCAAGCCTGCGGCGCGCGCGTACGGCGACAGTGAGCCCATGACCATCTCTTCCAGGAGTGATCTCCTCTTCGGCCGGACGGCGCCGATCCGTGTCCTCACGATCGGGGGCCCGGCATGAGACGCACGCGCGACCGCCGCGTCACCGCCGATTCCCGCTCTCCCGGCGAGAGCCCGGACGTCGGGCGCACGGGTGGCCGCCGCAGACGCCGCGTCATCGCCTCGGCCGTCGTCCTCGCCGTCGCCGCGTCGCTCCTGGCGAACACGGTGCTGGTGTCGCGCCAGGAGGCCGGGGCCACCGGTGACTCGGTCCTGCCCCTGGCCGGCGGTGGCGTCCACGTGCTCCAGGACGGTCCCCGCGACGGGCCGGTGCTGGTGCTGATCCACGGGCTGGCCGGGTCGGCCTCCTGGTGGGACCCGCTGGTCCCGCTGCTGACCGGGTCGCATCGCGTCATCCGGATCGACCTGCTCGGGCACGGCCGGTCGGCCAAACCGGCCGGCGAGGGCTACACGATCCCGGAGCAGGGACGCCGCGTCGGCGAGGTCCTGGATCGGCTCGGCGTCGAGCACGCCACGGTGGTCGGCCACTCCACCGGTGGCTCGGTCGCCACCGCCCTGGCCGAGCAACGGCGTGACCTGGTGACCGCGCTGGTGCTCGTCGACTCCGGGCCCCGCATGGACGCCTTCGTCTCGGACGGGTTCGTCGGCCGGCTCCTGTTCGTCCCGGCCGTCGGGCAGCTGCTGTGGCGGTTCCGGACCGACACGATCATCCGCCGGGGGCTGGACACCGCGTTCGCCCGCCCCGGCTACACGGCCCCGCAACGGCTCGTCGACGACGTGCGCGGCCTCACCTACCACGCGCTCACCTCGACGTCGCAGGCGACCGAGGACTACCTGGGGCGGCGCGCGCTCCCGGAGCGGCTGGCGGACCTCGGCACGCCGCTGCTGGTCGTCTTCGGCAGGGACGACCGCAGGTGGCGTTCCTCCTCCGCCGCCGAGTACCGCGTCGTCCCGGGCGCGAGGATCGAGGTGCTGCCCGGCGTCGGGCACTCGCCCATGCTGGAGGATCCGCCGCGCACCGCCGCGTCCCTGCTGGCCTTCACCGCGCTCCACACCGCGCGTCCGGCAGGCCCCGGCCGCGGGTCCGGACGCGGGGTCCGAATCCAGCCAGGGTTGCCCGTCTCAATCCCGCCAGCCCGAGCGGGTGTCCCGGCCATAGCTTTGCCCACGTGAAAGGCCCTCACCGGGCATGCTCGACGAACAGGACACTCATGGATCTGCAGCTTTCCGGTCGCGTCGCCGTCGTCACCGGCGCCTCCAAGGGCATCGGCCTGGCCGTGACCCGCACCCTCCTCGCCGAGGGGGCGCGCGTCGTGGCCGCCTCCCGCAAGAGCACCCCCGAACTGGACGAGCTCGGCGGTGCCGGTCTCCTGCACGTACCGGCCGACCTGATGGACCCCGAGGCGCCCGGCCGGGTCGTGGCGCGGGCCGTGGAGGAGTTCGGCGGACTGGACATCCTGGTCAACAACGCCGGAGGCCCGCCTCCCGGCGTGTCCCTGCCGCGATTTTCTTTCCTCACCCCCACCGACGACGACTGGCGGGAGATGTTCGAGTTCAACCTGTTCTCGGTCGTACGGGCCGTCCGTGCTGCCGTCCCGGTGATGCTCGGGCGGGGCGGTGGCTCGATCGTCAACATCTCCACCGGCAGCGCCCGGCTGCCGGCCGCGATGAACGTCGACTACAGCGCGGCCAAGGCCGGTCTGAACAACCTCACCAAGGCGCTGTCAGAGGAGTTCGCACCGCAGGGCATCCGGGTGAACACCGTCTCCCCGGGCCCGGTGCGGACGCCGTGGTGGACCGACGAGGGCGGCGCCGCCGACATCATCGCCGCCCAGGCGGGCACCGACCGTGACAGCGTGCTGGACCGGGTCGCGGTGGAGATGATGAAGCTCACCACCGGGCGTCTCGTCGAGCCGCAGGAGGTCGCCGACGTGGTCGCCCTGCTCGCGTCGCCGCGCTCGGCCAGCACGACCGGCGCGGACTTCGCCGTCGACGCGGGGTTCCTCAAGGAGATCTGAGCCCGCCCCGCCCGGCCAGGCGGGGCGCCGAAGCCGTTCCACCGGGCCCGGCGCCCCGGCTGATCCGGCGCCTCACCGGCCCCCGTCCCTTTCGGACCCGTCGTCCCGCCCGGGTCCGGTCAGCGAGGACCGGGGGAGCCCGTCCCGGTCCCGGTGTCCCGCCCGTAGCGGTGCAGTGCCTCGACCTCCTCGTAGGAGGGGATGCCGGGGCGGACCGGTTCACCGGCGGCCAGCTCCCGCGCGGTGGTGACGGCGGCGTGCAGCGCCGCGCGGAACAGCAGCGAGCCGTAGCTGATCCTGGCCACGCCCAGCTCGGCCAGCCTGCGTACCGGAAGCTCGGGCTGGACGAGCACGTTCACCGGCACCCCGGTCCCGGTCACCAGCGTCTCGATGTCCCGTTCGGTGTTCGCGCCCGGCACGAACACCCCGTCGGCCCCGGCGTCGGCGTAGGCGCGGGCCCTGATCGGCGCCAGGGCCGGGGCGTCGGGCACGCCCAGCCAGAACGCGTCGGTACGGGCGTTGAGGAACACCCCGGGGACCCGCCGCTTGACCACGCCGATCAGCCGCGTCTGGGCCTGGACGTCGGCCAGCGCGGTGCCGCGGCCGTCCTCGAGGTTGACCCCCGCGACCCCGAGGGCGGCCAGCTCGGCGACGAGGTCGGCCACCCGGCCGGGGTCGGGCCGGAACCCGTCCTCGATGTCCACGCTGACCGGCACGTCCAGGCTCGCGATGGACCGCGCCAGTGCCACGGTCTCCTCCAGGGTCGCCCGCCCGGCGTCCGGCTTGCCGGCCGCCGCGGCCACCCCCAGGCTCGTCGTCCCGACGGCGGCGAACCCGGCCCGCGCCAGCGCCGCCGCCGAGGCGTGATCCCACGCGCACGGCAGCAGCAACGGCTCGTCGCCGTGGTGCAGGGCCCTGAACCGGGCGAACGTCATCGCAGCACCCCCTCGACCGTCCCGGCCGCCAGGGCCAGGGCGACCCGCGGGGCGGGACAGGCCCGTGGTCCCGCCCCGAACGTCAGGTGCCCGTGCTCGCCCGGGGGCCCGAGGCCCGGATCGCCGGGCGCCTCCGGGTCCCGGTTGGCCGCCGCGATGTCGAGCACCACGCTCTGCCCGCCGGGCGCCCTGCGGCGCAGCGCCCGGACCGGGGGGTCGTCGCGCAGCGTCGCGACCAGCAGCTCCTCCACGGTGCCCGCCGGGGAGCGTCCCGGTGCCGGGTGCGCCGCCCCTGCGGCGGCCAGCGCGCCGCGGACCAGTCCCGCGGTGGCGCCGCACGCCTGGGCCAGCAACCCGGCCAGCACGGCCAGCCGTTCCGGGGGCGGGTCGCCCAGCAGCCGGGAGAGCAGCGCCACCCCCGCGTCGGCCGCCTCTCGCGTCGCCGCGTCACCGGCCCCGTCACCGGCCCCGTCACCGGCCCCTCCGGATCCGGGTCCCGGAAGGTACGCCGGGGCGATCGCCGCGACGGCCTCCACGGCGCGCGGCCAGTCACCGGCCGGTACTCCCAGGGCGACGGCCAGCACCAGCACCGGGATCAGCTCCACGGGGCAGGGGAGCGGGCCGGACTCCCGCGAGGCGAGCCGGTACGCCTCGGCGCGCAGCTCGGCGGGGTCCAGCCCGGCCAGCACCGCCTCGCCCGCGGCCCGCCGCCCGGCGTGCGCGGGCCCCTCGGCGAAGCGGCCGACGGCACCGCGCAGCCACGCGACGGTCGGCGCGAACGGCGGGCGCGGTACGGGGTCGACGGTGAACCGGGGGTCGGCCAGCACGGCCCGTACCTCGGCGTGGCGGCTCACCACCGATGGATCCGATGTCATGGCCACCAGGCTAGGGGCCGGACACTTCGGTGCCGGCCGAAACGTCCGGGTCCCGCTCAGCCGCGCCAGCCGCCCTCGTCCACCCCGCCGGGCACGTCCGCCCGCGGGTCGTAGGGGGTGCGGGTGAAGACGAAGGTGTTGAGGTCCAGGTGCACGGGCGAGCCGTCGTGCCCGCGCACCACGCGCAGCGTCTCGCCCGCGTAGTAGCCGTCCAGCCCCAGCCAGGTCCCGTCGGCCCGGGCGGTGAACCGCGAGGCCCGGCCCACGCCGGTCATCGGGGTGAGGGAGAGGCCGCCCTCGGGCAGCAGCCGCAGCACGTACGCGCTGGGACCCCAGTACCACGGGCCGGTCAGCTCCAGCAGGCCCGCGGTGTCGGCGACGGGGTGCCACTCCTCGGGCAGGCGCGGCTCGTGCTGGTCGAGGATCGCCAGCAGCTCGACCAGCAGACCGCGGGAGACGCCCGCCGTGGAGTTGGCGGTGAACAGCACCCCCACCCTGTCGGACGGGTCGGCCCACACCGTGGCGAGGAAGCCGGGCATGGAGCCGGTGTGGCCGGCCAGGCGGCGTCCTCCCGCGCGGGCCAGCTGCAGGCCCAGGCCGAAGCCGCCGGTCCAGGTGTCGCCGTCGTCCACGGTCGCGGGCTCGCGCATCTCCGCGACGGTGTCCGGGTCGAGCACGCCCGCGGTGTCACCGGCCAGGAACGCCGCCCACCGGGCCAGGTCGGCCGGGGTGGACCACAGCTGCCCGGCCGGGGCCATGGCGCCCGCGTCGTGCTCGGGCTCGTGCAGCAGCACGTCCGCCCAGGGGTGCACGGCGTAGCCGAGGGCGTGCGGGGCGCGCGGCCGGGGCGTGGTGTCCTTCATGCCCAGCGGCCGCAGGACCTCCTCCCGTACGGCGGCCTCCCAGCTCACGCCCCGGTGCCGGGCGACCAGCTCGCCCAGCAGCGCGAAGCCCACGTTGGAGTAGTGGAAGCGGCGTCCGGGCCGGTGCTTGACGGTGTCGGGGCCGAGGTCGGCGAAGAGCTCACCGGCGGGCACGCCCGGGGTCCGCTCCCACCACGCGCCCGGCGACTCCGCGCTCAGCCCGGAGGTGTGCGAGAGCAGCTGGGCGACGGTCACCCCGCCGACGTCCAGGCCGGGCACGTGCTCGCCGATCGGGTCGAGCAGGCCCACCCGTCCCTCGTCGCGCAGGCGCATCACCACGGTGGCGACCAGGCTCTTGGTGATCGAGCCGATGCGGTACTGGGTGTCGGGGGTGGGAGCGGCCCCGTCCACTTTGCCGCGCGCGCCGAACCAGGCGAGCTCCCCGTCGCGCACCACCGCGGTGGTCAGCGAGGGCAGGCGTCCCTGCGCCTGTTCCACCGCGATCCTGCGCAGCAGCAGGCGAGCCGTACTCTCCAGAACCGGCGACATCAGATGGCTCCTCCCCGAGGCGAAAAAGTGCCCCCAGGTTAGTGGCGCCCGAGCCGGGAGAGCATGGGCGGCAGCTCGTCCCGGTACGTCACCGTCAGCCTGCGGGTCGCCCGGGTGACCGCCACGTAGAGGTCGTTGCCGCCCATGGGGGCCTGGGTAAGGATCTCGGCGGGCTCGACGACCACCACGGCGTCGAACTCCAGCCCCTTGGAGGCGGTGACGGTCAGCACCGCGACGGGGGAGTCCAGCAGGTCGCCGTGCGCGGGGAACAGCGCGGCGAGCCGGGCGTGCCGGGCGTCGGGGACGATGACGCCCAGGCGGCCCTCGCCGATCTCCGCCAGTTCCTCCTCGACCAGCGCCACCAGCGCGCCGACGCCCGTCCCGGTACCGGTATCGGTGTCGTCACCGCCGCCGCCGGTGCCGGTGTCGTCCGCGCCGTGCGGCACGCCGGGGGGGACGGGGTCACCCAGGTCGAGCCGTACGGCGCGGGGCGGGCTCCCGCCCTCCCGTACCGACTCCGGGGGGCGCCGGTCCGGCGCCACGGCGGCCAGCACGTCCGCCGCGACCCGCATGATCTCCACCGGGGTCCGGTAGTTGACCATCAGGGTCTCCTGCCGCCAGCGGCCCTTGACGTAGGGGTCGAGCATCTCCCCCCACGAGCGGGCCCCGGCGGCCGATCCGGTCTGCGCGATGTCACCCACCACGGTCAGCGACCGGGCGGGGATCCGGCGCATCACGGCCCGCCAGGCCATCGCCGACAGCTCCTGCGCCTCGTCGACGATGACGTGCCCGTACGCCCAGCGCCGGTCGGCGCGGGCCCGGTCGGCGGTGGTACGGGCCGGGGCGGGCGCGCGGTGCCGGTCGGCCAGCGCACCGGCCACCATCATCTCGTCCTCCAGCAGGCCGGTGAACTCCAGCACGCCCAGCGCGTAGAGCTCCTCGTCGTCCTCGTACTCGTCGTCCCAGTGGCCGGCCGGGGCCGGTGCGGCCGCGTCGGCGGCGTCACCGTCCTCGCCGAGAAGCTCGGCCGCCTCGTCCAGCAACGGCACGTCACCGACGCTCCAGGGCTCACCGTGCGGCCTGAGCAGGGCGGCGCGCTCGGCGCCGGACAGGCCGGGGGCGGCCGACAGCAGCGCCTCGGGGGAGGCGAGCAGGTCGGCGATCAGCCGCTGCGGGGTGAGCGGCGGCCACAGCGCGTCCAGCGCCTCGCGCACCGCGGGCTGCGACCAGAGCACCTTGCGGGCGTAGCGCAGGTCCTCGTCCTCCATCGGGCCGTCGAGCCGGACGGCCTCGTCCACGGCCAGCGCCCTGAGCATGTCGATCACGAACAGCCTGCGGGCCACGTTGTGCGGGTGGCGCGCGTTCCTGGCCCGGTCACGGGCGCGCACGCAGGTGGCGTGGTCCACCGTCAGGGTCATCCGCTCGACCACCACCTCGACCCCGTCGCGTACGGAGGTCCGCACCGGGATGCTCACCTCCAGGTCCGCCTCGGGCACGCGCTGGCGGTCGGCGAGCGCCGCGGCCACCACGCCCGCCATGCGGAGGTCGCCCTTGACGACCGCGGTGGCCGGGGCGTCGGTGGCGACGGCGTGCACCCCGGGGTACAGCTCGCCCAGGCTGGAGAGCACCACGTCGGTCTCGCCCAGGGAGGGCAGGACCTGGCCGATGTAGCGGGAGAACAGCGAGGTGGGGCTCACCACCAGCACGCCCCGGCGTTCCAGGACGTCGCGGTGGGCGTACAGCAGGAAGGCGGCCCGGTGCAGGGCGGCGACGGTCTTGCCGGTACCGGGGCCACCCTGGACGACCAGCGCGCCGGGCAGGTCCGAGCGGATCACCCGGTCCTGCTCGGTCTGGATGGTGGCCACCACGTCGCCCATCCGCCCGGTGCGCCCCCGCCGCAGGGCCGCCATCAGCGCGGCCTCGCCGACCAGGGTGCGGCGGTCGCCGTCGCTCAGGCGATCCAGGTCGAACACCTCGTCGTCCAGTCCCACCACGATGCGGCCGCGCAGGTGCAGGTGACGGCGCCGGACCAGGCCCTCGGGGGTGGCGGGGGTGGCGGTGTAGAAGGGGCGGGCCGCCGGGGCACGCCAGTCGGTGAGGATGATCTCACGGTCGGCGTCGCGCAGTCCGACCCTGCCGATGTAGAGGGTCTCGCCGTCGGTGTCGTCGATCCTGCCGAAGCACAGGTCGCGTTCGACCGCGGACAGCCGGGCCAGGCGGCGGGCGTGCTCGGCCGAGGCGACCTCCCGCTCGATCCTCGCCTGGCGCAGGCCGCCCGTCTCGCCGCGCGCGTACTCCGCGCGCAGCGCGGCCTCCGTCTCCCGTCGGACGACGTCGAGCCGTTCGTAGAGCCCGCCGACATAGGCCTGTTCGAGCCGCAACGCCTCGGCGAGAGCGGAGTCGTGTTGACGACGCTCCATATCTTTGGTAGACTCCTGTCTAATGGGCTATTTGTTTTGCTGAGTCATGCAAGCATAGCCCTCTTTCTCGCGTCGCGCCCGTGTCCGGCGTTCCCGGATCTCCTCGCAGGCCGTGTCCGCCCGGCCGCTCGACATCCCTCCGCCACGGCCACGCCACACCGGCGCACCGCGCCCGGGTCATCGCTGGGACGACCGCCGCACCCGCTTCCGGGAAAGACGCTCACCCCCGCGTCGAGAGCCGCCGAGGACGCGGAGCGCTCTCAGGCGGTGTGTCCCGCCTCGTACGCCCAGATCGCGATCTCCACCCGGTTGCGCACGCCGAGTTTGCGCTGGACGGCGGCGGCGTGCCCCTTGACCGTGCCGAGGGAGATGTGGAGTTCGGCGGCGATCTCCGCGTTGGACCGGCCCTGGCCGATGAGACGCGCCACGTCGATCTCCCGGGCGGTCAGCGTCACGGAACGGTCCGCGTGCGCGCCGGTGGCGGTGGTGGTGGCGGTGAGATGCCGCAGCAGGCGCACGGTCACCTGCGGGCTGATGAGGGTGTCACCGGCCATCGCGGCCCGGATGGCCTCGATCATCAGCGTGGGACCGGAGCGTTTCAGGAGGAACCCGCACGCGCCGTTGCGCAGCGCGGAGTGGACGTAGTGGTCGAGGTCGAACGTCGTGACCACGATGACGCGGATCGGGTCGTCGACGTGCGGGCCCGCGAGTTCGCGGGTCAGCCGCAGTCCGTCGACACCGGGCATGCGGATGTCGGCGAGCACCACGTCCGGGCGCAGGTGGCGGGCCAGCTCGATCGCGGTGGTGCCGTCGGCGGCCTCGGCGACCACGGTCATGTCCGGCTGGGCGTCCAGGATGAGGCGGAACGCCACACGGATGACCTCCTGGTCGTCGGCGAGCAGAATCCGGGTGCGCATCTGCGTCATCCTGCCAGCCTCCGTTCACACCGCGCCGGGCAGTGGCACCGTGGCCGTCAGCCGCCACCCGCCGTCGTGGCGTCCCGCGGTCAGCCGTCCGCCGACGGCCTCGGTCTGCGCGCGCAGACCGGCCAGCCCGCGCCCGCCGAGGTGTCCGCGCGGGAACGCCGGGGCGCCCTCCGGGCGGGTGTTCACGACGGTCACCGTCAACGACGGCGTCTCGTCGCGCCGGACGGTCACCGTGACGCCCGTGGCCGTCGGCGCATGGCGGCGGACGTTGGTCAGCGCCTCGGCGACGATCCGGTACGCGACGTCGGCCCACGGACCCGTCACGCTCCCGGGAAGCGCGGGATCGAGGTCGAGACGGGCGGTCACCGGGCCGGTCGCGGTGAACCCGGCCAGGAGGTCCGGCAGGTCACCGAGCGTGTACCCCGTCCCGGAGGCGTCCACGTCGGACAGCATGTGCACGGTGCGGTCCATCGACGTCATCGCCCGCTGCCCGGCCCGTTCGATCAGATGGAACAGCTCGACGCTCCGGGGTTCCCCGGGAGAGGTGACGACCTGACCCGCCTGGGCGGCGGCGACCATCTCACTGAGGTCGTGGGCGACGAAGTCGTGCAGGTCCCGGGCGAGCCGCAGCCGCTGCGCGTGTTGCATCTCGACCGCGAACCGCTCCCGGCTCCGGTCCTGCCGTCGCAGGTGGAGCCCGGCCCCCACGGGGATCATGGCGCCGAGCGCCCACAGGGCGCACGCGCCCACCGCCGCCAGGGGCGACGGCGGGCCGATCAGCCGCAGCACCATCGTCGCGATCACCGCCGTCGCCACGCCACCGGCCGTCACCGCGTGACGCACCGGCGCCCGGCGGACGATCCGGACGATCAGCACCGCGAAGGCGCCCAGCTCCACCAGCATCGGGACGTGGACCGGATCCCAGGCGGTGGCCCGGGACGACGGCGCGGCCGAGGAGGCGACGGTGACGGCCAGCGACACCGCGGCCGCCGTCCACGTCGTGATCGACGCGACCACCGGGCGGGCGGCGCGCCCGCGAAGGACGACGACCACGGCCGAGACCGCCACCACGGCCGCCGTCATCGCCGACACGCCACTGTGAACCGACATGGAGGACACCGTAGGCGGCCGGGCCGTCCCGTGACACCCGCCGAACGGCCGGTTCCCCACGGCTTCCGCCCCTTCGGACAGGTCCATCGGCGGGTGCGCGGACAGGGGCCGTGTCGTGATGCTCGATGCATGAATCCGACGACAGGCACGGTGTCATGACCCCCGGGATCCGCGGCGCCGTCGCATCCCCGGCACATCGGCGCGGACGTGCCCGGTGGGCCACCCTCGCCGCCGGCGCCTGGTCACTGGCGTACGCCGCGGCAGGGCTGTACTGGGCCTCGGGAGGTGCGGGATTTCCGTACGGCGAGTCGGCGCGGGCACGCCGGATGGGGGCGGTGCTCGTCGGCCTGGACCCCCGGTCCGCCGGGACGGCCGTCGCCGTGGCGGGCCTGGCCGGTGCGGTGGCCGCGGCGGTGGCGTACCGGACGCCGCCGTCCGAGGGGCGCCGGGGCCTGCGCGGTCTCGCCTGGTCCATCGGACTGGTCCTGCTCCTGCTGGTACCGGACGGCAGGGTCCTGCTGGGGGTCGGCGAGCTGATGCTGCTCGACGCCGGTCGTCTCGAGGCGGGCGTGGTCAACCAGCTCTGGTGCGCGCTCGGCGGCGTGCTGTGGGTCTGCGTGGCGGTGCTCCCACGCCGCAGGCCCTCCGCGATCACCACGGAGGACCTGCGGCGGGGCCGCCGGACCACCTACGTCGCCGCGGCCCTGCCGCTGCTGTACGCCGTTCCCCGGCTGCTCTGGGCGCTGGGGGTGACGTTCGGCCTGGACGAGGAGACCATGGCGATGGCCGCCGACCCCGCGGGCCGGACCCGCGAGCTGGTGTTCGGCGCGGCGGCCGCCGGCGGGGGGCTGCTCACCCTCGGCCTCACCCACCGCTGGGGGGTGAGGTTCCCGCGGATGGTCCCGTTGCTCGGTGGCCGTCGCGTCCCCGTCACGCTGGCGGCCGTCCCCGCCGGCCTGGTCTCCGTCGTGCTGGTGGGCGCGGGCTTCACCATGTGGCGCGTGCCGGTGGCCGCGCTGCTCGGGACACGGCTCGCCGGCGAGGCCGCCTTCGGCATCGGCAACTGGGCCGCCTGGCTGGGCAATCTGGTCTGGCTGCCCTGGGGCGTCATGCTCGGGCTGGCCGTCCTCGCCTACACCCGTCGCCGTAAAGGCACCACAGGGTGACGGGCCGACTCCGGTGACACGGATCCCTCCCGGGTACGGGCGGGTTCCCCGGCACCGGACGGAAGGGCGCGCCGGCGCCGGGGGAGGGGTGGCATGATCTGTCGGTGCCCGAGAACAGCGCTTCGATCGCCTCCTTCTGGGACGCTCACGCCGCCTCCTTCGACGAGGAGGCCGACCACGGCCTTCGCGACCCCGGCGTCCGGGCCGCCTGGGCGGAACGCCTGCGCTCCTGGATGCCCGCCACGTCCTCCGACGTGCTGGACCTGGGGTGCGGCACCGGCTCGCTGTCCCTGCTGCTCGCCGAGCAGGGCCACCGTCCGGTCGGGGTGGACCTGGCCCCGCTGATGGTCGAGCAGGCCCGGCGCAAGCTCACGGAGGCCGGTTTCGACGTCCCGACGATGGTGGGTGACGCGAGCGACCCGCCCGCGCGGGCGGGGACGTCCTTCGACGTGGTCCTCTCCCGTCACCTGCTGTGGACCCTGCCCGATCCGCAGGAGGCGTTGCGCCGGTGGATCGGCCTGCTGCGTCCCGGCGGGCGCCTGGTCCTCGTCGAGGGACGCTGGACGTCGGCCGGGTCCGGCCAGGAGCGGTCCTGCGAGGGGGAGCCGCCGATGCCGTGGACGGGCGGGGTCGAGGCGGAGCGCCTCCTGGCGGCGCTGCGGCCGCTGGTCGTCACCGCCCGCGCCGTGCCGCTGCCTGATCCCGCCCTGTGGGGACGGGCCGTCCAGGACGAGAGGTACGCCGTGGTCGCGTTCGCGTAGGCCGTGCGCCCTCCGGGCCGGACGACGGGAAGGGGAAAGGCACGGCCGGGATCCGGGAGACGGGGCGTGGGTACAGCCAGGCGTGGAAGTGCCGGACGCGGTCGCGGGTGGAGACCGGATGGACGCGTTCGGCGTCGGTGGTCGCGCGCCTGGCGGTGTCGAGCCGGGTGAGCAGGGGACCGAAAGAGGACGGTTTCCGGGGCGGCTCAGCGTGGAGCGGGCTCGAACAGCTCGACGAGGTTGCCGGCCGGGTCGGTGAGCAGGATCTGGCGTCCGCCGGGACCTGCGACGACGTCGCCGAGGAAGGACAGCCCGGCGGCGCGCAGCCGGTCGATCTCGGCGTCGAGGTCGCCGACGACGAGATGGACGCGGTTGCGGCCCGGCGCGCCGGAGCCCTCGGGCGTGGCCCGGGCCCCGGAGCTCGCCGGCCCGGACAGCAGCAGCCGCAGCGGCCCGCGGACCACGTCGGCGAAGGCGGGCGCGGGGTCGGTACGCAGGCTGAAGCCCAGGTGAGTGGTGTAGAAGCGGACGGCGGCGGCCACGTCGTCGACGACGTAGCGGACGCCGGCGAGCTCGTGGGACGGGGTCGTCACTGCTGGACCTCCGGGTTCGTGGCACGGGCAAGGACGGGCAGCAGGTAGCGGATCCGGGTGTCGATCTCGGTCGCCATGCGGGTGAATGCGGGGTAGCTCTCCCGGTCGTCGTCACCGGCCGCGACCGGGTCGGGGATGCTCCAGTGGATCGGCCGCGGCAGCTCGGCGAAGCCGGGACAGACCTCGCGGACCTTGTCGCACATGCTGATCAGGTGATCGAAGCGGTGGTGGGCCACCGTGTCGAGATGGCGCGGCGGCCGGGCGTCGGCGTCGATGCCGTACTGCTCGCGCAGGACCCGCAGGGCGTTGGGATGCGTGCGCGGCCTGGGACGGCTCCCGGCGCTGGTCACCTCCACGCGTCCGCCGGCGCGGTGGCGCAGCAGGGCCTCGGCGACCGGTGAGCGGGCGCTGTTGCCGGTGCACGCGAACAGCACGCGCGGCCGCGCCGGTCGTCCGGTGGCCGTGGCGGGCGCAGTGGGCGTGGAGGGCAGGCCGGGCGGGGCGGGGTCGAGGCGCAGCGCCGGGTGCAGGGCGGCGCCGGTGCCGGCCAGCGCGTGCGCGCAGCGCTCCAGGTCGAGACGGTAGTAGCTGTCGCGGGCGTCGAAGGCGCTGCGGCGGGAGGTGACCAGCCCGCCTTCGCGCAGCAGCCGCAGATGGTACGAGACGAGGTTCTGCGGCTGGCCGAGCAACTCGACGAGCTCGCGGACCCGGCGGTCGCTCACGGACAGCTCGGTCAGCAGCCCCCACCGCAGCGGGTGGGCGGCCATGCGCACGAACGTCGGGACCGGCCGGTCCACGGGCACCATGCTCGCCAGAATACATCAAACTCATTTGATGGACCTTCCGGCGAGGTGAGTCCCGCGTGACCGTGTGACAGGCCGCGCCGTGCCGCCGCACGAGCGCGTGGACCGGCCACGGGGCACCCGGCCGAGGCTCACGCCTCCGACCGGCCGGGTGCCCCGGGCGCGGGCCGGCCCGCGGGTCGCGTACCGGGAGCGTCAGATCTCCTCGACGCTGCTCGGCTCGCGCCGGGACAGGTCGATGCCGAGCTCCTCCGCGGCGCGGAAGACGTCCTCGTCGGTGTCGCGCATCTCGATGGACATGCCGTCGCTGGAGAGCACCTCGACGTTCAGGCACAGCGACTGCATTTCCTTGATGAGGACCTTGAACGACTCCGGGATGCCCGGCTCGGGGATGTTCTCGCCCTTGACGATGGCCTCGTAGACCTTCACCCGGCCCTGCACGTCGTCGGACTTGATGGTCAGCAGCTCCTGCAGCGCGTACGCCGCGCCGTAGGCCTCCAGGGCCCAGACCTCCATCTCACCGAAGCGCTGGCCGCCGAACTGGGCCTTACCGCCGAGCGGCTGCTGGGTGATCATGGAGTACGGGCCGGTCGACCGCGCGTGGATCTTGTCGTCGACCAGGTGGAGCAGCTTCAGGATGTAGATGTAGCCGACCGCGATCGGGTGCGGGAACGGCTCGCCCGACCGCCCGTCGAACAGCACGGCCTTGCCGCTCCGCTGCACCATCCGGTCACCGTCGCGGTTGGGGACGGTGCTGTCGAGCAGGCCGACGATCTCCTCCTCGTGGGCACCGTTGAAGACGGGGGTGGCCACGTTGGTGTACGGGTCGACCCTTTCGAAGCCCTTGTCGCGCAGGCGCTCGGCCCAGGCCTCCTCGATGCCGGAGATGTCCCAGCCGCGGGCGGCGATCCACCCCAGGTGGGTCTCCAGCACCTGGCCGACGTTCATCCGGCCGGGCACGCCCAGCGGGTTGAGGATGATGTCGACCGGGGTCCCGTCCTCCAGGAAGGGCATGTCCTCGACCGGGAGGATCTTGGAGATGACGCCCTTGTTGCCGTGCCGGCCCGCGAGCTTGTCACCGTCGGTGATCTTGCGCTTCTGCGCCACGTGCACCCGGACGAGCTCGTTGACGCCGGGCGGGAGCTCGTCGCCCTCCTCGCGGGAGAAGACCCGCACCCCGATGACCTTGCCGTACTCGCCGTGCGGCACCTTCAGCGAGGTGTCGCGCACCTCGCGGGCCTTCTCACCGAAGATCGCCCGCAGCAGCCGCTCCTCGGGGGTCAGCTCGGTCTCGCCCTTGGGCGTGACCTTGCCCACCAGGATGTCCCCCGGTGCGACCTCGGCGCCGATGCGGATGATGCCGCGCTCGTCGAGATCGGCCAGCACCTCCTCGGAGACGTTGGGGATGTCGCGGGTGATCTCCTCAGGGCCCAGCTTGGTGTCGCGGGCGTCGACCTCGTGCTCCTCGATGTGGATCGAGGACAGCACGTCGTCCTGCACCAGGCGCTGCGACAGGATGATCGCGTCTTCGTAGTTGTGACCCTCCCACGGCATGAACGCCACCAGCAGGTTCTTGCCCAGCGCCATCTCACCGCTGTCGGTGCACGGGCCGTCGGCCACGACCTGGTTGACCTCGATGCGGTCGCCCTCGGCCACGATCGGCTTCTGGTTGAAGCAGGTGCCCTGGTTGGAGCGCTTGAACTTCGCCACCCGGTAGGTGGTGCGGGTGCCGTCGTCGTTCATCACCGTGACGTAGTCGGCCGAGACCTCCTCCACCACGCCCGCCTTCTCGGCGGTGATCACGTCACCGGCGTCGGTGGCGGCACGGTACTCCATGCCGGTGCCCACCAGCGGCGCCTCGCTCTTGAGCAGCGGCACCGACTGGCGCTGCATGTTCGAGCCCATGAGCGCGCGGTTGGCGTCGTCGTGCTCCAGGAACGGGATCATCGCGGTGGCGACCGACACCATCTGGCGCGGTGACACGTCGATGTAGTCGACCTCCGCGGCCCGGGCGATCTCGGTCTCACCGCCCTTGGTGCGCACCAGGACGCGGGCGTCGGCGAACGTGCCGTCGGCGTTGAGGACCGTGTTGGCCTGCGCCTTGACGTAGCGGTCCTCCTCGTCGGCGGTCAGGTAGTCGATCTGGTCGGTCACCTTGCCGTCGACGACCTTGCGGTAGGGGGTCTCCACGAAGCCGAAGGCGTTGATGCGGGCGTAGGAGGCCAGCGAGCCGATCAGGCCGATGTTCGGGCCTTCCGGGGTCTCGATCGGGCACATCCGGCCGTAGTGCGAGGGGTGCACGTCGCGGACCTCGAAGCCGGCCCGCTCGCGGGACAGGCCACCGGGGCCCAGGGCGTTCAGGCGCCTCTTCTGCGTCAGACCCGCCAGCGGGTTGATCTGGTCCATGAACTGCGACAGCTGCGAGGTGCCGAAGAACTCCTTCATGGACGCCACCACCGGGCGGATGTTGATCAGGGTCTGTGGCGTGATCGCCTCGACGTCCTGGGTCGTCATCCGCTCGCGGACCACACGCTCCATCCGGGCCAGGCCCAGGCGGATCTGGTTCTGGATCAGTTCACCGACGCTGCGCAGGCGGCGGTTGCCGAAGTGGTCGATGTCGTCGACCTCGACGATCACTTCGCCACCGGCGCCCGGCATCGACTCCTCGCCCGCGTGAAGGCGCACGATGTACTCGATGGCGGCGACGATGTCGTCCTCGGTCAGGGTGCCCTGGGTGATCTCGGCGTCCACCCCGAGCTTCTTGTTGATCTTGTATCGGCCGACCTTGGCGAGGTCGTAGCGCTTGGAGTTGAAGTACAGGTTCTCCAGCAGCGTCTGCGCCGACTCCTTGGTCGGCGGCTCGCCCGGGCGCAGCTTGCGGTAGATGTCGAGCAGCGCGTCGTCCTGGCCGGCCGTGTGATCCTTCTCCAGGGTCGCGCGCATGGACTCGTACCGGCCGAAGCGTTCCAGGATCTGCTCGCCGGTCCAGCCGAGGGCCTTGAGCAGCACCGTGACGGGCTGCTTGCGCTTGCGGTCGATGCGCACACCGACGCTGTCGCGCTTGTCGATCTCGAACTCCAGCCAGGCACCCCGCGACGGGATGACCTTGCAGCCGTACAGGTCCTTGTCGGAGGTCTTGTCGGCACTGCGCTCGAAGTAGACACCGGGCGAGCGGACCAGCTGGGAGACCACCACGCGCTCGGTGCCGTTGACGATGAACGTGCCCTTCGGCGTCATGAGCGGGAAGTCGCCCATGAACACGGTCTGGCTCTTGATCTCACCGGTGGTGTTGTTGATGAACTCCGCCGTGACGAACATCGGGGCGGAGTAGGTCATGTCCTTGTCCCTGCACTCCTCGACGGAGTGCTTGGAGGGCTCGAACCGGTGATCCCGGAACGACAGGGACATGGTTCCGGAGAAGTCCTCGATGGGACTGATCTCCTCGAAGACCTCCTCCAGGCCCGACTGGGCCGGGACGTCCCTGCGCCCGGCCTGGCGGGCCGCCTCGACCCGGGCCTTCCACCGCTCGTTCCCGATGAGCCAGTCGAAGAACTCGGTCTGCGGGGCGAGAAGGTCGGGAACCTCGAGAGGCTCCTGGATGCGGGCGAAAGAGACACGATGAGGACCTGCGGGTACGGCGGAGGCATTGCGCGAGACTGCCAACAGCTGTCCTTCCGGAAGGGCACGGATGGAATCGAACTGCGCGCACGCCAAACGCCCCGGCAGAATCCGGGGCGTGGAGAGACAGCGCGAGGGAGCAGCATAACCCAAATGAGAAACGAATGTCTACACTTAGTATGAGCGTCAACCTCGGTGCCACGATCAGGATCGCACAGCCGCGTGAACTCGTCAACTTCACCGGTCGCGGCACACCGGCCCGCGTCGGCGTACGACCCGATCCCGTCCGCCGTGACCGGCGCTCTCCCGGAGGGGGCACGGGCCGCGGCGCCGGCCTCCGGTCCTCGACACCGTCCTTCCCGGCGGGGAGCGGTGGCGAACCGCGGGGGGCGGGACCGGCGGCGACGTCACCCCGGTGAACCGTCGCCACGAAGCGGCCCGTGCGGTGAGCGTCCTCAGAGGTCGTGCTCGGCCAGGAACTTCTCGATCAACTCCTGCCACTCGGCGGGACGCTCGGCCATCACCACGTGCCCCGCGTCCACCTCGGCGTAGCGCGCCCCGGGGATCCGGTCCGCCAGGTAGCGGGAGTTGGCCGGGGCGACCAGGAAGTCGCGGGTCGTCGCGATGACCAGTGTCGGTACCGTGATCGCGGCCAGGTCCCCGCGGGTGTCGGCGGTCCGGCCCAGGGCCGCCTGCTCCACCACCCCGAGCGGCAGCCCGGCGGGGCCCAGGTCGAGCAGCTGGGCGAACTGCTCCTCGGGCAGCCCGTTGAGGAACTCGACGCTGAAGCCGTTCACCGTGCGCATCCTGGCGAAGCCCTCGGCGTCGCCGCGCTCCAGCAGGTGCTGCCAGAGTCCCAGGGAGAGCTCGATCTGGTTGTCGGCCTTGGCGAAGCCCGCCGTCAGCACGAGTCCCCGTACCCGTTCCGGGTGGCGGGTCGCGACCCGCACGGCGACGGTGGTGCCCAGGGAGAAGCCGATCACGGTGAAGGTCTCCACCCCGGCGCCGACCGCGGCGGACACCACCGCGTCGGCCAGCTCGTCCAGGGTGAAGCCCGAGGCGGCCCGGGGGGTGGCGCCCGACCCCGGGTAGTCGGAGCCGACGACGGTGTGCCCCTCGGCCAGGACCTGCGTCAGCGCGCCGTAGTTGTCCGCGACGCTGCCGCTCGCGCCGTGGGCGAGCAGGATGCCGGGGCCGGAGCCCACGACGGTGGTGGCGAGTTCAGGAATCTGTGTCATGCCCACGAGGTTGGGGTCTCACATCGGTGTGAAGGTCAAGTTCTCCCGGGAGGAACCGCGATGTGGATCGGCCAGCTGTCCCGGCGGACGGGTGTGAGCACCCGTCTGCTGCGCTACTACGAGGAACAGGGTCTCCTGCACCCGGAGCGGGACGGCAACGGCTACCGCCGCTACGGCCCCGAGTCCGTCGAGCGGGTCGGGCGCATCCGCGAGCTCCTCGCCGCGGGCCTGCCCACCGAGACGATCCGCCGGTTCCTGCCCTGCGCCGAGAACGGGCCGGACCCCGTCTCCGGGTGCACCCGCTACATCGACATGCTGGACTCCCAGCGCTCCCGCCTCGCCCGGGAGATCGCCGAGCTCCAGCGCCGCCACGAGGCCCTGAGCGCCTACAGTGCCGCCCTGCGCTCGGACGGATGACCCCGGGCCTTTGCTCGGCCGGGAGAACCCCCGGGCGGGCGTGGTCGTGCCCGTCGCGCGACACGCCGATTGAGTCGCTTGACTTAATTAAGTGATGCGACTTAAATGCGGGGACCGTAGTCCCGAGGGAGAGTGGTCGTGAGCGAGTTCAGCGCCGAGATCCCCGAGGTCCCCGAGGTCCCCGAGTACCCCTTCCGCAACCCCACCGCGCTGGAGCCGCCGCCGGAGTGGGCCGAGCTGCGGGAGGGCTGTCCGGTCGCGCCGATCCGGCTGGCCAGCGGTGACACCGCGCTGCTGCTGACGCGCTACCAGGACGTCAAGGAGATCCTGTCGGACCCGCGTTTCACCCGCCGGCTCGACGCCGAGGGGGCGGCGCGGGTGACGGCCAACGAGTCGGGCGGCGTGTTCGGCGGCGCAGGCGACGGCGGCGGCGACGGCGGCACCGCCATGACGGCCGACACGCACCGGGCGTGGCGGCAGCTGGTGGGCAGGGCGTTCACCGCCAAGCGGGTCACCGGGATGCGGCCCGGGATCCAGGCGATGACCGAGCGGCTGGTCGAGTCGATGATCGCCCAAGGCGAGCCGGCCGACCTGGTGGACGCGGTCGGTTTCCCGCTGCCGGTGTGGGTGATCTGCGACCTGCTCGGGGTGCCCGACTCCGACCGGGAGTCGTTCGCGTACTGGTCGGACACCATGCTCAGCCTGACCAGGTTCTCCCAGGAGGAGATCGACGCCGCCCAGGGCGAGTTCGACGCCTACCTGCTGGCGCACGTCACGGCCAAGCGGGCCGAGCCGGGTGAGGACCTGCTCAGCGAGCTGGCCTCGCTGGTGGAGGGGCTGGACGGGCGGCTGACCGAGCAGTTGCTGATCATGACTGCCAAGGGGCTGCTGGTGGCCGGTCACGAGACCACCGCCAACATGATCGGCAAGATGGTGTCGATGCTGCTGGCCGACCGCTCCCGCTGGGAGGCGCTGCTGGCCGACCGCGCATTGGTCCGCCCGGCGGTGGAGGAGGTGCTGCGCTTCGACGCCAACCCCGGCTTCGGCATGCCGCGCTACCTCACCGAGGAGGTCGAGGTGGCGCACCGGACGCTGCCGGCGGGCACCACGGTCGTGTGCAGCATGGCCTCGGCCAACCGGGACGAGCGGCAGTTCGAGGGGGCCGGCGAGATGCGGCTGAACCGCTCGCCCAACCCGCACGTGGCCTTCGGCGCCGGCCCGCACTCCTGCCTGGGGCAGGCGCTGGCCCGTACCGAGCTGCAGGTCGTGCTCGACGTGCTGCTGGAGCGGCTGCCCACGCTGGAGCTGGCCGTCCCGGTCCCGGAACTCAGGCGCCGCGAGGGTCTCGTGGTCGGCGGGCTGGAGCAGGTCCCGGTCCGATGGTGACCGTCCCGGGAAAGAGCACGCCGAAAGAGAACGCCCCGGGAAGGACCGTCCTGGAAAGGACCGTACCGGGGAAGGCCGCGACCGGCAGGGTGGAGCGGGCCCAGGAGACCCGCGAGGCCATCCTGGACGTCGCCGAGCGACTGTTCGCCGAGCGCGGGGTCGGCGAGGTCTCCAACCGGCAGATCGGCCAGGCCGCCGGGCAGGCGAACAACTTCGCCGTCGGCTACCACTTCGGGACCAGGGCCGACCTGGTACGGGCGATCGTGCGCCGCTACGCCGCCGACACCGAGGAGCGGCGGCTGCGCATGCTGGAGGAGATCGGCGACTCCGCCGACCTGCGCGCGTGGATCTCCTGCCTGGTACGCCCCGCCACCGACCACCTCGACGCGCTGGGCGTGCCCAGCAGGCGGGCCCGCTGCCTGGCCCAGGTCACCACCGTGCCCGCCCTGCGCCAGATCGTCACCGAGGAGTCCACGGCGACGCCGTCGATGCGGCGCACCCTGCAGGGCATGCTGCGGCTGCTGCCCGACCTGCCCGAGCAGGTGCACCGCGCGCGGGGCGACATGACCTACCTGCTCATCGCGCACACCCTGGCCGAGCGCGAGCGCGCCCTGCACGAGGGCGAGCCGACCGCCCACGCGAGCTGGGAGGCCGTCGCCGTCGGGCTCGTCGACGCCCTGACCGGTCTGTGGCAGGCCCCCGTCACCCCGTACCCCCTGTCCGGCGACGCCGGCCGGATCAACGGCCGGAGCCGGTCCGCCGACGGCGGCGGCCGGCCGCACGACTGAGGAGATCACCCATGGACATCACCGTCGACACCACCCTGTGCTGTGGCGCGGGACAGTGCGTGCTGCTGGCCCCCGACGTGTTCGACCAGGGCGACGATGACGGCATCGTCGTCCTGCTCGACCCGGCCCCGGCCGGGCCGCTGCACGCCGCCGTCCGCGAGGCGGCCGCCGTCTGCCCGACCGGCGCGATCTCCCTGCGGGAGCGGCCCTGACCGGGGCGCTCCGGGCGAGCGTCAGGCCGGGCGGAAGTCGTCCGAGCGGTCGGGCCGGGGCGCGCCCAGCGCGCGTCAGGCGGGGCGGAAGTCGTCCGCGTGGTCGAGGGCCCATCGCGAGAAAGGGCGCGGCGGGCGTCCGGTGACCTGCCGGAAGGTGGTGGTGGGCGGGAGCGCGCCGGGTCCGTCGACCGCCGCGGCCAGCAGCTCGATCAGCCAGTCGGTCGTCTCCGGCGGGCAGCCGTCCCGCAGCCACTGCTCGCGCCCCTGTTCCGGCGTCAGCTCCTCGAAGCGGATCTCCTGCCCGATCGCCCTCGCGATCGCCTCCACCTGCTCGGCCTGCGTGACCCTCTCCGGGCCGGTGATCGTGTACGCGGCGCCGACGTGGGAGTCCTCCAGCAGGGCCGCGACCGCCACCTCGGCGACGTCGGCCTCGTGGACCAGCGGGTATCCGGAGGTGGCGTAGGGCTCACGCACCACCCGCTCGGTGCGGATCCGCTCGGCCCAGCCCAGGGCGTTCACCGCGAGCAGCCCGGGCCGCACGTGGGTCCACTCGGCGTCGGTGGCCTCCACCATCAGCTCCAGCCCCCGGTGGGCCTGCCGTTCCTCGGCGAGGTGGCGCCGGAGCGCGCCGATGCCCGGGTCGCCGGGCTCGTCCCCGGGGGCGAACCCGGCGGCCGCGGCGGAGTGCACCACGAACCTGCGCGCGCCCGCCTCCACCGCCCGCTCGACGAACCCGGCCCCGGGCTCGGAGGTGACGTAGGCGAAGGGGAACAGGTGGACGCGTTCGACGCCGTCCAGCGCGTCGCCCCAGGTCGTGGGCCGCTCGAAGTCCCCGTACACCACCTCGGCCCCGTCCGGGAGGCGCGCGGCCCGCGGATCGCGGGTCATGGCCCGCACCTTCCGGCCCGCCGCCACCAGCCGGTCCACCACGTGGCGGCCGACGTTGCCGGTCGCGCCCGTCACGAGAATCGTCATGCGCTCTCCTTCGATCGCCCGGCGGACCACGCACCGGGCCGTCGCCGCACCCCGGCCTCGTCGCGGGGGGCGGCCGTCGCCGGGATGCTAGGTGAGTGGCCGAAGGCCCGCATATGGACCGCTCCACGTGCCACCCCTCAGGGGGCCAGGACGGCGCGGCAGGCCCGCAGGACGAGGGCGTCGACCGCGAGGGGAGGCGCCTTCCCGGCGGCGAGGTGGCGGCGTACGGCGCCGTAGGGGACGTCGACCAGGGCGAACAGCAGCCGCTCCCGCTCGGAGGGGTCGCCGGCGGCGGCCGTCAGCGCGCTCGCCGTCCTCGCGTCGAGGGCGGCCAGTTCCTCCCCGAGCTCGGCGGACCAGCGCGCGACCAGGTCGGCCGGGCGGTGGAGCAGGAGCACGCGGGCCTCGGCGAGGTGCTCGCGGCACCAGCGGGGCGTGTGGACCGCCGCGCGCTCCAGGTCCCGCGCGGCCAGGGCGTCGAGGAAGCCCTCCTGGAAGCGGTGGACGCAGCGGATCCAGAGCCTGGCCAGCAGCAGGTCGCGGGAGGGGAAACGGTGGTAGATCGAGCCGGCCGGTGCTCCCAGGCGCGCCGCGATCGCCGCCACGGTGGCCCCCGCCACCCCCTCCAGTGCCACGGTCTCCAGCGCGGCGTCGAGGATCCGCTCCTCGGTGAATCTGGCCGGTCTTCCCACGACCACCCTCCCATGATATTAGTGAACGCGTTCTAGAATATAACCACTAAAATGGAGGCGCCATGTCCCCGCTGGTCAAGGATCTCTATCGCGCCCTGCGAGAGCGCGACGTCGACGCCCTCGCCCGGCTGCTGCACCCCGACTTCGAGGGCCACGTCGCCCCGGGCATGCCGTGCGGCGTGGGCGGCACGCACCACGGCTCCCGATCGATGATCTTCGAGGTGTGGGGGGAGGTGGCCCGCGTCTACGACACCGCCCCGTACGAGGAGGACTACCGGGAGGCCGCGGGCGGCGACGTCCTGGTCACCGGCCACTACCGGGGGACGGCCGTCGCCACCGGCCGCTCCTACGAGGCCGAGTTCGCCCACCTGTGGCGGGTCGACGACGGCAGGCTCGTCTCGCTGCACCAGTACACCGACACCGCCAGGTGGCACGAGGCCCTGCTGCCGGCCTGAAGGAGCGCCGCCCGGCGCGGCCGACGCGACCGCGAGGACGGGTCCCGCCCGGCCGCGGCCGCACGGCCGCCGCAGTAGGCTGGGCGGCGTGCGCCCAGGGCGCCACCGGTCCGCGGAAAGGGTCACCACCCACCTGACGCTCGTCGAACACCCCGGCCTCACCTCTTTTCCAGCCTGATCGTGCGGACGCCAGGCCAGACGGAAAGGAGGCTTCCATGCCCGTCCATCACCTGCCCGACGCCCCCCGCCTCGACCGGCTCCGCAAGCAGGCCAAGAGACTCCTGCGGCGGATGAGAGCACAGGTCCCCGAGGCGCTGGAGCTCGTCACCGAGTTCCATCCCCGCCCGCCGCAGACGCCCAGGCTGTCCGACGCTTACCTCGTCACCGCGCGCATGTACGGCTTCGCGAGCTGGCCCCGGCTGAAGGAGCACATCGGCACCGTCGAGCGGTACTCCCGCTCACCGCACCGGGTCGCGCCGAGCGGGCAGCTGCCTGAGGAGTTCCTGCGGCTCGCCTGCCTCACCTACGGCGCGGACCACCCGGACCGGGCCGCGCGGGCCGATCTGCTGCTGGCCCGGCATCCGGAGCTGTCCGTCGCGAACGTCTTCACCATGGCGGCCACCGGCTCGGCCGCCGCCCTGGCCGAAACGCTGGCCGCGAACCCGGGGGCGGCCCGCGCGCAGGGCGGCCCCTTCGGGTGGGAGCCGCTGCTGTACCTGGCCTACGCGCGTCTCGGCACGCCCGGCGAGTACGTGGAGGCGGCCCGGCTCCTGTTGCGACACGGCGCCGATCCGGACGCCGGATACCTGTGGGACGGGCTGACCTCGCCGTTCACCGCGCTCACCGGGGCGTTCGGCGGGGGAGAGGGCGGGCAGCCGCCCCATCCGCAGGGCCCGGCGCTGGCCAGGCTGCTGCTGGAGGCCGGAGCCGACCCCAACGACGCCCAGACCCTGTACGACCTCGGGCTCGGCGGCTCGTTCTCCGACGACACCGCCCACCTGGAGCTGCTGCTGGAGTTCGGCCTGGGCCGCGGCGAGGGCGGGCCGTGGCACGCCCGGCTGGGCCCGACGCTGCCGTCCCCGCGGCAGCTGCTGCGCGACGAGCTGGCCACCGCCGCGCTGCGGGGCGGCCCGCGCCGGGCCCGGCTGCTCCTGGCGCACGGCGCGGAGGTGGACGGCCTGGGCGGGCATCCGGCGTACGGCGGGCGCACGCCCTACGAGCTCGCCCTGCTGAACGGGCACACCGAGGTCGCGGAGATCCTCGCCGCGGCGGGCGCCTCGGCGGTGCTGGACGAGACGGAGGCGTTCGCCGCGGCCTGCATGCGCGCCGACGCCGACGCGGTGGCCGCGTTCGGCCCCCGGGCACCGGCACGGGCGATGGCCCGGTTCCCCGAGCTGGTCAACCACGCGGCCGAGCGGCGCAGGCCTGAGGCGGTACGGCTGCTGGCCGGGCTCGGCTTCGACGTGAACCACCTGCGCCGATCCACCCCGCTGCACGCGGCGGCCTGGAACGACGACGTCGAGACGGCCAGGACACTGGTCGAGCTGGGCGCCGACCCGGCGATCAGGGACACCGAGCACGGCTCGACCCCGCTCGAATGGGCCGAGCACGGCGGCCGGGACGACGTGGCGGCGTACCTGCGGGCCGCTTCCCGTCCTGGTCGGCCGGAGCCCCGCGGAGAGGTGGTTTGATCAAGCTACGATGAGCGCATGGCCCTGATCCATCGCGCCACGCTCCGGCCCACCAAGCTCGAACTCCTGGCCACCTGGCTGCCCGGCCGCGACTGGTACGGCGGACCGGCCGGTGAGGTGGAGCGGGTGGCGGGCTTCCGTTTCGACGACCCCGCAGGCGAGGTCGGGATCGAGACGCTGCTGGTCCGGACCGGCGACGGGCCGGTGCACCAGGTGCCGCTCACCTACCGCGCCGCCCCCCTGGCCGGTGGTGAGCGGTGGCTGCTGGGCACCGTCGAGCATTCGGTGCTGGGCAGGCGCTGGATCCACGACGGGACCGGCGACCCGGTGTACGCCGCGGCGCTGGCGAGCGCGATCCTCGCGAACACCGGCCAGGCCGAGGAGTTCATGCAGGTCGATGGCCGCCTCGAACCCCGCGGGCTCAGCATGGACATCGTCGGCGACACGACCGGGGGCACGGGGGCGACCGCCGTGGGCGCGATCCGCCGCGTCGTCGAGGACGACCCGACGCTGATCGTGACCGACACCCTCGAACTGGCCGTCCTGCGCCGTCTCGACGGCGGCACCGCGCTCACCGGCGCCGTACTGACCGGCACCTGGCCAGGCCGGGCGGCACCGGCGCCGCTGGCGTCGGCGGCGCCCCGCCACGGGTCGTGAACGCCCGCCGTACCCGCGGACGGACGGTGAGGACACCGGGACCGCCCGCACCGGCCCGCATCGGCACAGGCGACGCGGCACCGCGGCGAGGGCCATGACTAAGGTGTTCTCGTGCCTGCCACGCTGAACACCAAGAAGACCCGCTCCGCGCTGCGCACGTCGGCGCGCATCTCCCTGGAGATGCTCCTCGTCGTGCTGATGGCCACGGTGGTCATATGGATCCTGGGCCAGATGTGGTCCATCATCTGGCCGCTCGTGATCGCCCTGCTGCTCACCACGCTGACCTGGCCGGTGACCCGCTTCCTGCGCCGGCGCGGCTGGCACCCCACCCTGGCCGCGTCGGTCGTGACCCTGCTCTTCCTGCTGGTCGCCGCAGGCATCGTGGTGCTGATCGCCGTCCCGGTGGCCTCCCAGTCCGGCGAGCTGGTCACCGGCGTGGGCAACGGCATCCAGCGCCTGCGCGACTGGGCCGCCGGGCCGCCGTTCAACTTCGGCGACAACCAGGTCAGCAACGTGTTCGACACCGCGGTCGCGCGCATCCAGTCCAGCGTGGGCAGCATCGTCTCCGCCACCCTCAGCGGGGTGGGCACCGTGGTCAGCGGCCTGGTCACGACCGTCCTGGCGCTCTTCCTGATGTTCTTCTTCCTCAAGGACGGCCCGCGGTTCCTGCCCTGGCTGGCCCTCCAGCTCCCCGGCCGCCTCGCCAGGGACGTGCCGGCCGTGGCCAAGCTCGGCTGGACCACCCTCGGCTCGTTCGTCCTCTCCCAGGCGTTCGTGGGCCTGCTCGACGCCGTCTTCATCGGTATCGGCCTGTGGATCGTGGGGGTGCCGCTGGTCCTTCCCCTGGCCGTCCTGACCTTCGTCGCGGCGTTCGTCCCCATCATCGGGGCCCTGTTCGCCGGCTTCGTCGCGGTCCTCATCGCGCTGGTGTCCAACGGCCTGACGGACGCGCTGATCGTGCTCGCCATCATCGTCGCCGTGCAGCAGCTGGAAGGGAACGTGTTCCAGCCCATGGTGCAGAGCCGCGGCCTGGGCCTGCACGCGGCGGTGATCCTGCTGGCCGTGACGCTGGGCGGCAGCCTGGCGGGCATCGTGGGCAGCCTGCTCGCCGTACCGGTCGCCGCCCTGATCGCGGTGGTGTGGCATTACCTGCGCGAACAGCTCAGCGACCCGATCCCGGAGCCGGGACCGGAGACCGCCGAACCGGGCCCCGCCGAACCGGGCCCCGGCACGGCCGCCCCCGCGCCGAAGCCCACCTGACGCACGGTCCGGGCCACGCGCTCTTTCCCCGCCGTACCCGGGACCGGGTCAGGGGTCCGTGGCCCGGCGGGCGCGCAGGGCGCGGAGCTTGTGGCGGTTGCCGCAGCGCTCCATCGCGCACCAGCGCCGGGCGCCGGGACGGGACGAGTCGACGAACACCAGGGGGCAGTCGTCGCTCGCGCACTCGCGGAAGCGCCCGGAGAGCGGCCCGGACAGCAGCTCGATCATCTCCCGCGCCAGCGTCGACAGCGCCTGCGCGGCCCGTACCGGAGCCGCCCACCCGGCGGTCGTGCCGTCGGCGGCGAGCTCGGGGACCAGCGGAGCCTCGGCCGCGGCCCGGTTGAGGGTCGCGACCGCCCCGACGGGCAGGGGGCGGCTCGCCGCCCGGGCGTGCGCCGCGTCCCAGATCGCCCGGCGGAGGAGCGTGGCCGCGGCCAGGTCGTCGTCCGTCACGGGGACCGTCACGGTCGCGGCCGGGGACGAGCGGGCCAGCCATTCTGCGAGGTCGGCGGGCTCGTGGAGGGTCTCGAACACCGCGTACCTGCCCTCGCCGCCGGTGTGGGCGAAGTCCAGGCAAGCGGCGCCGGCGTCGAACCAGAACGATCCCCCCCTGGGGTCGTGCAGTACCCGTCCGGTCGTGCTCGCGCGCATGAACCCACCATAACCGGTGTCGTTCAGCGGAGGGCTCAGGGGTGTCGGCCGGGCCGGTCACCGGGACGCGCACGCCGTGACCGTGGCCGGCGACGACGGCACCGGTTCTCCCCTCGTGCGGCGGGACGCGCGCCGTGACCGTGGCCGGCGACGACGGCCGGGTCACGTCGGGTCATCGCTCCCGGGTCCGGTAGGCGTCCCGGCTGGCCTCGATGTGCGGGACGTGCTCGATGGCCCATCCGGCGAGGGCCAGCGCGGGGGAGATGAGGCTCTTGCCGGTGGGCGTCAGCGCGTACTCGACCCGTGGCGGGACCTCGGCGTGCACCGTCCGGGAGACCAGGCCGTCGCGTTCGAGGTTCCGCAGCGTGAGGGTCAGCATGCGCTGGGAGATCCCGGCGACCTGCCGGTGCAGGTCGGTGAAGCGCAGGCTTCCCTGATCGAGGGTCGCCACGACCAGCAACGTCCACTTGTTGCAGATGCGGTCGAGGACGGCGCGGATCGTCCGCCCTCCGTCGCCCCGGATCATGCAGGTGTGCTCGTACTCCGACATGACAGTCCTCTGTGCGTAAGGCACATGGATGTGCCTTTTGTATGGCTTTCAATAGTGACGCATCATGGGGCTCCTTACGAGTGGTAACCATCGTGGCCCGCGCCACGTCCCAGCCTCCGAGGTGTCCTTCATGCAGCTCTCCTACTGGATCGTCGCGGCACTCCTGGCCGCCCTCTACCTCTACGCCGGGGGCAAGAAGATCGTCCAGAGCCGGGAGCGGCTGCGGCCGATGATGGGCTGGGTCGACGACCTGCCCATGCCGCTCGTCCGCGTGATCGGCGTCCTGGAGGTCCTGGGCGCGGCCGGTCTGATCCTGCCGCCGCTGACCGCGATCGCGCCCCGGCTCGCTGTCGCCGCGGCGATCGGCCTCGTCCTGGTCCAGGTGGGCGGTATCGCGGTCCACCTCAGGCGCGGCGAGGCCCGGCTGATCGGGTTCAACGTCGTCCTCCTGGTCGCCGCCGCGGCGGTGGCCTGGCTCGGCACCGCCTGACCGTGAACCGTCCGGCTTCCGACCGCCCGCACGTCCGGCCGGGGCCGGAGCCGTCACTCTCGGGCCAGTATCGCCCGCACCCCCGGTCCCACCGCAGCGTGGAAGGCCTCGTCCAGTTCGGCCGGGGTGGCGGTGATCTCCTCGTCCACCCAGCGCGCCAGCAGGGCCATGAACGCCCCGACGACGCAGGTCACCGTCAGCTCCAGCGACGTCGAGGCCCGCGCGCCCCGGGCGAGCAGTTCGTCGCGGACGAGGTCGCGCAGCACCTGCTCGCCGTGGGCCGTCACCGCCCGGCCGCTGCGCCGCCCGAGCAGCGCCCGCACCAGCCTGCGCCGCTCGAGCACGTGCTCGAACATCGCCCGGCTGAAGGCGAACGGCGGGCCGTCGGCGCTGATCGCCGGTCGCAGGAAGGCCATCTCCGACAGGTTGGCGAACAACACGGCCTGCTTGCCGTCGAAGTGCGCGTAGAAGGTGGAGCGGCCCACGTCGGCACGGTCGATGACGTCGGTGACGGTCACCGCCTCGTACCCCTTCTCCAGGATGAGTTCCACCAGCGCGCGCTGGATCGCCTGCCGGGTACGCCGCACCCGCCTGTCGGGGTTTCCGGGCACTTCACCGCTCCCTGTTCGGTACCGCACGGAGGGGCCGAAGTGATCGTTGACCCCGCCGGTCCAGTGAACACACCATACATAACGGAACAGGTCGTTCGAGAGGAGAGGTTCATGGGACTGGGCAGACTGCTGCACGAGCACGCCGAGCACGCCGACGAGGGAGGGACGATCGACCACCCGCGTGCGTACGAGGTCATGGCGGAGGTCGGTTTCCTCGGGCGGCGGCGTGAGATCTACACCCGGCTGGCCGCGCTGTCCGGGGTCCGTCCGGGTGACCGGGTGCTCGACGTCGGCTGCGGAACCGGCTATCTGACCCGCATCCTGGCCCCCGTCGCCGGCCCGTCCGGGCAGGTGACGGGCGTCGACCTGTCGGCCCCCATGATCGAACGCGCTCGTCGTGACGCCCCGGGCAACTGCTCCTACCTGGTGGGCGAGGGACAGGCCCTGGACCTGCCCGACGCCTGCTTCGACGTGGTGGTCTCCAGCCTGGCCATCCACCACATCCCGGCCACCGAGCGCGGCGCGGCCGTACGGGAGATGTTCCGGGTGCTCCGGCCGGGCGGACGCCTGCTGATCGCCGAGTTCCGCCCGCCGTCCAACCGGCTGCTCTCCCACCTGCTCACGATGCTGACGGGCCCGGCGATGCGGCACGGCCTGCCGGGCCTGCTCGCCGACCAGATCCCGCGGGCCGGCTTCCACGTCGAGGACGAGGGCGACCTGCCGGTCATGGTCTCCTACGTCCGGGGCTCCCGGCCCGCGCCCTGACCTTCGCCGGACGGCAGGACGCGGGCGCGGCGGGCATGATCGAGGGGGCGCGACGAGACGACCCGGATCGAGATCGTCACGTGGTCGGCGCCGTCGCCGGACGCCGAGTGTAGGGTTCGACGGTACTCATCGAGGATGACGAGGACGTACCTTCACCATGCGGTTGCGGCCCATCGACCTGGCGCGCGAGCACGGCCTGTCCACGCAGGCGGTGCGCAACTACGAGGAGGCCGGGTTCCTCCCCCCGGCCGGACGCTCGCCGCACGGCTACCGCGTCTACGCTCCACGCCACGCGGTGGCGCTGCGGGCGTTCCTGGCGCTGATCCCCGCGCACGGCCACGCGACCGCGGGGGCGATCATGCGGGCCGTGAACGACGGCGCGGTCGAGGAGGCGCTGCGGCTGATCGACGAGAGCCACGCGCAGCTGGCCGACGACCGGCGCACGCTGGAGGCGGTGGAAGGGGCGCTGCGCGACCTGGCGCCACCGCGTGAGCCGGAACCGGGGACAGGGGTGACGTTCATCGGGCCGCTGGCACGCAGGCTCGGCATCCGGCCGGCGACGTTGCGCAAGTGGGAACGGGCCGGGCTGATCACCCCGCGGCGCGACCCGCGGACCGGCTACCGCGTCTACACCTCCGCCGACGTACGCGACGTGCTCCTGGCCCACCAGCTGCGGCGCGGCGGGTACGGGCTGGAGCAGATCGCGCGGGTGCTGGAGCGGGTACGGGCGGCGGGCGGGCCGGAGCCGCTGCAGGCGACGCTGCGGGAGTGGCGCGACCGGCTGACGGGACGGGGCCTGGCGATGCTGGCGGGCGCGGCCGCGCTCGACGCCTGCCTGGGACCCCGTGACGGCTGACGGCGCGCTCCCGGCCGGTCCGGGCGGACCGGCCGGGAGGTCAGGGCTGCGGTCAAGGCGGGTGACGCCGCCGATCGGGTGGTCTTCCGAGCGTGCGTGCCCGCGGGACGGGCGCGCGCGCTCCTGAAGGTCGCCTGCGGGTGAAGGCGGTGGGTGACGCGGGCGTGGTCTCAGCCGGGGAGCAGGCCGATCGCCGCCTTGGCCTGGCGTACCTTCACGCCGGCCGACTCGCGGGCACGCTCGGCACCGGCCCGCAGGACCTTCCGGACGTGCCCCGGGTCCTCGGCCAGCCGCAGGTAACGCTCCCGGACGGGCGCGAGGGTGGCCACCACCGCGTCGGCGACCGCCTCCTTCAGCTCGCCGTACCGGTCGAACCGCCCGGCCAGCCGCCGCGGCTCGTCGCCGGTGCAGGCGGCCAGGACGGCGAGCAGGTTCGACACCCCCGGTTTGCGGTCCGGGTCGTAGCTCACCACGCCGTCGGTGTCGGTGACCGCGCGCATCACCTTGCGCCGCAGGACGTCCGGCTCGTCGAGCAGCCGCAGCGCCCCGGCCGCCGAGGGGGCCGACTTGCTCATCTTGTCGCCGGGTGAGGTCAGGTCCATGATGCGGGCCGCGACCGGTGGGTTGACCGCGCGGGGGACGGTGAAGGTGGGGCCGTAGCGGGTGTTGAACCGCTGGGCGATGTCGCGGGCCAGCTCCACGTGCTGGCTCTGGTCCTCGCCGACGGGCACCTCGTCGGTGTCGTACAGCAGGATGTCGGCGGCCATCAGGATCGGGTAGGTCAGCAGCGACATCCGGACCTGGCTCTGGCGGCCGGCCTTCTCCTTGAACTGGATCATCCGCTGGGCCTCGCCGTACCCGGTGGCGCACTCCAGCAGGTAGTGCAGCTCGGTGTGCTCGGGGACGTGCGACTGCACCAGGAACAGGCACGTGCCGGGGTCGGCGCCCGCGGCCAGCAGGACGGTGGCGAACTCCAGCGTCCGCCGCCGTACGTCGGCCGGGTCGTGTTCCAGGGTCAGGGCGTGCAGGTCGGAGATGAACACCACGGTGTCCGTGGTGGCCTGCCCGGCGACGATCGGTGCGATCGCGCCGATGTGGTTGCCCAGGTGCAGGTCGCCGGACGGGGTGAAGCCGGTGAGTCGTCGTGGCATGGGTGTGGCTCCCTCGGGATCGGGAGACCGCCCGGACGGGCCACCGAGGTACGAACACACGAAACGGCCGCCCGTATCGGGCGGCCGCGTCATCAGGTCACGCGAATGAACAATGCCGCCCCCTCAGGGGCGCCACCAGCAAAGGAACGAGTGGATCATCCGCACGTCGCGACGATACCACCCGGCGGCGGCCGTCCGCAGGGCCCGGCGGCCGCGGCGGTCCCGGAGCGCGCGGTCGCCCGACCGGGGCGGATGTCAAGGCGTCCGGACCCGCGCCGGTCTCGTGCCACGATACAGAAATGATCTCTGCCGCCGATCCGCGTCTGGTCAGGGGCCTTCAGGAGAGGGCGGCCCGGGCCCTGCCCGCCGAGCACGTCGAGCGCCTGGGCGGATGGTGGCTGCGCCTGGCGCCCGGCTGCTCCTGGTGGGTGGGGACGGTGCTGCCGCACGGCGAGGCCGGGCCGGAGGGGCTGGAGGCCGGGGTGAAGGCGGCCGAGGACTTCTACGCCCGCCACGGCCTGGACACCCGCTTCCAGATCACCCCGGGGGCCTGCCCCGACGGCCTCGACGCGTTCCTGGCCGAGCGCGGCTACCAGCGCGGTGGCCGGGTGTCGCTCCAGGCGGCCCCGGCCGCACGGGTGCTGGAGCGGACCAGGGAGCAGGCCCCGGCAGCGCGGGTGCCGGAACGGGCCCGGCAGCAGGCGCCGGCCGAGCCCCTGCGGGTGCGGGTGGACGGGCGTCCGACGGACGACTGGTTCGAGGGCCTGCGCGCCGTGCACGGTCACGACGGCGAGCGGGAGCTGCTCGGCCGGGTGGAGGCGCCGAGCGCGTACGCCTCGGTGATCGCCGGAACCGAGGTGGTCGCGGTGGGCCGGGCGGTCGCCGACGACGGCTGGGCGGGGGTGTTCGGGATGGCGACGCTTCCGCGGGCGCGGGGCAGGGGCGCGGCCCGCCGGGTGCTCGCCGCACTGGCCGCCTGGACCCGCACCCGGGACGCGGATCGGATGTACCTGCAGGTGGAGTGCGGCAACGACGCGGCCGTGCGGCTGTACGCGCGGGCGGGCTTCGAGGAGGTGTGCGGCTACCACTACCGCGCGGCGAAGGCGCCCGCCGCCCGGTGAGGCACGGGGCGGGACGCCGGGAAGCGGGCGCGGCTCGTCAGGGGGTGGCGGGGGTCAGCTCCTCGAGCGGCGTGTAGGGCCGGTCCAGGCCGAAGGCGGACGGGCCGAAGCACGCCAGGGCCTCGGGGCTGCGCATGATGGCGGGGGTGGAGATGGCGTAGACGGTCAGGCGCTGCCCGTACGCCAGGGCCTCGGTGGTGACCGGCCTGCCGGTCTCGGTGTTCAGCGTGCAGATCAGGTCGGGGACGATCGCGGCGACCTGGCCGTCGTGCCCGTGCTCGCCCGCGCGGACCGCGACCAGGTGCTCGTTCTGGAAGGTGATGACGATCCGGTCACCGGGGTCGCCGGGGTCGCCGCTCGCGGCCAGGGTGACCTGGCCGCGGGCGAACCCGCCGACGGTGGTGCGGTCGACGTCGACGACCTTGCCGCGGAACAGGACGCGGCCGTGGGAGTAGAAGGTGCCGCGCAATGCGTCGGTCAGCGCATCGAACGGGTCGCGGTGGCGCTCGCGGGCGGTGCGCAGCGCGGTGCCGATCTTCAGGGCCAGGCCCAGGGTGCCGGGCACCGCGGTCTCGCGCACGGTGGCGGCGCTCATGGGGTAGCTGGCGGTGTAGGCGGCGCCGCCCATCCGGATGGTCAGGCCGCGGGCCAGCCACTCCATCCGGTCGTTGTCGGCGGCCTCGATGACGGCGCTGTCGCCGTGGTCGGAGGCGATGCCCATCGGGGAGCCCGGCACTCCCGCCACGTTGAACGTGACCATCTGGATCTCGGGGAAGGCTCGGCCCATCCCGTCGGCGTCGACGACCGGCAGGTCCGCCGCCGCGGCCGCCACCAGCGGCATCATGCTGTTCAGGCCGCCGGCCTCGAGCGGCATGATCGCGTCCACGGCGCGGCCCAGGTGCCTTTCCAGGGCGCGCAGCGCGGCCACGCTGCCCTCGGGGGAGGGGAGTTTCTCGATGAAGACGGTGGGGGCTCCCATCATCGCCACCGCGACCACCAGGGCGTCGTTGCGCAACGTGTCGAGGTCGACGATCCGCACCTCGCGGCCCGCCCGCAGCTGCCGCTCGACGAGCAGCCGGCCGATGTAGGGGTCGCCGCCCCCGCCGGTGCCCAGCACGGCCGCGCCCTCGGCCAGATCGCCGAGATTCTCCGGGGTCAGGGTGAAACTCATCGCCTCGCGTCCTGTTCGTGTCCTCGTGCGGTGCCGGCCTCGGCGCCGGGTCCGTCTCCGGCGGGGCCGCCCGCGGAACGGTGTTCCAGGTCCAGGTCGCCCACCGCGCGGACCTGGACGCGCCTGCCGCCGGGCAGGTAGGCCACGTGCACCTCGGTGACGTCGACGATCCTGACGGTGCCGGGGGCGGCGCCCGCGGAGACGGCGATCCGTTCGGCCTCGGCGCGGGCGGCGGCGATGGCCTCCTCGCGGGCGCGGGGGCCGTCGACGGCGACGACCCGGTCGACGTCGCCGCCGATCTGGCCGATGGCGGCGCCGATGGCGTTGGCGACCGCGTGGTGCGGCGGCCGGTGCACGGCCAGGTCCCCGGGGAGCACCTCGGGCATGAGCACGCCGCCGCCGCCGACCACGACGATCGGCAGCGGCGCGGCCGACACCCTCATCCGGTCGACCAGCTCGACGACCCGGCCGGCCATCCACTCCAGGCCGCTCCGGACCAGGCCGGGGTCCAGGTGCCGTACCAGGGAGGGGTCTCCGATCTCGGCCAGGCCGCCCGCGACGGCCAGGTCGGTGGCGGTGAGCACGTCGCCGCCGAACACCAGGGCCTGGCGGGTGAGCCGGAACCCGACGCTGTCGGGTCCGGCCGACACAGAGGGGCCGGTGGTGACGAGGCTGCCGCCGCCCAGGCCGATCGACAGCACGTCCGGCATCCGGAAGTTGGTGCGCACCCCGCCGATGTCGACCTCGCCGGTGGCCTGGCGCGGGTAGCCGCGGCCGATCACGCCGACGTCGGTGGTGGTGCCGCCGATGTCGACGACCGCGCAGTCGGACAGTTCCCCGGCCAGGAACGCCGCGCCGCGCATCGAGTTGGTCGGGCCGGAGGCGAAGGTGCGTACCGGGTAGCGGCGGGTGTACTCGGCGTCCATCAGGGTGCCGTCGTTCTGCGACAGGTACAGCGGCGCGGAGATCCCGGCCGTGCGCAGGGCCCCGACGAACGCCCCGACGATCTCGTCGGCCAGCTCGCGCAGGCAGGCGTTGACGACGGTGGCGTTCTCGCGTTCCAGCAGCCCGATCCGGCCGAGCTGGTGCGACAGGCTCACGTGCAGGTGCGGCAGCTCCTCCAGCAGGATGTCGGCGGCCTGTTCCTCCAGCTCCGGGGCGGCGGGGGAGAACACCGAGCCGATCGCGACCGTGCGGATGTCGTGTGCCTCCAGGTCCTCGGCGACGCGCAGCAGCTCCTCGCGGCGCAGGGGGGCGATGGCCCGGCCGTCGAACTCGTGTCCGCCGTGGCACAGGTGGACGCGCGGGTCGATCGCCGCGTGCAGGGCGGCGGGCCAGTTGACCAGGGGAGGGAGGCCGGAGGTGGCCGGCAGCGCCAGCCGCACCACTCCGGTGCGCGCCAGACCCCGCCCGGTCACCAGCGCGTTGGTGAAGTGGGTGGTGCCGATCATCACCGCGCCGATCCGGTCGCGGTCGATGCCGGCCGAGCCGACGAGGTCGTGCAGGGCGGTGACCACCCCGCCGGTGACGTCCTGGGTGGTGGCGGTCTTGACCGACGCCACCACGGTGGCCGCGTCCATCAGGACGGCGTCGGTGTGGGTGCCTCCCACGTCGATCCCAACGCGCACGGGTGACTCCTCGGGAAGGTCGGGCGATGACGCCGGGACGGGGGAGCGGGCGGGCCTTTCGATCCGGCGGGGGTCAGCCGGTGGTGGCCGTCCGCGTCCCGGGGCCGCCGGTCAGGCCGAGCCTGCCCGCCACGGCGTAGGCGGCGAAGGCCACCGCCAGGGCGTTGAGGGCGGGGATGCCCCAGGTGAGGTACTTGCCGACCAGGGCGGCGGCCAGCCAGATCACCAGTGCCGCCGGGACCCATCCCGGCGCGGAGTCCGGCAGGGTGCCGGTGGCCGCGGAGGCGTCCAGGGCGGGGCGCCAGCGGCGTACCAGGTAGTACTCGGCGATCATGATGCCGGCGATCGGCGGGATGCCCACCCCGAGCAGGACGAAGAAGTCGATCAGGTGGTCGAGGATCCCGGCGGCGGCCAGGGCGGTGCCGATCACCCCGAGGGCGACGGTGAGCAGCGCGCGGCCGGGCCGGGCGCCGAAGGCGGTGTCCAGGGCGTTGGCCGTGCCCAGGCTGGCGGCGTACAGGTTCCAGTCGTTGATCTTCAGCGTCGCGGTGATCAGCACGATCGTGCCGATCACGCCGGAGGTGGTGGTGACGATGGCGATCACGTCGCCGGTGCGCAGCGCGTGGGCCAGCAGCACCCCCACCAGCGCGATGACGTACTCGCCGAGCGTGATGCCCACGACGGTCTGCTTGACCACGTCGGCGGCGCTGCGGTTCCACCGGCACATGTCCGGGCTGATCACCGCGCCGACGATGAAGCCGCCGGCCACGATGGTGGCGCCCTCGGCCAGGCCGATGGCCGGTCCGGCGGGCGCGGAGGCGACCAGCGCGCCCAGGGAGTGCTCCGAGAGCTGGTCGGCGATCGCCCAGCCGGCCAGCGCGAGGAAGGCCGGGACGGTGATCCAGGCCGTCCACGCCATGCCGGCGAAGCCGTGCACCACGATGGCGGTGACGGCCAGGCCCGCCACGATCGACCACACCCAGACCGGCGGCCCGCCCAGCAGGGAGGCCAGGCCCTGGGCGAGCACGGCCGACTGCACGCCGAACCAGCCCAGCAGCGCGGTGGCGACGACCAGGCCGACCACGGTCGCGCCGTGCCGGCCGAAGCCGGTCCAGCGGGCCAGCACGGCCGTCGACAAGCCCTCGCGCATCCCGGCGATGCCGATCGCGATCGCGACGACCTCCAGGATCACCGCGCCGAGCGTGATGGCCAAGACCGCGTCCCAGAACCTCATGCCCATGCCGAGGGTGGCGCCCAGCAGGAACTGCGACAGGGCGCTGAGCATGCCGAACCGCTGCACCGCGACGGTGACCCAGCCGTAGCGGGCCTCGCGCGGCACCCGTTCCAGGGCGTAGTCGTCGCGGGCCAGCCCGGCGTCGGCCGGGTCCCTGACGGTCGTCGGATCGGCCATTCCCAGGCTCCTTCTTCACCGGTGAAGAGCATCTGGGGCATGACGCTAGGCGCCTTGTGGATCTTTGGGAAGAGGTGATCTTCTTCCGTTACGTTCGCGGTACGGCGCCGGACAGGACCGTGGTCACGATCTTGCGGACGGCCTCGGTCTCGGGCGGGGTGCCCTCGTGTCCGGCGTAGAGCAGGTGCGTGGTCCCGATCAGCATGGCCGCGAGCGTGTCGACGTCGGCGTCCGGCGCGATCCGGCCCAGGTCGCGCTCGGCGGTCAGGTAGGCCGCGATCATGATCGCGGCCTCCGTCAGCACCGGGACGCCGGCCGGCAGGTCCCGGCGCAGGCGGGCGCGGAGTTCGTCGCGGGCGGCGATGAGGCCGACGAGCGCCAGCGCGACCGACTCGAACAGCGACGTCAGCGCGCCGGTGAGGTTGCCGGCGACGGTGCCGGCGCCGGCGGACTCGCGCAGGGCGGCGGTCCGGTCGTCCATCCGGCCGACGCGGTCCAGCACGAGCTCGGCGAGGAAGGCGTCGAAGTCGGCGAAGTGCCGGTGCAGGACGCCCTTGGCGCAGCCCGCCTCGGTGGTGACCGCCCGGCTGGTCAGCGCGTTCGCGCCGTCCCGGAGCAGGACACGCTCGGCGGCGTCGAACAGCTGCGCGCGCGCGTCGCGGATGTGTACCCCTGTCGGCACGGGGTGCCTCCCCTTCGCTCGCCGGGCCCTGACTCGATTATTGACGAGTGGGCACGTGCCCACTACGGTGGGCGCATGCCCACTACGTCACGGGCGGCGGAGCCCGGCCGCGAGCAGGACATCCACCGGAACCGGCAGGTGGCCGAGTCGTTCGGCGCCGATCCCGAGCGCTACGACCGCACCCGGCCCCGCTACCCCGACGCCCTGATCGAGCGGATCACCGCCGCCGCACCCGGACGCGACGTCCTCGACGTCGGCATCGGCACCGGCATCGCCGCCCGGCGGTTCCTGGCGGCCGGCTGCACCGTGCTCGGGGTCGAGGCCGACGCCCGGATGGCCGGATGGGCGCGAGAGCGCGGGCTCGACGTCGAGGTGGCGCCGTTCGAGACCTGGGACGACGCCGGCCGCACGTTCGACGCGGTCGTCGCCGCCCAGACCTGGCACTGGGTGGACCCGGTCGCCGGAGCGGTCAAGGCCGCGCGGGTGCTGCGGCCCGGTGGCCGGCTGGCCCTGTTCTGGAACGTGAACCAGCCCCCGCCCGAGATCGCCGAGGCCTTCCTGGAGGCCTACCGCCGGGTGCTGCCCGACCTGCCGATCTACGACCGGGTGATGCCCGCCCTGGAGGCGTACGGGGTGATGTTCGACAAGGCCGCCGACGGGATCCGGCAGGCGGGCGCCTTCGGCGAGCCGGAGCAGTGGCGCTTCGACTGGGAGCGGTCCTACACCCGTGACGAGTGGCTGGACCAGGTCCCCACCTTCGGCGGCCACAGCCGGTTGCCCCAGGACAAGCTGCGAGAGGTCCTGGACGGGATCGGGGCGGCGATCGACGCGGCGGGCGGCGGCTTCACGGCGCGCTACGCCACCGTGGCGGTCACCACGGCACGGACCGGCGCCTCCTGACCCGCCCCCTGCACCTCCTGACCCGGCGTGCCGCTCTCCCGGCCTTCGGAAAGGCGAGCCGGGAGAGCGGCACGGCGGGGTCGGGCGGGTCAAGGGGGGCGGGTCAATGAGGCGCCCTGGGTCAGGGGGGTGCCGGGTCAGGGCAGCAGCAGGGAGGCGATGCCGAGCAGCGCGCAGACGCCCAGGATGCGCAGCATCGGCCAGCGCAGCACGAACGTCATCACCAGCGCCGCCGCGGTGATGGCCAGCGCCAGGAGGTCGAGGCTGCCGACCTCGGGCACCTGGACGTGCAGCGGTCCCCAGCTCCACACGTGGGTGACGTCGAACAGGGTGTGCTGGGCGAAGTACACGGCGAGGTTGGCGATGACGCCGACGACGGCGGCCGTGATGCCGGTCAGCGCGGCGCTGATCGCGGCGTTGTGGCGGAGCCGCTCGATGTAGGGGGCGCCCAGGAAGATGAACAGGAAACACGGCACGAAGGTGACCCAGGTGGTCAGCAGGGCGCCCAGCAGCGCACCCGCCCAGGGGGTGAGCGGGCCGGGGTCGCGGAAGGCGCCGAGGAAGGCGACGAACTGCACGACCATGATGAGCGGTCCGGGGGTGGACTCGGCCAGGGCCAGGCCGCGCACCATCTCACCGGGGCTGAGCCAGCCGTAGGTCTGCACGGCCTGCTGGGCGACGAAGGCCAGCACCGCGTACGCGCCGCCGAAGGTGACCAGGGCGGTGCCGGAGAAGAACAGCCCCTGGGTGGTGAAGACGCTGTCGGTGCCGGTCAGCAGGGCCACGGCGGCCACCGGCAGCCACCAGGCGGCCAGTCCCACCGCCAGGATCTTGCCCGCCGAGCGCCAGCTGGGGGTGGCGTGGTGCAGGGCGTCGTCGGAGATCAGCGGGGCGGGCCCGTCGTCGGCGCCGTGCCCGCCGCCCTTCTTCACCAGGGCGGGCCTGAAGCGGTGGATCGCCCAGCCGACGAGGGCGGCGACGGCGACCACGACGGGGAAGGGCACCGCGAACAGCGCGAGCGCGGCGAAGGCGGCCACCGCGAGGGCGACGTAGACCGGGTGGGTCAGCGAGCGTTTGGCGACCCGGATGACGGCCTGGGCGACGATGGCCAGCACGGCCGGGGCGATCCCGGCGAACAGCGCGACCACCAGGGAGGTTTCCTGCCAGATGACGTAGACGGCCGACAGGGCGAGCAGGGCGAGCATGCCGGGCAGCACGAACAGGGTGCCGGCGACCAGGCCGCCGCGGGTGCCGTTCAGCAGCCAGCCGACGTAGATCGCCAGCTGCTGGGCCTCGGGGCCGGGCAGCAGCATGCAGTAGTTGAGGGCGTGGTTGAAGCGCTGCTGGCCGATCCAGCGCTTCTCCTCCACCAGGGTGCGCTGCATGACCGCGATCTGCCCGGCGGGGCCGCCGAAGGTCTGCAGGGAGATCCCGAACCAGGCGCGCACCGCCTGGCGGAACGGGATCACGTCCCCGGAGGTCCCCGGGCCTCCCGGGGTCGTGGGGGTCGCAGGGCCCGCGGGGGTCGCAGGGCCCGCGGGGCTGGCGGGATTCGCGGGGATCGCGCCCTGCGTCTGTGGGTCGGTCATGCTCTCTCCGGTTCAGGCGGGCGGTCGGCCGAGCAGGAACGCCCGCCGGTAGTACTCGTACAGGCCCTCGAAGATCGGGCCGGTCAGCTCCAGGACGCGTTCGTCGTGGCAGGTCATCGACAATCCGCGCAGGATCACGTCCAGGCCGGGCGCCTCGGGGGCGTCGTAGCGCTCGTCGTCGATGTCGGCCTCGTGCACGATCTCGGCGATCTTCCACAGCACCGGGTCGGTCAGCTCGTGGCGGCGCAGGATCGTCTCGAAGCTGCAGTCGGCGCCGTGGTGCGACAGCTCCACGCCGCGCATGTCGAACGGGGTGGCGTCGGGTGGGACCTGCTCGGGGGAGTCGACGAACACGAAGTGCGCCTCGGGATCGAGGTGGCGCCGGATGAGCCAGGCGCACGCCGCACGGTCGATGTGCACGCCCGCGCGGGTCGCCCACCTCATCGGGTCCCTCCCCGGTGCGCCGCCGTCTTCCCCGCGCCCCGCGCGCCGTCCACCGGCCCGCCCGCGGCCTCGGTGACCTCACGCGCCGCCGGACCGTCCGCCTCGTGAGCCTCCGCGGACTCCGCCAGGTCGGGGCCGGAGGCCGGTCCGGGCGCGTTCAGCGCGCGTACGGCCTGGTGGGCCGGGTCACGCTCGGCGGGCGGGAAGAAGTCGCGGCGCCCGATGCGGCGCAGCTCGGCGCGGAGCCGGCCCGCCACGCGTGAGCGTTCCCCGCCCCTGGCCCCCTCGGCGGCCCGGGCCGCGGCGATGACCGCCCGGTACTCCTCCCGGCGGGCCTGTTGCATCTGCGTGGCGATCGCGCGTTCCTGGGACGGGCTCGCGGGGGTGGCCAGCCAGACCGTGGCGGTGCCGTCGGCGGCGACGATCTCTTCTGCGATCCAGTCCAGTTGCTCGCGCGTACGCGCGTCGGCGGGCAGCGCCACCAGCCCGTCTCCCAGCCGGGCCACCCCGAGGCGCTCCAGCCTGCGCCAGACGGCGATGCGCGGCGCCGAGGGCAGGCTCGGTATCCGGTAGGCCAGCAGCACCCACTGCCCGGCGTGCCCGGGCGGGGCCGAAGGATCGTGATTCACGGGCCACTCCTGATTTTCGTAACCGTGGTCACTGTAACGGTTGTTACCCTCATCGAGAAGAGGTGGGTGGGCCCGGCCGTCGTGGAGCGGTGGCGCGACGGCAGAATATGGCGGGAGACCACCGGGAAGACGGCAGGCGGATGACGGGAAGGTGGCTCGCGTGTCACAGGCGGGGTTCGTGCTGGAGGGGGTCGGCCTGCGCCGCGGGGGAGCGCCGGTCCTGACCGACATCTCCGCGCACCTGCCGAGGGGGTGCTGCACGCTGGTGACCGGGCCCAGCGGGGCGGGCAAGTCCAGCCTGCTGCGGCTGCTCAACCGCCTCGCCGAACCCGACACCGGGCGGATCCTGCTGGACGGCCGGCCGCTGAGCGGTCACGACCCGCTGCTGCTGCGCCGCCGGGTCGCCCTGGTGGCCCAGCACACCGCGCTGCTGACCGACTCGGTGGCGAGGGAACTGGCCGTGGGACGCCCCGCCCTGGACGCCGCCCGCGCCGCCGACCTGCTGGAGCGGGTCGGACTGGGCGCCTCCTTCCTGTCCCGCTCCACCGAGGGCCTGTCCGGCGGCCAGGTCCAGCGCCTGGGCCTGGCCCGCGCGCTGGCCACCGGCCCGGAGGTGCTGCTGCTGGACGAGCCCACCTCGGCGCTGGACGACACCGCGACCGGTCTCGTCGACGACCTGCTGGCCGCCTTCGTCGCCGACGGCGGCAGCGCGGTCCTGGTCAGCCACCGCACCGCGCACGCGCGGCGGCTCGCCGGCCACGCGCTGGTGCTGGAGGCCGGACGGCTGACCGAGGCCGGCGACCCGGCCGGCCTGCGCTACCTGGCGGCGCCGTGACCGCCCCGGCGGTCCCCGGCTGGCCGGGGGTGGCCGCCTCCGCGGCGCTGGTGGCGCTGGCCGCCCTCCTGGCCGGCCGGGCCCGGCTGGGTCTGGCCGCCGACATGCTCGTCGCCTCGGCGCGGGCCCTCGGCCAGCTCGTCGCCGTCGCCGCGGTGCTGGCGGCGGTCTTCGCCCACGGCGGCCTGCCCGGCTCGCTCGCCTGGATCGCGGTGATGGTGCTCATCGCCGGCCGGGTCGCCGCCCGCCGCGCCCGCGGCCTGCCGCGCGCCCTCGCCGTGGCCACCCTGGCGGTCGGCATGGCGACCGTCGTGACCGTGGCCACGCTGGTGGTCTTCGCGGTGATCGACACCCGGCCGCACGTGCTGATCCCGGTGTCGGGCATGGTGGTCTCCGGCGCCATGCAGGCCACGGCCCTGACGCTGACCCGCCTGCACGAGGAGGTCGAGACCGCCCGCCCGCGGATCGAGGCCCGCCTCAGCTTGGGCCTGGACGCGGCCGCCGCCTTCGCCCCGCACGCCCGTACCGCCCTGCGGACCGCGATGCTGCCCGCCGTCGACGCCACCAAGGTCGTCGGCCTGATCAGCCTGCCCGGTGCCATGACCGGCCTCATCCTGGCCGGGGTGGAACCGCTGACCGCGATCCGCTACCAGATCGTGGTCATGTACATGCTATTGGCCGCCGCCACGCTGGCCGCCGTGGCCACCGCGCGCCTGGCCCGGACCGCCCTGTTCGACGACGCCCACCGGCTCCACGAGCTCCCCGCCCCGCCGGGCGGCCGATCGTCCCCGCGCTGACCCCGGCCTCCCGGATCCGGGCTCCCGGCCGGTCCCGGCCGTGCGGCGCAGCCGGTAGGCCAGGACCGCGGCGGCCAGCAGCAGTCCCCAGACCGGGTACGGCCACAGCAGCAGGAGCAGCGGCCGACCCCACTGTACGGCGTTGACGGTGAGGCCGGGCGAGGCCAGGCAGCAGGCCCCCGCGACCAGTCCTCCCGCGGTCACCGGCAGCCGCACCGGCACGGGACGGCCGTGCAGGACCGGCACCCAGCGCGGCCACACCTCCCCCCACCTGGCGATCAGGCCGAGCGTCAGCACGGACCCGCCCAGGGCGCCGAAGCCGATGGCCAGGCCCTGCATCCTCAGGCCCGGGTTCGCGGCCAGCTCGGCCGCGCCGATGTCGGTGGGCCACGGGGTCAGCCAGGTCAGCCGGTAGAGCGCGTACGGCAGCGGGCACAGCGCCGCCGCGATCGTGACCGGGCGTCCCCAGCGGGCGGCGGCCGCGGGCCGGGCCCAGCGCGGCGTGCCACCGGCCCGCAAGGCCGCCACCGCGACGACCGCCCACAGGGCGCAGGCCAGCGCGTCGGCCAGCGTCCACGCCACGCGCCCGGCGTAGGAGGAGAGGCTCGCGGCGAGGTTGGCGAGCAGGCGGTCGAACGGGACGAGCCCGGTGAGCGTACCGCCCGCGACCAGGACGAACAGCGACACCAGGACCACCAGGGCCGCGATTCCCGCCCGTCCGCGGCGCGCGCAGGCCATGACCAGGACCGCCACCAGCGCGGGCGGGCCGATCAGTGCCATGCCGTAGCCCAGCAGGGACATGATGCCCGCGTCGGACATCACCACGCCGAAGAACAGGACCTGCGCGACCGCGCCCGCCTTCAGCGCCGCGCCCGAGGTGAAGGCCGTCACCAGCCCGGCCAGCCCGGCCACGACGGTCATCGGACCGCCCACGTCGTGCTCGAACAGGTGCGACAGCGACACGGTGACGCGGTCGAGCGCACCGAAGGGGTAGCTCGCCGGGGTGGTCCACCACCACAGACCGACGGCCGTCACGGCGATCGACAGCAGGGCGCTCGCGATCCGGAGGTTTCTCGTCATGGCGCTCACCGTAGGAACGTCCCCGCCGCGCCACCTCCCCCTGACGGGGGAGGGTTCCCGGCGGCGCCGTCACTAGCATCGTCGTCGTGAGCGGACACATGTCACGCGCCCTGCGGGCGGCGATCTACCCGTTGCTGGGCGCGGCCCTGCTCACCCCGGTGGCGGGGGCGCTCAGCCTGGTGATCCTCACCGAGGTGACGCCGGCGCGCGTCCTGACGCTGTGGGCGGCGTGCCTGCCCGCCTCCGTGCTGCTGGCCGCCGCGCCACTGGTGCGGCGCATCGAGACCGTCGCGCTGTCGGAACTCCTCGACGTCGACGTCCCGGGCAGGGCCGACCCGCTCTACCTGGTGGCCCTGACGAGCCTGCACCTGTACGGCGGCGCCACGCTGGGCGCCGGGCTGCTCCTGCTGTCCCCGGGGCTGGCGCGCGCCGGCGACCTGGCGGGCTGGCGCGAGAGCCCCGCGCAGACGGCGGAGCCGTTCCTGCTGGCCGGTGCGGTGGTGGCCGCCATGGTCGTCGCCGGGCTCGGCCAGCGGCAGGCGGCGCGCCGGCTGCTGCGCGCCGAACCGTCCCGGGCGCTGGAGGTGCTCGGCCGCCGCCAGAGGCTCGCGCTGGAACTGCACGACGCGGTGGGGCACGCGCTGAGCGTGGTCCTGGTGCAGGGCATGGCCGCGCAGGCGGCGCTGGAGCGGCCCGAACCCCGGGTGGGCCAGGCCGCGGACTCGCTGGGTCACCTGCTGGACACCGCCCGCGCCGCCCAGGAGGAGCTCGACGTGCTGCTCGGCGTGCTGGACGAGGACGACACCGCGCGTACCCCCACGCTCGGCGCGCTCGGCGCGCTCACCCACGGTCTCGACGTGCGGGTACGCGCCGCGGACCTGGACAGGGTCCCGGCGGCGACCTCGCGCGCCGCGTACGCGATCGCCAGGGAGGCGCTCACCAACGCCCTGCGTCACGGGCGCGGCCCCGTCACGCTCGACGTGGCGATCGCCGGCGACCTGGTGCTGACGGTGGAGAACCCCACCGGCGCCCGTACCGGCACCGACGGCACCGACGGCACCGACGGGACCGGCCGGGATCCGGCGGTGAACGGGCGGGGCCTGGCGGGCATGCGCATGCGGGCCCGCCTGGTCGGCGGCACCTGCACGCTGGAGGAGGCGGGCGCCACCTGGCGCGTGCGGGCGAGGCTGCCGCTGTGATCCGCGTGGTCCTGGCCGACGACGACCGGCTGATCCGTACGGGGTGGTCGGCGATGCTCTCCGCCTGTGACGACCTCACCGTCGTGGGCGAGGCGGCGGACGGCCACGAGGCCGTCGAGGCCGGAACCGGGGCGGACGTCGTGCTGATGGACGTCCGCATGCCCCGGATGGACGGCCTGGCCGCCACCGCCGAGCTGGCCCGCCGCTCGCCCTGCACCCGTGTCGTCGTGGTCACCACCTTCGAGAGCGACCAGCTGGTCTGGGGGGCGCTGCGCGCGGGAGCGGCCGGGTACGTGCTCAAACGCGCTCCAGCGGCCGAACTGGTGGACGCCGTCCGGCTGGTGCACTCGCGGGACGCGGTGCTCTTCCCCGACGCGTTGCGGCGCATCGCCTCACCGCACCACGGCAGCGCCACGCCGCGTCACCCGGTGAACCTGACCCCGCGCGAGCTGCAGGTGCTGCGCCAGATCACGCTCGGGCAGGCCAACGCGGAGATCGCACAGGTGCTGCACGTGTCGCGGGAGACGGTCAAGACCCACGTCACCAACGTCCTGGACAAGCTGGGCGCCCGTGACCGCACGCAGGCGGCGGTCCTGGCCTACGAGCTCGGCCTGGTCGTGCCCGGCCTCGAGCTCCGCGAGCTCCGCGAGCTCCGCGAGCTCCGCGAACTTCGCGAGCCCCGTCAGCTCCGCGAGCCTCCTCAGCCCTGGCGGCGCTCGTAGGACCGCCGGGCCGCCTCCACCTCGGGGGCGGTCTCCTCCAGCAGGTCGGCCAGGGCGCGCAGGTGCCCGGCGACCCGGGCCCCCAGCGGGGTCAGCGAGTACTCCACCCGGGGCGGGATCGCGCTGAGGACCTCGCGGGTGAGCAGGCCGTCGCGCTCCAGGGCCTGCAGGGTCTGCGACAGCATCTTCTCGCTCACCCCCTGGACCCGGCGGCGCAGCGCGTTGAAGCGGTAGCCGCCCTCGCCCAGGGCCAGCAGGGCGAGCGAGGCCCATTTGGCCGTCACGTCCTCGAAGGCGGCGCGGGAGGTGCAGGCGCTGGCGAAGACGTCGGTGACGAGCTGCTGGGAGGGCTCCGCCGAGGGTTCCGTCGAGGGCTTCGTCGGAGACTGCGCGCGCTGTTCGGACACACCGTCACCCTACCCCAGTCGCTGCGGAACAGTGGGTACTGTACTTTGGTTAGTGCTTTCTAAAACACAGTACTGATCGAAGGGATCCGCCCATGCCCGCCTATGCCGTCACCGGAGCCACCGGCCACCTCGGCCGCCTCGTCATCGCCGACCTGCTCGCCCGGGGCGTGCCGGCCGGTGACATCGTCGCCGTCGCCCGTACCGAGGCCAAGGCCGCCGACCTGGCCGGGCGCGGTGTCGAAGTGCGCCAGGCCGACTACTCGCTGCCCGAGACGCTGCCGGCCGCCCTGGCCGGGGTGGGCCGCCTGCTGCTGATCTCCGGCGACGAGCCGGGACGGCGCCCGGCCCAGCACGCCGCGGTGATCGAGGCCGCGCGGGCCGGTGGCGTCGAGCGCATCGTCTACACCGGCATCCTGCGCGCCGCCACCAGCGCCAACCCGCTGGCGCCCGACCACAAGGCCACCGAGGAGACCCTGGCCGCCTCCGGCGTGCCGTACACCCTGCTGCGCAACGGCTGGTACACCGAGAACTACACCGACCAGCTCGACGGCTACCTGCAGCGGGGGAGATCCTCGGCGCCGCGGGTTCCGGCAGGGTCTCCGCCGCACCCCGCGCCGACTACGCCGCGGCCGCCGCCACGGCACTGACCGGCGACGGGCACGACGGCGCCGTGTACGAACTCGGCGGCCCCGCCTTCACCCTCGGCGAGCTGGCCGCGACCGTCACCGAGGTCACCGGCACGAAGGTCGTCTACCGCGACCTCCCGCCGGCCGAGTACGCCGAGGCGCTGCGCCGCAGCGGGCTGGACGCGGGCACCGCCGCCTTCGTCGCCTCGCTGGACGAGTCCATCGCCCGCGGCGACCTGGAGACCGGCACCGGCGACCTGGCCCGGCTGCTCGGCCGCCCGGTCACCTCACTGGACGAGGCCGTCCGGAACGCCCGCCCCTGAGCCCGTCACGCCCTCCCGCCGGGTGCGGGCGAGTGGCCCGCACCCGCCGCCGGGCCGCCGGGGATCGGCCGGGGATCGGCTCGATGCGCGAGACACCACGCCGATCTCCATCCGGTTCACCTGATCGAAGAACGCCATTTAAAGGCATATACCGGCATATCAGCGTTCAATGTACGGGTGGCGTTCCCGGTAACGCCGGGCGCCTTCCCCGGCCCCGTATCCCCACCTCGGGGGCCTGAGGAAACGCGCACGACATGTGCGCACAATGACGCAGACGGCGACGCGGAAAAGCGGTTCTCTGAGACTCGTCCGAACGACACGTCTTCAAAAGGATTCCATCATGTCGCGTATGCGTCGCCACATCGCCACCCTGTCCCTGACCGCGGCCGGACTGGCCACCAGCGCCGTCCTGGCGGCTCCGGCCCACGCCGCCGGGGCCACCGTCACGGTGGGCTCGTTCCAGAACATGTCCGTCGTCGGCACGACCGGCAACGACAGCATCGACATCAGGCCCCTCAACGGCAAGATCACCGTCTCGTCCGTCCAGCACTCGGTGACCGCGGGCGCCGGGTGCGTCCAGCAGGGGCCCAGCACGGTCTCCTGCGCGGGGGTCACCACCATCCTGGTCAACGTCAGGACCGGGGACGACGTCGTGCGCAACAACACCTCGCTGTTCGCCGAGATCTTCGGCTCGGCCGGCTCCGACCGCCTGTCCGGCGGTTCGGGCCGCGACATCCTGGTCGGCGGGAGCGGCAACGACTTCCTGACCGGCAACCTCGGCAACGACACCACCGACGGCGGGGCCGACTTCGACACCTGCAGCGGCGAGTCCGAGCCCAACTGCGAGGCATAGGAGGAGACCCTCGTCACCACGGCCCGCCCGGGCACCGGCGGGCCCCGTCACGGTGACCGTCCCGCCTCGAGCGCCACGGCGATCAGAGGACGGTCACCGCTGTGGTCAGGTGCGGTGGCGACGGGCCCGCAGGCCCGCGGGCACGGCACGGCCGGCGCCCAGGCCGCGGAAGGACGGCAGGTGCCGGGATGCGGGCGGCGGACCGGCGAAGTCCTCACCGCCCGGCTCGGCGCAGGCCCTCAGGGCCTCGGTGACGCCGGCGAAGTGCACCGGCGCGTCGGAGGGGCTCCCGGCGACCAGCGGCGTCAGCCGCCGCATCGAGGCCGACGCCCCGGCGATGGCCAGGCCTCCACCGGTCTCGCTCAGGGTCCGGTGGGCAGAGGTGAGCAGGCGCAGCCCGGCCACGTCGCAGAAGCTCAGGCGGGACGCGGCCAGCACGATGTGGCAGGGCCCGGGTCCCGGAGGGGGGATCAGGGACGGCGACAGCAGCGGCGCGGTGTACAGGTCCAGGTCACCGGCGACGGTGACCACGAACGTCGCCGCCCGTACGCGGAAAAGATGCACCGACAGGTTCAAGGGCTCTCCGTTCCGCTTCGGTTCTGGGGGTGGTCCTGGAGGTCTGCGGCCGGCGGATCGCCGGGCGAGGCGGTCGCCGTGAGCGGACGACCTCTCCGATCGGGTACGCACCGTGGACCGGCCGTACCCTTCCGTTCTACGGCATTCGAGGGCTGCCGTGGGTTTCCGGCCGGAAACATCAGCCTTGCCGTCATGTGATTCGTTCCTCAGGCGCATACGGATGCAGACAGGGAGAAATTTCCCTGTCGCTCTGATCGGGCGCCGGGCCGGGCCGATCCGGAGGGCCTGCCGGGCTTACACCTCGCTAACCTTCGCCTCCGTAGACAGGGTGCACCTCCGGGAGGCGTCCGACCTCCCGGGGACGGAGGTGCATCCACATGACTTTCCGGCGTGCGGCACTGCTCGTCGGGGTGCTCGCGGCCCTGGCCCCGGCCGGCTGCGGTCAGGCACCCACAGGGGGCGGTGTCGCCTCGGTGGCCGACACCGTCCGGCCCTCGTCGGGGGCCTCGCCCTCGGTGTCGCCCTCGGCGTCCCCCGACCCTCTCGCGTTCGCCCGGTGCATGCGCGAGAACGGGATCGACATGGCCGACCCCGAGCCCGGCGGCCCGGCCAGGATCCACGTCAGGGGCAAGGACAAGGGCGCCGTGGAGAAGGCGCACAAGGCCTGCTCGAAGTACATGGGGGGCGGGGAGGGCAAGGCGCGTGTCGACCCCGAGGCCCACGACCGGCTGCTGGCGTTCGCCAGGTGCATGCGCGAGCACGGCGTCGACATGGCCGACCCCGTGCCCGGTGACGGCAGGGTGATGATCAAGCGTCCCGAGGGGGGTGAGGCGGCCTCGGAGAAGGCCCACAAGGCCTGCGAGCATCACCTGCCGGGCCGGCCGGGCGGCGGCCCGGGGGGTCCGGAGGGCTCGGAGGGCTCGGAGGGCTCCGGCGACGGCGCCGGGTGAGCGGCTGAGCCCCGCGGTCCCGTTCACGTGAGGAGTACCGGGTGACGCGACGGCCGGAACACCGGGGCCCGGCCGGAACACCCGTCCAGAGACCGGGGCCGCGCGGGCCGGGGCCGCCTACGCGGCCGATCCCGGCCCGGCCAGGCGCGCGGCACGGGCCGCCTCGTGCGCCAGGGGCAGCCGTACCGTGACGGACAGGCCGCCGCCGGGGCGCGGCACGGCCGTCACGGTGCCGTCGTGCGCCACCACGATGGCCCGTACGATCGACAGGCCCAGACCGGCTCCCTGGGCCGAGCCGATCCGGTCGTGCAGGCGGCGGAACGGCTCGAACAGGTCACCGGCCTCGTGGGCGGGGACGAGCGGGCCGGTGTTGTCCACGACGAGCGTGAGCTCCTCGCCGCTCGCGGCCAGCCGTACCTGCACGTGACCGTCCGGGACGTTGTACTTGAGGGCGTTCTCGACCAGGTTGAACACGCAGCGTTCCAGCAGCAGCGCGTCGCCGCGGGTAGGGGCGGGCGACAGGTCGGCCCGCAGCGCGACGCCGCGCCGGCGCGCGGTGGCCCCGAGCTGTTCCAGCGCCGACGCCGCGACGTGCTCCAGGTCCACCGGCCTGCGGGCGACCAGCTCGTTCTCCGAACGGGCCAGCAGCAGCAACCCCTCGATGAGCCGCTCGTGGCGGGCGTTGACGCCGAGCAGTGCCCGGCCGAGCGCGTGCACGTCGCCGGAGGCGTCCGGCTCCTCCAGCGCCACCTCGATCAGCGTCCGGTTGACCGCGATGGGCGTGCGCAGCTCGTGGGAGGCGTTGGTGACGAAGCGGCGCTGGGCGTCGAAGGAGCGCTGGAGGCGGTCGAGCATCGCGTCGAAGGTGTCGGCCAGGCGTTTGACGTGGTCGGGCGGGCCGTCCAGCGCGATGCGCTCGTGCAGGGTGCTCTCCGACAGGCGTTCGGCGGTACCGGTCACCCGCTGCAGGGGGCGCAGTGCCCGGTCGGTCATCAGCAGGCCGAGCAGGGTCGCGACCACGCCGATCACCACGAGCCCGATCACCGAGTTGCGCAGCAGCTCCGCCAGCACGTCGGCCTTGCCGGCCTCCACCTGATGGAGCAGGTCTCCGGCGGTGCGCAGGAAGAACTCCTCCTGCGGCGGCGGCAGCGGTCTTTGCAGGGGGTCGTCCTTGGGGACCGACGAGATGCGGGTGACGATCCGCTGCTGCATGGTCCGGGCCGTCAGCGCGTAGGTGACCCAGAGCAGGATCGCGCCCGCGCCGAAGAACAGGCCGCCGTACAGGAGGGTCAGGCGGGTGCGCAGCCCGAACCCGCGCCAGGCCCGGAGCCGTTCCCGCACCCGTCCGGCCGCCCTTCCCGCCCGCGCGCTCCCTCGCGGGGGGCGGGGGGCGAGGCCGGTCACAGGCGGTATCCCCGTCCCGGGACGGTCTCGATGACCGGCGGGTCGCCGAGCTTCCTGCGCAGCGTCGTCATCGCCACCCGCAGCGCCCCGGTGCCCGACTCGTAGTACTCGTCCCAGGCCCGGGCGAGCAGGTCGCGGGTGCGCACCACCTCGCCGTCGGCCAGCAGCAGCACCTGCAGCAACGCGAACTCCTTGCGGGTCAGGGCCAGGGGCGCGCCGTCCCTGGTCACGGTCCGCCCGGCCGGGTCCAGCCGCACCCCGGCGCGCTCCAGCACCACGGGCCTCACCGAGGCCGTGCGCCGGGCCAGCGCGCGCACCCGGGCGGCCAGCTCGGCGATCGCGAAGGGCTTGGGCAGGTAGTCGTCGGCGCCCAGCCCGAGCCCGTCCACCCGCTCGCCCACCCCGCCCATCGCGGTCAGCATCAGGATCCCCCCGCCGCCGCCCATCGCGACCAGCCTCCGGCAGACCTCGTCGCCGTGCAGCCCCGGCAGGTCGCGGTCCAGCACCACCACGTCGTAGCCGGTGTGTCCCAGCCGCTCCATGGCCTGCGCGCCGTCGTAGGCGACGTCCACGGCGATGGCCCGCCGCCGCAGGGCACGGGCGATGGCGTCGGCCATCTCGTCCTCGTCCTCGACCACCAGCACGCGCATGCCCGCACCTCCGCGACCAGCGTGGGCCATCGGATGTTAGGCCGCGATAAGCCCGCGCGCCGCCGCGACGCCCGGCCGCTCCCGGGGCGTCCGTACACCGTCCGTACACCGTCCGTACGCGTCCTTGGGCGTCGTCCGCACGACGTCCTTCGCCGTCGGTACGCGATGGGCCCGCGCGGCGGGGCTTACGGGCCGCTAACCCCGGCCGCCGTAGACATCGGACCGTGCCGCGGGCGTGCGTCCCGCCGGTACGGAGGTGAGCACAGATGACGACTCCCGCAGGTGGCGGAGGCGGCGGATGAGACGTGGCAGAGCGGTGCTGGCCGGGACGGTGGCCGCCGTGGTGCTCGGCGGGGCGGTCGCCGCGGCGGTGGGCCTGGACGGCACCGGGGAGGCGGCCGGGCCGTCGGCGCCACCGGTGCCGCCGACGGCGGAGATCACCCGTGGCGACGTGGTGGACACCACCTCGGTCGCCGGCAGGCTGACCTACTCGGGGGAGTACACGGCGGTCGCGGGTGCCGGCGGCACGGTGACCACGGTGCCGGCCGAGGGGCGGGTGATCCGCCGGGGCCGGGCGCTGCTGAGGATCGACCGCAGGCCCTTGACGCTGATGTACGGCCGGGTGCCGCTGTACCGGCCGCTGCGGTCCGGCGTGGACGACGGGCCCGACGTCGAGCAGCTCGAACGCAACCTCAGGGCGCTGGGGTACGGCGAGGACCTGACGGTGGACGAGGAGTTCACCTCCCTCACCTCCTCGGCGGTCCAGGAGTGGCAGCGAGATCGCGGCCTGCCGCAGACCGGTGTCGTCGACGCCGCCCAGGTGGTCTTCCTGGACGGCCCGGTACGGGTGGCCGAGGTGGCCGCGAAGGTGGGCGACCGGGTGCGTGCCGGCGCGCGGGTCCTGACCCTGACCGGTACCCGCCGGATCGTGCAGGTCGACCTGGACACCGAGGACCAGCAGATGGCCCGCAAGGGTGCCGGGGTGCGGGTGGAGCTGCCCGGCGGGCGCGAGCTCAAGGGGAGGATCACCTTCGTCGGCTCGGTCGCCAAGGCCGCTCCGGGCCAGGGGGAGGAGCAGGAGGGGGCCTCGACGATCGACGTCGAGATCACCCTGGCCAAGGGCTCCACCGGAAGGCTGGACCAGGCGCCGGTGACGGTGGAGATGGAGAGCGAACGGGTGCGCGACGTGCTGAAGGTCCCCATCGAAGCGCTGCTGGCGCTGCGCGAGGGCGGTTTCGCCGTCGAGGTCGTGCAGGGCTCGGCGACCCGGCTGGTGCCGGTGCAGACCGGCGCGTACGGCGGCGGGGACGTCGAGATCGAGGGCGCGGGCCTGGCGCAGGGCATGAAGGTCGGGGTGCCGCGCTCGTGAACATCGTCGAGCTCACCGGGGTGACCAAGCTGTACGGGCAGGGGGTGGCCGCATTGCGCGGGGTGGACCTGCGGATCGGCGCGGGCGAGCTGCTCGCGATCGTCGGCCCGTCCGGTTCGGGCAAGTCCACCCTGCTGCACATGATCGGGACCCTGGACCGGCCCACGGCCGGCACGATCAGGATCGCCGGCCACGACGTCGGCGCGCTGGGCGACCGCGAGCTGTCCGCGCTGCGCTCGCGTCACCTGGGCTTCGTCTTCCAGCAGTTCCACCTGGCCGCGGGGGTGAGCGCCCTGGACAACGTCGCCGACGGCCTGCTGTACGCCGGTCCGCGTCTGCGCGAGCGGCGCGAGCGGGCCGCGGCCGCGCTGGAGCGGGTCGGGCTGGGCCACCGGCTCGGGCACCGGCCCCACCAGCTGTCGGGCGGGGAGCAGCAGCGGGTCGCGGTGGCCAGGGCGGTGGTCGGCGAGCCGCCCCTGCTGCTGGCCGACGAGCCCACCGGCAACCTCGACAGCGCCTCAGGCGCCGAGGTGCTCGGCGTGCTGGGCGCCCTGCACGCCACGGGCACCACGATCGCGGTGATCACCCACGACGACGGGATCGCCGCGTGGGCGCCGCGCCGGGTGCGGGTCAGGGACGGCCTGATCGTCTCCGGCGCCGGCCCCGCGGCCCGCGACCACGACGACCACGACGACCACGCCGATCACGCCGGGGACGCCGGGCAGGTGACCCGGTGAGCGGCGCGAACGAGCGGCTTCGGCCGCCGCGGCTGCGCGTGGGCGACGTGCTCAGGGTCGGCGCCGCCGGGTTGCGCGCCCGGCCGGCGCGGGTGACGCTGTCGGCGCTGGGCATCGCGATCGGCATCGCCACCATGGTCGCGGTGATCGGCATCTCCTCCTCCTCCCGGGAGGACCTGCTGCGCAGGCTCGACGGGCTCGGCACCAACCTGCTGACCGTCGAGGCCGGGCAGACCGTGTTCGGCGGCCAGACCCGGCTGCCGGTCGGCGCGCCCGACATGGTCCGCAGGATCGCGCCGGTCACCAGCGCGGCCGCCACCGGGACCGTGGAGGCCACGGTCCGGCGTACCGGCAAGATCTCCAAGAGCGTGACCGGGGGCATCGCGGTGCGGGCCGCCGACGTCGAGCTGCTCACCACCCTGCAGGGGACGGTACGGGCGGGCACCTGGCTCAACGCCGCGACCGCCCGCTATCCGGCGGTCGTGCTGGGGCCGGTGGCCGCCGAGCGGCTCGGCCTGACCGGGCCGGGTGCCCAGGTATGGATCGGCGGGCGGTGGTTCAGCGTCATCGGCGTCCTGGACGCCCTGCCGCTGGCGCCGGAGATCGAACGCTCGGCTCTGGTCGGGTTCGAGGCCGCCGAACGCTACCTGGACTTCGACGGCCACCCGACCACCATCTACGAGCGCTCCGCGGACGCGGCCGTGGAGGCGGTACGCGAGGTGCTGCCGCGGACGGTCGATCCGCAGAACCCGGAGGAGGTGAACGTCAGCCGTCCCTCGGACGCCCTGAGCGCCAAGGCGGCCGCGGCCGGCGCGTTCACCGGTCTCATGCTGGGCCTGGGGGCGGTGGCGCTGCTGGTCGGCGGCGTCGGCGTGGCCAACACGATGGTGATCTCCGTGCTCGAGCGGCGCAGGGAGGTGGGCCTGCGCCGCTCGCTGGGGGCGACGCGGGGGCAGGTGCGCGTGCAGTTCCTGGCCGAGTCGCTGCTGCTGTCGGCGCTCGGAGGGGTGGCCGGGTCGGCGCTCGGCGCGCTGGCCAGTACCGGTTACGCGCTGTCCAAGGGCTGGCCCGCGGTGGTGCCGCCGTGGGCGTTCGGCGGCGCGATCGGCGCGACGCTGGTCATCGGCACGCTCGCCGGGCTGTATCCGGCGATGCGCGCAGCCCGCCTGCCGCCCACCGAGGCGCTGGCGGCGACCTGAGGTCTCGCGTGCAGTGCCGGGGGCGCTTGGTACGATTCCCGCCCAGGAGATCGCGTCTCCGGCCGGTTCCGGTGCGCTTTGCGTCAGGGGTGACACGTGGCGGACCGCACGACCATCTACGACGTCGCCGGCGCGGCGGGCGTCAGCATCTCCACCGTCTCCCTGGCCCTGAACTCCCCGGCCAGGGTCAGCCAGGAGACCCGCCGCAAGGTCCTGGAGGCCGCCGACGCGCTCGGTTTCGTCCCCAAGCAGGACGCGGTCGCCAAGGCCCGCCGGGGCGTGGGGCGCGTCGGGGTGATCGCCCCCTTCACCTCCTACCCGTCGGTGGCCCGGCGGTTGAACGGCGTCCTGGCAGCCGTCGGCGACCGGCCCCTGGAGGTCGTGCTGTTCGACCAGGAGTCGGCCGCGCAGAGCTCCTCGCCGCTGCTGGCCGGGCTGCCCATCACCGGGCGGCTGGACGGGCTCGTCGTCGTCAGCCTCTGTCTGGAGGAGGCGGTGGCCGATCGCCTGGTCGCCGCGCGGCTGCCCACGGCGCTGGTCGACGTCCGCCACGCGGGCTTCGACTCGGTGCACACCGACGACGCCGCAGGCGGCCGGATGGTGGCCGAGCACCTGCTCGCCGCGGGTCACCGCCGGTTCGCCTTCCTGGGCGAGGCGCAGCGGTCGGGCCTGTACGTCTCGCCGTCCCAGCGGCGCCTGGCCGGCTACCGTGAGGCCCTGGCCGAGGCGGGCCTTCCCCTGGCCGAGGGTGACGTGCGGCTGAGCGGGCACGACCTGGCCGCGGCCCGCGCCGCGGCCGGGGAACTGCTGTCGGGGCCGGGGCGCCCTTCGGCCGTCTTCGCCGCCGACGACACCCTCGCGGCGGGGGTGCTGCGGGCCGCGGGCGACCTGGGCCTGGCCGTGCCCGGTGACCTGGCGGTGGTCGGCTTCGACGACGGCGACCTGGCCGAGGCCCTGGACCTCACCACGGTGCGCCAGCCCCTGGAGGACTCCGGCCGTACCGCGATGGAGCTGCTGCTGCGGCGGCTGGAGCGGCCCGGGACCGCCCGCCAGGTGACGCTGGAGCTGCACCTGATCACCCGGGGCACGAGCGCGCCCGGACACTGAGCCTGCACCGGGCCTGCACCGGGCCTGCACCGGGCCTGCACCGGGCCTGCACCGGGCCTGCACCGGGCCTGCACCGGGGATGTTCGCCCCGACGCTTCGGTGGTGACCACGGGTCCCCTGGCCGAGCTCGCCGGCGACGGGCGCTGGAGTTCGCCAGGCGCCCGCCCGGGCGTGAGCCGGCAGGGGTCCCCGGGGCGGGAGGGGAATATTCGATGGCCGGGCCGCGCCCCGGCCGGGATCATGAAGGCATGTCACGAACATTCGAGGACCTGGTGGCCGAGGCCGAGGCCGTTTCGGTGGACGGCTGGGACTTCTCCTGGCTGCGCGGCAGGGCCGAGGAGCAGCGTCCTTCGTGGGGGTACCAGCGCCTGATGAGCGAGCGGCTGGGCCGGGTCTCGGCCGCGCTGGACATCCAGACCGGTGGCGGGGAGGTCCTCGCCGGGGCGCGGCGGCTGCCGCCGGTGATGGCGGCCACCGAGTCCTGGCCGCCGAACATCGCCCGGGCGACCAGGTTGCTGCACCCGCTGGGCGCGCTCGTCGTCGCCGACGCCGACGAGCCGCCGCTGCCGTTCGCCGACGAGGCCTTCGACCTGGTGACCAGCCGCCATCCGGTGACCGTCTGGTGGCAGGAGATCGCCCGGGTGCTCCGGCCCGGGGGGACGTACCTGTCGCAGCAGGTGGGGCATGCCAGCGTCGCCGAGCTCGCCGAGTACTTCCTGGGCCCGCCGCCACCGGGAGCCGCGCGTCACCGCCACCCCGACGACACGCGCCGGGAGGCCGAGGCGGCGGGGCTGGAGGTCACCGACCTGCGTTTCGAGTCCCTGCCGATGGCGTTCTTCGACGTCGGCGCGGTGATCTACTTCCTGCGCAAGGTGATCTGGATCGTCCCGGGCTTCACCGTCGAGCGCCACCGCGACCGGTTGCGGGAGCTGCACGACAGGATCGAGGCCGAGGGACCGTTCACGGCCCGGTCGACGCGCTTCCTCATCGAGGCGCGCAAGCCCGCCTGAGCGCCCGCGCCGCACCGGCCGGGGCCGCGGGACTACGGGCGCACCCGCTCCGCGGGGGACGGGGGGACGGCTTGCGGGCGCACCCGCTCCGGGACCGACGACGGCCGGGAGGCCGGCCCCGGCTGCTCGGTGGAGGGCAGCACGACCACCGCGGCCGAGTTCACCCCGATGGACTTGATGATCCTCTCGGTCGTCGTGGGCCTCTGGGAGAGCACGACGACCCTGTTCAGCCTCACGTCGATGTAACGCACGCTGGCGCCCGCGGGATGGGCGGACAGGACGGCGTCGATCCTCTTGCGGATCGGGATCAGCTGCGCCAGCGACCACCTGACCACTGTGGGGCGGGCACCGGCGGCGGTGATCCTGGGGACGTCGGCGGCGCTGACGGTGGCCACCACCAGCGTCTGGGACAGCAGCCCGCTGAACCAGGACCCGGCGAAGCGGGTGCCCAGCTCCTCGCGCAGCCGTGCCTCGACCGAGGACAGCGCGATCTCGTTCAGCAGCCGTTCGTAGACCTGTTCCCTGCTGAGGCCGAGGTCGCGCTGGAGCGCGGCCAGCATGTCCGGCGGCACCCACGGCACCTTCGGCGGCGGGGTCACCGCCTGCAGGCGGGACGGCCGGGCGCCGGGCGCCGTCCGTGCCGGGGACGCGGGGGTCACCACAGGCGCGGGGGCCGCCTCCGGTGCCCGGGTCGCGCGCGGGGAGGGCGGGGCCTGGGGCGGGCCGGTCCGGCCCACGGCCGTCGCGGCCAGGGGGAGCACGCCCGGCCCGACGATGGCGGCCAAGGCGGCCAGGGCGGTGAGCGCGATGAGCGTCAGGGCACGTCCCATGCTGGCGGTGTGGTTGCGCGACATGCGTGCTCTCCTGGGCCTCGGCTTTCACAGCGGGAGGGGGAGCGGCCGCGCGTCGCTGGTCGATCGCACGACGCGGGCGAGGCCACCCTAGAACAACCGGTGCCCCCGGGACCGGTGGAGGCCGTACGCCACGCGGGTGAAGCCCTCCGGCGGGCACGCGGCCGCAGCGGGAGCGGAGCAGGGGCCGCAGCGGTCGCGGGACCTGCGGCGGTGCCGGGCGCGGGGTCGTGGCAGGACCTGCCGCAGGACCCGCGGCGGGGCCGTGGCGTGGTCGTGGCGTGGTCGTGGCGTGGTCGTGGCGTGGTCGTGGCGTGGTCGCGGCGGGGCCGGGTGCGGGTCAGCCGCGGTCGAGCCGGATCGCGATGTCGATGACCTGGCGGCGGGCGGGAAAGACGCCGTAGCGGTAGTTGACGGCGCCGGTGAGCAGGTTGAGGCCGTACAGGCCGTAGCGGCCGGCGACCTTCAGCGTGGCGAAGGCGCTGTTGGAGACGGTGATCCCGCCGCGCAGCGAGCTGTGGACGTCGAACCCCACCGGGCCGCTCGCGGCCACCCGCAGGTTGCCGGTGGGGGTCAGCACGCCGGTGTCGGCGGGTGACTGCAGGCTCAGCCGGTCGGCGACGGTGTCCACGGTGAAGAGCGCGGTGGCGGTGGCGGGGCTGAGGTCGTTGTTGATGTGCGCGGCGCCCGAGACGCCGAGCACGACGGCGAGCGCGGCGGCCGGTGCGGTCGGCGGTGCGGGCACGGCGGTGGTGGCGGTGGTGGCGGGAGGCACGGCGGGCGGCGCGGGCACGGCGGGCGGCGCGGGCGGCGCGGTGGGTGACGGGAGGGACGGGAGGGACGGGGCGGTCAGCGGCCTGCCGGTCACGGTCCGGCCCGCGGCCGTCACCCCTTCCGGGCCGCCGGCGGCACCGAGACCCTCCAGGTCGTGCCGCAGGTTCTGCCCGGTGTCGCCGACCACGCGCAGCACGTCGGCGACCGGATCGAAGTCGACGCCGAAGGACGAGCCGCTGAGCGCCACCGTCAGCTGGGAGGCCTTGGTGGCCCTGGCCGACCCGGTGAGCCTGTACACGCCGCCGTGGTCCCCGACGCCGTACAGTTCGCCGTCCTGGACGCGGTGGTCGATGCCGACGATCCTCGTGTCGTCCCGGAGGCCGTGGATGCGGCCCAGGTCGCGAAGGCGGGCGGGGAAGCGGATGTCGAAGGCCACCAGGCGCTGGTCCGGGGTCAGCCCGACGACGGTGATCCCTCCCTTGGCCCGGGCCGCGTTCCCGCTCGTGGCGTCCGCCGTACCGGACGCGGCGGTGCCCCTGACACCGTCCGGCGTGCTCCCGGGGATGGTGCCGGCGCTGGTGCCGATCACGCCCTGACGGCCGGGCCCGGCCGGGGCCGGTTGCGAGGCGGGCCCCGGGACCGGTACGGCCGCCGCCGTGCCCAGCGCCAGCAGGACGGTGGTCAAGGTCCTTCGCATGTGCCTCTCCTTCGCGATGGGGCGCGTGCCGCCCGGGCACCGACGGTCACCTGACGGATGGTAGGTGCTCCGTCACACAGGGCGATGGCGCGATCCGGCCAAGGGATCCCCAAAGGGCCCGCCGCCGGGCCTCCTCGCCGGTGCCGCGCCCCCCTTCTCGCGGTCGCGACGGCGCTCCGGGCGCCCCCGGCAGACCCGGGACGCCCCTGGATGTAAAGCACGCTTGACACTTCCCGTGCTGTAAAGCATGCTTTACATATGCGCAACACGGTGCGGGAACTACGGACGCGGCGCGGCCTGTCGCAGGGGGACCTCGCGACGGCCATGGGCGTCTCGCGCCAGACCATCAACTCGATCGAGACAGGACGGTACCTGCCGTCCCTGCCGCTCGCGATCGCGTTGTCACGCTTTTTCGGTACAACGGTGGAGGAGGTCTTCGATGTCGACCGATGAGGGTACGACGCACGAGACACGGTCATGGAAACGATGGATCACCCCCGGGGCCGCCGTCCTGGGCGGCCTGGTCTACCTGGCGAGCGGCCTGTCCGGGGGGGATCGCACCTTCGCGCTCGGCGGGCTCGCCGTCATGCTCGCCCTCGCGCTGGCGCTGGTCATTCTGGCCCGCAGGAGCGAGACGGTCGCGGGCCTGCTCGACCGCAAGGACGAGCGGATCAACCACATCGACGGCGAGGCGACCGGCATCGCGGGCATGACGCTGATGGCCGCCGTCGTGATCGGTTTCGTCGTCGAGATCGCCCAGGGGCAGGACGGCCACCCCTACGGCGTGCTGGCCATGATCGCCGGGGTCGCCTACGTCCTCGCGCTCGTCGTGCTGCGCATCCGCCGCTGATCGCACCCGGACGGGCCGCGACGGCGTGCCCCCGGCCCGGCCGGGCGGCCGGACCCCCGTACCGGATTCCTTTCCGGTACGGCGGACACCGGCCGGGCCCTGGTCCCGCGGCCCCGGGAGGGCCGTGAGCACCGCGGATGCGGGGGAGCGGTGATTGGGCGGGCCGGACCGGGGCAGGCACAGCGCGATCACCTTTCCGCCCGTCCACCACGGGCGCCGTCATATTCGGGAGGAACCATGTCGCACTCCGAACCCACCTCCGACCAGGACGTTCCGCTGGCGGACCGCCGGGCGGACCAGCAGGACCTCCACGAGGAACCAGACTTCGCCGACGAGTTCGCCCCTTCGCCGACCGACCCGGCCGGCCAGCCCGAGGACGACCCGAACACCGCCGTCCACGGGGAGGACGAGGGCTACGACAGGCCCACCTCGTCCTGAAGGGGCTCGACCCCCTTTCCCACCCGGCCGTCCCGCCCGCACGGGCAGGACGGCCGACCCCTGCCCAGCGCCCCCGGCTCCCTCACGGTATCGAAGTGCTTCGATAGAAGCAATTGACAGGAGGGTGGGTGATCCCTTCTCATGGGGGGCGGCCGGTCCCGCCACCGAAGGGCACCGGCCACCGGCGCCCTTCGCCCGAGACGGCCGAGAGTCCGAGACCACCGAGGCCGGGGACGGCCGAAACGGCAGGGGCGCCCCGACCGGAAGGGGACTGTGAACATGAGCCGTTCGTACGTGGTGACCGGAGGGGGCCGCGGCATCGGCCGGGCGGTGGTCGAGCGCCTGCTGGCCGACGACCACGGCGGCGGCGGCGGTGTGGTCGTCGTCGAGCGCGACCCGGCCGCCCTGGCCTGGCTGGGCGACCACCCCGCGACGGCGCGCCTGAGCGGCGTGGCCGGGGACGCCGCGGACGAGACCGTGGCCGAACGCGCGGCCGACCTCGCCCAGGCGGCCGGCACCCTCACCGGCTGGGTCAACAACGCGGCCGTCTTCCAGGACGCCCGCCTGCACCGCGATCCGCCCCGGCGGGTGCTGGAGCTCATCGGCGCCAACCTCGACGGCGCCGTCGTCGGCTGCGCCGTCGCGATCCGCCGCTTCCTGGCCGGCCAGGGGCCCGGGGCCATCGTCAACGTCTCCTCCCACCAGGCCCGCCGGGCGGTACCGGGCTGCCTGCCCTACGTCACGGCCAAGGCCGCCGTCGAGGGGATGACCCGGGCCCTGGCGGTGGAGTACGGCCCGCACGGCATCCGCGTCAACGCCGTGGCGCCCGGCTCGGTGCGCACCGAGCGCTACGAGGACCTCCTCGCCTCCCAAGGGCCCGAGGCCGCCGCCCGCATCGAGCGGCAGATGGCGCAGCTGCACCCGCTGGGCCGCGTCGCCCGCGCCGAGGAGGTCGCGTCCGCGATCGTCCACCTGCTCGGCGACGACGCCGCCTTCATCACCGGCGCCACCGTTCCCGTCGACGGCGGGCGATCGGTCCTGGTCCACGACCCCGAGGCGTAGCGGCCCGGGTTCCCGGCGGTGATCAGGCCGCGCGGCCGCTGGCCTACACTTGCGCCAGCGGATCCGCAGGGCTCCGCAGAGCTCCGCGGGGCGGGGACCCGGGGGAGGGGAGGGGGCGTGCAGTCAGCCGAACGCGGCGTCTCGGCCACGCTGGACGCGGTCCTGGAGCGCATCACCTACGCCAACGAGGAGACCGGCTACACCATCGCGCGGGTGGCCACCGACCGCTCCGGCGCCGACCTGCTGACCGTGGTCGGCCCCCTGCTGGGCGCCCAGCCCGGCGAGTCACTGCGGCTGACCGGCCGCTGGACCTCCCACCCCCGCTACGGCAAGCAGTTCGAGGTGTGGTCCTACACCACCGTGCTGCCCGCCACCGTGCAGGGCATCCGCCGCTACCTGGGCTCAGGACTGATCAAGGGCATCGGCCCCAAGATGGCCGACCGCATCGTCGACCACTTCGGCGTCGACACCCTGGAGGTCATCGAGACCACCCCCGAACGGCTCGTCGAGGTCCCGGGCCTGGGCCCCAAGCGCACCAAGATGATCGGCGTCGCCTGGGAGGAACAGAAGATCATCAAAGAGGTGATGATCTTCCTGCAGGGCGTCGGCGTCTCCACCTCCATCGCGGTGCGCATCTTCAAGCAGTACGGCGACCGCTCCATCACCGTCGTCAGGACCGAGCCCTACCGGCTGGCCGACGACGTGTGGGGCATCGGCTTCAAGACCGCCGACACCATCGCCCAGGCCGTCGGCATCCCGCACGACAGCCCCGAGCGCGTCAAGGCCGGCCTGCGCTACACCCTGTCGCAGGCCGCCGACGACGGTCACTGCTACCTGCCCGCCCCCAACCTCGTCGCCGACGCGGTCAAGATCCTGGAGGTCGGCGCCGAGCTCACCGCCCGCTGCCTGGAGGAGCTCGTCGTCGAACAGGGCGTCGTCCGCGAGGACGTCCCCGTCGGCGAGGGAAGCGTCCCCGCGGTCTACCTGGTGCCCTTCCACCGCGCCGAGCTGTCCCTGGCCGGCGCGCTGCGCACCCTGCTGACCTGCGAGCACGACCGCCTGGGCGTCTTCTCCGGCGTCGACTGGGACACCGCCCTGAAATGGCTGCGCACCAGGACCGGCGCCGACCTGGCCGAGGAACAGGCCCACTCGGTACGCCTGGCGCTGACCCGCAAGGTCGCGGTGCTCACCGGCGGCCCCGGCTGCGGCAAGAGCTTCACGGTGCGCTCCATCGTCACCCTGGCCCGCGCCAAGAAGGCCAAGGTCATCCTGGCCGCCCCCACCGGCAGGGCCGCCAAGCGCCTGGCCGAGCTGACCGGCCACGAGGCCACCACCGTGCACCGGCTGCTGCAGCTGCGCCCGGGAGGAGAGGCCACCTTCGACCGCGACAACCCCCTCGACGCCGACCTCGTCGTGGTCGACGAGGCCTCCATGCTGGACCTGCTGCTGGCCAACAAGCTCGTCAAGGCCATCGCCCCGGGCACCCACCTCCTGTTCGTCGGCGACGTCGACCAGCTGCCCTCGGTCGGCGCCGGCGAGGTCCTGCGCGACCTGCTGGCCGCCGAGGAGGAGATCCCCCGGGTACGGCTGACCCACATCTTCCGCCAGGCCCAGGAGTCGGGGGTGGTCGTCAACGCCCACCGCGTCAACACCGGCCTGCCCCCGGCGCTCGCGGGCATGAACGACTTCTTCCTGTTCCCCTGCGAGGAGCCCGAGGAGATCGCCGCGCTCACCGTCGACGTCGTCGCCAACCGCATCCCGCGCCGTTTCGGCCTCAACCCGCGCCGTGACGTGCAGGTCCTGGCCCCGATGCACCGCGGCGCCGCCGGAGCCGGCAACCTCAACAACGCCCTGCAGGAGGCCCTGACCCCCTCCCGCGAGAACATGCCCGAACGCCGCTACGGAGGACGGGTCTACCGCATCGGCGACAAGGTCACCCAGCTGCGCAACAACTACGAGAAGGGCGCGGCCGGGGTGTTCAACGGCACCGTGGGAACCGTCGTCGACATCAGGCCCGACGAGCACAAGCTGACCGTGCTGACCGACGAGGACGAGAACGTCGAGTACGCCTTCGACGAGCTCGACGAGCTCGCCCACGCCTACGCGGTGTCGATCCACCGCTCCCAGGGCAGCGAGTACCCGGCCGTGGTCATCCCGCTGGCCACCAGCGCCTGGATGATGCTGCAGCGCAACCTGCTCTACACCGCCATCACCCGCGCCAAGAAGCTCGTCGTCATCGTCGGCTCACGGCGCGCGCTGGCCCAGGCGGTACGCACCCGCGGCGCCGGGCGGCGCCACACCAGCCTCACCCACCGGCTGCGCCACCCCTGAACTCACCCCTGAGCCCGTACGTGGGCCCGCCGGCCCGCTCGCCCTGTGGCCCCGCCTCCTTGAAGCCCCTCCGCACCCTCCCAGCCCCCGGATCAACCGGGATGCCCGGCTCCCGAGACGCCGCGGTGCCGGGACCGCCCCGCCAAGGGCCGCCCCGGCGCTCACCGCCCCACCGCCACCTCGGTGCCACCGAGTGACGGTGAGGTCATTCGGCCGGGCAGACCGTGCCCGGCGCGGGCAGCGTCAGATCGATCAGGTAGGCGGTGGCGTACCTGATCGGGCACTTCTTGCCCATCAGGTACAGGGCATGCCCGGGGCCGTCGTAGGCCACCGTGACCGAGCCGGGGATCATCGCGGTGAAGCTCTCGGTCCACACCTGGTCACCCCAGACGCTGCCGGCTCCCAGCATCGGCGGCAGGCCCCGCACCGGCAGCGGGCGCGCGGGGTTGGTCACCGGCAACGGCCACCCCGTACAGCCCAGCCCGCTGAAGAAGACCGTTCCGAGGTTCGGCCCCGCCTTCCGCGCCTGACGGCCCACCTGGCGCATGTGCGCGTACCCGCTGTACCCGCGCCCGTCCGCGCACGTCATCGCCAGCACCCCCGGCATGGCCCAGACCCGCATGTTGCCGACGATCATCTCGGCGAAACCGGACCCGTCGCCACCCCGGGCCCGCTTCACCGCGTCGGCGAACGCCAGCCATCCGGAATGGCCGGGCCCCGGGTCGGGCGGGAAACCGAGGGAGCGCAGGTGCCACCCTGTCAGCTCCGCCTTCCCGAACCCGGCGGTGGTGACCGCGATCGGCTCACGGTCGGCGTCGGCGGTCAGCTCGCGCCATAGGGCACCGGCGTCCTGACCGTGCAGCGCGCAGGCCGGTGTGGCCGCGCACCAGCGGGTGAAACCGGCGAACACCCTCTCTGCCGGGCGCAGCCACATCGTCATCTGATCGAAGAACCCCCGGGTCTGGTTGATCACCCCGTCGAGGTACACGGCGCGGATGCGCCGCGGGAACAGCCGGGCGTAGGCGGCCGAGGCCACCCCGCCGTAGGAGTTGGCCATGAAGCTCAGCCTCTCCTCGCCCAGCGCCTCGCGGAGCGCGTCCATGTCCCTGGCCACCGACAACGAGTCCAGGTGGGCGAACAATCCGGTCCGGTCGGCCGTGCGGCAGGTGGTGAAGCCCTTGGCCATCGCCGCGGCCAGGGCGTCGTACTCCCCGCGGTCACGCGGCTCCGACAGCGTCACCGCGGGCTCCTGGCACGCGGCGGGCATCCGCTCCAGCCACACGGTGGTGCGGGGGTCGTAGGCGACGATGTCGAAACGCCGGCGCAGCTCGGTGAGGTCGCCCGCGACACGCTTGAGGTCGTCGATGCCCCTGGCACCGGGCCCGCCGGGGACACCGAGCACGCTGCCGATCCGGCGCGCGGGCTCGGTGGCGGGCAGCCGGGCCGTCTGCAGGGAGATCGTCGGCCCCTCGGGCCGGGCCCAGTCCACCGGCACCTCGACGGTGGCGCACTCCATGCCCGCCGGGACGTCCTGCCCCGCGCACGCCCGCCACCCGGGCCGCCCGGCCCCCGCCACCCCGGTGGACGCGGTGGGGGCGGCGGACACGGTGGACGCGGTGGGGGCGGCGGACACGGTGGGGGCGGTGGGGGCGGCCGGCGCGGCGGACACCGCCGGGGACACCGCCGGGGACACCGCCGGGGACACCGCCGGGGACACCGTCGCCACCCCCGCGCCGGTCACCCCGGCGGGTGCCACGGGCCCCGCCGTCCCGGTGATGCCGGCCAGCGCCGCCATCGTCAGACCGGTGACCAGTGATCTGCTCACGTCGAGCATCGGCTCCTCCTCGCTCCTGCGGCGATCCCTCACCGCGCCGCGCATCCCTTGCGCGCACGTTGTGCTCACCGTCTCCACTCTCATCCGGCCCGGCGGACGGCACCACCGGGATGTCCGCCGTATCGGTGCGGGGGACGACCGGCTGGTGCGGCCCGTCCGTGATCGGTCACCCTGGAGGCGACATCGGAGGAGGGGCATGGACGAGCGCGCGGGTCACGGTGTGCCGTCCTGGCGGGTGCTGCTCGGCGCCCCGCTGCGGGCATGGGCGTGGCGCGAGCTGGCGTACACGCTGTCGATCGTGCCGATGGCCGTCGCCGGGACGCTCTACCTGCTCGTCGTGGCACTGAGCGCGTTGATGACGACCAGCCTCGTCGGGGTACCGCTGCTGGCGCTGTGCGTGCTGGGCGCCAGAGGCCTGGGCAGGCTCAACCGCGCGCTGGCCGTGACGCTGGCCGCGGTGGCGATCCCCGCCCCTCCCGCCCCGCGCCCGGGGCCGGGCCTGCTCGACCGGCTCGCCGCGGCGCTCGGCGACGTCACCGGGTGGCGCGCCGTCGCCCACGGCGTGGCGCGGCTGCCGGCGGCGGTGCCGGCGCTCGCGGCCGCCGCCGGGCTGTGGGGCCTGGGCGTGGTCCTGCTGACCTGCCCGCTGTGGTGGCGCGGCGGCGTCTTCCCCGCCCTGACGCCCGGCACCTGGGCCGGCGCGCTGCTCATGGGCGTGGCCGGGGCGGCGCTGCTGGTGGCGGCCCCGTGGGGGCTTCACCTGGCGCTGGCGCCCGAGCGGTGGATCGCGCGTGCCCTGCTGGGACCCACCCGCGGCGCCCTGCGGATCCGCGCGCTGGAGGAGACGCGCACGCGCGCCGTGGACGACGCGGCCGCCGAGCTGCGCCGTATCGAACGCGACCTGCACGACGGCACGGCGGCCCGGCTGGTGACGCTGGCGATGACGCTGGGCATGGCCCAGGAGGACCTCACCCACGCTACCCACGCCGCCCACGCAGCCCGCATCGCCCGCACGGCTCACGACGAGAGCGACGGGAGCGAGCACCTCGAGCGCGCCCGCGCGCTCGTCGACGGCGCGCACCGCAACGCCAAGGACACCCTGACCGAGCTGCGCGAACTGATCCACGGCATCCACCCGGCCGCGCTGGACAAGGGCCTGGAGGTCGCCCTGACCACCCTGGCGGCGCGCAACCCGCTGCCCGTCACCGTGCGGGCCGACCTGCCGCGGCGGCCCTCGCCGGCGGTGGAGAGCATCGTCTTCTTCTGCACGGCGGAACTGCTCGCCAACGTCGTCAAGCACAGCGGCGCCCGGCGGGCCCGCGTCGAGGTAGGGGCGCACCGTGGCCTGCTGCGCCTGCTGGTATGCGACGACGGCACCGGCGGCGCCGTGATGGGCGCCGGAACCGGGCTGAGCGGCCTGGCCGGCCGGATCGGCGTGGTGGACGGAACGATCACCGTTCACAGCCCGCACGGAGGGCCTACGGTGGTCACCGTCGAGCTGCCCCTGCACATCTGAACGGAAAAGCCGCATGCGTATCGTGATCGCCGAGGACGCCGTGATGCTCAGGGACGGCCTGTGCCTGCTGCTGACCTCCCGCGGCCACGAGGTGGCCGCGGCCGTGGGGGACGGCGAGGCGCTGCGGGCGGCGGTGGACGAGCACCGCCCCGACCTCGCGGTGATCGACGTGCGCATGCCGCCCACCCACACCGACGAGGGCCTGCGCGCCGCGATCGAGATCCGCCGCGCCCACCCGCGGGTGGGCCTGCTGGTGTTCTCCCAGTACATCGAGACCCACTACGCCGCCCGGCTGCTGGCCGGCGGGGCCCAGGGGGTGGGATACCTGCTGAAGGAACGCGTCGCCGACGTCAAGGACTTCCTGGAGGCCCTGCGGCGGATCGCGGCGGGGGAGACCGTCCTGGACCCGCAGGTCGTCACTCAGATCATGGGCGCCGCGAAACGGGCGGAGGCACTGCGGGACCTCACCCCCAGGGAGCGCGAGGTGCTGTCGCTGATGGCCCAGGGGCGCTCCAACAGCGCGATCGCCGAGGCGTTGTTCCTGTCCTACGGCTCGGTGGAGAAGCACGTGACGCAGATCTTCACCAAGCTCGGCCTGCCCCCGTCCGACAACGACCACCGCCGGGTGCTCGCCGTCCTGCACTACCTGCAGGCCTGAGCACGCCCGGCCCGCCGCCGTGCCCTCGTTCCCGTGCTCTCGTTCCCGTGCCCGAACAAGGCGTGCCCGGCGAAGGCGTGCCCGGCGTGGTCCCGGGGCGCGGGGTCACGCGGGCGCGGTGCCGTGCTCCGGTGACAGGCCCAGCAGGTCCCGCAGGGCCCGCTGCCCGGCCGCGCTGACGGCCAGGGCGCGCTCGGAGCCGATCCGGGTCACCCACCCGCGCTCCAGCGCGGTCGCGCACAGGACCGCTCCGGCGCTGCCGGCCAGGTGCGGGCGGCGTTCGGTCCAGTCCAGGCAGGCCCTGGCCATCGGACGGCGGCCGCCCGCGGGCAGCCGCGCGCCGAGGTCGGTGGCGAACCATTCCAGCCCGGCCCGGCTGAGCGCGAACCCGCCCTCCTGCCACAGCAGCCCGCGCGCGGTGAGCGCGTCGGTGATCGCCACCCCGAGCCGGCCGGCCAGGTGGTCGTAGCAGGTACGCGCCTGCGCCATCGCCCGTGCCGCTCCGGCGGCGCGCAGCGTCCCCGGCCGGGCGGCACCACCCGTACCGCTCCGGCCCCCCGCCCCGTGACCGGACCCGCCGGTACGGCCGGGTTCGCCGGGTTCGCCGGGTTCGGCGGGGCGGCCGGTCGTCAGGGCGCAGGCGGCCAAGTCCTCCACGAGCTGGGCCACCTGCGGCGAGGCCAGGCGCACGTACCGGTGACGCCCCCGGCGCTCCTCGGCCAGCAGCCCGCCGCCGACGAGCCGCGACAGGTGCTCGCTGGCGGTCGAGGCCGCCACCTGCGCGTGCGCGGCCAGCCGGCCGGCGCTCCAGGCCCGCCCGTCCAGCAGGGCCAGGCAGAAACGGGCACGGGTGTCGTCGGCGAGCAGGGCGGCCAGGGCCGCCAGCGGCACCGGGGCGGTGGAGCTCATCGCCCCATCATCGGCCCGCCCCGCCCGGCCCGTTCACCCGCCCCCACCGAACGCCCCGACGGCGCCCGCCCGGCGGGCCTGGACGTCCTCGGCCGGTCGCGGCCGGAGCGCGGGGGAGCGGGCCTCACTCCGGCGGCAGCCGGAAGACCTGGTCCAGGGCCGTCACCCGGAACAGGTGACGCAGGTAGGGCGTCAGCGCGACGATCCGCATGCTCGCCCGGTGCTCACCGGCGCAGTTGTAGACGTTGATCAGCGCCGCCACCCCGGAGGAGTCGACGAAGTCCAACCCTGACAGATCCAGCGCCAGATCGCTCACCTGCCCGGAGAACAACTCCCGCACGAAGGCGAACAGCTCCGGCGCGGTGTCGTAGTCCAGATCACCGGTCAGCACGAGCAGGGTCGTGTCCGGAGGAACGGCACGCACCTCGGTACGGAACGGGGTCTTTTCCAGCATCTGTCGTCAGATCTCCTGATCGGCGCGGGTGAAGCGCGCCACCTCGATCCCCTGGGCCAGCATGCGGCGGGCCCGGGGGAAGTCTCGTAGTTCGTCGTGAAGGACACCCAGTCCCACCCGCAGTGCCTCGGCCGTGACCCCGCGCGCGCCCAGCACCGACCCGGTCCAGCCGACGAAGTCGGTGAACACCGGCGCGTCGTCGACGTACAGCGCCGCGCCCAAAAAGTCGATCAGGTGGCCCAGGTCCTCGGCGGTGGCCTCCAGCTGCTGGGGATCGTAGGCCGCCACCGGCGGGTAGGTGCGGGCCAGGGCCGCCATCGCCCGCTCCAGCAGTTCGGCGCGCCGGCGCCGCAGGTGGGTGTACTCCTCGTCGCCCAGGTGGGCCAGCGCGCCGGGCACCGCCGGCAGCGCGGGCACGCCCTCGCGCTCCAGCCGGTCGGCGGCGGCGTCGGCGGCGGGCGCCCAGGCGTCGGCGCCCAGCAGCCGCGCGTAGCGGCCGTCGCGGCCGAACCCGCCGCCCCCGGCCATCACCGGCACCCCGGCGCTCTGGCAGGCGGTGATCGTGGCGTGCGCGCGGGGCAGGCGGGTGGCCAGCGCGCAGCCCAGCGCGACCACGTCGGGACCGCTCTGGTGCAGATGGGTGATCAGATGCGGGCCCGGCACGTCGGCGCCCAGGAAGTCGACCCGCCAGCCGCGCAGCCGCAGCACCTCGGCCAGCAGGCGGGTGGGCAGCGCGTGGTACTCGCCGTCGGTGCAGGCCACGGTCACGCGCCCGCGGGTGGGCCGGGGGCGCACGTACGTGGCGATCGCGGCGACGGCGCGTTCGCTGACGGCGGTGGCGCCGTGCTCGCGGGCCACCGACCACTCGTTGGCCGCCCACAGCTCCCCGATGCGCCGCTGGGCGGGCGCGATGAGCTCCAGCAGCAGCCGCTCGGGATCGGCCCCCGCCCGCAGCAGGCCCACCACCAGGTCGACGGCGGCGAACTCGTCGGCGCGCCCGACGCACTCGAGGTAGTCCTCACCCGCGCGGGCCAGGCCGGCGCCGGTCAGGGCGGCCGTGCTCATCGCAGGGGCCTGGCGCGCACGGCAAGCAGCGCCCGGTCGTCCTGGACCTCGCCGCCCAGCCAGTCGGTACTGATCTGCTCCAGCCGTTCGACCACCGCCGCCGCGGGCATGCCCGCGCACCCGGCCAGCGCGTTCTTGAGCCGCTGCTCGCCGTACATCTGCCGGCCGGTGGGCCCGCCGAACGCCTCGGTGATCCCGTCGCTGTAGAGCAGGCACAGCTCGCCGGGGGCCAGGTCGATCTCGGCGGGGGTCAGCACCGTGCGGGAGAGCGCGCCGAGCATGGAGCCGCGGGCCGGGCACTCGTGCACGCTGCCGTCGTGGCGCAGGATCAGCGGCGGAGGATGGCCGGCCACCGCCAGGCCGACGCGCAGGTGACCGTCGTCGGCGGCCCGCACCGTGGCCAGCACCAGGGTGACGTAGGGGTTGGGGGTGGGCGAGCCCAGCAGGGAGCGGTTCAGCAGCGGCACCAGCCGTTCGGGGCGCTCCTCGACCAGCAGCAGGCTGCGCAGGCAGTGACGGACCTGCCCGGCCAGCACGGCGGCGCGCGGCCCCTTGCCGCACACGTCGCCCAGGACCACCATCGCCTCGGCCGGTGAGCCCCCGAAACCCTCGAACCCTTCGGAGCCGGCGGGAGCGTCGGGGTCGGTGGGGTCGGTGGGGTCGGTGGTGGCGGTGGTGGCGGGGGAGCCGGGCGCGGGGGGATCGGGCAGGTAGACGTCGTAGAAGTCACCGCCGATGAGACCGGCCTGGCGGGCGGCGCGCAGCGATCCGGCCAGCTCCACCCCGCGCAGGTGCGGCAGCGCGGGGGGCAGCAGGTCGTCGCTGAGGATGGCGTTGGTGGCGCTCTGCTCCTGGTAGAGGGCGGCGGCCGAGATGGCCGCCCCGGCCCGGGCGGCGAACAGCCGCACCAGGGTCTCGGCGTCCTCGTCGAAGGCCGGCCCGTCGGCGCGGCGGGCCAGTACCAGCGCGCCGGCCGGCACCCCGTTGCCCGGCAGCGGCGTGACGATCAGGTGCCCGGCCGGGCCGAACTCCTCCGGCAGCACCCATTCGGGCACCTGGCCGGGGTCCAGCCAGCGGCTGGGCACCGGCGGGAACCCGGCCAGCGCCTCGGTCAGCCCGGGCACCTGCCCGACGGCGTTCAGGGCGACACCGCCCTCCTGCAGGCGCCGGTCGTCGCCGCTCAGGCGCAGCCAGTCGGCCCGGCGGCGCCCGGTGGGCGGCAGCACGACCATCGCGGTGTCGGCCAGGAGGGGAACGGCCAGCTCGATCGCGGTGCGGGCGCAGCGGCGCAGGTTCAGCGAGGCCGACAGCCTGTGCCCGGCCTCGATGAGGAACGCGGTGCGTCCCCGCTCGGCCAGCAGCGCGTCGGTCCTGGCCGACTCGGCGCTGACGTCACGCAGGTACCAGGCCCGGTGGGCGACGCCGAAGCTCTCGCGGCGCACCAGCAGCCGCCGCCCTTCGTGCTCGTGCTCGCGGCTCTCCCCTTCGGCCGCCCGCCCCTCCAGCAGCGCCGCGGCCGGGCCCGGGGACGGCACGTGGCCCGGGACGATCTGCGGTGCCAGCTCGGCCGCGACGGCGTTGCGCATCACGACCACGCCGGAGGCGTCGCACACGACGATCCCCTCGCCGCACTCCTGCACGATGGCGCGCAGCAGCCGCTCGCCCGGCGCGCGCCCGTACGGGGGGTCGGGCTCGGCGCCGTGCTCACCGCAGGGACGTCGCCCGGCGGACGGGCCGGGGACGCCGTCGGCCTGGCCCAGGCCGGTCAGACCGGCCAGGCCGCCGATGGAGGAAGGTCCTGTCATCACCCGGGGCTTTCCGTTCGCGTAGAGGCAGACCAGATTATCTTTTCGCCGCCCGGGGGCGGACCGGCCTGGGCCGGACGGGCGGGGAGCGGCGCTGGGAAGACCCGTGGACACCACCCTGCCCGCCGCCGCGGCGTTGATGCACACCGGCCCCGGCGGGGACGGCGTACCTGGCCGACGGCGGTTTCGGCCCGGTGCCCCCGCCGCCGCCCCGAAGACGGTCCCGGCTGGTCACCGCGGCGTCACGTGACCGGGGTCCGGTGTTTTTCCGGCCTTACGAAGAGACCGAAATGTTACCAAACCGGGCGCAACCATGCTCAGCCACCATGCATCTCCTATTAGTGTTTTAAGCGCACTTTGTTGTAGTGGGGGAGAGAAATTGTGCTGATCGTAGAAAGCCGACACCTCAGGACGCCGCTGGCCGGTCTGGCCCTGGCGACCGCGGCGGTGCTGGCCACCGCCTGCTCCGGGGGGGCCGCTACGAAGGACTCCGGAGCCAGGCCCGGCTCCGGGACCGAGGCGGCACCCGCCGCCTCCAGCACGCCCACACCCGCCGCCCCCGTCATAAAGATCAGCCCCGCCGACGGCGGCAAGAGCGTGCGCCCCAACAAGAAGGTCGTCGTCACCGCCACCGGCGGCGCCCTGGAGGAGGTCGTCGTCAAAAGCGGCGACCAGCCCCTCGACGGCGACTTCGACGCCGAGCGCACCCGCTGGGTCTCCAGCACCCCCATGATCCCCGCCAGCGACTACACCGTCTCGGCACGCGCCGTCGACGGCACCACCGCCACCAGCTCCTTCCGCACCCTCAAACCCGAGCGCGAACTCCAGGTCGCCGACGTGACCCCGGCCGTCAAGGGCGAGAAGGTCGGCGTGGGAGCCCCCATCATCGTCACCTTCAACCAGCAGATCACCGCCAAGGCCGGCAAGGCGGCCGTGGAAAGGGCCCTGGAGGTCACCTCGGAAAAGCCCGCCCAGGGCGCCTGGAGGTGGATCAACGACACCACCGTGATCTACCGCACCGCGAAATTCTGGCAGCCCCACCAGAAGGTGACCTTCACCGCCCGCCTCAAGGGCGTCCAGGGCGGCAAGGACATGTACGGCACCAAGAACACCACCAAGGTCATCCGCATCGGCCCCGCCCAGATCGCCACCATCGACACCCGCAAGCACAAGATGATCGTCAAGCGCGACGGCAAGGTCGTGCAGACCATGCTCATCAGCGCCGGCAACGCCACCACCCGCGAGTACACCACCACCAGCGGCATCCACCTGGCGATGGGCAAGTCCAACCCCGAGCGCATGATCTCCCCGGGCCGCAAGAAGGGCGACCCCGGCTACTACGACCTCATGATCAACCACGCCGTCCGCTTCTCCAACAGCGGCGAGTACGTCCACGCCCTCAACAACGTCTGGGCCCAGGGCCGCCGCAACGTCAGCCACGGATGCATCAACTCCCGCCCCGACCAGGCCCGGTGGTACTACAACCAGGTCCAGCGCGGCGACGTGATCACCATCAAGGGCACCGACCGCGAGATGGAGTGGAACAACGGCTGGGGTTTCTGGCAGATGCCCTTCAAGCAGTGGAAGAAGGGCAGCGCCGTCAGCGGCTGACGCCACCCACCCGGACACGGACCGGACAGACCGCGAGGGGGGGCCGGCCCGCACGGGCCGGCCCCCCCTCGCGGCTACAGAAGACTCATCTGCGCCTGACGCGGCAACGCCAGCGGCAACGGCTGCTCGGGCCGCGCCGGCCCCATCCCGTAACGCGCCGCCAGCTGCAGCACCTGACCGGTCACCGCCCGCACGTACCCCTCCTCGGCGTCGGCCCCACGCCCGTACAGCTCCGCGTACCGCCCCACCAGCGCCGGATGATGCTCACCCAGCCACCCCAGGTACCACTCACGCGCCCCCGGCGGCAGCCGCAGCACGTGCGGCACCAGGCTGACCGCCCCGGCGTCGGCCACCCGCCGCACGGTCGCCGCCAGCTGGTCGGGGGAGTCGGTCAGCAACGGCAGCACCGGCGCCATCGCCACCCCGCACGCCACCCCCCGCTCGTTCAGCTCGGCCACCAGCTCCAGCCGCTTCTGCGGCCCCGGCGCACCCGGCTCCACGCTGCGGCGGATACGGTCGTCGACGAACGCGATCGACACCACCACCCCCGCCCCCGGAGCCGCGGCCAGCAGGTCGGCGTCACGCAGGATCGACCGGCTCTTGGTGTACACCGTGAACGGGGCCCCGGCCTCGCGCAGCGCCGCCAGCACCCCCGGCATCAGCCGGTAGATGTCCTCGGCCCCCTGGTAGCAGTCACCGCCCACACCAACGCTCACGTGCTCGCCGTCCCAGCGCGACCCCAGCTCGGCCCGCAACCGCCGCACGATGTTGGTCCGCACCACGATGCGCGAATCGAAGTCCGCACCCGCGTCCAGCCCCAGGTAGCGGTGCGCCCGCCGCGCCGAACAGTACCGGCACGCATGCGCGCACCCCCGGTACGGACTGACCGCCCAGCCCTGCGGGGTGCTCTCCAGCGCGGTACGCGCCTGCACCTCGTAGCAGGTCAGCGCCCCGTGAACCCTGGTCAGCGCGGAACGCTCGATCCGCGGCCTGACATCAGGCGGCGCGGAGAGCAGGACGGGCGCATCCCATGGCATACGGCTCAGTGGAACACGCTTTCGACACCACTCGCAAGTGGAGCAGGTCGCGGCCCGGATCCGCGCCGCCACCCCCGCGAGGCCGGACCCCCACGACCCCATGAAAAGGTACTGCTCACACTTTTCACCACTCAGGGGGAGACACCATGGCATGGCTGATCCTGGCCGCCGCGATCATCGTCGAGGTCGTGGCGACCACCGCGCTCAAACTCAGCGACGGCTTCTCCCACAAGGGCTGGGCCCTCGTCGTCGTGGCCGGGTACGCCGCCGCCTTCCTGCTCCTGGCCCAGGTACTGAAACTCCACATGGACGTCGGCACCGCCTACGCCGTCTGGGCGGGCGCCGGAACCGCGGCCGTCGCCGCCATCGGCGTGCTCTTCCTCGGCGAGAGCATCAACCTCGCCAAGGCCGCCGGCATCGCCCTGATCATCGGCGGAGTCGTCGTGCTCAACCTCGCCGGCGGCACCCACTGACACCCGCCCCGGCCCCCCGGCCACTGCGACCGCCGCGACCGCCGTGACCCTCCCGAGCCACCGCACCCCCCGGAAATCCGATCGCCTCCGACCACCCCTGACCCCTACCCTGACCCGGTGCTCACCCCCACCTACCCCATCAGGACCGAACGCCTGATCCTGCGCCCCTACACCCCCGACGACCTCGACGCCCTGCACGCCATCCAGCGCCTGCCCGAGGTGACCCGCTACCTGTACTGGGAACCCCGCACCCGCCAGGAGAGCGAGAAGTCCCTGCACACCAAGATGACCCAGACCCGGCTGCTGGAGGAGGGACAGACCCTCACCCTGGCCGCCGAACTGGCCGCCACCGGCGAACTGGTGGGCGACGGCATGCTCCACTGGTACAGCCGCCCGCACCGCGGCGCGGAACTCGGCTACGTCCTGCACCCCGACCACCACGGCCACGGATACGCCACCGAGATCGGCCACGCCCTGCTGGCACTCGGCTTCGACGGCCTGGACCTGCACCGCATCATCGGACGCCTCGACGCGCGCAACCACGCCTCCGCCCGCGTCCTGGAGAAACTCGGCATGCGCCGCGAGGCGCACCTGGTCGACAGCGAGTTCGTCAAGGGGGAGTGGGCCAGCGAACTGGTCTACGCGATCCTGCGCCGCGAATGGCACCCCCGCCACTGAAGGCCCCCGCCCGGCCGGACACGGCCACCCCGGCGACGACGCGACCACACCCGCCGGGCACCATGTGGCGATGACGATCCTGCACCTGGCCCTGGCCCGCGACTGGGAGAGCGCCCGCCCGACGGGGGAGTACCGCATCTCCACCCTCGGCCACACCCTCGACGAGATCGGCTTCATCCACGCCTGCACCGGCCACGAACAGCTACGCGGCGTCGTCGAACGCTTCTACCGCGACGTCACCGACCCCCTCGTCCTGCTCACCATCGACCCGACCGGCCTGGACGTGCGCATGGAGGTCCCCCCGGGCTCCGGCGAGGCCTTCCCGCACCTGTACGGACCACTACCGGTGAGCGCCGTGACCTCCGCCGTCCCCTTCCCCCCGCCCACCACCCCACCCGCTCCCGACGACCCACCCGCCACCGCCCCCTGACCACCCCGCCCCCGATCCGCCGATCCCCGTCTCCCACGCAATGACCATGAAGCGGTACGCTCTGCGCATGTCCAACCCGATCGTCATCCTCCTGCTGACGGCGGTCGTCGTGGCGGTCGCCATCGCTCTGATCGTCTTCGCGGTACGAGCCGCACAACGCCCCCGAAACGCCCTGGTCGGCGGCGGCGTCAGCCCCGAACTCGTCGAGCGCATCCTGGAACTGAAGGCCTCCGACCAGTTCGACCAGGCCGTCTTCCTCGTCCGCGGCGAGACCGGCATGAGCCACCGCGCCGCCGCCCGCTTCGTCAGAAGACTCAAGCCCCTCGCCTGAGACCGCCACCTTGACCGGCAAGGGCTGATCCTCGCCGTACACGACCTCCGCGCGCTCCAGGCCGGCAACCCGGGGGAGCGGCCCCGGACCGGGGACGCGGGACGGGCATCGAGACCACCCCCCGGCCGCCCCCGGGGATCAGGGACCCCGCCTCCGCCACGGGCTCCGCAGGGACGACCGGCCAGGGGAGTGCGGTCACCCGACCGGCACCCGACACCCAGGACGACCGCGGCCCCATCCGCCCGGCCCGGTGCCTGACGCTCCGTTCCGTGGCCATGGGCGCCCGGACGCCACGAACAGGCGCCTCGCCGCCCCGTTCTTCAGGAAACGTTTTCACGGCGCTCTGGGCGACCACCGCGACAAGCGGACACCTCAAGGCCCTGGCCCAGGCCCGCACCGTGGCCGATCCGGCCCGCCCGGCCGACCGAGGGACGCGCGACGCCGCCACGGACGATCATGCGATGCCCGGCCAGGCCAGAGAAACGGCCGGTGGCGACACGAACCCCGGCCATCCCCGGCCATGACACGACCGCCCGCCCCGGCGGGTGAAACGTTCAGGACACTCCCATCGGCCCGGCCGGTCGGCGGCGGCCTTCGCCATGACGCCATGACGGACGTTGACAGCCACTCACCCCATATGGTTAAAACGCTTTAACCATATGGACCCCCTACCGTCACCACGACGAAACAGGTACCGACACACCACACCCTCCACCCGGGGATCACATCCGGCCCGGCCGGAGCACCGGTCGCGGCCCACCCGGCAGGAACCGCCCGCCCGCGAACCATCCCCACCCCGGTGTTCGCCCCCACCCGCACCGGACGACCCGGACCACCACCACCCCCACGGTCCCGCTGAACGCCGGCACCACCACCGTCCGCCTGGAGACCACCGCGGCCGGACCGCCCACCATCGACCACCTCGACGTCAACGGCCGAGCGCACGAAGCGCCGGCGCCACGAAACGAAAGGCGACACCATGATGCGCACCTCGGGCAGGACGTTGAAGCGGGGAGGGGTGGTCGCCGCGGCACTGTTGTTCATGTCGGCGACACCCGGTGGCGTCGCCACCGCGGCCGGCCCCCAGAAGGCCGCGGCCCCCTCCGGCCACGTCTCCGCCACCGCGGCCGCCCCCCGGACGACTCCCTCCGGCCACCTGTCCGGTCACTCCGCCGCGGACTACACCGCCGACTCGTGGACGGCCTTCGCCTCGGCCGCGAACGCGACGGCATCCACGCGACAGGAGGGCAAGGACAGCAAGGACGCGTCCGCACGCGCCCGACTCCACAAGGCCACCGACGGCCTGGTCATGGTCCGCGGCCTGAAGAAACTGGTCGCCGACTACAGCACCCGCTCCGCGAGCAGGTACACCACCGCCTCCTGGGTACCCTTCGCCAAGGCGCTGAACACCGCGGCCGACGTCACCACCGACGCCTCGGCGACCGCCGCACAGGTCGCCGACGCCAAGACGGCACTGGTGACCACCGCCGGAAACCTGACCGCCGCCGACGAGGGGACGTTCCAGACCATCACCAACGACACCTTCTGGAACGACACCGGCGGCAACCCCATCTACTCCCAGGGCGGAGGCGTCTTCAAGTTCGGCGACACCTACTACTGGTACGGCGTGCACTACACGGGCGCCGAGCTCTACCGCGCCAACCCCACCAGGAAGTACGACGGCGACGTCTCGTTCGTCTCGATCCCCGTGTACTCCTCCAAGGACCTGGTGAACTGGAAGTTCGAAAGCCGCGTCGCCACCCGCTCCACCGGCCTCACCGGCGGAGCCACCCTCGGCCAGGCAGGCTGGGTGGGACGCCTGGGCGTCTCCTACAACGAGAACACCGGCAAGTACGTCCTCCTCGTACAGGCCTACCTCCCGTCGATGGGCGGTGACGGAGTCCTGATCCTCCAGGGCGACTCACCCACCGACACCTTCGACTACGCCCACTTCCAGACCCAGATCGTCAACTCTCCCACGACGAGCACCGGAGACCAGACCGTCTTCACCGACGACGACGGCAAGGACTACCTGATCTTCTCCAACCGGCAGGGACGTTCCCGCGCCTTCGTCTCCAAGCTGAGGGAGTCCGACTCGCTGCGGATCGAGCCCGGGGTGCAGATCGGCCAGAACTCCTCCGGCCGCGAGGGCAACGCCATGTTCAAACTCGACGGCACCTACTACCACGCCGCCTCCGACCTGCACGGCTGGAACACCTCCGTCACCCACGTCCTGGAGTCGACCACCGGAAACATCCAGGGCGCCTACACCGGTGAGTACACCCTCCCCGGCACCGAGATGGACTACAGCCACGTGACCCAGACCGGCTTCTTCGTCACCGTCAAGGGCACCAAGCAGAACACGGTCATCTTCGCGGGCGACCGCTGGGCCGACTTCGCCTGGAACGGCATCGGCTACAACCAGTGGATGCCGGTCACCAAGTCCGGCACCCGGCCCCGGTTCCACTCCGTCAGCCAGTGGCAGTTCAACGTCACCACGGGGGAGTGGCGCGTCGGACCCGCCAACAACTACATCCTCAACCCCGGCTTCCAGGCCGACCGCATCATCGTCCCCCAGGTGCAGGGATGGACCAACCTCCGCGAGTCCGGGCCCACCTCGATCGTGACCAACGCCAACGGCGGCGCTAATGGCTCCCGTTTCGCCCTGCAGATCGGCGCCACCCAGTCCTACGCCGGCGGCGTGCGACAGCAGATCACCGTGCCGGCCGGCACCTACCGGCTGTCGCTGTTCGCCAGGACCACCGATTCGCTCAGCACCGCACAGGTGACCGTCACCGACGCCGGCGGCACCTCACGCACCCTCGACATCCCCACCTCCACCGGCTGGACCCGGCGCGAACTCACCGGCATCCCGCTGTCGGCCGGCACCGCCACCGTCACCGTCCGCGCCGCGAGCGGCAACGGACACCTCTTCGTCGACGACCTCGAACTCGTCAAGACCTCCGGCGCCACCCCCTCGGGGCAGCGTTACGAGGTGGAGAGCGCGCCCGCGGTGTGCCAGGGCAGCATCGACTCCAACCAGGCCGGTTTCACCGGCAGCGGGTTCTGCAACGGTGATGCGGCCGTGGGTGCGTATGCGCAGTTCACGGTGAACGCCCCGGCCGCCGGCACCGCCACGATCGGCATCCGCTTCGCCAACGGCGCGAGCAGCGCCACCGCACGACCGGCGAACCTGGTCGTCAACGGCTCCACCGCGGGCACGGTCGCGTTCGCTTCCACCGGAGCCTGGACGACCTGGGCCACCACCACCCTCACGGTCCCGCTGAACGCCGGCACCAACACCGTCCGCCTGGACCCGACCACCACGGCCGGACTGCCCAACATCGACCACCTCGACGTCAACACCTCGGCCGGCTAGCCACGACCGGCCCCCACGGGGCCACGACACCGGCGACGACCGGCGGAAACCGACCCGGAACGCCCGTCATTCCCGCACCACGGGAATGACGGTGCGCGTCACCGGGACCAGCGTGGCCGAGCGCAGCTCCACCAGCCCGCCGGGCCCGACATCCCGGCGGACCCCGGGGGAGAAGTGGACGGGCATCTCCGGCCCCAGCGGCAACAGCCGCAGCTCCAGCCCGTGACGGACGACCTCGTCGCGGAAGCGGCGCAGGCCGATCTCCCACACGGGGCCGTACCAGAACTGGTCGGCCACGAGCCGCCCACCGACATAGGCGCGGCCCACGTCACCGATCCAGTCCAGGCGCAAAAGCAGTTCCTCGTCACCGTCGAAGTCACCGTCGAAGTCACCGTCGAACGCCTCCTCCGCGACGGTGAGGTGATACACGGCGGCGTTGCCGAAGTCCGCGTCCACCGGCGCGGACGCCCGCCCGGTCGCCTCGTCGATCACCGGTGCCCGTGGCGGACCGGCCTCGGCCAGACGGGTGACCTCGACCGGCATCGACGGGCGGCTCCCGCCCCTTTCCAGGGGAACCTCCAGGGCAGGGAAGACCTCAAGGGGGGCGTCACCGTACACGACCAGACGGTCACCGTCGGGCACCACGGGACTGTCGCACACCACCAGCCGGTCCCGGCCCGCCACGCGCGCCCGGACCGCCGCCAGCGCCGACTCCTCGTCGAGGACCAGGACGCGCGTGCTCGTCCCGTCCGGCGCGGTGATCCGCAGCAGGCAGTCCAGGCCGGGAACGAGGGCCGATGCGACGACGTCGTCACCGAGGCGGCTCACCGTCGCGGGGCCGTCGACGCAGGTGACCGTCGCCGCGTCCAGCACCAGCTCGACCGGCAGCCCCGCCGTCTGCGTCAGCACCAGCACCGGCTCCGGGCCGTCCAGGACGCAGACCACCTGCGCGCTGGCCCAGCGCAGCACAGCACCGCCGAGGGGCCGGTTCAGCGGCCACGCGAAGTAACCGCCGCAGGGAATCGACACCGGTCGCGACGGCACGAGCAGCTCCCGGCCGCCGATCGTGATCGCGAACCGGACGTCGTCGTGCGCGGGCAGCGTCTCGATCGGCTGATGGTTGTTGACGAACAGGAAACCCGATTCACCGTCGGAGCGCACCGCCCAGCGCAGTGACGCGCGGTCGGCGGTGTCGGACGGCGCGTCGTCCGGCATGACCAGGCTCATCGTCGCCAGGGCGGCCCCGTCGGTGGCCAGCCACAAATGCTGCAGGCGCAGGTGCCGGTAGGAGTCGCGAAACTGGCCGTACTCACCCAGGGGAGCCTGGAAGTCGTAGTTCACCACCGGGCAGTCGTTGGGATAGCCCGTGGCGTGCGACTCCTGCAGCGTCGACAGCTCACCGATCTTCTGCGAGGCACCGTGATAGAGGTAATACCCCTGCCAGCACGAACCGCTGCCCAGCTTCACCAGGGCGAGCGCCGCCAGATCACGGGCCGCGACGATCGCGCGCCGGTGGTAGGAGATGTACATGCCGCCACCCAGCTCACAGGTGGCGAACGGGTAGTCGGCCAGGTGTTCCTCCCCTCCGGGCGCCGCAGCGGACCGGCCCGTGGCCGCGCCCGGAACGGTACCCGTCTCACGCAGGTCCGCCCCGATGGAGTCGTCGTCCCGGCCGGGCCCGAAGAAGTAGTGCGCCCGGCTCTGGTCGGGCCATCCGTCGTGCGCGTCGTCCCACGCCGCCTCCGGGTAACCACCGAAGACGGGCAGCACCTCACCGGGCGGCAGCCGGGCGTGCCCCCATCCGGTCGCCGTCCACACCGGAGCGTCGATGCCGCACTCCCGGGCGAGCCGCTTGATCGTCAGGAGATGACCGGGCCGGTCGTACAGCTCGTTCTCCACCTGGACCGCGACGACCGGCCCGCCGCCGGCGCGGGTGAGCCCCCGAAGCTGAGCACCGATCTGCTCGAACCAAGGACGGACCAGGGCCAGATAACGCGGGTCGTCGGTACGCGGCTCGCACCCGGCCGCCATCAACCAGTCCGGGAAACCGCCGTAGCGGGACTCACCGTGCCCCCAGGGCCCGATACGCATCACCACGTCGAGCCCCACCTGTGCGCACAGCTCGACGAACCGGCGCAGATCACGGTCGCCGCTCCAGAGATAACGGCCACGCACCTCCTCGTGGATGTTCCAGAAGACGTACGCGGCGACGACGCCCACCCCGCCGGCCCGCATCTTCAGCAACTCCTCCCGCCACTCGGCGGCGGGGTAGCGGCTGAAGTGGTACTCGCCCATGACCGGCAGCCAGGGAACCCCGCCCCTGCTCAGGTGACGAGAGTTCACCGTGACGGCATCCGGCCGGCCGGGCTCGTCGCCCATCGCCAGATGTCCCGTACGAGGTGGCCCGAAGTGTTCCGGAACGCTGAGTCGCAGCACTGCCCCTGTCCTCTCCCTTGTCCTGTTCCTGCCGGGCACCATGAAAGACGACGCACACGCCCGAGCACGAGTCCGCCGCCGGCTAAGCGTCCCGTCGATGAGATCACCGACCGGGGGAGCGGTCCACCTCGGATCCACAGCGGCTCACCGGTCGCGAGGAGCCTCGGCGGTGCCGAGCGCTCACCGGCGACATGGGGGAGAGGCCACCCGGGCGCCGACCCTGGGGACGATGACGACGGCCGTCATCGAACGATCAGGAAAATCCACTCAAATACATAAGAAATAGGACAAATCCTTCAATCGGGTGAATCGCTCGAGACGACCGCGATCATCGACCGGCTCGCACCGAGCAGGTCACTCGAGGCGAAGAACGGCCGGCGCGACCTCGCACCTCTTGATCGTTTCGGACGCTCCGGAGATTGTGGATCTTGACCGGTGAAACGACCGAGCGGGGCGATCATCCCCGGACGCCGGAAGGGGCCCTGAGCGCCACGGCACGCCCGGGGGGAGTCCGGGCGAGAAGAGGACCGCACCTCGCCTCACCTTCCCGCGACACGAAGCGTTCGGCGGGCAGAAGTATGCACGTCACGCCAGGTGGCCCCTACCAGCACAGAACAGCTTTAACCATACAGAAGGGTAATTCTGTATGGTATAAGATTACCTTCCCAGAGCTACTTCATCACCGTTCTGCACGCGGCGCATCGAACGACACACCACCGCCCCGTCGCGCACACGACCCACGACAAACCTCCGCGGCCACCGACGAACGACCCCCGCCCGGTCGATGCCCGGCGAACACGCTCCGGGCCTGCTCGGTCACCGGCTCAGGCGCGTCGCCCCCGATCGGGCCTTCACGACGGCCCTGCCGGTGCCAGGGTCCTTACCGAGCACCTACGGGAACATCTGTGCCCGGTCATCGCCTCGGACGGATCACCGGAGCCGCTTGCCGGATCCGTCGACAGGATCGCCCCGCCGAAGGCGAACCTGAGACCATCGCCTGCACCAACACCTTCTGTCCGATATATACGCATATGTCCCCATAACCTCTGAGAGGCGCGCGTACGGGACATCCGGCGGCCTGTCCCGATGCCCCCGTCCCGTTTCCCCGAGCGTCCACCACTCCCCCGGGCCCGTCCGTGGTGATGATCGACATCGGGTCGATCCGCCGGTGTGTTCCATGCGATGGTGGCGGGCATGAGCCTGCCCCCCACCGGTTCCGGTCGCGGTGACGAGGGGTCCGTGCCGCGCGCGACCTGTCCGCGACGGGTGGATGGGCGGGCGGCAGGGGGCATAGGAACGGGTGATCGGGTTAGCGTGGGGTGGCCGGGGTCGTCGCGGCCCGACGGGTGTGGTCCGGATGCAGGAGAAGAGGTGTCGCGAAAGCCATGCGGCCGGCTGATCTGAATCGTCTCAGTGTGGGTGAGTGCGCCGATCGGTATGTGGAGCTGGTGCGGGCCAGGACGCTGACGGGGGCGTTGTCGGCGTCGACGGCGGAGGTGTACGGGCGTGATGTGGCGACGTTCGTGCAGTTGGTGGGTGAGGACGTCGTCCTGGACGATCTGACGGGTGAGGACGTGGACGCGGTGTTGCTGGCGTTCGCGCGTAAGCCCGACGGGCGCAGGCGGCCGGGGCCGACGGAGAACGGGGGGGACGGGGCGGGAGCCGGGGCGCCGGCCGGTGCGTCGGGGGTGTCGGGGGCGTTGCAGTCGGCCTCGTCGCAGGCGCGGTTCCGGCGGTCGGTGTCGGCGTTGTTCAAGCACGCGGTGCTGGTGGGGTGGGTTCAGGTCAATCCGATGGCGATGGCGACGGTGACGGCCAAGGAGCGCGGGGGGTTGCGTCCGCAGCGGCGAGCGTTGACGCGGGAGCAGGCGCAGGGGTTGATCGGTGCGGCGCGTGAGCTGGGTGAGACGGGGGCCGGCGGTGGTGGCGGGCCGGCTCCGGCCGATGCCGAGGGCGGTGGTGAGGGCGCGGGGCGGGGGCGGCGTCGTGACCAGCGTACCGAGTTGCGTGACGGGTTGATCGTGTTGATGTTGTCGACGATGGGTCCGCGGGTGTCGGAGCTGGTGCGGGCGAACGTGGAGGACTTCTACACCAATGACGGGGTGAGGTACTGGCGTATCTTCGGCAAGGGGGGCAAGACGCGGGACGTGCCGTTGCCCGGTGACGTGGCGGCGGCGCTGGAGGCGTATCTGGCGCGGGGGCGGATGGCGTCGCCGGAGAAGGCGTTGTTGCTGTCGTGGCGGGGCAGGCGGCTGGCGCGGGGTGATGTGCAGGCGGTGATCGACCGGGTGCAGCGGGGGGTGGAGGCCGATCGGCGCCGGTCGGTGACGCCGCACGGGTTGCGGCACACCACGGCCACGCATCTGCTGGCGGACGCGGTGGACATGGACGCGGTGCGCCGGGTGCTGGGGCACAGTGATCTGGCGACACTGGGGCGTTACCGTGACGAGCTGCCCGGGGAGCTGGAGGTGGCGATGCGGTCGCATCCGTTGCTGCGGGGTCCGGGCAAGGGCTGAGGGGGTCCGTCGTGCTCCTCTCCCCCGCCTTGGCCGGATCGGCCCGTCGTGGGCGGTGGCCGTGGAAGGTCGTCCGTGCCCGTCGTTCGTGCCGGTGGGAGGCCGGTGGGAGGCCGGTGCCCGTGGGAGGCGTCCGTGGCGGGTTGACCCTGACGTAACGTGAGGGTGCACGCTGACGGGATGAGGCCGGGAAACACCATGGAGCAGGCGGTGGAGTACGCGGTCGGGCAGGTGGCCCGTATCGCCTCGGTGAGCGTGCGCACGCTGCACCACTACGACGAGATCGGCCTGGTGTGCCCGTCGCGGCGTACGGCGGCGGGGTATCGCCGTTACACCGAGGAGGATCTGCGGCGTCTGCAGCATGTGCTGTTCTACCGTGAGCTCGGCTTCGCCCTGGAGGAGATCACGGTGATCCTCGATGATCCCGCCACTGACGCGCGGGCTCATCTGCGTCGTCAGCACGAGCTTCTCAGCCGTCGTATCGAGCGGTTGCAGACGATGGCGGCCGCGGTCCAGCATGCTCTGGAGGCCGACATGCTGGACATCTCTTTGACGCCCCAGGAGCGGTTCGAGGTGTTCGGGGACTTCGATCCCGCCGAGCACGAGGCCGAGGCGCGTGAGCGCTGGGGTGAGGGTGAGGCCTGGCGGCAGTCGCGTCGCAGGGTGGCCGCGATGACCCGGCAGGACTGGGCGCGTTTCACCGGCGAGGCCGGCCGGACGGTGGAGGACTTCGCCGCCGCGTACCGGGCCGGTCTGCCGGCCGGTGGGCCGCGGGCGATGGAGCTGGCCGAGCGGCATCGTGAGCACATCACCCGCTGGTGTTACGACTGCTCGTACGAGATCCATCGTGCCCTGGGCGACCTGTACGTCGGGGACGCGCGGTTCGCGGCGCACTACGAGGCGGTGGCGGCGGGGCTGAGCCGTTACATCCGTGAGGCGCTGCACGCCAACGCCGACCGTGCCGAGGGTCTCCTGCCGCCCTCATGACACTCCCCCGTCTCCCCCGCCCGGTGCGGGAGAGACGGGGAGGACGGGAGGGAGAGGGGGCCGGGAGGGTCAGCGGGAGGCCGTGACCCCGCCGGTGAGCTCCCCCGCCCCAGCCCCTGCTGTCGTCACCGTCGTGGCCGTGGTGCCGTGTGCGGTGCCGTGCGGCTCGAACTGGGTGCGGTACAGCTGGGCGTAGCGGCCCTCGGCGGCCAGGAGGTCGTCGTGGGTGCCGCGTTCGACGATGCGCCCGTCCTCGACCACCAGGATCAGGTCGGCCGCGCGGACGGTGGACAGCCGGTGGGCGATGACCAGGGCGGTGCGCCCGGCAAGGGCCTCCCCCAGGGCCTCCTGGACGGCCGCCTCGGAGGTGGAGTCCAGGTGGGCGGTGGCCTCGTCCAGGACCACCAGGCGGGGGCGGGCCAGCAGCAGGCGGGCGATGGTCAGGCGCTGGCGTTCGCCTCCGGACAGGCGGTAGCCGCGTTCGCCGACGACGGTGTCCAGGCCGTCGGGCAGGGAGGCGACCAGGTCGGCCAGGCGGGCGCGGCGCAGCACGTCCCACAGTTGTCCGGTGGTGGCCTGGGGGCGGGCCAGCAGCAGGTTGGCGCGGATGGAGTCGTGGAACAGGTGGCCGTCCTGGGTGACCATGCCCAGGGCCTGCTGGACGGAGGAGGCCGACAGTTCGCGTACGTCCACGCCGGACAGGCGTACGCTGCCGCTGTCGGCGTCGTACAGGCGTGCCGTCAGTTGCGCGATGGTGGACTTGCCGGCTCCGGAGGAGCCCACCAGGGCGATCATCTGCCCGGCCTCGGCGCGGAAGGACACCTCGTGCAGTACCTGGGTGCCGCCGCGGGAGTCGAGGGTGGCGACCTCTTCGAGGGAGGCGAGGGAGACCTTGTCGGCCGAGGGGTAGGCGAAGCCGACGCGGTCGAACTCCAGGCTGACGCCGCCCTCGGGGACGGCGCGCGCGTCCGGCCGGTCGACGATGAGGGGCTTGAGGTCGAGGATCTCGAAGACGCGCTCGAAGCTGACCAGGGCGCTCATCACCTCCACGCGGGCTCCGGCCAGGGCGGTGAGCGGCGCGTACAGGCGGGTCAGCAGCAGGGCCATGGCCACCACCGCGCCGGCCTCCAGGCGGCCGCCGAGGGCCAGGACGCCGCCCAGGCCGTAGACGAGGGCCAGGGCGAGGGCGGAGACGAGGGTGAGGGCGGTGACGAACACCGACTGCACCATGGCGGTGCGCACGCCGATGTCGCGTACCTTGCGGGCGCGTTCGAAGAACTCGGCCGATTCCTGGGCGGGGCGGCCGAACAGTTTGACCAGGGTGGCGCCGGGGGCGGAGAAGCGTTCGGTCATCTGGGTGCTCATGGCGGCGTTGTGGTCGGCCGCCTCGCGTTCCATGCGGGCCAGGCGGGCGCCGACGCGTCGTGCGGGCAGGACGAACACCGGGAGCAGGACCAGGGCCAGCAGGGTGACCTGCCAGGAGATGCCGAGCATGACGACCAGGGTCAGGGTGAGGGTGACGAGGTTGCCGGCGACTCCGGAGAGGGTGTCGCTGAAGGCTCGCTGGGCGCCGATGACGTCGTTGTTGAGGCGGCTGACGAGGGCTCCGGTGCGGGTGCGGGTGAAGAAGGCGATCGGCATGCGCTGGACGTGGTCGAAGACGGTGCCGCGCAGCTGCAGGATGAGTCCTTCGCCGATCCTGGCCGACAGCCAGCGGGTGGTCAGGCCCAGTGCGGCCTCGGCCAGGGCGATGACCGCGATCAGTGCGGCCAGGCCGGTCACCACGCCGTCGGCGGCGCCGGTGACGATGGCGTTTATCACGCGTCCGGCCAGCAGTGGTGTGGCCACGGCGAGCACGGCCGATACCACGCTGAGCAGCAGGAACCAGACGAGCAGGGCGCGGTGCGGGCGGGCGAAGGCGGCGATGCGCCGCAGGGTGGCCATGGAGAAGGGGCGCCGGTCGCGCTGGGCGTTCATGGCGTTGTACAGCGAGTGCCAGGCGGTCATTTCCATGCTCATCGCGACACCATCACATCTTCCGTGTTCTCGGCGGGGTCCGCCGGGTGGGGGGTGGGGGGTGGGCCGGTGGTGGCCGTCCGCGTGCTCGTCCCGGTGACGGGTGGTGCGGGCGGGGCCGTGACACGACCATAGAACCTCAAGATAACTTCAGGTCAAGGACGAGGGGCGCCCCTGCCGGCGCCGGGCGTCGCTCCCCCGCCGGGACGCTCCCCCGCCGGGACGCTCCCCGTCGGGAACCCGGCCTCCCCCGTCGGGGATCCGGCCTCGCAAGAGGGGAAGCGTCGTCTCACAGGTCCAGGACGGCGCGGGTGGCCGCCCGGCAGCGGCGCGGGTCGGTCAGCAGGTCGGTGCTGTGCGCGAACTGGTCGATCGAGCCCACCCGGGGCAGTGCCCGCACCCGGGTGTCGGTGATGGCCCGGTGCAGCGCCTCGGCGAAGCGCCCGGCGTCCAGCACCGGGAAGGGCCGCCGGTGGTAGTCGCGCAGCCCGTCGTCCAGCGCCGCAGCCCTGCCCATCCGGTTGTGCAACGCCGCCGCCCGCCGGTAGACCACCCCCAGGTGCCGGTGCCGCTCACGCCACGCACCGGCCGCCACCCCTGCCGACACCGCCGCCGCCAGCTCCTCGGACACCTCGGCGGCGCCCGACACGCGGCCGAAGGCACTGCCCAGCCACTTGGCGTACGGCGGGTAGCGGCGCCGCATCAGCAGCCACAGGCACATCAGGTCGCGGGCCAGCTCCGCGGTGACCAGCGCCGACCCCAGCTCGTCGCCCACCTCCCCGCACCGGCCGGGAAAGGCCTCCTGCTGGGCCAGGCGCCGCCACTGCCCGGCCAGCACGTAGCGTTCCAGGTCCGGCGGGTACCAGCGCAGCGCGGCCCGGGCCGGTTCCAGCACGTTCAGGCCGTCGTGGAAGACCTCCCCGCTGGTGACCTCGGCCAGGCGCTGCCAGGGGGTCGACAGCCAGTCCAGCACGCCCACCCCGGCCAGCGGGTCGAAGCCCAGGCGTTCGGTGAACCAGGTGGACGCCCGGCTCACCTGCACCCCGTGTGAGCCGCTCTCCCCCAGCTCGGTGCGGTAACCGCAGAAGACCTCCGGCAGGCCCTCGTCCAGGACGCGCCGTACCCGCCCTGTCTCCTGCGGGGTGACGAACAGCACCACCCGCGGTCCCCAGTCGTGATCGGTGGAGCGTTCGGTGTCGAAGGCCAGCACCTCCGATCCGGCACCGATCAGCGCGGCGCTGTGCGGCACCCCGGCCACCAGGGGCCGTACGGCCTGGAGGTAGAACGTACGTGAGAGCTCCAGGCCAGGTATGAAACTGGACATCATTTCGCCCACTCTGCCTGCCGGGGCGGCGTCTCGCACGTGGTTTTCCCGCCCGTACGCCCCCCGCCCGGCCCCTGCCCTTGCGCGCCCCGCGGGGGTGCTCGCCGGGAGCGGCGTGCGGGTGCGGGCGGGTCGGTGCGGGGCCGGTTCAGGGCTGCTCGGCGGAGGCGGCCGCGAGGGGGCGGCCGCGCAGCCCGAGCCGCTCGTACACGGCGATCGCGGCGTGGTTGTCGGTGTCGACCATCAGGGCTGCGCGGCCGTGCGCGGCCACCAGCTCACCCAGCGCGAAGCGGCACACCGCCTCCCCCAGGCCGCGGCCGCGCCAGGCCACGGCGGTGGCCACCCCGGCGACGAAGCCGACCTGGGGGCTGGACCAGGCGTCGGCGGCCACCGCGACCAGCCCGCCCTCCGTGCCCTCTGTCGTGCCCTCTGTGCCCTCTGTGCCTTCCGCACCGGCAGGGTGGCACACCCCGGCCCAGCGGCGTATCCCCGTCAGGCCCGGTACCGCCCAGGAGGAGGGAGCCGCGCACGCCAGCAGCGCGGCGACCTCCCCGTCGCGGGCCGGCGGCAGCCACCCCGCCCGCGCACCGCCGGCCCGCGCGGCGTGCCGGCCCGCGGGGGGCGGCGGGGGCCGGTGGGTGTCCATCCACTCGAACGAGCCCGCGATCCGCAGCCGCGGCCAGCCGGCCACGACCTCCTCCACCAGGGCGCGTGAGCCCACCATCCGGTAGGAGGGGCCCAGCTCGGCCAGGGCGTGCTCCACCAGTGCCCGCACCTGCCCGGCCGGGCCGCGCACGGTGATGCGGTCGCGGCGGTTGAGGTCGGCGCAGGTGACCGCGACCGCCTCCCCCAGCGCCCAGGCGCGCACGCCGGGCCGTAGCCCCTGCGCCCCCCACATCACGAGCGAGTCGTCGTCACAGGCCGCCGCGAGCTCGGTCACGTCCCGCAGCGCGACGGGCCCACCGTTCAGAGGATCGCCCCGGGCCGGTAGGCGACCGCCCGCGGGTGGCGGCCGGTGATCTCCCCGATCCGTGCCACGACCGCCTCCACCTGGGAGGAGGCGGCGCCGGTGAAGGAGACCCGGTCGGCCAGCAGCGCCCGCAGCGCGGCCTCGTCGAGCGGGAAACGCTCGTCGGCGGCCAGCCGGGCCAGCAGCTCGTTGCCCGCGCCGTCCTCGCGCATCGCCAGCGCCGAGGCCACCGCGTGCTCCTTGATGAGCTCGTGGGCGCTCTCGCGGCCCACCCCGGCCCGTACCGCGGCCATCAGCATCTTCGTCGTCGCCAGGAACGGCAGGTAGCGCTCCAGCTCGGCCGAGACGACCGCGGGGAAGGCGCCGAACTCCTCCAGCACGGTCAGCATCGTCTCCACCAGCCCGTCGAAGGCGAAGAACGCGTCCGGCAGCGCCACCCGGCGCACCACCGAGCAGGAGACGTCGCCCTCGTTCCACTGGTCGCCGGCCAGTTCCCCGGCCATGGACGCGTACCCGCGCAGCACCACGGCCAGGCCGTTGACGCGTTCGCAGGAGCGGGTGTTCATCTTGTGCGGCATGGCCGACGATCCGACCTGGCCGGGGGCGAACCCCTCGGTGACCAGCTCGTGCCCGGCCATCAGGCGGATCGTCCTCGCCAGTGACGACGGCGCGGCGGCCAGCTGCACCAGCGCGCTGAGCACCTCGTAGTCCAGCGAGCGCGGGTAGACCTGCCCGACGCTGGTCAGCCGGTGGGCGAAGCCCAGGTGATCGGCGACCTCGTCCTCCAGGCGTGCCAGGGCCTCCTCGTCGCCGCCGAGCAGGTCCAGCATGTCCTGGGCGGTGCCGACCGGGCCCTTGACGCCGCGCAGCGGGTAGCGGCCGATCAGCTCCTCCAGGCGGGTGAAGCCGGTCAGCAGCTCGTCGGCGGCCGAGGCGAAGCGCTTGCCCAGCGTCGTGGCCTGGGCGGCCACGTTGTGCGAGCGCCCGGCCATCACCAGCTGCGAGTGCTCGGCGGCCAGGCGCGCCAGGCGGTCCAGCAGCGCCACGCACCGGTCGCGCACCAGCAGCAGGCTGTCGCGGATCTGCAGCTGCTCGACGTTCTCGGTCAGGTCGCGGGAGGTCATGCCCTTGTGGACGTGCTCGTGCCCGGCCAGGGCGTTGAACTCCTCGATGCGGGCCTTGACGTCGTGGCGGGTGACGCGCTCGCGGGCGGCGATGGACTCCAGGTCCACCTGGTCGAGGACCTTCTCGTAGTCGGCGATCGCCTGCTCGGGCACCGCCACCCCCAGGCGTGCCTGCGCGGCCAGCACGGCCAGCCACAGGCGCCGTTCGGCCACCACCTTGTACTCCGCCGACCACAGGCGGGTCAGCTCCGCGGAGGCGTAGCGGGAGGCCAGGACATTGGGGACACGCGGCTTGGCAGTCACGTTGCGTCAGTATATTCGGCCCCGCGCGCCCGCCCGGCGCAGGGGCCGCCGCCACGTGCGGACAAAGACCGGGGGGAGATCAGGGGAACGGCGAGAGCCGCGGGGGCCGGGCGGTGTGCCCGGGTCCCGCGGCTCTCGTGCGGACGGGCCCCTGTCAGGGCGCCGGGGAGGGCGCCGGGGTCAGGTCGTCCCTGTCGTAGACCTTCGGCTCGGCACGGTGCTGCCCCTGGGCCGGGGCAGCGTCCCTAGCACCGTCCCCCGCGCCGTCCGCGGGACCGTCCGCGGGGCCGTCCGTGCCGTCGCCCGGGGTGGCGCCCGGGGTGGCGCCCGGGGTGGCCTTGGGCCTGCGCCGCAGCCGCTCCTTGAGCCGCTCCACCATCACGTACAGGGTCGGCACCAGCACCAGCGTCAGCAGCGTCGACGACAGCAGGCCGCCGATCACCACGATCGCCAGCGGCTGCGAGATGAACCCTCCCGAACCGGTCAGGCCCAGCGCCATCGGCACCAACGCGAAGATCGTCGCGACCGCGGTCATCAGGATCGGCCGCAGCCTGCGCCGTCCCCCCTCGATCACCGCCTCCACGATGCCCATCCCCTGCGCCCGGTACTGGTTGATCAGGTCGATCAGCACGATCGCGTTCGTCACCACGATCCCGATCAGCATCAGCATGCCGATCAGCGCGGGCACGCCCATCGGGGTCCCGGTGGCCAGCAGCAGCCCGATCGCGCCGGTCGCCGCGAACGGCACCGACACCAGCAGGATCAGCGGCTGCACGAAGCTCCGGAACGTCGCCACCATGATCATGAAGACGATCGCGATCGCCGCCAGCATCGCCAGCCCCAGCTGCCCGAACGCCTCGGCCTGGTCGGCACTGACCCCGCCCACCGTGAAGGTCGCCCCCGCCGGCAGCGACAACGCCTCCAGCTTCGCCGTCAGCGCCGTCGTGGTGGCACCCAGGTCACTGCCGGTCGCCGTACCCGACACCGTCGCGCTGCGCTCGCCGTCGATACGGGTGATCTGCGCCGGGCCCTGCGCCCTGGCCACCTCGGCCACCTGCGACAGCTTCACCACGCCCGCCGCCGTCGGCAGCTCCAGCGCCCGCACCTCCTTGACCGTCTCGGGCGCCTCCCCGCCGCTCAGCACCACCGCGCCGCTGCGGCCGTCCAGCGTCATGTCGCCCATCGGCACCCCGCGGAACCGCTGCGCCACCAGCTGGCCGACCTGCACCTCGGTCAGGCCCCGGGCCGCGGCCTTGCGCCGGTCCACCCGCACCTCGACCCGCTCGGCGCCCGCCTCCAGGTTCGAGGTGACGTCACGCAACCCCTCCAGGCCCGCCATCGTCGTGCGCACCGACTCGGCCGCGGTACGCAGCGTGGCCACGTCCGGCGCCTGCACGATCACCTGCAGCTGATCGGTCGCGCCGCCCGTCGGACCGCCCTGGCCACCGCCCACGGTGACCTCCCCGACCCCGCTCAGCTCCTTCAGCCGCGCGCGCAGCGTGTCCTGCAGCACCCCGGCGTCGCTGCCCTCCTCGACCGTCAGCGAGTACGACGCCCGGTCCCCGGCGCCGCCGCCGAGCCCGCCCAGGAACCCGCCGCCACCGCCGACGTTCACCTGGTAGTCCTTGACCCCCTTGAGGGAGGCCAGCACCTCCTCCACCTTCTTGGCCGCCGCGTCCGTCGTCGCCAGGTCCGTGCCCGCGGGCATCTTCTGGCTGAGCGAGACCGTGTCCTGCCCCGAGGAGTCGATGAAGTTGGTCTCCAGCCGCCCGGCCAGGCCCATCGTCACGGCGAACACCACCAGGCCCACCAGCAGCGTCACCAGCCGCCGCCGGGTGGCGAAACGCAGCACCGGCAGGTAGGCCCGCTGCAACGGGCTGCGCAGCTCCTTGGCCTCGGCCTTCTCCCGCGCGGCACGCGCCTGCTCGGCCGACAGCACCGGCGCCCTCAAGAACCAGTACGCCAGCACCGGCACCACCGTCAGCGACACCAGCAGCGACGCCAGCAGCGCCACCGTCACCGTGATCGCGAACGGCGCGAACAGCTGCCCCACCATGCCGCCCACCACCGCGATCGGCAGGAACACCGCCACCGTCGTCAGCGTCGAGGCCGTCACCGCGCCGCTGACCTCGCGCACCCCCGCCAGCACCGCCTTGCGCTTGGCCTCGCCGTACTCCAGGTGACGCTTGATGTTCTCCAGCACCACGATCGAGTCGTCGACCACCCGGCCCACCGCGATCGTCAGCGCCCCCAGGGTCAGCAGGTTCAGCGAGTAGTCCCCCACCCACAGGGCGATCAGCGCGATCACCACCGACAGCGGGATCGAGGCGGCCGTCACCAGCGTCGAGCGCACCGACAGCAGGAACACCAGGATGACCAGCACCGCGAACGCCAGCCCCAGCAGACCCTCCGTCGTCAGGTCCTCGATCGAACGCTCCACGTACGGCGCCTGGTCGAAGACCACCGTCACCTCAGAGGAGTCACCGATCGCCCGCACCAGCTCCGGCAGCTTCTCGCGCACCTCGTGCGAGATCGCCACCGCGTTGCCGCCCGGCGACATCGTCACCGACACCCCCAGGCTCGGCTGCCCGTTGGTACGCGTCAGCGACGTGCCCTCGGCCAGCTCGCGCTCCACCGTGGCCACGTCCTGCACCCGTACCGGCTTGAGAGCAGGCGGCGTCACCTGCCTGCGCGCCGCCTGCGCCGCCTGGGCCTGCTGAAGCTGCGCCTGCTGGGCGGCTCCTCCCCCGCCACCGGGCGCCTGCCTGCCCTGCTGCTGGCCCTGCTGGGGCTGCTGCGCCGGCGCGGCCGGCGTCAGGTACAGCTTCTTCAGCTCCTCCAGCGTCGTGACCCGCTTGCCCACCTGCACCGTCAGCGACATCTTGTCCTCGGTCAGGCTGCCCGCCGGGACCGGCTGGCCGTTGGCGCGCAACGCGTCCGCCACCGCCGACGCCGGCAACCCCACGATCGCCAGCCGCTTCGGGTCCGGGGTGATCGTCACGACCTCCTCGCGGGTGCCCGTCACCGACACCTCCCGCACCCCCTCGATGGCCTGCAGCTGCGGCACCATCAGCCGCTCCAGCCGCTCGGCCATCACCCGCTGGTCACCGGCGTCGCCCACCGCCAGCTGCATCACCGGGATGTCGTCGGTCCCGCCGGTCACGACCTGCGGATCCACCCCCTCGGGCAGCTGCGTCTCGATCCGCGACAACGCCTGCTGCATGTCCGACACCGCGGCGTCGATGTCGGTGCCGTACTCGAACGCCACCTGCACCTGCGACATCCCCTCCCGGGACGTCGAGGTCATCTCCTCCATGCCTTCCAGCCCCTGGAAGCTGTTCTCGATCGGCTCGGTGACCTGCTCCTCGACGATCTCGGGAGAGGCGCCGCCGTAGGGAGCGATCACGAAGGCCCCCGGAAACGACAGCGACGGCAGCAGCTGCTGTTTCAGCGACGGGATCGCGAAGACGCCGAACGCGCTCAGCACCAACGCGATCATTATGACGAGGCTGCGGTTGGCGAGGCTCAACCTGGCCAGGGAGGTCATGGGGGCGGACTCCTAAAGGGATGTCACGACAAGATTTGCCCCAGACTAACACTTCGCCTGATACGAATATTTAACGAAGCAAACCATCCTGATAACCTTCTCAGGAACCGAGAGGTGAGAGTGAACGACGAACGCGAACAACTGATCCACCAGATCGGCGCCATCCAACGCGACCTGGGACGACTGTTCGCCCAACAACGCCCCTCCTCACCCCTGTTCGACTCCAACCTCACCATGCGCCAGCTCAACGTCATCATGCTGCTGTCACTACGCCGCTCGGCCACCGGCCAGGAACTCTCCCACCACCTCGACGTCGGCCTCGGCACCGTCACCGGCATCGTCGACCGCCTCGTCGCCCACGGCCTCGTCACCCGCCGCGAAGACCCCCACGACCGCCGCATCCGCCGCATCGAACTCACCCCCGCCGGCCACACCCTCATCGAGCAGATCGCCGACGCCGGCCTCAACGAGTTCCGCCGCGTCCTGCAACACCTCGACACCCCCACCCTGCGCGACCTGTCCACCGTCATGGACAAACTCCAGAACGCCGCCCTCACCCTGCACGAGACCTCCCCCCACCCAAACATGGGATGATAGGTTCCGTCGCTGTGAGCACACCCTCCAACGACCTGTTCTCCCTCACCGGACGCACCGCCCTCATCACCGGCGGAAGCTCCGGCATCGGACACGCCATCGCCCACGCCCTCGGCCGCGCCGGCGCCAACGTCGTCATCACCGCCCGCCGCCCCGAACCCCTCACCCGCACCGTCACCGAACTCCACCACCACGACATCCAGGCCGCCTCCATCACCGCCGACCTCGCCGACCCCCACGACCTCGACCGCGTCATCGAACAAGCCCCCGCCCTCTTCGGCGACATCGACATCCTCGTCAACAACGCCGCCAACAACATCCGCCCCCACATGAACGACCTCACCCCCCACGACTACCAACAGACCATCAACCTCAACCTCACCACCCCCTACCTCCTCGGCCAGCACTTCGGACCCCGCATGGCACGACGCGGCTGGGGACGCATCATCAACATCGGCTCCCAGCAATCCCACCGCGCCTTCGGCAACAGCGGCGCCTACGGCATCTCCAAAGCCGCCCTCACCGGCCTCACCCGCTCCCAGGCCGAAGCCTGGTCCCCCCACGGCGTCTGCGCCAACACCATCATCCCCGGCTTCGTCCTGACCCCCCTCACCGAACCCGCACAGGCCATCCCCGGCCGCGTCGAAGCCCTCGCCGCCCGCACCATGATCGGCCGCAACGGCCTCCCCGCCGACTTCGCAGGCATCGCCGTCCTGCTCGCCGGCGACGCCTCCGCCTACATCACCGGCCAGACCATCTGCGTCGACGGAGGATTCTCCGTCCACTGACCCACCCACTGCCCCACTGACCCACCGACCCGCTCACCGACACCGCACCACCCACCCCGCACCACCGACCCCGTACCCCACGCGCACCCGACACCCCCCACCGACGGCGCGCACCCACACAGCCGGGACCACCGTGACCACCACTCCCACCCGCCGCCACACCAACGCCCGCGCCGCCGTCTGCTACTTCTTCATCCTCCTGGGCACCGTCTCCGGCGCCTGGGCCGCCCGCATCCCCGACGTCAAGAACACCCTCCACCTCACCGACGGCCAGATCAGCTACGCCCTCCTCGCCGCAGCCCTCGGCCTCGTCCTCGGCATGCGCTTCGCCGGACACCTCAGCGACCGCCTCGGCAGCGCCCGCCTCCTGCCCCCCGCAGCCATCGCCACCGCCCTCGTCATCACCCTCCCCGGATACGCCCCCGACCTCCCCGCACTCATCGCCGCCCTCTTCCTGTTCGGCCTCATCAGCGCCAGCGTCGACGTCTCCATGAACGCCCACGGCGTCGAGATCGAACGCGCCTACGGCCGCCCCCTGATGTCCTCCTTCCACGGCATGTTCAGCATCGGCGTCCTCGCCGGCGCCGCCATCGGCGGCCTGTTCGCCTGGCTCGACCTCAACGCCGCCGCCACCCTCACCGCCGTCGGCCTCCCCCTCGCCCTCGCCACCCTCTACGTCCGCCGCCACCTGCTCCCCACCACCCCCCACCCCACCGACCCGAACGGCGACCCGCACACCCCCACCCCACGACGCGCCCCCTGGAACCGCTGGATCATCCTCATGGGAGTCGTCTCCTTCGCAGGCCTCGTCGGAGAAGGCGCCGCCAACGACTGGACGGCCGTCTACCTCTTCCAGAACCTCAACGCCTCCGAACCCGTCGCCGCCGCCGCCTTCGCCGTCTTCTCCGCCACCATGACCATCGGCCGCTTCGCCGGAGACCACCTCGCCCAGCGCCTCGGGCCCACCCGCCTGGTCCGCTACTCCGGCCTCATCGCCGCCCTCGGCCTGGGCGGCGCACTCCTCGGCGCGCAGATCCCCATCGCCTTCGCCGGATTCGCCCTGTTCGGCCTCGGCCTGGCGCCCATCGTCCCCCAGGTCTTCTCCGCAGCCGGGAACCAGGACCCCGTCACCGCCGGCCGCGCCATCGCCCAGGTCGCCACCGTCGGCTACGCCGGCCTCCTGGCGGGTCCCGCCATCATCGGCGCCGCCGCCGAACTCGTCGGCCTGCCCGCCGCCCTCGGCATCCCGGCCGTGCTCGCCCTCTTCATGGCCGCCTCCGCGGGAGCACTGCGCACCCCCGCGTCCCGATGACGGGCTCTCTTTCTTGGGTGATGAGTCTTTAGTCCGCTATAAATGATCTTGAACTTCAGGGATCGCCTTTACAATGTAGATCAATAAGTTGCCGTCGGGGCGCGAACGGGCCCGAGCCCACCCGCGCCCCCGCACGGCCCGCCTGAGCCTCATGCCCGTCCAGAACGACGTGCCCGGCGCCGAGCCCGGCCCGCCCCCGGCGCCTCCCGTCCAGGGCGGGGCGCCCCGCCGTCGCCCGCGCCCCTCGTGCGGTCAGTCGAGGACCGCGGTGGCCTCGACCTCGATCAGCAGGTCGGGCTCACCCAGGGCCGCCACGCCCAGCAGCGTGATCGGCTTGACCGGGTCGACGCCCAGCCGGGCGGCCGCGCGGGCGACCCCCTCCCCCAGCAGGGGCAGCTTGTCGGGGCTCCAGTCGACCACGTAGACGGTCAGCTTGGCCACGTCGTCGAAGGAGCCGCCGACCGCGGCCAGCGCGGTGGCGACGTTGAGGTAGGCCTGCTCGGCCTGGGCGGCGAGGTCGCCTTCGCCGACCTTCCCCCCGTCGGCGTCGCGGGCGACCTGACCGGCCAGGAACACCAGCTTCGATCCGGTGGCGACCGACAGCTGCCGGTACACCTCGGGCTTGGGTAGTCCGTCCGGGTTGATCAAAGTGACGGCCATGACCTGCTCCTTCGTCTGCCGGGGATACGCGGGGTGTTCATCGAAACCATAGCAATGCCATGCATAGAAAACCATAGCATCGCTATATATTGTGGTGTCATGGCGAGGACGAAGAACCCCGCGGCCCGCTCGCTGCTCATCGAGCGCGCCGCGCAGATGCTCCGGTCCCGCGAGCCCGTCACCCTGCGCTCCCTGGTGGCCGGGACCGGGGTGTCGACCATGGCCGTCTACACCTACTTCGGAGGCATGGACGGGGTGTGGAAGGCGGTGCGCCAGGAGGGCTTCTCCCGCCTGGCGGTCCGGCTCGCCACCGTCACCGTCACGGCCGACGCGGTACGGGACCTGGCCGCCCTGGGCGCCGCCTACCTGTCCAACGCCCTGGACAACCCCGACCTGTACCGGGTCATGTTCGACGCCACCTTCGACCTGGAGGACTCCCGAGCCGCCGACGAGAGCCTGCACTACATGGTCCGCGCCGCCGAACAGGCCAGGGACGCCGGCCGCTTCTGCGGCGACGTCGACCCGCTGGAGCTGGCGACGCAGAGCTGGACCATCGGCCACGGCCTGGCCTCCCTGGTCGCCACCGGCCCCCTGCCGCGCCAGGCGCTCGCCCACGGCGTCCCGCTGCTGACCGCGCTGTTCGTCAGCGCCGGGGACGACCCCGGCCGCTGCCGCTCGTCGGTCGAGCAGGGCTGGAACCTGCCCCCCTCTCCCCCGCGCGACGACGAGCCCGGCGGCGAACCCTGAGAAACGCGCCGGGCCGCCCGTGCACGATCACGTCAGGCCCGGCGCGTCCCACCCCCGGCCCTCCGCCGGAGGCGACGCGTCAGCGCGGTACGGTCAGCCGGTCCCGGCCTCCTCCAGCGTCCGCTTCATCTCCTGCGCGCCCCGCTCGACGCGCACGCGGGTCTGCGCCGCCAGCGTGTGCGGCAGCAGGTCGGTCAGCCAGACGAGCCGGCTGCGGTCCGGCCCCTCGGCGAAGACCTGGAACGAGGCGTGGTGGTGGGTGACGGCCTGCCGCGTGCCGCCGATCACCGCGTAGGCGAGCCGGCGAGCGGTGTCGTCGACGTCGACGATCAGCTCCCGGACGACCGTCCCGCCCGGGAGGAGCAGGATCCTGACGTCGCCCTCCATACGGGTGTCGACGACACGGCCGGGCAGCAGGCGCCGGTGCACCGCGCCCACGTCGCGTATCGCCTCCCACACCCGCTCGGGGCGGGAGTCGATGACGACCTCCGTACGGATGGAAGCCATGTGCCGGTCTCCTGACTGCGTGACCCTCGGGATCCTCGGGTCAGCGGTGAGCGGTGAGGGCCCGGACGTGTCCGCCGGGCCCGGGGAACACGCCGGGATGTGCCGCACCGGCCGGTCGGCGGGCGGGTGCGGCTCAGGGCCGATCCCCCGGCGCGTCGCCGGGGTGGTCCGGCCGTCCCACGAGGGCCCGGCCGAGGTGTTCCGAGACGCGGTGCTGGTTGTCGGCCAGCAGCAGGCACAGGTGCCGCAACCCGGTCAGCTCGGCACGCGTGAAGCCCTGGAAGATCGCCGCCATGGCGGCCTGGGTCGGCCGGCGGAACGCGTCGATCCACGCCCGCCCGGCGGGGGTGATCCGGACCAGGACCGAGCGCCGGTCGCGCCGGCCGGGAACGCGCCGTACCAGCCCGTCGCGCTCCAGGGTGTCGACCAGGCCGGTGACGTTGCGCGAGCTCACCCCGGCCGACCGAGCCAGGTCGCCGATGGTGAGCCCCTCGTCGTCCGCCCCGTCGCCCCCGTCGGCATAATAAGAAAGAAGATCAATACGTACTTCACTACCTGTCGAGTCCGAGAAGTCCGGCAACCCCGGGAACGCGAAGGGCGGTGGCCACCGCCCGTGGTGACCACCGCCCGCCACCGCCGAACCGATGGGATCAGGGCTTGAGGATGACCTTCTCGCAGTCGTCCTGCTTGTTCTTGAAGATGTCGAAGCCGTGCGCCGCCTGCTCCAGCGGCAGGGTGTGCGTGATGATCCGGGTCGGGTCGATCTCACCCCGCTCGATGCGCTGCAACAGCGGCTTCATGTAACGCTGCACGTGACACTGGCCCGTGCGCAGCGTCAGGGACCGATTCATCCACGCCCCGGCCGGGAACTTGTCCAGCAGCCCCCCGTAGACGCCGATCACCGACACGATGCCACCGCTGCGGCACGACATGATGGCCTGCCGCAGCGCGTGCGGGCGCTCGGTCTCCGAGCGCACCGCCTGCTTGACCCGGTCGTAGGCGCCGATGTGGGCACTGCCGTGCGTCGCCTCCAGCCCGACGGCGTCGATGCACTTGTCCGGGCCGCGCCCGCCGGTCAGCTCCAGCAGCTCCGAGCGCACGTCGGTCTCGTCGAAGTTGACGACCGTGTGACCGGCCTCCTCGGCCATGCGCAGCCGGTACGGCTCCTTGTCGATCCCGATGACCTTCGCCGCCCCCAGGGCCCTGGCGCTGTCCATGGCCAGCTGCCCCACCGGCCCGGCACCCCACACCGCGACGACGTCACTGGAGCGGATGTCGCACATCTCGGCCCCCATGTAACCGGTGGGCAGGACGTCGGACAGGAACAGCACCTGCTCGTCGCTCAGCCCCGACTCGATCTTCAACGGGCCGACGTCGGCGAACGGCACCCGCGCGTACTGCGCCTGCCCACCGGCGAACCCGCCGGTCAGGTGCGAGTACCCGAAGATCCCCGCGACCGGGTGACCGTACATCTTCTCCGCGATCCCGGCGTTGGGATTGCTGTTCTCACAGCAGGAGTACAGCTCGGCCGCGCACGCCGCGCAGGCGCCGCAGGCGATCGGGAACGGCACCACGACGCGGTCACCGACGCGCAGCCTCTCCGGGGCGACCGCGGAACCGACCTCCACCACCTCGCCCATGAACTCATGGCCCAGGATGTCGCCGTCCTGCATCGTCGGCACGTACCCGTCGACCAGGTGCAGGTCCGAACCGCAGATCGCCGTCGAGGTGATCCGCACGATCGCGTCACGGCCACTGAGGATCGTCGGGTCCGGCACGTCGCGGACCTCGACCTTGTTGCGCCCGGCCCAGGTGTTGGCCCTCATGCCAGTGCCCCCTTCTCCAGTTCCTCGGCCGACAGCGGCTGCGCCGGACGCTGCGGGAACTCCTTGCGGGCCTGCTTGCCCCACGGAGCCCCGTCCGAGCGCACCACCTCACCGGTCTCCAGCACCTGCTTCAGCCGGCGCAGGTCGTCGTCGATCTGCTGGTGCGGCTCCTCACCGAAGTACGTGGCGACCGCCTTGCCCAGCGCGCCGCCGGGGATGTCGTAGACGAGCAGCACGTGCACCTCGGTGCTCTCACCGTCCGGCGCGGGAACGAACCACACCTTCCCGGCGTTCGGCACGTCGGCGTCGGCGCTCGAACGCCAGCCGATCCGCTCGCCCGGCACCTCGTCGGTTATCTCGGCGTCCCACTCGACCGTGCGGCCGAACGGGGCGCTCGCCGTCCAGTGACTCGTCCGCTCGCCCGTCGACCGCACCTCGTCCAGGTGGGACATGAACGTCGGGAGGTTCTCCAGGCGCCGCCAGAACGCGTACAGCTCGGACGCCGGCTTGCGGATGGTTGTCGTGGCAGTCAGATCCATCGTTCCTCCTTTCCCCCGTGCTACCGGCCTGAGCTGGAATTACACCTCCCTGGCGAAAAAATAACCGGCCACGTCCCCGGACGGGGAGCGGACTTCGGACGCCCCGGCGCGGTGAGCTGGACCTGGCCGCTGAAACCGCCATCCTCGCCCCCTCGGAAGCCGTCCTGCGTCTCCCGGCCGGCCTCTCCCTCCCTGTCGGCGCTCTTGTACATGATCTTGTAATCGACAGATCGCCTTTAAAATGTAGATTAATAGAGGGGGGCCGGACCGCTGAACCGGCGGCCCTGACGGAACCGTCGGGTCCTCTCGCGGCCGGCTCCCTCGCGGTCAGCGCACCAGCCCCGCGACGACGGTCGCTCCCGCCCTGCGAAGCGTGCGCAGTTCCCTGCCCCGGCCCGTCCGCACGTCCACCGCGTAGAGCACCGACGGCCGGCCCGGCTCCTCCGCCGTGGCCAGCATGGTCACCTCCGTGGCGTTCAACCAGGCACCCAGGTGTCTGGCATGAAACCCTTCCGGCATGCCGGATATGCGGGTACGCCTCTCCCGGCCGCCCCGTATCGCGTCGAAGACGACGATCGAGCCGCCCTGCCGCAGGGTGGCCGGCCGTTTCGGATCGCCGCTCCTCTCCACCCGGGCCAGGGTCCTCCCGTCAGGAGCGAGCGCGCTGTAGTCATACGTGAAGTGCCCGATGCTGATCGGCTCGTGGCCGAGCACCCACACCCGGCTGGTCATGTCATAGGGCATGGCCAGGACGACGGGCCCGGACCCGTCCCCCACACTCACCGGCCACCACCCGCGCCCGAGGTCGGTCACGGTCCCCCGCTCCACGTCCACCAGCTTGTTCGGCTCCCGCCTTCCGCCCCATCCCGACACGATGAACCGCAGCCCGCTGGGGGACAGCCGCAGGGAGAACTCGACCGCGAAGTCCTCGGCGGGCTGCTTCAGCGGCGCCTTCCACACCCTGCCGCTCGCCAGGTCCCGTACCACGATCCTGCGGTGTTCCGCGCTGAAATAGGCGATCCTGCGGCCGTCCGCGGTGATCGCCAGCGGCCCCTGCGAGGACACCTCGGGCAGCTCGTAGGTGGTGTCGCCCCCGTCCGTCACCAGCAGCCAGACGTGCCTGCCGCACGGCTCGAAGCCGACTCGGCACACCGGCATGTACGCCTGGACGGCCGGGCCGACCCCCCTGGCGGGGAGCGGAACCGTCCTGGCCGGCGGCGGGGTGAGCACGACCGGGGGCTCGGGGCGTACCTGCTGGACCAGCGCGGCGCCACCGCCCGCGATCAGGCAGGTCACGGCCGCGGCCGCCACGGCCAGACGGGTCGCGCGCCTCCTGCGCGCGCCCCGCACCGCCCGGGCCGCCAGGTCGACGGCGGGCGCCTGCTCGGCCAGCGCGTGCAGGTCCTCACGAAGCATGTTCATCGGTACACCTCCTGGGGGGTGAGCGCGCGCAGCTTCGCCAGCGCGTAGTTCGTCTGGCTCTTGACGGTGCCGACCGAGACGCCCATGAGCCGGGCGGTCTCGTGCTCGGAGCAGTCCTCGTAGAAGCGCAGCACGATCACCGCCCGCTGCTTGGCGGTGAGCTGGGCCAGGGTGCGGAGCAGGACGAGACGGCGCACGGTCGTCTCGTCGTGCGGCTGCCGGGACTCGGCGAGCTCGGGCAGTTCGGCTCCGAGCAGCTCGACGTGCCTGCGCCGGCGCCAGGACAGGCTCTGGTTCACCAGGGCCTTACGGGCGTACGCCTCGGGGTTGCCGCCCTTGGCGAGCTTGCCCCAGTGGGAGGCGACGCGGATGAGGACCGTCTGCAACAGGTCCTCGGCGAGATGGGCGTTCCCTGTGAGCAGGTACGCCGTCCGCATCAGCGATTGCTGGCGAGCGCGTACGAACTCGTGGAACCCCTCGTAACGGTCCATGTAAGGAAACAACTCCGCCGAGGGGCTCCAGGTTGGAACACCGGCGTGGACAGGGGCGCGCGGTCAGGTGCAGGTTACCGGTCGCCGACGGCCTGCGCGGGGGCGGCGGCCGAGCGCGTCCCCGTCCTCGTTCTCGTTCTCGTCACTCTCGCACGGGTCGTGTCGGGGCCGTCGTCATTCGATGGGATCGGGGTCCGCGGGACGGTGACGCGTCCCAGGTGACCGGGAGGCTCTTGACGCCGTAGATGTCGGCGGCCTCCGGGCGCAGGGCGATCTCCTCGGCACCTACGGCCAGGCGCAGCGTGGGGAAGCGGTCGAACAGCGCGGGCAGGGCGACGCGCAGCTCGACGCGGGCCAGCTGCTGGCCCAGGCACTGGTGGACGCCGTGGCCGAAGGCCAGGTGCCCGCCCTGCTGCCTGCGCAGGTCCAGCGTGTGCGGGTCGGTGAAGCGCTCGGGATCACGGTTGGCGGTGTTGTACGACAGGATGAGCGTCGTGCCGGCCTCGACGGTGTGACCGCCCAGTTCCACGTCCTCCAGCGCGACCCTCGTGAACTGCTTGGCGACGGTCAGGTAGCGCAGCAGCTCCTCGACGGCCCCGTCGATGAGCGCGGGCTCGGCGCGCAACGCGGCCAGCTGACCGGGGTTGCGCAGCAGGGCGAAGGTGCCCAGCGCGAGCATGTTCGCGGTGGTGTCGAACCCGGCCGACAGCAGGATCAGGGCCATGCCCTTCAGCTCCTCGTCGGTCAGGTCGCCGTCGAGCAGGTCGCTGAGCACGTCGTCGGTGGGGTTCGCGCGCTTGGCGGCCACCAGCTCGGCGAGGTAGGCCTGGGTCGCGGTGTAGGCCGCGATCAGCTCCTGGTCACCGGCCTCCCCGCCGAGGAAGGTGTCGATGTTGTCCTGGAAGGAGCCGCGGTCTGCGTACGGGACGCCCAGCAGCTCGCAGATGACGACGGAGGGGATGGGCCTGGCGAACGCGGTCACCAGGTCCGCCGGGGGCCCGGCCTGTTCCATCGCGTCCAGGTGCTCGGTGGTGATCTGCTCGATGCGCTCGGTGAGCCGGCGCATCCGCCGCACGGTGAACCTGCCCACGAGCGGCCTGCGGTAGCGGCCGTGCTGTGGCTCGTCCATCAGCAGGAACTCGCCGGGCGGAGCCGGGGGGACCTCGATGTCGCCGTAGTCGACCAGCGGGTGGTGGCGCATGAGCTCCCTGCGGGAGCTGAACCGCGGGTCGGCCAGGACCGACCGGACCAGGTCGTACCCGGTGACCAGCAGGCCCCGGTGCCCGTCGGGGAAGGGGAGGCGGCTGATCGGGCCGTGCTCGCGGGCCTCGATCAGCTCCGCGGGCGGGTCGAAGGGGCAGCCGGGCCGGCGCGCGGCCGGCATCGTGGCGACGGTGTGCAGGGACTCGCCCATGATCGTTCCTTGTCTCGCGGTGGCAGGTGTCCGGCACGGCTCGGGGGCCACGCCGCGCCCGGGGTCCGGGACGGCCGCCGGAACCGTGTCCGTGCGGGTGACGCACCGACTCGTGACCCCGGGGCCGTGCCCGCCGAGCCGTTCATGACGCCCACCATCGCCGACCGCGCTGACACGGGGCCGTCACCGTGCTGACACGGCCACCGACGCCGCACCGGGCCGCGGGCACCGCGTCCGGTGGACGCCACGCCTCACCGGCGGCGACCCGATCGGCGAGGAGGGGCCCGGCCGCGCCGGAACCCAGGCCGGCCGGCCCGGCGAGCGGCCTCGCGACCGGCTCGGGCGCCACCGCGGTTCGGCACAATGGCCGGTGTGCGAGTTGAACTGCTCGGGCCCTTCGCGGTCCGCACCTGCGACGGGGCCGTGGTGGAGGTGCCCGGGGTCCGGCTGCGCGCGCTGCTGGCCGCACTCGCCCTCGAACCCGGCCGGATCGTCTCGCGTACGAGGCTGGTGGACTGGATCTGGGGGCGGCGGCCCCCCGCCGACGAGGCGAACGCCCTGCAGGCCCTGGTGTCCAGGCTGCGCAGGGTCCTGCCGGACGGCGTGATCGAGGCCGAGGCCGGCGGCTACCGGCTGGCCGTGCCCCCCGACGCCGTGGACGTGTGCCGGTTCGAGCACCTGGTCGGCCGGGCCCGTGCCACCGGCCCCGCGGAGCTCTCAGGGCTCGCCGGGCTCGCCGGGCTCGCGGAGCGGGCCGATCTGCTGCGCTCGGCCCTGGCACTGTGGCGCGGTACGGCCATGGCCGACATCGCGCTGCGCGACAGCGACGCGTTCGACGCCGCGGTCGCGCGGCTGGAGGAGCTCCACGTCACCGCGCTCGGCGACCGGGTGGACGCCGACATCCGCCTGGGCCGCGGCTCGGAGCTGGTCCCCGAGCTGACCGGGCTGGTCGCCGCCCACCCGCTGCGGGAGGGCTTCGTGGCGGCCCTGATGCGGGCGCTCGCCGAGGCGGGGCGTACGACCGAGGCGCTGACCGTCTACCGGCGGACGCGCGAGCTGCTGGCCGAGGAGCTGGGCACCGATCCGTCGGCCGAGCTCTCCGCGCTGCACACCGCGTTGCTGCGGGGCGAGCTGGGCGAGCGGGCGGAGCACCGCAGGACGAACCTGCGCGCCGAGCTGACGAGCTTCGTCGGCAAGGACGGCGACACCGCCGCGGTCGCCGCCCTGGCCGACGGGCACCGGCTGGTCACCCTGACCGGGCCGGGCGGCTCCGGCAAGACGAGGCTGGCCACCGAGACCGCGCGGACGATGCTCGCCGGGCTGCCGGACGGGGCGTGGCTGGTCGAGCTGGCCTCGCTACGGGCGGGCGGTGACCTGGCGCAGGCAGCCCTCACCGCGATCGGCCTGCGCGACCAGGCACTGCTCGGTGGCGCGCGGGGCGGGGAGGCCATGGACCGGCTCGTCACCGCGCTCCGGGATCGCGCGATCCTGCTGATCCTGGACAACTGCGAGCACGTGATCGAGGCGGCCGCGGCCTTCACGGACCGGCTCCTGGGTGAGTGCCGCAGGCTGCGGATCCTGGCCACGAGCAGGGAACCGCTCGGCATCACCGGGGAGGTGCTGTGGCAGGTCGAGCCGCTGGCGCTGCCCGCGGCGGGAGCCGGCCCCGCCGAGGCCGGCTCCTCCCCCGCGGTACGGCTGCTGCGCGACCGCGCGGAACTGGTCCGCAAGGACATCGGCTCCGACGCGCACACCCTGGCGGCCATGGCGCGCATCTGCCGGGCGCTCGACGGGATACCGCTGGCGATCGAACTGGCCGCGGCACGGCTGCGCACCATGTCCGTCGACCAGCTGGCACGCCGGCTCGACGACCGGTTCCGCCTGCTGACCGGCGGCAGCCGTACGGCGCTCCCCCGGCACAGGACGCTGCGCGCGGTGGTGGACTGGAGCTGGGACCTGCTGACCGGGACCGAGCGCGCCGTGCTGCGGCGGCTCTCGGTGTTCTCCGGCGGGGCGAGCCTGGAGGCGGCCGAACGGGTGTGCGGGGATACCGATCCCGGTGGGCCCGGTGGGCCTGGTGGGCCCGGCGTGTTCGCCGGGCAGCAGGTGCTCGACGTGCTGACCGCGCTGATCGAGAAGTCGCTGCTGGTCGCCGACGGCGAGGGCACGCCGCGCTACCGCATGCTCGACACCATCAGGGAGTACGCGGCGCACCGGCTCGCCGAGGCCGGGGAGGCCGAGGCGGCGCGCCGGGCGCACCTGGCCTATTTCGTCGAGCTGGCCGAGACGGCCGATCCGCACCTGCGCCGGGCCGGTCAGCTGGAGTGGCTGTCCGTGCTGGAGGCCGAGCACGACAACATCGGCGCGGCCCTGCGCGGGGCGATCGCCGCCGGATGGGCCCGGGAGGCGATGCGGCTGGTCGCGGCCGCGGGGTGGTACTGGTTCCTCACCGGGCACCGGGTCGAGGGCACCGAGCTGAGCGTCGCGGCGACCTCGCTGCCCGGTGAGGTGCCCGACGAGACACGGGCGATGGCGTGCACCATCGTGACGGTGTTCATGACCTCCGGGCCCGGTGGCGACCAGTACCAGGCACGGGAGTGGATCCACGAGGCGCACCGGCTCACCCGGCGCGGCGGCTACCGGAACCCGCTGCTCGGGTTCGTCGAGCCGCTGGAGCGGATGCTGCGGGATCCGGCGGAGGTCCTGCCCGCGTTCGAGCCGCTCATCGCCGACGACGATCCATGGGTGCGCGCGCAGGCCCGGCTGGCCCGTGGCCGGTGGCGGCTCACGCTCGACGGCGACGAGACCGACGTGGACACCGACATCCAGACCGCCCTGGCCGAGTTCCGCACGCTGGGCGACCGGTGGGGGATCTCGCTGGCGCTGACCTTCCTGGCCGACCGGCTCGCCATGCGCGGGGAGTTCGCACGCGCGTGCGAGCACCACGAGGAGGCGGCCACGGCGCTGACCGAGGTGGGCGCGACCGAGGACGGGGTCATCCTGCGGGCGCGGCAGGCCCAGCTGTACTGGCTGCTCGGCGACGAGCGCTCCTGCGCCTTCGCCATGGCCGAGGCGCAGCGGTGCGCGGGCGGGATCACCTGGCCGGACGTGCCGGTCGAGCTGGCGCTCTCGAAGGCGCAGCTGGCGCGCTGGCGCGGCGAGCCCGAGGCGGCGCTCCGGCACCTGGCCACGGTACGGACCGTGCTGGGCGACGGCGCCTCCTTCAACGTCAAGGCCAGGGACCTGTACGGCTACCTCACCGAGGACCTCGACGAGGCCCGCGCGCACCGGAGCGAGGCGTTCCGTGTGGCGGTGGGGTACGGGTACCCGCCGCTGATCGCCGAGGTGCTGGTCGGGATCGCCGACCTCGCCCTGCGCCAGGGCCACCACGAGCGGGCCGCGCGGCTGCTCGCGGCCGGCGACGTCGTACGCGGCACGCCGGACCGTTCGCTGCCGGACGTCTCCAGGATCGCCGCGGAGGCGCGGAGGCGCCTGGGTGAGGCGGCCTTCACCGAGGCGGTCCGTGCCGGTGAGCGGGGGGACTGGCGCGAGCTGGCCGAGACCACGCTCGCGCCCTGACCGCCGTACCCGCCCGCGGGTGTCCGGCCGGTCAGTCCGGCCGCACCCCGTACAGCCGCGCCAGACCGGCGATCGCGGTTCTCATCAGCTCCCGCAGCTCGGCCGGCTCCAGCACCTCCACCTGGGTCCCCATCCGCAGCAGCAGCCAGCGGGCGTGCGTGACCGACTCGATGGGCAGGCGCAGCACCACCCGGCCGTCCCGGTCGGGCGGGCCCGCCGCCGCCAGCGCCGCGTCGACGATCTCGCGGCCCACGGTGTGGCGCAGCAGCTCGTCGGCGCCGGGCTCCAGCCGCACCACGGCCTCGCCGTTGTACATCCGCCGCTCGCGGAACTCCGTCGCGTACCCCTGCCAGAAGGCCGCCAGGTCGAACCGCTCGGGACGCTCGAAGCGGCCCTCCAGCAGCTCGGCCGACAGGATCCGCGCCACCCGGTAGGTGCGCGGCCCGCCCGCCCCGGCGGAGGCCACCATGTACCACGCCCCGCCCTTGATGACCAGGCCGTACGGGTGCGCCACGCGCTCCACGTCGCGCGGCCCCCAGCGGCGGTAGGTCATGCGCAGCGGGCGCTGCTCCCACACCGCCTCGGCGACCTCCCCCAGGAAGGGCGTCTCGTCGGCGTCCCCGTACCAGCCGGGGACGTCCAGGTGGAAGCGCTCGCGCATCCGGGAGGCGTGCGAGCGCGGCTCGGGCGGGAGCGCGGCGAGCATCTTCATCTCCGCGTTGGCGGCCATCTCGGCCAGCCCCAGCTGGGCGGCCGGACCGGGCAGCGCGGCCAGGAACAGCGAGGACGCCTCGGCCGGGGTCAGGCCGTTCAGGCGGGTGCGGTAGCCGTCCAGCAGGCGGTACCCGCCGGCCGGTCCCCGGTCGGCGTAGACCGGCACCCCGGACGACGACAGCGCCTCCACGTCCCGGTAGACCGTGCGGACCGACACCTCCAGCTCCTCGGCCAGCTCGGGGGCCGTCATCCGTCCCCTGGTCTGCAGGAGCAGGAGCAGGGAGAGCAACCGACTCGCGCGCATGCCCCATTGTCCCGCACGTTTGCGAAACGAACGCAGTCCATGTTCAAATGAACACGTGGAGAGTAACGATCGGATCCGGGAGATCATGTCGGCGCTGCGCGTCACCGACGTCGTCTCGGTGGCGGAGCTCGCGGCCGCGCACGCCGTGTCGGAGATGACCATCCGCCGCGACCTCGACGAGCTCGCCCAGCAGGGCGTGGTCAGACGGGTCCGCGGCGGCGCGGTGAGCCTGCTGCTGCGCGGCGAGGAGCCCCCCTTCGCGGTACGCGAGCGCGAGGCCCTGGAGTCCAAACGCCGCATCGCCGCCGAGGTCGCGGCCCTGCTCGCCGACGGCGAGGCCGTGCTGCTCGACAGCGGCACCACCTGCCTGGAGATCGCGCGCGCGATCCGCGACCGCCGCCTGACGGTCCTGCCGCTCTGCCTGCAGTCGGCCGCCGAGCTCAGCACGGCCCCCCGGATCCGCCTGGTGCTCCCCGGCGGCGAGGTCCGCCCCGGCGAGCTCAACCTCACCGGGACGCTCACCGAGAACGCCATCCGCTCCCTGCGGTTCGACACCGCGATCATCGGCTGCTGCGGCCTGTCGGCCGAGCACGGCCTGACCGCCCACGACCTGTCCGACCTCGCCGTCAAACAGGCGGCGATCTCCTCCGCCCGCCGGGTGATCGCCGCCACCGACTCGGGCAAGTTCACCCGCACCGCCTTCGGCGCGGTCTGCCCGCTGGACCGGCTCGACACGGTCGTCACCGACACCGCCCTGCCGCCCGGCGAGCACGAGGCCATGACCGCGGCGGGCGTCACCGTCCGCACCGTCTGACCCCCTCGCCGGTACGCCCCCCTCGGACGGTCACCGCCCACGGGCCCAGCCCCCACGCCTCCCGCCGCGTCCCCTGCCGTCTCCCCCGCCTTCCCGTCTCCCCTGTCCCCCGGCGGCGTCCCCCGACGCGGCGATCTCCTCCGCCCCGCTCCCCCGCCTCTCCGCGTCCCGATCCCCGCACACCCAGACCCATGCCCCACCACCCACCCGGATCCACCCGGTCCGACGGCCGACGGGAGTCCCTCCCATGCACGTCACCTCATCGGAGCGGGCCACCCTGCTCCGCGGCAGAGTCGCGGTCTGCCTGCTGTTCCTGCTGTCCGGCATGGCCATCGGCACCTGGACGGCGCGCATCCCCTCGATCAAGCAGAACCTGGACCTGAGCGACGGCGAGCTCAGCATCGGCCTGCTCGGCATCGCCGCCGGGGCGATCGCCGGCATGCAGGTCGTCGGCCGCCTCGTCGACCGCTACGGCAGCGTCAGGGTGATGCTGCCGATGGCCTTCGCCCAGAGCGTCGTGCTGATCCTGCCCGCCCACATGCCCGGCCTGGCCGGCCTGACCGTCGCGCTGTTCGCCTTCGGCCTGGTGCACGGCACCCTGGACGTGGCGATGAACGCCAACGGCGTCGAGGTGGAGCGGGCCCTCGGCCGACCCATCATGTCCTCCCTGCACGCGGTCTTCAGCATCGGCGGCTTCCTCGGCGCCACCACCGGGGGGCTGCTCGCGCAGGCGGCCTTCGGCCCCGGGGCGACGTTCGCCGCCGTCGCGGCCGTGATCGCCGTCCTCGCGTTCTGGGCCACCCGCTGGGCCCTCTCCCCCACCCCCCACCCCACCACCCCCGCGGCCACGCCACCACCGGCCCGCGGCGGCCGCGGCGTACTGCTCCTGGGCGTGCTGGCCTTCTGCTGCATGATCGGCGAGGGGGCGGTGGCCGACTGGAGCTCGGTCTACCTGAGCCAGGACCTGGGAAGCTCCGAGGGGTTCGCCGCGGCCGCCTACGCCGCCTTCTCGATCATGATGACCGCGGGACGCCTCGCCGGGGACAGGCTGGCCGCCCGGCTCGGACCGGTGACGCTGGTGCGCGCGTGCGGCACGCTGGCCGCCGGCGGCCTCGGCCTGGCCCTGCTCGCCGGTCACCCGGTCGCAGCGGTGATCGGGTTCGGCTGCTTCGGGGCGGGGCTGTCGTGCATCGTGCCCCAGGTCTTCTCCGCGGCCGGGCGCCACGATCCGGCCCGCGCCGGGCGGGCGCTGGCCCGGGTGGCGAGCCTGGGGTACGTGGGCTTCCTCACCGGGCCCGTGCTGATCGGCGGGATCGCCGAACTGATGGGCCTGCCGCGCGCCCTGGCCGTTCCCGCCCTGCTGGCCTTCTTCGTCGCCTTCGCGGTGGGTGCTCTACGGACCCCCGCCTTTACAAAGTAGATCAGCAAGGGGTCGGCCGGACCGGATCCACGCCCGTCCCGCCCGCGCGAGCGGACTCACGCGGGCGGGACGGGCGCGCGGCGTCCGGGCGGACACGCGCGGGCAGGATGCGCGGGCCGCTCGGGCCGTGCGGACCAGGTCTGCGGATCAGGTCTGCGGATCAGGCCGTGCGGAGCCAGGCCGCGGTGTCGCCGGGAAGCGTCCCGCCCTCCAGCGGGCCGCTGGCCAGCAGCACCGACTCGTGCTCCGGCAGCGGCACCGGCTCGGTGCCGAGGTTGACCACGCACACCAGGCCCGAGTCCCGGCGGAAGGCCAGCACCTCCTGTGGGGCGTCCAGCCAGGTCAGCGTGCCGTCGCCGAGCAGCTCGCGCCGCAGGCGCAGGCCGTTGCGGTACAGGGTGAGCATCGAGCTGGGGTCGCCCGCCTGCACCTCGGCGGTCAGCGCCTTCCACTCCGGCGGCTGCGGCAGCCACGGCCGCCCCGTGCCGAACCCGAACGGCGGCTCGTCGCCCGACCACGGCAGCGGCACCCGGCAGCCGTCGCGGCCCAGGTCGGTGTGGCCCGACCGGAACCAGATCGGGTCCTGGCGCAGCTCGGCGGGGATGTCCTCCACCTCCGGCAGCCCCAGCTCCTCGCCCTGGTAGACGTACAGGCCTCCGGGCAGGGCCATCGCCAGCAGCGCCGCGGCGCGGGCCCGCCGCTCGCCCAGCACCGGGTCGGTGGGCATGCCGTGCTTGCGGTCGGCGTGGTCGAAGGAGGTGTCGGGCCTGCCGTACCGGGTGACCGGGCGGGTCACGTCGTGGTTGGACAGCACCCAGGTGGGGGGCGCCCCCAGCGGCAGGTGCGTGGCCAGGGTCAGGTCGATCGACCGGCGCAGCGCGCCCGGCTCCCAGGCGCACGCCAGGAAGTCGAAGTTGAACGCGGTGTGCATCTCGTCGGGGCGCAGGTAGAGGGCGAAGCGCTCCTGGTCGGGCAGCCACACCTCGCCGATCAGGATGCGGTCGTCGTACTGCTCGGCCACCTGCCGCCAGCCGCGGTAGATGTCGTGCACGCCGTCGAGGTCGGTGTAGGCCTCCGGTCCTCCCCCGCCGTCCATCTCCTTGACCAGCAGGGCGGCCGAGTCGATGCGGATGCCGTCCACCCCCCGGTCGAACCAGAAGCGCAGCACGTCGTGGAACTCCTCGACGACCCGCGGGTCGGCCCAGTTGAAGTCGGGCTGCTCGGGGGCGAACAGGTGCAGGTACCACTCGCCGTCGGCGACCCGGGTCCACGCCGGCCCGCCGAAGATCGACTGCCAGTCGTTGGGCGGGAGCTCGCCGTCGGTCCCGCGGCCGGGGCGGAAGATGAACAGCTCGCGCTCGGGCGAGCCGGGTCCGGCCTCCAGGGCCCGCAGGAACCACTCCTGGCGGTCCGAGCCGTGGTTGGGGACGATGTCGGTGATCGTCTTGATGCCCAGGGCGTGCGCCTCGGCGATGAACGCCTCGGCCTCGGCCAGGGTGCCGAACGACGGCTCGATGTCGCGGTAGTCGGCCACGTCGTAGCCGCCGTCGGCCATCGGCGAGGGGTACCAGGGGTTGAGCCAGATCGCGCCGATCCCCAGGTCGGCGAGGTAGGGAAGGCGCGCGCGGAGTCCGGCGAGGTCGCCGATCCCGTCGCCGTTGCCGTCCGCGAAGCTGCGCAGGTAGACCTGGTAGATCGCGGCCCCCCTCCACCACGTTTCGGGGTCCGGGGTCGCTTCCGGGAAGATGCTGCCGGACATGCTGGAACAACTCCTTGCGGTAAGGGGCGGTCGAGAATCGGTGGGCCCGGTGACGCCGGTGGCACCGGTGACGGGGTCAGCCCTTGAGGCTGCCGGCGGTGAGACCGGCCATGATGCTGCGCTGGAAGATCAAAAAGACGATCATCGTCGGGATGCTGGCGATCACCAGCGAGGCGATGAGCACGTTCTGCGGCATCTGCGCCGACAGCGAGGCGATGCCCACGCTGATCGTCATCTTCTCCCCGTCGGGCAGCACCAGCAGCGGCCAGACGAAGTCCTTCCAGACGTTGACCACCGACAGGATGGACACCACGCCCAGGATCGGACGGGAGACCGGCAGCACGATCGACCACAGGATGCGCGCGGGCGAGGCGCCGTCGATCTGCGCGGCCTCCAGCAGCTCCTTGGGGATCGAGTCGAAGAAGCGCTTGAGCAGGAAGATGAAGAAGCCGTTGGCCGCCGCCGGCAGCCAGATCACCCAGGGGGTGTTCAGCAGGTCCCAGCCGAAGATCGGCATGTCCTTGACCGTCAGGTAGGCGGGCAGCAGGATCACCATCGGCGGGATCATCAGGGTGGCCAGCATCAGGCCGAGCACCGCCTTGCCCAGCACCGGGCGCAGCTTCGACAGCGCGTAGGCGGCCGAGACGTCGATGGCCAGGGTGAACAGCCAGGCGCCGCCTGCGTAGATGACGGTGTTGGTCAGGAAAAGTCCCAGGTCGAGCTGGTCCCACGCCTCGGCGTACACCCCGAAGTCGAGCGAGGTGGGGAAGAAGCTGGGCGGGATCTGGGCGAGTTCCTCGGGCGACTTCAGCGCGCCGGTGACCATCCAGTAGAGCGGGAACACGAACACCGCGGTGAAGGTCACCACCACCAGGGTCAGCACCAGGCGGTAGAGGAACCGCCCGCGCGGGGTGGTGAGGGTGTGCGGGGAGACCAGGCTGCGGAACTGCCTGTCGGGCTCCCTGTTCCGGCGCCGGCGCGGGCGCCGGGGCGGGGCGGCGGGGCCGGGTCCCGGGTCCTTCACGAGGGTCGGGCGGCTGGGCCGGGCGGTGAGGTTCGACATCGGCGCTACCTCCTCAGCTCTGGTCGTCGCGCGACAGGCGCAGGTAGAAGGCGGAGAACACCATCAGCACGACCATGAGCATCAGCCCGAGCGCGCCTCCGGCGCCGAAGTCGCCGAAGTTGAAGGCGTACTGGTACATCAGGTAGGCGACGGTGAGCGTGGAGTTCTCCGGGCCGCCGCCGGTCAGCAGGTAGGGCTCGATGAAGACCTGCATGGTCGCCACGATCTGCAGCAGCAGCATCACCAGCAGGATCAGCCGGGTCTGCGGGATCGTCACGTGCCAGACGCGCTTGAACAGCCCGGCGCCGTCGAGCTCGGCGGCCTCGTACAGCTCGCTGGGGATGCTCTGCAGGGCGGCCAGGTAGATCAGGGTGCCGGTGCCCAGGTTCATCCAGGTGGAGACGATGACGAGCGAGATCAGCGCGGTGTCGGTGGAGTCGAGCCAGCTCAGCGCGGGCAGGTGCGCCAGCTCCAGGATCTGGTTGAACAGGCCCGCGCCCGGGTCGTAGAACCACTTGAACAGCAGCACGCCCACGGCCGGGGGCAGCATGACCGGCAGGTAGACGATGAAGCGCAGGTAGGCCTTGGCGTGGCGCAGCTCGTTCAGCACGATCGCCGCGAAGAACGGGATGACGTAGCCGAACACCAGGGCCAGGCCGGTGAAGGCCAGGGTGTTGAGCCAGGCGTCGGCGAAGGCCGAGTCCTCGGTCACCGTGCGGAAGTTGTCCAGGCCGACCCAGACGGGGTCGTCGACGAAGTTCGTCTGCTGGAAGCTGAGCAGCACCTCCCGCACCATCGGGTACCAGGAGAAGAAGGCGAAGCAGATCAGCGCCCCGCACAGGAAGCCGTACGCGGTGAGGTTGCGCCGCAGGCCGCGCCGGAAGGCTCCCGGTCTCCGCCCGCGCGGACCTTTCACGGTCCCTTTGGCGGTCATGGTGGTCATCGGTCGACTCCCGATTTCGACATGGGTGTCGGGGGGGGGGGGGGGGGGGGGGGGGGGCGGGGGGGCGGGGGGGGGGGGGGGCGGGGGGGGGGGGGGGGGGGGGGGGGGGGGGGGGGGGGGGCGCCGCCGGGGGGGGGGGGGCGGCGGGGGGGGCGGGGGGGGGGGGGGGGGGGGGGGGGGGGGGGGGGGGGCGGGCCCGCCCCACGGCCGTCGCGGCCAGGGGGAGCACGCCCGGCCCGACGATGGCGGCCAAGGCGGCCAGGG
>NZ_JBITFY010000014.1:0-17562 GCF_044456585.1 Streptosporangium sp. NPDC050855
GTCCCGCTCTGCGGGGTGGTCTCGGCTGGGGTGTGCTTGTCCCGCGTCGTGCCGCGGGGGCGGGGGGGCGGGCGGGGCCGCGCGCGGCGCCGGCCCCCCCCCCCCCCCCCCGGGCCGGTCGGGGACCGGCCCGGATCCTGTCCGGATCCGGTGGTCCCCTCCGGGAACCTCACCGGGACCGGCGGCGTCCTCGATGCCGCCGGTCCCGGGTCCGGCCGGTGACGGCCGGGCGTGCCGGGGGGTACCCGTCACCGCCGGTCAGTGCTTGCTGGCCCGCTCCATGCCGACGCCGGTGAGCGAGCGGACCTCGATCTCGGCGTACTTGCCGGCGCTGTACTCCTTGCTGAGCCGCGCGCCGATGAACCCGGCCAGGAAGCCGATCGGGATCGAGACGATGCCGGGATTGCTCAGCGGGAACCAGGCGAAGTTCGCGTCGGGGAACAGCGAGGTGGCGCTGCCCGAGACGACCGGCGAGAAGATCACCAGGACCAGCGCGGAGACCAGGCCGCCGTAGATGGCCGAGACCGCCCCCGCCGTGTTGAACCGCTTCCAGAACAGGCTGTAGAGGATCGCGGGCAGGTTGCCGGAGGCGGCCACCGCGAAGGCGAGCGCCACCAGGAACGCCACGTTCTGCCCCTGGGCGAGGATGCCGAGCCCGATCGAGATCGCGCCGATGACGAAGGCCGAGATCCGGGCGACCATGACCTCCTCCTTGTCGGTCACGTTGCCGCGCTTGAACACGTGCGCGTACAGGTCGTGGGCGAAGGAGGAACTGGAGGCCAAGGTCAGCCCGGCGACGACCGCCAGGATCGTGGCGAAGGCGACCGCCGCGATCACGGCCAGCAGGACGGTGCCGCCGACGTCGCCGAATATCTGCTTGCCGATCTCCTCGGCGAGCATCGGTGCCGCCGTGTTGCCCGCCTTGTCCTGCGCCGCGATCGCCTTGCCTCCGACGAGCGCCGCCGCGCCGAAGCCGAGCACCAGGGTGAGCAGGTAGAAGACACCGATGATGCCGATGCCCCACAGGACGGACTTGCGGGCGTCCTTGGCGGTGGGGACCGTGTAGAAGCGGATCAGGATGTGCGGCAGGCCGGCGGTGCCGAGCACCAGCGCCAGGCCCAGGCTGATCAGGTCGATCTTGCCCGCGAGGCCCTGCGCCTCGGTGCCGTACTTCAGGCCCGGCGCCAGGAAGGCGTCGCCCTTGCCGCTCTGCGTGGCGGCGTCGCCCAGCAGGCCCGACAGGTTGAAACCGTAGTGGGCGAGCACCAGCAGGGTGATCAGGGCGGCGCCGCCCATCAGCAGCACGGCCTTGACGATCTGCACCCAGGTGGTGCCCTTCATGCCGCCGATCACCACGTAGACGATCATCAGGGCGCCGACGCCGATGATGGTGAGCGCCTTGCCCGTCGGCGAGGTGACGCCGAGCAGCAGGCCGACCAGCGCGCCCGCGCCGACCATCTGGGCCAGCAGGTAGAAGATCGACACCGTGATGGTGGAGACGCCGGCGGCCGTGCGGACCGGGCGGGGGCTCATCCGGAAGGCCAGCACGTCGGCCATGGTGAACTTGCCGGAGTTGCGCATCAGCTCGGCGACCAGCAGCAGCGCCACCAGCCAGGCGACCAGGAAGCCGATCGAGTACAGGAAGCCGTCGTAGCCCGACAGCGCGATGATGCCGGCGATGCCCAGGAAGCTCGCGGCCGACATGTAGTCGCCGCCGATGGCCAGGCCGTTCTGCACGCCGCTGAAGCCCCGGCCCCCGGCGTAGTAGTCGGTGGCGTCCTTGGTGTTGCGGCTGGCCCAGAAGGTGATCCCCAGCGTCACCACGACGAAGAGCAGGAACAGGATCGTGGACAGCGTCTGGCTGCTCATTCGCTCTTCCCCTCGGTGTCGTGGCGGATCTCGTCGGCCAGCGGGTCGAGCCTCCTGCCGGCGAAGCGGGAGTAGGCCCAGGCGATGCCGAACGTCGACACGAACTGGAGCAGACCGAAGATCAGCGCCACGTTGATGTTGCCGATGACCTTCGTGCCCATGAAGTCACGGGCCCAGGCCGACAGGATGACGTACAACAGGTACCAGGCGAGGAAAGCGGCCGTCATCGGGAACGCCCACGCCCGGAAACGGCGCCTCAGCTCCTGGAACTGTTCGCTGGCCTGAATCTGTTCATAGACCGATGAATCGTGTTGCCTGGCGGTCACAAGACCTCCCACAAATGTGATCTGGATCACGGACAACGTAGGGGGCGACGCTACCCTCCGTGGAGACCCGTACGCGGTCTCTTCGCCGAGGCGCCGCCGAGTCGCGTTCAGTTGGATATGTCCTGCGGTGAAAGGTCCGTCTTGTACGACGAACGGTCACCGGAGCCGTCCGGCCGGTCACCCGCGGATGGGGCGCGGTGTCATCCGGTGACGGACCGGGCCCGTCCCCGGAGGGCGTGACCCCCGGCGCAGCACACCGTCAGGCCCACCAGGACCAGCAGGGCGCGGTAGTCGACCACCGACACCAGCGCCGCGCCCGCGAGCAGGGAGAACAGCTGGGTGACCCCGGCCAGGGACTCGAACGCGGTGGAGACCCGTCCCACCAGGTGACCGGGGCTGCGACGCTGCACCAGGGTCGCCCTGGCCACCCCCTCCATGGTCAGCCCGGCACCGGCGACCGCCATCGCGGCCAGCACGACCGTCTCGGCCGGGACCACCCAGGACAGGATCGCCACGCCGTACAGCACGATGCCCGCGCCGATCACGAACAGCTCTCCCCTGCGCGCCATCAGCGCGGGACCCCGCAGTCCCCCGGCGATCGCCCCGAGCCCCATGGCCACGGAGGTGAGCGCGGTGAACTCGGGCGACCTGCCGAGCCCGTGCTCGATGACGGCGAAGATCAGCGACTCGGTGGCCCCGGCCAGCGTGAACATCAGGCAGGACGCCCCGGCCGCGCGGCGCAGCGGCGGGTCGGCGGACAGGTGCCGCGCCCCGGCCCAGAACTCCTCCCTGACCGGCCGGGTGCGCGGGACCGGACCGGCGCCCGGGGCGCCTCCCGGGACACCGCCCCGGGCACCTCCGGGGGCGCCTCCCGAGACGGTTCCCGGGGCGCTTTTCACAGTGCCTCCCGGGGCGGGGCGGGCCGCGGCCGCCACCGGCAGCGCCGCGAAGACCGTGGCGGCCACCAGGAAGGTGACCACGTCGAACAGCACCAGCGCGCCGATCCCGAACGCGGCGTGGATCGCCACGCCCAGCAGCGGCCCGACCAGGCGCAGCCCCTGCCGGGTGGTGTGCAGGGCGCCGTTGGCCTGCCCGAGCAGCCGCTCGGGCAGCATGGTCTTGAGCAGCCCGCCGAGCGCCGCGAAGATCACCGCGTACGAGCAGCCCATGGCCGCGGAGACCGGGTAGACCAGCCAGAACGTGTCCGGCCCGGTGACCGCGACCAGCGGGAGGAGCGCGACCCCCGACAGCAGGCAGGTGACCACCAGGAGCCTTCTGCGGTCCGTACGGTCGATCAGGTACCCGAAGAAGGGCGACAGGCAGAGCGGGAGCGTGAAGAAGAACAGGGTCAGGCCCGCGGCGCCGTCCGAGCCGGTGAGCCTCTTGGCCAGGATCGCGGGGATCAGCAGCAGCGAGGCGTCACCGAGCAGGCTGACGGCCATCCCGACGTAGACGAGCCTGAACCGGGGCAGCCTCAGGACCTCAGGCGTCACCGCCGGCCGGAGAGCCGGCGCACCGGCCGGTCCCGGGACGGCGCACCGGCGGCGCCGGCGACACCGGCGACACCGGCGACACCGGCGACACCGGCGACACCGAGAGCACCGGCGACACCGGCGGCACCGCCGGTCCCGGCGGGCGCCTCACCATCAAAGCCGATAAGTAACAAACCTAATCAAAGCAGCCTAAATAAACCCTCATAACGGTCATTCCGCCATAGGTCGCCGGACCCGTCAAGAGGACCGGGGCCGCCAGTCGCCCCGGTCCAGGTCGAGGGTCTCGGGGGTGTGCAGACGCACCATGGTCCGCGCCACGTTCGGCGGGATCCGCGACGGCGTCAGCAGCGAGGCCACCACCATGACGAGGAACGCGATCGGGACCGTCCAGGCCGCGGGCTGGGCCAGCAGCGCGCCGAGCAGGCCGGAGTGCGGGCCTCCGCCGATCGTCATCAGCACCGCCGTGCAGGCCAGGCCGCCCCCGGCGAGCAGCCCGGCCATCGCGCCCGCGGGCGTCAGCCGCCGCCACCAGATGCCCAGCACCAGCAGCGGGCAGAAGGAGGAGGCCGCCACCGCGAACGCCAGCCCCACGACGTCGGCGACCGGCAGCGAGCGGGCCGCGGTGGCCAGCGCCAGCGGCACGATCACCGCCAGCACCGCGGCGGCCCGGAACGAGCGCACCCCGCCCTTGAGGATGTCCTGGCCGATCACCCCGGCGACCGAGACCGTCAGCCCGGAGGAGGTCGACAGGAACGCCGCGAACGCCCCGGCCGTCACCAGCGCCGTCAGCAGGTCGCCGGCCACCCCGCCGATCAGGTGGCCGGGCAGCGCGAGCACCACCGTGTCGCTGCCCTCCAGCTCCGGGACGTAGATCCGCCCCAGCGCGCCGTAGACGGCCGGCAGCAGGTAGAACGCCCCCAGCAGCGACAGGACCACCAGCGTGGTGCGGCGGGCGGCCCGGCCGTCGGGGTTGGTGTAGAACCGCACCAGCACGTGCGGCAGCCCCATGGTGCCCAGGAACGTGGCCAGGATCAGCGAGTAGGTCGAGTACAGGCCGTACTCCCGGTCACCGGCCAGCGGCAGGGCCCAGACGGCCGCGTCCCGCGCGCTCAGCCCCGGCGCCCCGCCGTCCCGCCAGGCCAGCAGCAGGAAGACCAGCGGCACGGCCAGCGCGGTGAGCTTCAGCCAGTACTGGAACGCCTGGACGAACGTGATCGACCGCATGCCGCCGGACATCACGTTCACCGCGACCACCGCCGCCACCAGCAGCCCCCCGGCCCAGTCGGGGGCGCCGGTGATGGCCCGCAGGACCAGGCCGGCGCTCTGGAACTGCGGCATCAGGTACAGCCAGCCGATCAGCACGACCAGCACCCCGGCCATCCGCCGTACCGCCATCGACTCCAGCCGCGCCTCGGCGAAGTCGGGCAGCGTGTACGCGCCCGAGCGCCGCAGCGGCGCCGAGACCAGCACCAGCAGCACCAGGTAGCCGCCCGTCCAGCCGACCGGCAGCCAGAGCATGTCCGCGCCGTAGGTGAGGATCAGCCCGGCGATGCCCAGGAAGCTCGCGGCCGACAGGTACTCCCCGCCGATGGCGGAGGCGTTCCACAGCGGGGAGACGGTGCGCGAGGCGACGTAGAAGTCGGAGGTGGTCCGCGACAGCCTGATGCCGAACGCGCCGATCAGCACCGCCGCCAGCACCACCAGCACGACCGCCGTCACCCCGTACGCGGTGCTCATCCGACGCCTTTCCGCGGGTTCGGGAGGGCTCCGGGCCCCGGGCGGGGGGTCAACGGGCCCGGTCCACCAGCTCGGCGAAGTGGCGCTCGTTGCGCTCCGCCTGCCGGACGTAGAGCCAGGCGCCGATCACGAACGCCGGGTAGATCAGGCCGGCCAGCACCGCCCAGGGCAGCGGGATCCCCAGCAGGTGGACCGCGCGCAGGTCGGGCACCAGCAGGAACAGCAGCGGCAGGCCGCCCACCACGCAGGCCAGCACCGTGCAGACGAACAGGGCCAGCCGGAACTGGGTACGGATCAGCGAGCGCATGTAGACCTCGCCCAGCCGGGTCTGCTCGTCGATCTCGCGGGTGACCGGGTAGCGGGGGTGGCGCGGGGCCAGGGTCCGGGGGCTCGTCACCACCTCGCGCCGGGGCCGCTCGGGCTCCCGGCGCGGCCGGTCGGGATCCTTCCTGGAGCGCTCGGAGTCCCTGCGGGAGCGGTCGGGGTCCCGGCGGGACAGCTCGGCGATCCAGCGGCGCGGCTCGGCGCCCCGCTCGGGCTCGGACTCGCGGCTCACTCGGACCGGCCCTTGCGCGCCCGGCGGACCAGCAGGTCCCGCAGCTCGCGGGTGTGGCGCCGGCTGACCGGGATCTCGGTCTCGCCGATGCGGACCACGCACCGGCCCGAGTCGATGTGCAGCTCGTCGATGTGCTTGACCGCGACCAGGTGGCTGCGGTGCACCCGGACGAACCCGGCCGAGGCCCAGCGCTCCTCCAGGGTGGCCAGCGAGATGCGCACCAGGTGGCTGCCGCCCGCGGTGTGCAGGCGGGCGTAGTCGCCCTGCGCCTCGACGTAGCGGACCTCGGTGCTGGCCACGAAGCGGGTGACGCCGCCGAGCTCGACCGGGATGGTGTCGGGGTCGGTGCGGCCCGCGGCCTCGCTCTCCGGCAGCTCGGCCGAGACGAACACCCGCCGGATGGCCTCGGCCAGCCGCTCCGGCCGGACCGGCTTGAGCAGGTAGTCCTCGGCCTTGATCTCGAAGGCGTCGACCGCGTGCTCCTCGTAGGCCGTCACGAAGACCACCCGGGGCGGGTTGGCGAACTGGGAGAGCAGCCGGCCGAGCACCACCCCGTCCAGGCCGCGCATCCGGATGTCGAGGAAGACCGCGTCGATCGGCCGGCCGTCGGCGATCGCCCGGTCCAGGACGCGCAGCGCCGCGGCCCCGTCCCTGGCCAGGGAGACCTCCGCGATCCGGGGGTCGTCCCGCAGCAGGTAGGCCAGGTCCTCCAGCGCGGGAAGCTCGTCGTCCACCGCGAGGACGCGCAGGCCGGTCACGGTCACCCCTCCGGATCGTTCACGTGGGAATTTCTGAGGGTGATGAATCAGACATCGCCTGTCAACTCTTCGTGGTCGCGAGCGGGGCCCCCGACGGCGGACGTGGTGGTCACCGGCCGGCCGGGCTCGGGTTCAACGGGCCGAGACACCCGGATGATACTTCGGCAGGCGGACGCTGACCTTCGTGCCCGCCCCCTTGGCCGTCTCCGCCACCAGGCCGTACTCGTCACCGTAGACCTGGCGCAGCCGTTCGTCCACGTTGACCAGCCCCACCCCCCCGGCCCCGGAGCGCTCGTCGGCGTCACCGGCCAGGATGCGGCGCAGGCGGGCCGGCTCCATGCCGACGCCGTCGTCCTCCACGCTGATCCGGCACTCGGCCCCGGCGTCCTCGGCGATGATCGAGATGCGCCCGACCCCCGGCTTGCTCTCCAGCCCGTGCTGGACGGCGTTCTCCACCAGCGGCTGCAGGCACAGGAAGGGCACCGCCACCGGCAGCACCTCCGGGGCGATGCGGAGCGTCACGTGGAGCTGGTCGCCGAAGCGGGCACGTTCCAGGGTCAGGTACCGGTCGATCGAGCGCAGCTCCTCGGCCAGCGTGGTGAACTCCCCGTGCCGCCGGAAGGAGTAGCGGGTGAAGTCGGCGAACTCCAGCAGCAGCTCGCGGGAGCGGTCCGGGTCGGAGCGGACGAAGCTGGCGATCGTGGTCAGCGAGTTGTAGATGAAGTGCGGGGAGATCTGCGCCCGCAGCGCCCGCACCTCGGCCTCCATCAGGCGCGTCCTGGACCGGTCGAGCTCGGCCAGCTCCAGCTGCGAGTCCACCCAGCTGGCGACCTCGTGGACGGCCCTGACCAGCCCGGCCGAGGCGTGCCCGCCGTACGCGGCCAGGGAACCGACCACCCGGCCGTCGGTGGTGAGCGGCACCACCACGGCGAACCTGATCGGGCACTCGGGCAGGTCGCACGAGACGACCTCCGGGCCCAGCACCCTGGTCCGCCCCCCGGCGAGGGTCCTGTCGGCGTGGGTGAACGCGTCCCGGGCGTGGTGGTCGCCCTCCCCGTCGTAGACCAGCAGCCGCTTCTCGTCGGTGATGGCCAGCGCCGGGGAGCCCAGCAGCTCGCGCAGGTACCGGGACGCCTTCTGCGCGCCGGCCTCGGTCAGCCCGGCCCGCAGCGGCGGCGCGGCCAGCGAGGCGGTGTGCAGGGTCTCGAACGTGGCCCGCTCCGCCGGGCTGCTGCCCAGCTCCCGGCGCCCGCGCAGCACCCGCCACAGCACCAGCGCGGGCACGCCGACCAGGGCGATGACCAGCAGCACGGCGACGACGGGTTCCACGCTCCGGACCTTATACTCCTCGTCCCGTCCGTGCCTCGTCCATGGAGATCACGGAGCTTTCCTCATCAGGACAGGGGCGGTGAGGACTCGGTCCCGTGCCCGTACGGGGTCTCGAAGCGGGCCAGCCAGGTGGTCAGGATCTCCTCCAGCCGCGCGGCCTGCCCGGGGGGCAGCTCGTCGAGGAGGCGGCGCTCGTTGCGCATGTGCTCGGCGAACGCCCGGTCGATCAGCTCCCTGCCCGCGACGGTGAGCGCGACCACCCTCCCCCGGCCGTCGCTCTCGCTGCGACGGCGGGTGACGAGCCCGTCGCGTTCGAGCCGGTCGACGCGCTTGGTCATCGCGCCGGTGGTGACCATGGTGAAGGCGGCGAGCTCGCCCGGGGCGCGCTCGAAGGGCGGGCCCCCGCGCCGCAGGGTGGCCAGGACGTCGAAGTCCCCCTCCGAGAGCCCGTACCTGCGGTAGACGACGCAGAGCTGTTCGGTGAGGTGCCCGGCCAGGCGGTGCAGGCGCCCGATGACCCCCTGCGGGCTCACGTCCACATCCGGGCGTTCGCGGGCCCACTCCCGCTGGATGCGGGCCACGTGGTCCAGGGGTTCGCTCATGGGACGAGCATAGCTTCCATGGAAGCTATATTGTCTTCCATGGAAGGTAATTTCCGGTGGGTGCCGGTCACGGCGCTGGCGCCGGTCGCGTGGGGGACGACCTACTTCGTCACCCACCGTTTCCTGCCGCCCGACCACCCCCTGTACGGCGCGGCCGTCCGGGCACTGCCCGCGGGGCTGCTGCTCCTCCTGGTCGCCCGGAGGCTTCCGCGCGGGTCGTGGTGGTGGCGGTCGGTGGTCCTGGGGACCCTCAACATGAGCGCGTTCTTCGCGCTGATCTACCTCGCGGCCCAGCTGCTGCCGACGAGCGTCGCCTCGACGATCATGGCGACGTCGCCCGTGGTGATGATGCTCCTGGCCTGGCCGCTGCTGTCGGAACGCCCGCGGGTCGCGCACCTGGCCGGAGCGGGCGCCGGTGTCACCGGGGTGTGCCTCATGCTGTTCACCGGCGTGGCCGCCGTCGACGCCCTCGGCGTGCTCGCCTCGGTCGCGGCCATGGTGATGTCGTCGATCGGTCACGTGCTGGCCAAGAGGTGGAACGACGCGGACACCGACGTGACGGCGTCGACCTCCTGGCAGCTCATCGCCGGCGGGGTCGTCCTGCTGCCCTTCGCCGTCGTGCTGGAGGGCCCGCCGCCGGAGCTGGACGGACCCGCGCTCCTCGCGTTCGGGTACGTCACCGTGGTGGCCACGGCCCTGGCCTTCGTCGCCTGGTTCGCCGGGCTGAGGCACCTGCCGACGGGCACCGTGGGACTGGCCGGGTTGCTGAACCCGGTGACCGGGGTGCTGCTCGGCACGACGGTCGCCGGGGAGGCGCTCACCGCGCGGCAGCTCTGCGGGCTGGCGCTGACCCTGCTCGGGGTCCTCCTGGGGCAGCCCGCCGCGGCCCGTCTGGTGGCGCTCGTCCGGAGCCGGGCGGGACGGGGGGCCGGGTCGCGCGGCGCGGCGGAGGCTCAGCCGTCCGACGGGAGGGAGCCGTCCAGGGCCTCGCGGACGCGGCGGGCGTAGGACTCGGCCTCGGCCGGGTCGTCGTACTTCGTCCGGGGCCAGAAGAAGCCGCGCAGGCCGTCCTTGCGGTTGCGCGGGACGACGTGGGCGTGCAGGTGCGGGACGCTCTGGCTGATCCGGTTGTTCATCGCCACGAACGTGCCGCCCGCCCCCAGCCCCCGCTCCACGGCGCCGGCGACGGCGCGGACGCGCTCGAAGAACGGGCCGACCAGCGGCACCGGGAGGTCCGTCAGCGTCTCGGCATGGGCGCGCGGGACCACCAGCACGTGCCCCTTGAAGACCGGCCGGACGTCCAGGAAGGCCGCGCCCACGTCGTCGGAGAAGACGACGTGGCCCGGGCGCTCCCCGGCCGCGATGGCGCAGAACAGGCACTCCTCATCCGGCATCACGCCAGGATAGGGCAGGACCGGCCGTCGTTCCGGACCCGCCGGACCCGCCGGATGCGTGGACGGCGCGGCCGGCGCGGCCGGCGCGGAGCGCGGGCCGGGGGCACAGCGGTGCGGGTGCCGTGGCGGTGGTCACCAGCCGACCTTGGCGCTCCCGGAGATCAGGGATCTGGCGATGACCATGCGCTGGATGTCGTTGGTGCCCTCGCCGATGGCCATCAGGGGCGCGTCCCGGTAGAGCCGCTCCAGGACGAACTCCTGCGAGTAGCCGTACCCGCCGTGGATCCGCATGGCCTCCATGGTGGCGCGCAGCGCGACCTCGGACGCGAAGTACTTGGCCATGGCGGCCTCGGAGTTCACCGCGCCGCTCTCGGAGCGGACCGCCGCCCAGTAGGTCAGCAGCCGGGCCGCCTGGATGTCGGTGGCCATGTCGGCGAGCTTGAGCTGGACGGCCTGGAAGCCGGCGATCGGCTGCCCGAAGGCGTGGCGCTCGCGCGAGTAGCTCAGCGCGGCGTCGTAGGCGCACTGGGACAGGCCGACCGCGCGGGCCGCGATGTTGACCCGGCCGAGCTCCAGCGCGGACAGCGCCTGCTGCATGCCCCGCCCCTCGGTCCCGCCGAGCAGCGCCGACACCGGGACGCGCACGTCCTGCAGCACGATCTCGCAGGTCTCGGTGCCCTTGTAGCCGAGCTTGGGCAGGTCCCGGCTGACGGTGTAGCCGGGGGTGCCGGCCTCGACGAGGATCAGCGACATGCCGCGGTGCGCCGGGTCGGTCAGCGAGGTCTTGACCAGCACGGGCATCGGGTCGGCGTGCCGGGCGTTGGTGATCCAGGTCTTGGTGCCGTTGATCACGTAGTGGTCGCCGTCACGGACGGCCCGGGTCTGGATGCCCTGCAGGTCGGTGCCGGCCGCCGGTTCGGTCAGCGCGATGCCGGTACGGCGGGCACCGGTGGCCAGGTCGGGCAGGTAGGCGTCCTTCTGCTCCTCGGTGCCGTACCTGGCGATCATCCAGGAGGCCAGCGAGTGCGAGCCGAGCACCCCGGCCACGCCCATCCAGCCGCGCGCGATCTCCTCGAAGACCAGGGCGAACGACACCCGGTCCAGCGCCAGCCCGCCGTACTCCTCGGGGATCGTGATGCCGAACAGCCCCATCCGCCCGAACCCCTCGACGATCTCCGTGGGGTAGCGGCCGGTCCGTTCCCACTCGGGGGCGACCGGCACGATCTCCTTGTCGACGAACTCCCGCAGGGTCCGGCGGAACAGCTGCTGTTCCTCGTTGAGCTCGAAGTCCATCGCGAGGTCCTTTCGGAAGGAGGCGCCCCTCAGGGGGTGAGCGGGCCGTTCTTGGCCTGCGGGAAGTAGTTCTTGTCGTGCGGGGCGTCGCGGCGGTAGACCATCACCGCGCGGCGCCAGGACATGACCTCGTCGCCGTCCTGGTTGAGCCCGCGGGTCCGGCAGGTGACGATCCCCGCGTACGGGCGGGACCTCGACTCGCGCTTCTCCACCACGATCGACTCCGCGTACAGGGTGTCGCCCAGGAAGACCGGGTGGGTGAGCCTGATCTCGTCCCAGCCGAGGTTCATCAGGGCGGTCTGGCTGACGTCGATCACCGAGAGGCCGAGCACGACGGCCACGGTCAGCCCGGAGTTGACGATGATCCTCCCGACCGGGGCGCGCGCGGCGAAGTGGGCGTTGAAGTGGTTCTGGTTGGTGTTCATCGTCAGCAGGGTGAACCAGGTGTTGTCGGCCTCGCTGATCGTGCGGCCGAGCGGGTGCCGGTAGACGTCGCCGACGACGAAGTCCTCGTAGTACCGGCCCAGGCCGGGTTCGTGCACGGTCACGGTCTCTCCCCTGGACGGCGGGACCTTGACGCTAATCGTCTGACGTTTTACCGGTCAATGGCCCGCTCGGGCATTTCTTCCCCCGTGTCCGGTACGGAACCGCGGGCCGCTGGGTCCCGGCCGGCGAGGGCGGGGTCCCGCGGTTCCGCGCCGTGCCCGGCGGGATCGGGACCCGGACCGGGACCGGGACCGGGACCGGGGGCGGGGGCGGGGGGCCGCTCCACGCTCGGGTAGTAGACCGTCCTGAGGTTCTCCAGGTGCCTGCGGGTGGCCTCGCGGGCGCCCTCGGCGTCCCCGGCCTCGACGTGGCGCAGCACGATCCTGTGCTCGCGGTCGATGGCGTCGAGGGCGGCGCGGGGCGCGCGGTCCCGGACGAAGCGCCCCTCCAGCACCTCGAAGACCGGCCGGGCCACGATCTCCAGCAGCGGGTTGCCCGCGGCGCGCAGGAGCACCACGTGGAAGTCGCGGTTGGGCGCGAAGACCTCCCCGGCCGCGCGGCCGCGCGCGCCGGCGATGCAGTCCCGCAGCGCCTCCAGGTCGGTCCCGGTACGGCGCAGGGCGGCCAGCCCGGCCGCGGGCACCTCCAGCAGCTCCCTGATCTCGGTGAGCTGGTCGATGCCCGGCCGCATCATGTCAACGCTGGTCTCCAGGTAGGCGCTGATGTGGTCGGGGTCGGGGTGGGCGACGAAGCTGCCCCCGGCCGTCCCGCGCACGGTCCTGATCAGGTTCTGGCTGGTCAGCAGCCGCAGCGCCTCGCGGACCGTGCTGCGGCTGACGCCGTACCCGGCGCACAGCTCGGGTTCGACGGGCAACCGGTCCCCCGGCCGGAACTCCCCCGAGACGATGCGACGGCGCAGGTCCGCGGCGAGTGCCTGGTAGGCGGTCACCCGGCGATCGTAGGGGAAAGCGCCTCACAGCGGCGCGTCCCGCGACCGCCGCGGCCGCACCCGAGGGGTTAGCATTCACGCTGACGGCGATGCGGACGGGCCGGAAGGCCGGAGCGCGAGGAGAAGACCGGTGGAGCAGGTCGTTCCCTACGACGAGTGGCGGGCGGGTGCCGCGGACCCTTCCTTCAGCGAGTGGCTGCGCTCGCTGAGCGAGCCCGAGTGGACCGCGGTGGTGAACCATCCGTTCGCCGCCTCGATCACCCGGGGCGACGTCCCCGACGCCGCGATGCGGCGCTACCTGATCCAGGACCTGCAGTTCGTCGACTCCTTCACGGCCCTGCTCGGCGCGGCCGTGGCCAGCGCGGACACCTTCGAGTCACGGGTGCCGTTCGGCCGCTTCCTCGGACAGACGGCCACCTCGGAGGAGCTGACGTACTTCGACCGGGCCCTGGAGGCGCTCGGCGCCACCCCCGGCGACCTGACCTCCCCCCGGCTGGAGCCGGTCACCGAGGAGTTCCGCGCCCTGATGGACGAGGCCAGGCGCAGCCTGGACTACCCGACCGTCCTGGCGCTGCTCTGCGTGGCCGAGTGGTCCTACCTGGGGTGGGCGAGCCGGGCCACCGGGCCGCTGCCGCGGAACTTCGTGCACCGCGAGTGGATCGAGCTGCACGAGGGGCCGGAGTTCCGCGCCTGGGTGCAGTTCATCCGCGGCGAGCTGGACCGGCTGGGGCCCCGCCTCGGCGAGGAGGAACGGCTCCGCGTGCTCGACGTCTTCCGCCGTGCCGTACGGCTGGAGCGGCGCTTCTTCGACATGGCCACCGAGTCCTGATCGCCCCCGTCACCGGTCCGGGCCGGGCGGGTCCGGGGGGGCGGAGCGGTAGACCCCCTCGGCGTCCACCTGGGCGGCCTGGACCTCCTCGTCGGGGGCGTACAGGCGGATCTGCACGCCGTCGGGGTCGGTGAAGCCGAGCGCGTGACCGGCCGAGGCCCTGATGAGCGGAGTGTGCGGGACGCCCAGCTCGTCCAGGCGGGCGACCCAGGCGTCGAGCCCCTCCCGGGTGACCTGGAGCGCGAAGGGGTCGGCGTCGCGGAGGGCGGCGGCCAGGGCGGGGTTCTCCCGCAGCGCGATCTGGAAGCCCGCGCCGGGGACGAGGAGGCTCACGCCCCTGATCACGCCGTCGTCGTCCTGGAAGCTGATGTGGTGCTCCAGGCCCAGCACGCGTTCGTACCAGGCTCGGCTGCGCTGCAGGTCGCTCACCCAGAGCTTGAGATGGTGCACACCGGTCAGGACGGCGTTCAACTCGTCTCCTCAGGAGTCAGGCGTCGTGGTGACGGTCGTGGTGAAACGGTGGTTGCAGAACCTCTCGCGGGCCTGCGCGCGGGTACGGCGCCGCTCGGACTGCTCCCGGTCGAGCCCCTCGAAGCTGTCGAAGCCGAGCCTGGCGGTGCCCGGGCCGTCCGGCGCGAGCCGGGTCGTGAAGACGATCCGCCCGCGGGGCGGCAGGTGGCTCCCGGCGGCGCACCAGACGCCGTCGGCGTGCTCGCGGCAGGCCAGCACGGCGAGCCGCCTGCCGGTGCCGTCCAGGAGCGTCGCCGTGGCGGGGCCCCGCGCACCCCGGGGGAAGCGGCCTCCCACCCAGAAGTCACCCCAGTAGGGGGCGAAGGAGGGGGTCAGGGTCATCGCGTAGTCGAGCGTGTAGGAGACCCGGCCACCATCACCGGCGCGGGGGACGGCCCCGGCCACCAGCTCGATGCCGATCAGCGGCTCTCCCCGGCACTTCTTCGCCGCGGTGACGCAGCTCGCCTGGGCCTGTGGCGGCACCAGGGCCGCGGCGACGAGAACGAGACCGGCGACGATCCCGAGAGCACGGCGCATGCGACCTCCGGTGTGTCCTGCCCCGAGAACGTGTCCTGCTTCCAGAACGCTACATCCGGCGGGGCTCCCTCGCGTCCACGATGGACGGTTCGCCCTTCCGGCCGACGGGACATCGTAGGCGCGTCCGGCCGCAGGGCGGGGAGAGCCCGCCGGGATCCTCCACGAGGTCCGAGGGACCCCGACAGGCGACCGGTCCTGACCGGACCCGGGAGCTGACCGGGCACCGGCGGGCACCGGCGGGCACTGATGGGCAGCTGGCGGACCCGGGTGGGCGCTGGCGGACCCGGCCGGGCACTGAGCGGGCACTGAGCGGGCACTGAGCGGGCACTGAGCGGGCGGAGTGCCTCCGGGGCCCCGGACCCGGGCGGGCGGAGTGGAGGGGGTCCGCCGCCCACCCGGAAACGGTCAGATTACCCCGAGAAGTAAGCGTTAGGCTTAACAGAGCTTTACTTCGTGCTATTTCGCTATAAATCCAGCAATTCTCGATATTTTGGAGTGCGGGGTCAGCGCTCGCCGGGACCCGGGACCGGCCCCTCGTCCTCGGCCTCGTCCCTGGGCTCCACGTACGGCTCCTGCTCGGGCGGGTGGCCCGCCACGATCTGGCGTCCCCGCATGAGCTCGGCGTCGAACTCGGCCCCCAGCAGCAGGGCCATGTTGGACAGCCAGAGCCAGACCAGGAAGACCACGACGGCGCCCAGCGTGCCGTAGGTCTTGTCGTAGGAGCCGAAGTTGGCGACGTAGAGCGCGAATCCGGCGGAGACCACGACCCACAGGAGCACCGCCAGCAGGCCACCGGGGCTGATCCAGCGGAAACCCGGCTGGCGGACGTTGGGCGCGGCCCAGTAGAGCAGCATCACCAGCCCCGTGGCGATCAGGACCAGCACCGGCCACTTGGCGTAGTCCCAGACGGCGACCGCGGTCTCCCCCACACCTAGCGCGTTCCCCGCCAGCTCGGCCAGCCTGCCGGTGAAGGTGACGGCCACCGCCCCGGCGGCCATCAGGACGACGAACACCAGCGTCAGCCCGACCCGCAGCGGCGTCAGCTTCCACAGCGGGCGTCCCTCGCGGATGTCGTAGATCGCGTTCCCGGCTCGGACGAAGGCGGCGATGTAGCCCGACGCCGACCACAGGGCGACCAGCAGGCCGACGACGGCCAGGACGCCCCTGGCGCCGCCGCTGCCGCGCAGCTGGGTGATCTGGTCGCTCACCAGCTTCGTGACGTCGCCCGGGGCGAGGATCGCGACCTGGGCCAGGATGCTGGAGATCACGTCCTGGCCGACCAGGCCCAGCAGGGAGACCAGCACGATCAGGCCGGGGAAGATCGAGAGCACCCCGTAGTAGGTGAGGGCCGCGGCCCAGTCCGGCAGACCGTCCTCCTGGAACTCCGAGACGGTGCGCTTGAGCACCCCCCACCAGGCCCGCCTGGGCAGCTCCGAGGGGGTCCGGGGGACGAGAGCGAGCCGCCCCCGCGAAGTGTCGGGAGCGGCTCCGCCGGCGCTGCGGGACATCTACTTCTTCTTGCCCCGCCGCAGGATCCTGAAGAGCACCAGGGCGATCGCGGCCATCACGGCCGCGGTCGCGACGGGACGCTTGCCCGCCTCGGTGGTGACCCTGCCCGCCGCGTCCTTGATGTCGACGGGGCTCACCTCCTTGACCCGGCCGACGACCTCGGGAGCCGCCTCCCTGACGCGTCCGACCATCTCCGGGGCGGCGGCCCTGACCCGTCCCACCATCTCGGTGGCGCTGCTCGCGGTCGCCGCGCCCACCTTGCGCAGGTCGTCGACCTTCTGGCTCGCGGTCTCCTGGAGCCGGGCCTTCACGTCGGTCTTGTGCACCAGTGCCTCCACGGTGTCGCCGAGCTCTCGGCGTGCCTCCTCGATGTCACGACGCACGCTCTCGGCGTCGTTCCCGTCGTCGCCGACGGTCTTTCCGATCTTCGCCTCGGTGCTGCCCGCACCGGTGTTGGCGTACGGGGTGGTGTCCGCCGGGCCCGGGACCGCGCTGAGCGCCTCCGGGGACCGGGCCACACCGTCGCGCCGGGACGCCGCGGTGCCGGGGTCGTCCTCCTCGTCGGACGCGTCGTCCGGCTGCCGGGGCGGGATGTTCAGCGACCCGCTCTCCTCCGGCGTCACGGGCTCGCCGACCTCTTTGCGGCGGGCTCCGGTGGTTCCGGCCTCGGGCTGGGGACGCGCCCCGCCCGGGTCTGTCTCAGTCATCGGTGCGCCCTCTCTTTCACGGCGTCGATGTCGTCCTTGACGCTCTCGATGGTCCGTTCGGGGGTCGGCGGCACGGCCTCGGTGACCTGGCGCTTGCCGAAGAAGCCGAGCGCTCCGGCCACGACCAGCAGTACCGCGCCCACGATCGCCGCCGCCGCCCAGGCGGGCAGGACCTGCGCCAGCAGCAGGACCACCGCGGCGACCAGGCATCCGCCCCCGAACAGGGCCACGACCCCGGCGCCGCCGAACAGTCCGACGCCGATCCCGGCGTGCCTGCCCTTCTCGGTCAGCTCGATCTTGGCCAGGCGGAGCTCGTCCCTCACCAGCCGCGAGACCTGTTCCGACATCTGCCGGATCAGCTCGGACGTGGGCAGCGACTCCTTGGCATTGGTCATGGCGTGCCTCCTCCCCTACAGGACAGGCGTCTACCCACTCCGGCCACGGCAAACATCGTCCCGCGGCCGTGATCAAGGGATCGGCGGGCGGGGCGGGGACGTGTCGGGGCACGCGCCGGGGACCGCACCGTCCCCGGGCCGCGGGACGCCCGCCCGGGAAGGACACGCGGGCGGGCCGCGTCCCCCCGCGTCCCCCCGCGTCCCCCCGCGTCCCCCCGCGTCCCCCCGCGTCCCCCCGCGTCCCCCCGCGTCCCCCCGCGTCCCCCCGCGTCCCCCCGCGTCC
>NZ_JBITFY010000014.1:17659-256411 GCF_044456585.1 Streptosporangium sp. NPDC050855
CCGCGTCCCCCCGCGTCCCCCCGCGTCCCCCCGCGTCCCCCCGCGTCCCCCCGCGTCCCCCCGCGTCCCCCCGCGTCCCCCCGCGTCCCCCCGCGGCGATCTCGCGGATCGCGCGGGCGGAAGGGCCCGGAACTACGTCATGATCATAGGCAGGCCCGTGCCCGGGCACCGGGGTGGCGAAGGTACCCGCGGGGACGGGCCTGTTGGGATACTGCGGGCACGGTGAGCACGATCAGGAAGGCGGCACGGTACAGATGGCACAGATCGTCGGCGGCGGAAGCCCGGTCAACGACGCCGAGCGACGGGTCATCGCACACCTCCGCGACCACGCCCCGGACGACTGGCTGCTGCTGCACAACATCGAGGTGCCCCGCGACGACGACACCTTCGAGGTGGACGTGATCGTCCTGACCGGCCACTCGCTCTGCGTGATCGACGTCAAGGGCACCCGCGGCCGGATCGAGGTCGCCGGGACGCGCTGGTTCCCGCAGCGGCGGCAGGCGTTCGGCTCCCCGGTGACCAAGCTGCGCGGCAACGGGCGCGCCCTGAAGGGGCTGCTCACCCAGGAGCGCCGCGAGCTGGGCCGGGTCTACGTCGACAGCCTCGTGGTGCTCACCGGCGCCGACGCGGAGCTGGTGGACCCGGCGGGCCGCGACTCCCGGCACGTCACCGACCTGGACGGGCTGATCGGCACGCTGGCCGACGTCTCCCGGGTCAGGCGCGGTCACACCACGGACACCACCCCGTACGGGACCGCGATCATCGAGGCGCTCAACGGGAGCGTGCGGCGTTCGACGGCGCCGCCGCGGTTCGGCAGCTGGGAGGTCGAGGAGGAGCTGGGCGGCGACACCAGGGTCACCGAGTACCGCGCGATCAACGCGACGGTGCCGGGCAGCGAGACGGTGCTGCTGCGCGTCTACCGGGCCGACCCGCTGGCCGAGGAGGAGCCGCGGGCGGCCGAGCGGCGGCTGATCACCAACGCCTACCAGGCGCTCACCAGGATCCCGGCGCACCCGTGCGTGGTGCGCGCCCGCGACTTCTTCGCCGTCGACGACGAGAGCCGCTTCGTGCTGGTCCTCGACGACGTGCACGGCCGGGCGCTGCACCTGCACCTGTCCGGCTCCCCGGACGGGCCGTCGGACACGCTGCCGGCCGAGGCCCGGCTGGACGTGGTGGAGGACATGCTGCTGGCGCTGGCCCACGTGCACGCCAACAACGTGATCCACCGGGCGCTCAGCCCGGCGTGCGTGCTGGTGACCGAGGAGGGCCGGGCGATGCTGACCGGGTTCGACTACGCCAAGCCGGGCCCGCGCGCGCACACCGTGGCCAACGAGCTGCCCAACGTCCTCGACACCCACTACGCCGCCCCCGAGTGCCAGGCCATGCCGGAGCGGATGACGGCCGCCTCGGACGTGTACGCGGCCGGGGTGATCGCGTTTCAGGTGCTGACCGGCCGGCTCCCCTCCTCCGGGCCGGACGCCGGGCCCGTCCCGGGTGAGGCGTCCCCGGACGAGGTGCCCGCGGCGGTGACGGACCTGCTGCGGCGGATGCGCGACCACGCGCCGGGCAGGCGGCCCTGCGCGGCCGAGGCCCTGGCCGATCTGCGCCGGGCGCGGCGGCCGGAGTCACCGCCCGCGCCGGAGCCCGCCGGACCGGTGCCCGTTCCGGACGTGCCCGCTCCCCCGCCCGCCCCGGATCCCGAACGTCCGGCACAGGTGACCCCAGGGGTACGCAAGGTCGCGGCCCCGGAGGGAACGGCCGATCACGCGACGACCGGCCGGCCGGGCCGCGTCCCGGCCCGGGAGACCGGTGCGGGCGCCGACGGAAACGCCGGGGACGCCGGGGACGCCGCCGCCGCGCCGCCGGAGCGGGAACCGCTGTTCGGCAGGCTCAGGTCGAGGATCCGGCGGATGACCGGGAAGTGACGTGAACGGGGGACGGCACGACCGGCGGCGTGACCGCCGGACGGGCGTCCTGGAGGACGGTCGTCATGGGGACGTCCGTCGCGGAGACGTGCCGAGGCTCCGCCCGGCCCTGGACGGGCCCGGCGGGCGCCGGAGCATGATCAGCGGCGGTGGGTGGAGCCACCGCGGAAGCGGCTGAGGAGCCCGCGGATCCTCTGCTGGTTGCGCGGGTCGCGGGCCATCGTCCTGGCCTTCTCCATGTTCCGCTGCCCCTGCGGGGTCCGCAGGTAGTTCTTGACGCGAGCGATGATCGAAGCCATGGTGTCCCTCCCTCTCGTGAGACCGGTCCACTACCCCGGAAGGCCGCCTCCAATCAGGACCGCTCACCACGCCGGCCCGCGTCGCGGCCCGCGGGGGGCGTTCAGGAGTCGACGAACTCCTCGGGGACCATCACCCGCAGGCCGTTCGGGACGGTGCGGATCGTGATGGGGGTCATCAGGCGGACCTCGCCGTCGACGTCGGCCGCCATCGGCGGGTCGGTCTCCAGGTGCATCTCGCGGCCCACCACGAAGGGCCCGCCCGCCACGCTCCGCCAGCGGCCGCTGACGCCCCGCAGCAGGGTCTCCGCCACCAGGCGCAGCCGCTTGCCCGAGCCGAGCTGGTAGGCGACCAGGTGGCCGTTGTCGATGCTGATGTCCTTGGCGACCTGCCAGCCCCCGTGGAAGCGCCCGTTGGCGATGTTGAGCTGGTGGGTGAGCAGCTCGTGGCGGCGGCCGTCCACGGTCAGAAAGGCCCGGAAGGGCCGGTGGCCCGGAAGGACGGTCAGCGCGGTGAGCGGGTAGGCGGCGCGGCCCAGCAGGCGCTTCATCCAGTTGCGCACCGTTCCCGCCACCTCGACCGAGACCCCGAAGCTGGCCAGGTTGGCGAATTCGCGGTCCCCGGCGATGCCCAGGTCGATGTCGGCGACCTTGCCGGTGCGCAGCACCCGGATCGCCCCGGCGAGGTCGAGCGGGACGCCCAGGCTGCGGACGAAGTTGTTGGTGGTGCCCAGGGGGAGCACGCCGAGGGCCACGTCGCGGTGGGCGACGTGCTTGACGGCGGCGCTGAGCGTGCCGTCCCCCCCGCCCACCACGAGCAGGTCGGGCCCGGTGGCCAGGGCCTCCTCCAAAGTGGCGCGCAGGCGCCGGGGGTCGATCACGGGGAAGAGCCGGATCGGGTCGAACCCGGCGGCCCGCAGCAGGCGGACGACCTCGGGGTAGCGACGGCGGCCGCGGCGCGAGCGTGTGTTGACGACCACGCAGACCCTGCCCTGGGTCCTGATGGCCTCGGTGTGCTCGGCCTTGCTTCGAAGCTCTCCCACGCTGCCCCTATCCGGTCGGGTCGTGCCCGTCACATGGTAGGGCCCCGCCGTCGGCGACGGCGGGGCCCTACCCGGTTGCCCAGAGGATCAGGCGGTCACTTCTTCGGCGGGGTGACCTGGACGATCGCGCCGAGGTTGCCGATGAGCGGGGTCAGGAGCCTGACCTTCACCCCCAGCGCCTTGCCCTCGTCGCCGGGGTCGCCGGAGCCGAGCACGTGGCCGTTGCCCATGTCGGTGCCGTACAGCTCGGTGGCCGGGGTGCCGTCCTCGTTGACCACCCGGGTGCTGTAGATCTGGTCGCCCTTGGAGGGGACGACCACCGAGGCGTCGAAGTCGCGGTAGAACAGGCTGGTCCCGCGCGCCTCGAAACCGGGGTACCAGGTCTTGGCGTCGGTGAACTCCGAGACGCCGCGCAGCGCGCCCGTCTTGGTGCAGTACTCGCTGAACGGCTCCCCGGGCGCCTCGAAGCACTCGGTGAACGGGTAGGTCCTGGCGAAGGAGAAGGCGGCGTTGGAGGTCTGCACGCGTCCCTGCATGTTCTTCAGGGTGGTGGGGTCCTTCTCGGCCGCGGTGCCGGTCCGCCGGAGCGGGTCGAAGTGGGAGTCGACCAGGATCAGGCTGCCCTTGGAGCCGATGCTGGGCGGCAGTTCGAGGTTGTTGGCCAGAGAGTTGTTGGTGTAGGTCGAGTCGCGGTACCAGATGAGCAGGCCGGGCGCGTTGTACTTGACCTTCTCCACCTTCCACGCGCCCTCACGCGAGTAGTTGGTGCTGTAGGTGTACTGCAGGCCCTTGTCGAACCCGTCGAGGTTGCGCCACTCGGCCAGGTAGAAGCGGGAGATCTCGCGCTTGCCGTCGTTGATCGTCCAGCCCTGGCCGTGGGTGTTGGTGAAGGTGCCGCCGGTCGCGGTCCAGCCGTTGGCGCCGCCCTCGACGTCGTCGCTCCACACGGTCCGGGCGCCGTCGGTGATCGAGAAGTCGTCGGCGTGCCAGCCGCGCGGGGTGAAGGCCGCGTCGGTGTCGTAGGTCAGGCGGAGCTTGACGGCCTTGCCGGCGAACGGGGTGAGGTCGACGTAGTCGTGCCGCCAGCCGTCGGTGGTGCCGGTGAGGCCGTACTTCTTGTCGCCGAAGGTGGCGAGGTTCTTGTTGGGGTCGGCGTAGTCGTCGTCGGTGGAGACCAGGGCCCCGCCCTCGGTGTAGACCTTCTGCTGGGCCCAGGTGGCGCCGCCGTCGGTGGAGACCTCGATGAAGCCGAAGTCCCAGTCCTGCTCGATGTCGTAGTTGTTCCAGACCCAGAACTTCACGTCGGTCCCGGCGGGCACCTGGACGTCGCGGGTGAGCTTAACGTCGGCCCACTCCTGGTCGAGGTTGGACCACCAGGTTTTGGTGCCGCTGTGCGGCTCGACCATGCTCAGCGGGGCGCTCTCCAGGTTGATCCGTACGCCGTCCTCGGTGAGCTTGGGCGTGCGCGAGGCCTGGCCGATCGTGACCGCGCGGGCGCGGTCACCGGGGTTGAAGACCTCGGGGTCGGCCCAGCCCAGGATCCACTTGTCCCAGATGCCCATGTGGGTGGGCATCGACTGGAAGATCGGGCCGCTGTGCGAGCCGCTGGACATCAGGTCCCAGAAGTCCACGGCGGAGGAGGCCTGGCCGGTGGTGTCGTAGAGGTCCGGCAGGCCCAGGTCGTGGCCGTACTCGTGGGCGAAGACGCCGACGCCGGAGTCCTCGGGCTGCACGATGTAGTTGGAGATCTTCACGCTCTCGCCGGGCACCTGGTAGCCGCCGGCCACCGCGCTGGAGTGGGCCCAGATCGCGTACGTGCCCTCGGCGCCGCCGTCGGAGGACTTGTCCTTGCCGGCGTGGACCAGGACCAGGTGGTCGACGACGCCGTCGGGCTCGGCGAGGTTGCCGTCGCCGTCGGAGTCGGCCACGTCCTCGACGTCGTAGTCGGCCCAGGGGAAGTCCGGGTTCGTGGCGACCAGGGTGTTCACCGCGTCGATGGCGAGCTGGCCGGCGCCGCGCGGGTTGCTCGGGTGGCCGCTCATGTCCTGCACCGGCTGGCCGCAGGCGCGGGCGCCGTAGTAGGCCTCGGAGTGCGGCACCTTGATCCACGGGCTGGCCTGCCCGGTGACGGTGTAGGCGCCCTTGGACATCTCCTCGTACATGTTCTTCATGGTGTGACGGGAGATGTCGATGCCCTTTTTGCCGTCCCGGGGGTCGGTCAGGTCGGTGCGGACCCGCTGGGTGATGCCCTCCTTGGTGTAGAGCATCTTGTTGAAGTGCTCGGGGCTGAAGTCGGGCACCCAGAAGCTGTTGTTGTCCTTGTGCGCCAGCGTGGCCGGGTTGGGGATCTTGTTGTGCAGCGGGCCGTTGAGCAGCGTGCCCGCCGGCTCGGTGACGCACTCGGCCGGGTCCTCGCTGTTGACGTCCAGCGGGCGGGAGAAGCCGGAGAAGTCGTCGTTGGCCTTGTCGTTGAACTCGACCAGCAGGGTCAGGAGCTTGGCCGTCCTGACGGTCTTGGACTTCTTGAAGATGAAGTCGACGGGGTTGCGCCCGGTCCTGATCGCCTCGGCCTCCCGGGCGGCCAGCACGCGCGCGGCGGCGGGGTTGCCCTCGGAGTACTTGCGGTCGATCCTCTTGGACGGGCTCGCCTTGCGTGCCCTGGCCGAGGGCACGGCCGGGTCGTCGACCTCGGGCTCGTCCCTGGGCGGCGCGTAGTTGATGTAGTAGTCGGCCGCGGTCGGCTGGTACCGCGCGACCGAGTCGTCGGTATCGGCCGAGGCACCGCCCACAGCCAGTCCCGTGACGGCCAGGCCGATCACGGGAACGATCGCGAGAAGGCGCCTACGGGCGCCCCCGCTGCTGACTCTGCCGGACAACGTCGTCCCCTCCCTGTGCCGCGGGTTCCACCGGGCACGGACCTCTCCGGCGCGCTCGATGAGGCGCACCGAACCGGGACGTTAGACGAGAAAGTAAAGAAAGAGTCAAGGGATCGCATGATGTTGTAAAACTGCAATAAAGCCCTTTTTGCCCTAAATGGCGGACTTTTCGATTGACCTGGCCGAGCGCGGCGGAACGGGGCGCGGGGCGGGCAGCCCGGCCCCGGATCGCCGGAGCGCGGGACCGGTCCCACCTCGGGTCACGGGGGCGCGGGGCGGCGGCCCCGCCTCAGGTCGTACAGTCCAAGCTGTGACCGCTATCTCCGAACTCGTCGCCGCGCTCACCCCGGAGAAGGTGCTGACCGACCCCGACGTGACCGGCTCCTACGCCCGCGACCGGACCTTCCTGGAGCCGGGGAACCCGCTGGCCGTGGTACTGGCGCAGACCCGCGACGACGTGACCGCCGTGATGACCTGGGCGAGCGCGCACCGCGTCCCGGTGGTCCCCCGCGGGGCCGGGACCGGCCTGGCGGGCGGGGCCACCGCCGTCGAGGGGTGCGTCGTGCTGTCGCTGCACCGGATGGCGGCCATCAGGGAGCTGTCCCCCGACGACGAGATCGCCGTGGTCGAGCCGGGCGTCATCACCGCCGACCTGGACCGGGCCGCGCGCGAGCACGGGCTGATGTACGCCCCCGACCCGTCCTCGTACGAGATCTCCACCATCGGCGGCAACCTGGCCACCAACGCGGGCGGGCTGCGCTGCGTGAAGTACGGCGTGACCCGCGACTCGGTCCTGGGCCTGGAGGTCGTGCTCGCGGACGGGCGTGTGATCAACACCGGCAGGCGCACCGTGAAGGGCGTGACCGGGTACGACCTGACCGGCCTGTTCGTCGGCTCCGAGGGGACGCTGGGGGTGATCACCGCGGCCACGGTCCGGCTGCGCAGGGCGCCGTCGGTCCATCCGACGACGATCGCGGCCGAGTTCGGCTCGCTCAGGGACGCGGCGGCGGCCGTCTCGGCGATCATCGCGGCCGGCTGCCAGCCCTCCCTGATGGAGATGCTGGACCGCACCACGCTCCAGGCCATCGACGACTGGCGCAACATCGGCCTGGAGGAGTCGACCCGGGCGATGCTGATCGGCCAGTCGGACGCGGCGGACGGCCCGGCCGTCGCCGAGCGCATGGCCGAGCTCTGCACCGCGGGCGGCGCGGCCTTCGTGGCGGTGTCGTCGTCCCCCCAGGAGGCCGAGGAGCTGATCGCGGTCCGGCGGATGGCCTACCAGGCCAAGGAGCGGCTGGGCACGTGCCTGGTCGAGGACGTGTGCGTGCCGCGCTCCGCGCTGCCGTACATGATCGAGAAGATCGAGGAGATCGCGGCGGGGTACGACGTGGTGATCGCCACGGTCGCCCACGCCGGGGACGGCAACCTGCACCCGGTCTTCATCTTCGACCGCGCCCTGACCGAGCCCCCGCCCCAGGTGTGGGAGGCGGCCGACGCGGTCTTCCGGGAGACCCTGCGGATGGGCGGCACGCTCACCGGCGAGCACGGCGTCGGGCTGCTGAAGCGGCGCTGGCTGGCCCTGGAGACCGGCCCGGTCACCGAGGAGATCCACCACGGGATCAAGGCGGTCTTCGACCCGCTCGGCATCCTCAACCCCGGCAAGGCCATCTGAGGCCCGGCCCGCGTCCCCGGCCCCGGCCCGTGGCCCCCGGCTTTCGGCTTTCGGCTTTCGGCAGGACCGTCTGAGATCCACCTCATCGCCCTCGCTGGTAGCGTTCTTCACCACGTATTCCATTCGCGGGGTTTTGTCAGGGGGGGCATCATGGCGGAGCCGCTCACGCCGGAGGACCCCCGTCACCTGGGAGCGTTCGAGCTGCTCGGACGGCTCGGGACGGGCAGCCAGGGCACCGTCTACCTCGGCCGGGGGCCGCAGGGCGAGTCGGTCGCCGTCAAGCTGCTGCACCACGGTGCGGCCGGTGACCCCGAGGCCAGGGCCCGGTTCCTGCGCGAGGTCTCGGTCGCGCGCAGGGTGGCCCCCTTCTGCACCGCCCCGGTCCTGCACGCCGACCTCGCCGGCAGCCGCCCGTACATCGTGAGCGAGTACGTCCCCGGCCCGTCCCTGCGCCGGCTGGTCGAGACCGAGGGGCCCCGGCGCGGCGCCTCCCTGGCACGGCTCGCCGTGAGCACCGCCACCGCGCTGGCCGCGATCCACCGGGCGGGCATCCTGCACCGCGACTTCAAGCCCGCCAACGTGCTGATGGGCCCCGAGGGCCCGGTGGTGATCGACTTCGGGATCGCCAGGGCCCTGGACTCCCCGGGGACGACGGCGACCGGGGTGACCATGGGGACCCCGTCCTATCTGGCGCCCGAGCAGCTCGGGTCCGGCGAGGTGACGGCCGCGGCCGACGTGTTCGCCTGGGGCGTCACGATGGTCTTCGCCGCGACCGGCAGGCCGGCGTTCGGCCACGACTCCATCGCCGCCGTGATCAACCGGATCCTCAACGCCGAGCCCGAGCTGGGGGCCCTGGAGGGGCCGCTGCGGGACCTGGTCGCGGTCTGCCTGTCCAAGGACCCGGCGCTGCGTCCCGACGCCGAGCACCTCGTCGGCCGCCTGACGGGCGCGGTCCTCGCCTTCCCCGACCCCCTCACGTCGTCCGGCACCGGTGGCGCCGTGGCCGGTACCGTCTCCGGTTCCGCAGGTTCCGTCGGCCCTGCCGGTCCTGTGACCGGCGCCACGGCCGGTACCGTCCCCGGTTCCGCAGGCCTCGTCGGCCCTGTCGGCCCTGTCGGCTCCGTTACCGGTGCCGGGAGCGGTTCCGGGACCGGCGCCCCGCCCGCTCCCCCGGCCGGACCGGACGCGCCGGGCACTCCGGGCACGCCGGAGCGGTCGCGCCGGCCGGTGGGGCTGCTGTTCGCCGGGGTGGCGGTGGTGGCCGCGCTCGGCACGGCCACCGGAACCGTGGTGCTCCTCCAGGCGAACGAGAAGGCCGCGGCGGCGCCGAGGGCGGTCCCCGGCGTGACGCAGACCGGGCCCGGCCGGACGGCCCTGCCCGGCGACCCCTCCGAGGCCGGTCAGGAACCCCCCGCCCCCTCCGAGGACGGAGCGGCCACCACGGCCCCGCCGTCCCGGCCCCGCGCGCAGCCGTCGCTGCGGCCCGGCGAGGACCGGTGGCCCAACGCCGGAGAGGCGGGGTGGGAGTCCCAGGGTGTCCCCTCCCCCTCCGCGCCCTCGTCCGCGGAGCCGGCCGAGTCGGCGCGGCCGAGCAGGACGCCCGGCGTCTCCCCCACCCCCGGCGTCTCACCGGCCCCCGCCCCGTCGAGCGGTCCGAGCACCACGCCCACCGCCGGACCGACGGTGAAGCCCACCCCCGGGCCGACCGTCAAGCCGACGGTGAAGCCCACCGCCGGGCCGACCGTCAAGCCCACCACGAAGCCCACCACGAAGCCCACCGTCAAGCCGAGCCCGAAGCCCACCCCTCGAAGGCTCAACCCGCACACGGCCACCGGGGTGTGCGGCGGCGGCTACCGGGTGGTCGGCTCCCGCTCCCTGGGCGGCGTCGCCACCGTCTACCTGCTCTACAACACCGCGGCGGGCCGGAACTGCGTCGTGACCCTGTCGAAGTACGTGATCCCCTCCAAGGTCGCGATGAACGCGACGCTCCGCGTGAAGGGCGGCCCCAGCCGGGGCAACCCCGGCAGGTTCACCGCCTACGCGGGCCCGGTACGCCTCCCGGCCGCCAAGAAGTGCGTGATCTGGGGCGGCTCGTACGGCTCGCGCTCCTGGACGAGCGGCTGGAGCCACTGCGGCGGCTGAGCAGCCGGGCTCCGGGAGGGCGTCTCCTGCCGCGCCGATTCGGACGCCGAGGTGGCCGAGGCGGACGACGCCGAGGCGGACAGGGTCACCGTCGGCCGGGACACCCGCGGCCCGCACGTGCGGGCGGGGCGTCCGGGTTCCGGTTCATCGCCGGCGATCGCCGGGCCGGGCGTTCCCCGCCCGGCGGTCGCCGGTGACGGACCACCCGGTCAACCGTCCTTCTTCTTGCTCGCGCCCCATCCCATGAAGGCCGCCCCCAGCCCGGCGCCGATGGCGAGACCGAGGCCCAGGCCGATGGCCAGGTTGTCGAGGGCGATCCCCAGCGCGGTGCCGATGGCGATGCCCACGGCGATGCCCATGGGGAGACCGGCGGCGTACGAATCGTTCTTGGACGTGTTCGATGTCTCGTCAGGCGTGTCGTTCATGGGCCGTCACTTCCCAGGTCGTTTCCCCCTATGCCTGGCCTTTCGGACATCCTCCCCGGGATCGGTGGCCGTCGGCTATCTTAGTTGACGTGATCGTCAAGTCTGAGACGCTGAGCAACCGGGGCCGTCGCACCCGGGCCGCGCTCGTGCTGGCCGGGCGGGAGGCGTTCGAGGAGCGGGGCTACGACGCGGTGCGCGTCGACGACGTCTGCGCGCGCGCCGGGGTCTCGCACGGCACCTTCTACACCTACTTCGGGTCGCGCGAGGAGCTGTTCCGCGAGGTCGCGGCGGCCGTGGTGGGCGAGATGTTCACCGCCAGCCTGGTCGGGCCCGCCACCGGGGACGACCCGTACGCCCGCATCGAGGCCGCCAACCTGCTCTACCTGCGCGCCTGGGCCTCCAACTCGCGGCTGGTGCGGATGCTGGAGCAGGTCGCGGTCGGCGACGAGGGTTTCCGCGACCTGCTGCTCGAACTGCGCGAGGTCTTCGTGCGGCGGGGCGCCGAGGGGCTGCGGCGCCTGCAGGAGCAGGGGCTGGCCGACCCGTCGCTGGACCCGAGGCTGACCGCGGTGATGCTCGGCGGGATGGTCGAGCACTTCGCCCACGTCTGGCTGGACCTCGGCGAGCGCGCCGACGAGGAGACCGCGGTCGCCCTGCTCTCCACGCTCTGGGCAAGGGCCATCGGCCTGCCCCCGGCCTCCGCGGACCGTCTTGCGGGCCGTCTTGCGGACCGGGCCTCCGCCCCGGCCCCGTACTCCTCGCCGTCGGCGACGGACCCGGTGTCCCCGCCGACGGCCGACGGCCCGGCCCGGGTCCCGGCCGCCGGCGATCTGACGTCCATGTCAACAAGGAAGGCGCGGCCATGATCCTGCCGGACATCCCGCCCGACGAGTACCGGGCACGGCGCGAGGCGATGCTCGCCAGGCTGGCCGAGCTCGACGCCGAGCACGCCAAGGCCGTGGCGGGCGGCGGCCCCAAGTACGTCGACCGGCACCATGCCCGGGGCAAGCTCCTGGCCAGGGAGCGGATCGAGCTGCTCGTCGACCCGGACTCGGCGTTCCTGGAGCTCTCCCCGCTGGCCGGGTGGGGCAGTGACTTCTCGGTGGGGGCCGGGGTGGTCACCGGGATCGGGGTGGTCGAGGACGTCGAGTGCGTGATCGTCGCCAACGACCCGACCGTGCGGGGCGGCGCGTCCAACCCGTGGACGCTGCGCAAGACGCTGCGGGCCGCCGACATCGCCTTCGAGAACCGGCTGCCGCTGATCAACCTGGTGGAGTCGGGCGGGGCCGACCTGCCGAGCCAGAAGGAGATCTTCATCCCGGGCGGCCGGATCTTCCGCGACCTGACCCGGCTGTCGGCGGCCGGGATCCCCACGATCGCCCTGGTCTTCGGCAACTCCACGGCCGGCGGGGCGTACGTGCCCGGGATGAGCGACCACGTGGTGATGGTCAGGGACCGGGCGAAGGTCTTCCTCGGCGGGCCGCCGCTGGTCAAGATGGCCACCGGCGAGGAGGCCGACGACGAGTCGCTGGGCGGCGCCGAGATGCACGCCCGCGTCAGCGGCCTGGCCGACCACCTGGCGGCCGACGAGCACGACGCCCTGCGGATCGGGCGGAGGATCGTCAGGAGCCTGAACCGCTCCCGCCCCGGCGCCTGTCCCGGGCCCGTCCGCGACCCGCGCCACGACGAGGACGAGCTGCTGGGCATCGTGCCCGAGGACCTGCGGATCCCGTTCGACCCGCGCCAGGTGATCGCGCGGATCGTGGACGGCAGCGAGTTCGACGAGTTCAAGCCCCTGTACGGCGCGAGCCTGGTCACCGGCTGGGCCCGCCTGCACGGCCACCCGGTCGGGATCCTGGCCAACGCCCGGGGCGTGCTGTTCAGCGAGGAGGCGCAGAAGGCCGCGCAGTTCATCCAGCTCGCCAACCAGGTCCGGACGCCGCTGGTCTTCCTGCAGAACACCACCGGCTACATGGTCGGCAAGGAGTACGAGCAGGGCGGCATCATCAAGCACGGCGCCATGATGATCAATGCGGTGTCCAACTCGTCCGTCCCGCACCTCACGATCGTCATGGGCGCCTCGTACGGGGCGGGCAACTACGGCATGTGCGGCCGGGCCTACGACCCGCGCTTCCTGTTCACCTGGCCCAGCGCGAAATCCGCCGTCATGGGGCCCGCCCAGCTCGCCGGGGTGCTGTCCATCGTCGGCAGGGCCGCCGCGCAGGCGCGCGGGCAGGTCTACGACGAGGAGGGCGACGCGGCGATGCGGCAGCTGGTGGAGGCGCAGATCGAGGCCGAGTCGCTGCCGTTCTTCCTGTCCGGCCGCCTCTACGACGACGGTGTGATCGATCCCCGCGACACCAGGACGGTCCTGGGCCTGTGCCTGTCGGCCGTCGCCAACGCCCCCGTCCCGGAGCCCTCGGGCTTCGGCGTCTTCCGGATGTGACCGTGACCCAGACCCCGCGCACGACCGCGCGCACCCCCGTGATCGGCCGCCTGCTCGTCGCCAACCGGGGCGAGATCGCCCGCCGCGTCTTCCGTACCTGCCGCGACCTCGGCATCGAGACCGTCGCCGTCTTCTCCGACGCGGACGCGGACGCGCCGCACGTGGCCGAGGCCGACCACGCGGTACGGCTCGGCGGCGCCAGGCCGTCCGAGAGCTACCTGGTGACGGAGAAGATCATCGACGCGGCCCGCAGGTCGGGGGCGGACGCGGTCCACCCCGGCTACGGCTTCCTGTCGGAGAACGCCGCCTTCGCGCGGGCCGTACCGGAGGCCGGGCTGACCTGGGTCGGCCCGCCCGCCGAGGCCGTGGCCGCGATGGGCTCGAAGATCGAGGCCAAGGCGCTGATGGCCGGGGCCGGTGTGCCGGTGCTGCCCGGTTTCACGGCCGGGCCCGGCTACTCCATGGACGACCTGGAGCGGGACCTGGACGCGGTGTTCACCCGGATGAGCGGTTCGGCGTCCGGCTGGCCCGTACCCCTGCTGGTGAAGGCGTCGGCCGGGGGCGGCGGGCGCGGGATGCGCGTCGTGCGACTGACCGACGACCTGCCCGAGGCGGTCGAGTCGGCCCGCGGGGAGGCGCTGGCGGCGTTCGGGGACGGCACGGTGTTCGTCGAACCCCTGCTGGAGGGGGCCCGGCACATCGAGGTGCAGATCCTCGCCGACGCGCACGGGACGGTGTGGGCGCTGGGCGAGCGGGAGTGCTCGATCCAGCGGCGGCACCAGAAGGTGATCGAGGAGACGCCGTCGCCGTCGCTCTCCCCGGCGACGCGGGCGCGGCTGTGCGACGCGGCCGTCGCCGCCGCGCGGGCCATCGGGTACGTCGGCGCCGGGACCGTCGAGTTCCTCGTCTCAGGCGACACCGTCGCCTTCCTGGAGATGAACACCCGCCTGCAGGTCGAGCACCCGGTGACCGAGTGCGTCCACGGCGTCGACCTGGTCGAGTGGCAGCTGCGCATCGCCGAGGGCGCCCGCCTCCCCGGCTCGCCGCCCGAGCCGTCCGGGCACGCCGTGGAGGCGCGGCTGTACGCCGAGGACCCGGCGCGCGGCTGGCTCCCGCAGAGCGGCACCCTGCACCGCTTCACCGTGCCCGGCGTGGACGCCCGTTTCGCGCCGTTCCCCCGGGGCCGGTACGGGCTCCGGCTGGACTCCGGGGTGGAGGACGGCTCGGAGATCGGCGTGCACTACGACCCGATGCTCGCCAAGGTGATCGCGTACGGGGCCGGGCGCGACGACGCGGTGCGCAGGCTCGCCGCCGCGCTGGCGGGCGCGCGGATCCACGGCCCCGTCACCAACCGGGACCTGCTGGTCGCGGTGCTGCGCCACCCGGCGTTCCTCGCCGGGGAGACGCACACCGGCTTCCTCGACGAGCACGGCCTGGCCGGTCCCGCGAACGGCTCCCCCGCGGGCGACGCCCAGGAAGATGCCCAGGGGGATGCCCAGGACGATCTCCCGGACGGCCCTTCGCACGGCGCCGGGAGGGACGACGCCGGGGAGAACGGTGCGCGCCTCCCGGAGGACGGCCCGCCGGAGGGTCCCTCGGTCCTGCGGCTGTCGGCCCTGGCCGCCGCGCTCGCCCGGGCCGCGGCCGGCCGGCGGGCGGCGACCGTGCAGGCGGGGCTGCCGAGCGGGTGGCGCAACGTGGTGTCGCAGCCGCAGCGGGCCCTGTTCGCCGAGACCGAGATCGCGTACCGGATCACCAGGGACGGCCTGCGGGCCGAGGGCTTCCCCGGCACGGTCCTGGTCGACGCCACCCCCTCGCTGGTGGTGCTGGAGACCTCGGGCGTGCGGCACCGGTTCGCGGTGGCCCGCTACGGCGGCGCGACCGGGACGACGTACGTGGACTCCCCCCTCGGGTCGGTGCGCCTCACCCCGCTGGAGCGCCTGCCCGAACCGGCGGACCACGTGCCCCCCGGCTCCCTGACCGCGCCCATGCCCGGTACGGTGCTGCGGGTCGATGTCGGTCCCGGGCAGGCGGTCGGCGCCGGGCAGGTGGTGGTGGTGCTGGAGGCCATGAAGATGGAGCACCGGATCACCGCGCCCGCGCCGGGTACGGTGGCGGCGGTTAACGTGACGCCAGGACGCCAGGTCGAGGCCGGGACGGTGCTGGTCGTGATCGAGGAGCGGGCGTGACCCCTCCCGCGGAGCGGCGGCCCCTCGCGGGCCCCTCGTGGAAAGGAACGAGATGAGAACCGATGGGGGCTGGCCGGTGGATCGCCTGGTGCACGGGGAGGCGTCCGGAGGAGTGGCGACGATCACCCTCGACTCCCCCCGCAACCGCAACGCCCTTTCGGTGCGGCTGCTGGGCGATCTGGAGGAGCGCCTGGAGTGGGCGCTGGCCGACGAGAGCGTCCGGGTGATCGTGCTCACCGGCACCGGGCCGGTGTTCTGCGCGGGCGCCGACCTCAAGGAGCAGCGGGTCGCCCCGGGCGCGCCCCACGAGGCGCCGGTGACCGCGTCATTTCCGGAGATCATGAACCTGATCTGGGAGAGCCCCAAGCCGGTGGTGTGCCGCCTGAACGGCACCGCGCGGGCCGGAGGGCTGGGCCTGGTGGCGGCCTGCGACTTCGCGATCGCCCCCGACTCGGCGTCGTTCGCGTTCAGCGAGGTGCGGCTGGGCGTGGTCCCCGCGATGATCTCGGTGACCGTGCTGCGGCGGCTCGGCCCGCGCGCCGCGGCCGAGTACCTGCTCACCGGCGAGACCTTCGACGCCGCCCGCGCCGCGGAGATCGGGCTGATCACCCGGGCCGTGCCCGAGGAGGAGCTGGACGCCACGGTCGCCCACTACACCGGCATGCTGCTGCGCGGCGGTCCCGAGGCGCTGGCCCTGACCAAGCAGCTGGTGCGGACCGTGCCGACGCTGAGCGTCGAGGAGGGCATGCGCCAGATGGCGGAGCTGTCGGCCCGGCGCTTCACCTCCGCCGAGGGCCAGGAGGGCATCGCCGCGTTCATGGAGAAGCGTCCCGCCTCCTGGGTGCCCCCGGAGGCGGCGCTCTGATGCTGCGCGTCGCCAACTGCTCCGGCTTCTACGGCGACCGGCTCTCGGCCGCCGGGGAGATGGTCGAGGGCGGTCCGATCGACGTGCTCACCGGCGACTGGCTCGCCGAGCTGACCATGCTGATCCTGGCCGGGAACCGGGCCAAGGGCCGCCCCGGCTACGCGACGACCTTCCTGACGCAGCTGGAGCAGATCCTCGGGACGTGCCTGGATCGGGGCATAAAGGTCGTCTCCAACGCGGGCGGGCTGGACCCGGCCGGATGCGCCGAGGCCGTACGCGAGCTGGCCGGACGCCTCGGGCTGCCGGCCAGGGTCGCCTGCGTCACCGGTGACGACCTGAGCGGCCGCGACCTGAGGGGAGCGCCGAACGCGGACACCGGCGAGCCCCTGGCCGTCCCCGCGCTGACCGCCAACGCCTACCTGGGGGGCCGCCCGATCGCCGCCGCCCTGTCGGCCGGGGCGGACGTGGTGGTCACCGGCCGCGTCACCGACGCCGCGCTGGTCACCGGGCCGGGCATCTGGCGGTACGGCTGGGGGCCCGGCGACCTCGACGCGCTGGCCGGTTCGGTGGTCGCCGGGCACGTCATCGAGTGCGGCTGCCAGGCGACCGGCGGCAACTACGCGTTCTTCGGCGAGGTGCCCGACCTGGCGCACTGCGGGTTCCCGCTGGTGGAGCTGGAGGCCGACGGGTCGTGCGTGGTCACCAAGCACCCCGGCACCGGCGGGCTGGTCTCGGTCGGCACGGTGACCGCGCAGCTGCTGTACGAGATCGGCTCCCCCCGCTACCTCGGTCCCGACGTGGTCGCCCGGTTCGACACGATCCGCCTGGAGCAGCAGGGACCCGACCGGGTCCGCGTCTCGGGGGTGCGCGGCGAGGCCCCACCGGACACGCTGAAGGTCGCCGTCACCTATGCGGCGGGGTACCGCAACACCATGACGCTCGTCCTGACCGGCCTGGACATCGACGCCAAGGCCCGCCTGGCCCAGGAGGCCGTCTGGTCGCGGGTGCCGAAGGAGTCGTTCGACGAGGTCCACGTGGAGCTGACCCCGCTCGCCGGGACGGCCCTGCTGCGCATCACCGTGATGGACGCCGACCGGCGCCGGGCCGGGCGGGCCTTCTCCTCGGCCGTGGTGGAGAGCGGCCTGGCGAGTTATCCGGGTCTGTACGGTCTGACGCCTCCGGGCGACGCCTCGCCCTACGGGGTGTACTGGCCGACGCTGGTCCCGGCGGAGTCGGTACGGGCCCGCGTCCTGCTCGACGGCCGTGAGCTCCCGGACGCGCCGACCGGGCCGTCCGCGCCGACCGGGCCGATCGCACCGGCCGGATCGGCGGACGAGGACACCGGGAGCGCCGGGAACGCCGGGAACGCCGGGAACGCCGGGAACGCCGGGAACGCCGAAAGCGTGGAGAACAAGGAGAGCGCGCCGGGCGCGGGAAGCACGGACGCGGCCCGCGCGGGGAGCGCCGGTCGCGTCCTCGGTGCCGTGCCCGGCGGCGACCTCGTCCCCGACGACGATGACGACCCCGGGCGCGGGGCGGAGAGCGTGCGGGTGGCGCTGGGCACGATCGTGGGCGCCCGTTCCGGGGACAAGGGCGGCAACGCCAACCTGGGCGTCTGGGTCGGCACCGCCGAACGGTTCGGCTGGCTCAGGGAGCACCTGACGACCGAGCGCCTGGCGGAGCTGCTGCCGTCGGCCGCCGGGCTGAGGATCGAGCGTTTCGAGCTGCCCAACCTGCTCGCCCTCAACTTCGTCGTGCACGGCCTCCTGGGCCGGGGCGTGGCCGCGAGCCCCCGTCTCGACGCCCAGGCCAAGGCCCTGGGCGAGGAGCTGCGCGCGAGCCTCGCCGACATCCCGCGGCACCTGTTGTGAGACCCCGGTCCGAGCCCCCGGTCCCGCCGGTCCGGCGCCACGCCCGCCGGAGCGGCGGCTATTGACCGTCACGGGCCGGGATCATAGATTCACCCCCAGCCAGAACATCATTCGGTCCAGGAGGGTGCATGACGGCCGCGCACATCGACGTCACCGCGATCGACTTCGACGTGCTCGGCGCGTGGATGGACGACCAGGGGCTGCCCGGCGGGCCGTTCGAGCACGTCGCGCCGGTGACCGGCGGGACGCAGAACGTCATGGTGCGCTTCGAGCGGGGCGGCGCCGCGTACGTGCTGCGCAGGCCGCCGCTGCACCCGCGCGCCAGGAGCAACGAGGTGCTCCGCCGCGAGGCGCGGGTGCTCGCGGTCCTGCGCGACACCCCGGTGGCCGCGCCGCGCCTGGTGGCGGCGTGTACCGACGAGAGCGTCATGGGCGCGGTCTTCTACCTGATGGAGCCTGTCGAGGGGTTCAACGCCACCGTCGGGCTGCCCGAGCCGCACGCGAGCGACCCCGCCATCCGGCACCGGATGGGACTGGAGGCGGCCTCGGCGCTGGCCGAGCTCGGGCGGGCCGACCACGGCGCGCTCGACGGTTTCGGCCGTCCCGAGGGGTTCCTGGAGCGGCAGGTACCGCGCTGGATGGGCGAGCTGGAGGGGTACGGCGCGCTGGCCGGGTATCCGGGACCCGACATCCCCGGCCTGGAGGAGACGGCCGCCTGGCTGGAGCGCAACCGGCCCGCGACGTTCGTGCCCGGGATCATGCACGGTGACTACCACCTGGCCAACCTGATGTTCGCCCTGGACGGCCCGCGGGTGGCCGCGATCGTCGACTGGGAGATGTGCACGGTCGGCGATCCGCTGCTGGACCTGGGCTGGCTGCTGGCGACCTGGCCGTCCCCGGACGGGGTGGGCGTGATCTCCGGCGGTGTCACCGGGCTGGCCACGACCGCCGAGCTGGTCGACTGCTACGCGGCCCTGTCCGACCGCGACCTGTCGGCCGCCGACTGGTACGCGGTGATGGCCTGCTTCAAGCTGGGCATCGTCCTGGAGGGCACGCACGCCCGCGCCTGCGCGGGCAAGGCCCCCAGGGAGATCGGGGACCTGCTCCACGCGACCACGCTGAACCTGTTCGCGCGCGCCCGGACGTTCATGTGAGACCTCCGCCCGGCCGTGCGCCTCGCCGGACGTGACGCGCGGGCGCCCGAAGGTCCCCGCGGCGTTCCGGGACAGGGCCAATATTCTGATCTATCCGTACGAACGCCCGCTAAAACCGCAATTGCTTGATAAGCATCTCAAGATCGTGCAATTCTCTGTCGAGACGGAGGTGACGCACGATGCCGGACACGCTGGCCTGCCTGGAACGGTTCGTTTCCGCGGTACGGCAGCACGCCGACCTGTCGGTACGGCGGATCTCCCTCGGCGACCCCGCGTACGTCTACGTCCGCAACCGTTTCAGCAACACCCTGGCCGAGACCGTGACGTGCTCCCCCGACGGGGGCTTCATCACCTCGTGGGGCTACCGGCTCGGCAGCAGCGAGAACATCGACGGCGCCGCGGCCCGGCTGGCCTTCCTCCTCGCGGCCATGCCCGCCCCCCGGGTGTGACCGGCGGTCCTGCCCGCCCCCGTGCGACCGGCAGGGCCGCCCTGTCCTCCGCCGGGTCGTGACCGCCCCCGTTCCTGCCCCTCGGGTGTGACCACCGCGGCCTCCTCGGGGTGCATGTCGGTGCGGAGACCACAGCCGTCAGGGGGACCTACGAGGCCAGCCGCTCACCCGCGCCGCGGTCCGACCGCGCGAGTCCGGCCTCGCCGTCCGACCGCTTGATCTCCGACCACACCTCGTCGAGGGAGAGGCCGAGGACGTCGGCGATCGCGGCGATGGTCGGGAAGGCGGGGGTGGCCACGCGACCGGACTCGATCTTCCGAAGGGTCTCCGGTGAGACACCCGCCTCCAGCGCGGTGTCGAGCATCGGTCTCTCCCCCCTGGCACGTCGCAGGAAGGCGCCGAGGCGCTGTCCACGTTCGATCTCTGCGGGAGTGAGCGGCAGTCTGACCATGCCTCCAACTCTAATACCGGGATAATATGACCGGGATACTTATTGGTCACACGAGGAAGACGTTGCATGATCGAGATCCTGAGTCCCTCCGCACTGCTGCGAGCGAAGGACGCCGGTGCCCTGGTCGCCGACATCCTGCAGACGATGAAGAGCCGCAGCACGGTCGGCACGAACCTCCTGGACATCGACCGGTGGACCCACGGCATGATCACCGACGCCGGGGCGCGGTCCTGCTATGTCGACTACGAGCCGTCCTTCGGGCGGGGGCCGTTCGGCCACTACATCTGCACATCGGTCAACGACGCCGTGCTCCACGGGCTGCCGCACGACTACACGCTCGCCGACGGCGACCTGCTGACGCTCGACCTCGCCGTCTCCGTGGGCGGGGTCGTCGCCGACTCCGCCATCAGCTTCATCGTGGGCGACGCGAGGCCCCCGGAGAGCGTCGCGATGATCGACGCGACCGAGCGCGCCTTGAGCGCGGGGATAGCCGCGGCCGGGCCCGGAGCGCGCATCGGTGACGTCTCCCATGCCATCGGCTCGGTCCTCAGCGAGGCGGGATACCCGATCAACACCGAGTTCGGCGGCCACGGCGTCGGATCGACGATGCACCAGGACCCGCACGTCTCGAACACGGGACGGCCCGGCCGCGGGTACACGCTGCGTCCCGGGCTGTTGCTGGCACTGGAGCCGTGGGTCATGGCGGACACCGCCGAGCTCGTCACCGATGCCGACGGCTGGACGCTCCGGAGCGCGACGGGCTGCCGGACGGCGCACAGCGAGCACACGATCGCCATCACCGAGGACGGAGCCGAGATCCTCACCCTGCCGAGGCAGGCGCGGCCGTGAGGTGACGGCCGCCCGCGTTCCCCGCTCCCAGCGGTGCGCCGTCCGCCGCCGGGTGCAGGGCCGCCCTCCACCGGCGTCCCCGGCCGGTACGGCTAGGACGCCTCGGTGGGTTCGGCGGAGAAGGCCGACAGGTCCAGGCCGACCTCCCGGGCCGCGGCGACCCGGGCGTGGTGGAGCAACCGGCTGCGGGACATGTTCCCGGTGTGCAGGGTGTAGCGGACCACCAGGCCGTCGAGCATGCCGTCGATCCGCTCGGCCGAGCCCACCGGGTCGTCGCAGGCGAACTCGCCCGAGGTCACGCCCTCGGAGATCACCTGGCCGAGGATCTCGATCCAGGAGCCCTCCAGCTCCAGCAGGATGGTGCGGACGTGCTCCTCGCGCACCCCGACGGCCCAGGCGTCCAGCCAGAGGATCCAGCTCTGGTCGGAGCGGGAGGCCGGGATGTAGAAGCGCAGGACGCGGTCGAGACGCTGGACGGCGGTGCCGGGCTCCGCCACGATCTCCCTCAGCCGCTGCACCTCGGAGTCGCTGGTGCTGCGGAGCATCTCGGTGATGAGGTCGTCCTTGGTGGCGAAGTGGTAGTGGATCAGCCCGCCGCTCACGTTCGTCGCCCTGGCGATGTCGGCGACCCGGGTGCTGGCCAGCCCGCGCTCCAGCACGACCCGCCTGGCCGCCTCGAGGAGCTCCGCGCGCCGTTGGTCGGCCTGGTCGGCGCGGCTGCTGCGCGCCCCTCCTCCGCTGTGCACGGCGCAAGACTACAGCAGCGCCGCAACCCTCCCTAATACTACTGATTGGCTGACCAGTCAACACTTTCGCTCCTGCCTGGGCGACCGCTTCCGGTCACCGCACGGACGAGGACCGTCCGGGCCGGCTCTTCGTTCCGGCCACTCCGGCGCGCGTCCCCGTCATGGCCTCGACCCCGCTCCCGATCCTCGTTCAGGTCCCGGTTCCCGCTTCGGTACCGGCGCGCGTCCCCGGCGCGGCTCAACCGCAGCGGTACAGGGACCTGTCGACGGTGCTCCCGTACTCGGCGGCCGGGACCGCGGCGCAGTCGGCCCGCACCCATCCGGTCACCCCGGAGTCGCCTCGGCCGGGTCCGCCCCGGTCACCGCCGGTCATCACGTACCTGAGCCTGCCCGAGGAGACGAGTTCCCGGAGCCGGTCCACGGTCATCGCAGGGTCGGCGCCGGTGAAGCCGCCCATCGCGATGACGGGCCGGCCGGTCGACAGGATGACGGAGGAGGCGCTCTGCGCGCTGCTCACCGCGACCAGCCAGGTCGCGCCGCCCTGGTTCCGGGTCAGGTACGCGGTCGTCGCCTGGTCCAGGGTGCCACCGGGACCGCCCCGCGGCACGCCCGTGCCGCGGCCTCCCGGGAGCGTGCCCCGGCCGGCGTCACCGGCCGTCCCGCCCGTCCCCGCCGACGGGTTCCGCCCGGGCGTGCCGTTCCCCCCGGGGAGCCCGGAGGGCTCGCGGAGCCCGGGAACCCCGGGGAGCCCGCCGCGCGTACCACCGGGAGGTCCTCCCGGGAACCCGCCGCGCATGCCGCCGAAGCCGCTCCCGGCGGGGCCCGCGGTGGGGTTGGTCCCGTTGACCGGGGAGCCGAGCGGGGTGAGCGCGTACGCGGCAGGCCCGGCCAGCCCCGCCACCAGCCCGGCGAGCAGTGCCGTCACGGCGACCCTCCGCCTGAGACGACGCCCGAAACGGTGTCCGAGACGGTGTGCGAGACGGCGTCCGAGGCGGTGCCCGAGACGACGTCCGGGATGGGCCGACAGCAGCCCGGCCACGGCCGCGACGATGACCCCGGCGACCGCCCAGGGCAGCCAGGGCACGAAGTCCTCGTCGCGGCGCAGCACCGTGAACGCCCACGCCCCGGTGACCGCGATCCCTGCGGGCAGCACCCACGACCACGCCTTCGAGACCCGGTAGGCCCGCCACAGGAGCATCCCGCCCAGGCCGGTCAGGGCGGCGACGGCAGGGGCCATCGCGGTGGAGTAGTACGGGTGGAAGGTGCCTCCGGCGAAGCTGAACACCACGTGGTGCACCGCGAGCCAGCCGCCCCACAGCAGCAGGGCGGCCCGGGTCCCGCGGAGCGGGCCGCGACCGGTCAGCACCAGGCCGCAGACCAGGGCGATCGCCGCGAAGGGCAGCAGCCAGGAGATCTGGCCGGCCATGACGTCGTTGAACAGGCGCCCGGCGCCGGGCGCGCCGCCGAACCCGCCACCCCCGCCGGACCCCCCGCCCCCGTTGCCGAGGATCCGGCCGAGGCCGTTGTAGCCGACGACCAGGTCCCGTACGGAGTTGTCGGTGCTGCCGCCGACGTAGGGACGGTCCGAGGCGGGCCACAGGTCCACGATCACCATCCACCAGGCGCTGGAGACCACCAGCGCCGCGCCCGCCGCGAGCAGGTGCCCGAGGCGGCGCGACACCCTGCCGGGCGCCATGGCCAGGTAGAGCGGGGCGAAGACCGGCAGCACCAGGTACGCCTGGAGCATCTTGGTGTTGAACGCCAGGCCGACGAGGACCGCCGAGACGACGAGCGTGCGCATCCGGCCGGTGCGCACCGCCTCCTGGCAGAACCAGGCGGCCAGCACCAGCAGCAGCACCAGCAGGGTGTCGGGGTTGTTGTCGCGGTTGATGGCCACCGTGATCGGGGTCAGCGTCATCACCAGGGCCGCGACCAGGGCCGCGGCGTGACCGGACGTCCCGGGCAGCGCCCGCCGTACGGACGAGTGGACCACGGCGACGGCGGCGACCCCGGCCACCGCCTGGGGCAGCAGCATGCTCCAGGTGCCGAACCCGAAGATCCTGGCCGACAGCCCCATCGCCCACAGGGCGAGCGGCGGTTTGTCCACCGTGATGAACGACCCGGCGTCCAGGGCACCGAAGAAGAACGCCTTCCAGCTGTGGGTGCCCGACAGGATCGCGGCGGCGTAGTACTGGTTGGCGTGACCGTTGCGGCCGAGCGCCCACACGTACAGGACGGCGGCCAGCGCGAGCACCGCCCACAGTCCCGGCCGGGCCCATCGGGGGGCGGCCGGGACCTGCGGGCGCTCCTTCCGCACGGGGGTGACGGGTCCCGCCTCCGGCGAGGTGGAGGTGGTCATCGGGCGGTCCCCTTCGTACGGCCGGGATCGAAGACCCAGGCGCGGAGCAGCAGGAAGCGTACGAGCGTGGCCAGGGCGTTGGCGGCCACCAGCGCGGCGACCTCCGCCGCGGTGGACGCGTCCGGCGCCAGCAGGCCGAGCACGGCCAGGCCGCCGGTGCTGAGCAGCAGCCCGGCGAGGAACGCCGCTCCGCCTTCGAGCTGGTGGCGCAGGGCTCCGGCGCGGCCGACGACCCCGAACGTGAAGCGCCGGTTGGCGGCGGTGTTGAGCACGGCGGTGACGAGCAGGGCCACCGCGTTGGCCGCGACGGCCGGCATCACCAGGCGCAGGGTCGTGAACAGGACCAGGTGCGCCAGCGTGCAGACCACGCCGACGACGGCGAAGCCGGGCAGTTGCCGGGCCATGCCGCCGGGCAGCCGGGCCCGCCGGACGCGCGGCGGGACCGGGATCCCGGCCGCTCCCGACAGTGTCCCGAATGTTCCGAGTGTCCTGCGCGCCACCCGCACCATCCCCCTGAGGTCGTCCCTGGCCGTGCGGACGATGTCGACGCGGCTGTCGGGGTCGTCCACCCAGTCGACCGGCACCTCGTGGATGCGCAGGCCGTGCCGCTCGGCCAGGAGCAGCAGCTCGGTGTCGAAGAACCACTCCTCGTCCTCGACCAGCGGGAGCAGCGCCTGCGCGATCTCGGTGCGGGCCGCCTTGAAGCCGCACTGCGCGTCGGAGAACCGGGCCCCCATCGCCGAACGGAGCAGCAGGTTGTACGTCCGCGAGATGAGTTCCCGCTTCGGGCCGCGGACGACGTTGGCGCCTCGCGACAGGCGGGTGCCGATGGCCAGGTCGCTGTGGCCGGACAGCAGCGGGGCCACCAGGGGCAGGAAGGCGTCCAGGTCGGTGGAGAGGTCCACGTCCATGTAGGCGACCACGTCGGCGTCGCTGGCCGACCACGCCCTGCGCAGCGCCCGGCCGCGTCCCTTGGCCTCCAGGCGCAGGACGCGCACGTGGGGCAGTTCCCGGCCGAGGGCGGTGGCGATCTCCCAGGTGGCGTCGGTGCTGGCGTTGTCGGCGATCGTGATCCGGAAGCCGTAGGGGAAGGTCCCGGTGAGGTAGGCGTGCAGGCGGCGGACGCTCCCGGCGAGCACCCGCTGCTCGTTGTGGACGGGGACCACGATCTCCACCAGCCGGGTACGCGCCGGTGCCGCCGCCTGCTTCACGTCACCCTCCCGGGGTGACGGCTGGGTTCTGTCATGGGCCCAGGCTCACCGGGTGACCTTGGACGATCATGAGGCGACCGTTAACGCCGGGCGAGAAACCGGCGCGGTCCCTCTCAGCCCTCCGGGCCGGGGGCCGCCGGGGTGGGAGAGCCGGGCAGGCGGACCCGGGCGAGGGTGCCGCCTCCTTCGGCGTTCTCCAGGGCGACCTCTCCCCCGGCGTCGCGCACCGCCTTGGCCACGATGGCCAGTCCCAGCCCGGAGCCGGGCATGCTGCGGGCCGAGGACGAGCGCCAGAACCGGTCGAACACGTACGGCAGCTCCTCGTCCGGGATGCCGGGGCCGCGGTCGGTGACGGTCAGCTCGCCGTGCCGCAACCGCACCCGGACCGGACCCGGCCCCTCCGCCGAGGGCTTCGCCGAGAACTTCACCGCGTTGTCCAGCAGGTTCACCACGGCCCGTTCCAGGGCGGCCTGGTCGCCGCGCACGTACCAGGGGTGCGCCTCCACCTCGATCGGGACGTCCAGCGCGCGCGGCCGCGCCCGGCGCACGGCCGCCTCCACCACGTCGTGGAAGGCGAGCTCGACGTGCGGCTCGTGCTCGTCCTCGGCGCGCGAGAGCTGGAGCAGGTCCCCGACCAGCGTGGACATCTCCTCGAACTGGGCCTTGAGGTTGGCCAGCAGCCGCCGCCTGGGCTCGGGACCGAGCGGGCGCCCGGCGTTCTCACTGCGCAGCAGCAGGTCGATGTTGGTACGCAGGCTGGTCAGCGGGGTGCGCAGCTCGTGCCCGGCGTCGGCGATCAGCCGCCGCTGGCGCTCGCGGGACCCGGCCAGCGCGCCGGTCATCGCGTTGAAGGAGGCGCCCAGCCTGGCGATCTCGTCGGTGCCCTCCACCGGGATCCTGGTGTCCAGGTCCTCGGTCCTGGCGACGTGCTCGACCGCCTCGGTCAGCCGGCCGACCGGGCGCAGCGCGGTACGGGAGACGAACAGCCCGGCCGAGACCGCGCCGAGCACGCCGAGCGCGGTGACCCCGGCGAGGATCCCGGCGAGCGCGGTGAGGGTGGAGCGGGTCTCCTCCAGCGACCGGGACTCCATCAGCACGACCCCGGGCCGGACGTTCCTGGTCATCACCCGCACCTCCTCGCCGTCGTCGGAGACCCCGTCCCGCAGCAGCCGCGTGCCCGGCGGGGCGCCCGTCAGGGCCAGGTCGGCCGGGGTGACCCTGATCGGGGAGCCGCCCACCGGGCACCTGCCGCCGTCGGCGTGGACGAGCTGGACGGGCGGCAGCCGGGGCGGCACGCGGGGAGGCGGCCGGCGGTCGGAACCCTCCCCCGGCCCCGCCCGCCCCGGTGCCCCGGCCGGGCAGTAGGCCTCGATCCAGTCCAGGACGGGCCCCTTCTGCCCGGACAGCGAGCGCTCGACCTGGCGCAGCAGCTCGGACCTGACGACGAACCAGCACAGCACCGCGCACACCGCGATCGCCAGCGCCACGGCCGCGGCCACCAGCAGGGTCAGCCGGGAGCGCAGCGAGCGGCGGGCGTTCACCCCTGGCTCCGCAGCACGTAGCCGACGCCCCGGACGGTGTGGATCAGCCGGGGACGCCCGCCGGCCTCGGTCTTGCGGCGCAGGTACATGACGTAGACGTCCAGGGAGTTGGAGGAGGGCTCGAAGTCGAAGCCCCACACCTCGGCGAGGATCTGCTCGCGGGTCAGCACCTGGCGGGGGTGGACCATGAGCAGTTCCAGCAGCAGGTACTCGGTGCGGGTCAGCTCCAGCGGCACGCCCGCCCGGACGACCTCCCGGGTGGCGGTGTCCATCCGCAGGTCGCCGAAGGCCAGGACCGTACCGGCCGCGCCGGTGACGGGCGCGCTCAGCGCGCCGCGCCGCAGCAGCGCCCTGACCCTGGCCAGCAGCTCGTCCAGCTCGAACGGCTTGACCAGGTAGTCGTCGGCCCCCGCGTCCAGGCCCGACACCCGGTCGCCCACGGCGTCGCGCGCGGTGAGCATCAGCACCGGCAGGTGGTTGCCCGCCGCCCTGAGCCTGCGGCAGGCGGTCAGCCCGTCCAGCCGGGGCATCATCACGTCCAGCAGGACGAGCTCGTACGGCTCCCGCTCCAGCGCCTCCAGCGCCGCCTGGCCGTCCGGGGCCAGGCCGACCCGGTAGCCCTCGAACTCCAGGCTGCTCTGCAGCGCCTCCCGCAGCGCGGGCTCGTCGTCCACGACCAGCACCCGTGCCGCCTCACCATCAGCCATGGGGCCACGGTAGACGGCCGTCATGAGAAGCCGATGAACCCCCGCGGGAGCAGGTCAGCCGAGCACGGCCATGGCGGCGTTGTGGCCGGGGACGCCGCTGACCCCGCCGCCGCGCCGGGCGCCCGCGCCGCACAGCAGGACGCGCTCGAAGCCGGTCCCCACCCCCCAGCGCCCGCTCCCGGCGTACGTCTCCCCCTCGCACGACCCGTCCTCGTACGGCCAGGACAGGTCGCGGTGGAAGATGTGGCCGCCGGGCAGGCCCGCCTCGGTCTCCAGGTCCACCGGGGTCCTGACCTCCAGGCAGGGGGTGCCGTCCGGGCCGCGCAGCAGGCAGTCCTCGACGGGCTCGGCCAGGACCCGGTCCATCGAGGCGAGCGTGGCGCGCAGCGCGGCCTCCCGCGCCCCGGCGGGGTCCTCGCGGAACAGCCTGGCCGGCATGTGCAGCCCGAAGAGCGTCAGGGTGTGCGCCCCGGCCTCGCGCAGCTCCGGTCCCAGGATGGAGGGGTCGGTCAGCGAGTGGCAGTAGACCTCGGCCGGGGGCAGCGACGGGATCCGCCCGGCCGACGCCTCGGCGTACGCGCGGGCCAGCGCCCGGCGTCCCTCGTTGATGTGGAAGGTGCCGCCGAACGCGGCCGCGGGGTCCACGCGCGGGTCCCGCAGCCGCGGCAGCCGCGAGAGCACCATGTTGACCTTGAGCTGGGCCCCCTCGGGGACGGGCTCGGCGGCGCCGCCCAGCAGTCGGGCGAGCACGACGGGCGGCACGCCCGCCAGGATGCGCTCCCCCGTCACCGTGTGCTCCCCGGCCGCGTCGCGGAAGGCCACCTCTCCCGAGGGGTCGATCGCGAACACCTCGGCACCGGTGAGGATCTCCGCCCCTGCCGCGCGGGCGGCGTCGGCCAGCGCACCGGAGACCGCCCCCATGCCGCCCACCGGGACGTTCCAGTCCCCGGTGCCGTCACCGATCACGTGGTAGAGCAGGCAGCGGTTGGCCAGCAGGCCCGCATCGTCCGGATCGTCCGGATCGGCGAAGGTGCCGATGAGGGCGTCGGTGAGGACCACCCCGCGCACGGTGTCGTCGGCGAACCGTTCGTCCACCACCTCGCCGACAGGCCGCTCGAACAGCTCCCGCCACGCCTCGCGGCCGACCAGGTCCCGCATCGCCGTCCGGTCCATCAGCGGCTCCAGCAGCGTCGGCGCCACCCGCTCGGCCACGCCGGCCGTCATCGCGTAGAAGCGCCGCCAGGCGTCCAGCTCGGCGGTGCCGCCGGTGACGCGGGCGAAGGAGTCCGCGGTCCGCGCGGCGTCACCGCCGTCGACCAGCAGACCGGTCTCCCCCACGGGCGTGTACGAGGCGTACCGGCGGCGGCGGAGCGTGATCCTCAGCCCCAGCTCGGTCACGATCCTGGAGGGCAGCAGGCTGACCAGGTAGGAGTAGCGCGAGAGCCGGGCGTCGACCCCCGGGAACGCCCGCGCCGAGACGGCGAGGCCGCCGACGTGGTCCAGGCGTTCCAGGACCAGGACGCGCCGTCCGGCGCGGGCCAGGTAGGCGGCGGCGACCAGGGCGTTGTGGCCGCCTCCGACGATCACCGCGTCGTGGTGCGATCGGTTCGTCACTGGCGCTCCTGCCCGGCGGAGAGGGTGATCTTCAACAGGGTGGCGGCCGGTCCGCTGGGAGCGCGGCCCCGCCGCCAGACCGCGCGCAACCGGCGGGTGAGGTCGATGTCGCGGGTGGGCACCCCGATCAGGCGGCCGGTGGCCAGCTCGGCCTCCACGGCGTACCCGCTGAGCACCGCGGGGGCGGCGCCCTCGCGGGCCGCCCCCTTGACCGCGGCGTTGGAGCCGAGCTCCAGCCTGGGCGCGGCGACGGCGTGGCCTGCCAGCGCGCGGTCCAGGGTCTCGCGGGTGCCGGAACCGCGCTCGCGGACGACCAGCGGGGTGGCGGCCAGCTCGGCGGCGAGCAGCGGGGTACGGCGCCGCGCCCACGGGTGGCCGGGCGCGACCACCACCACGAGCCGGTCGGTGGCCACCACCCGCGACACCAGCCCTTGGGGCACCGAGGGCCCCTCCACGAACCCGAGCTCGATCTCCCCGCCGATCAGCCTCGCCACCTCGGCCGAGTTCTGCACGTCCAGGCCGACCTGGACCTGGGGCTCGCGGTCCTGGAGCTCCCCCAGCCAGCGCGGCAGCAGGTACTCGGCCACCGTCATGCTGGCGGCGATGTGCAGGTGTGCGGAGCGGCCGTGCCGTACCGCCTCGGCCCCCCGCATGAGCTCCTCGGCCGCCGCCAGCACCTGCGCGGCCCAGGCGGAGACCATCACCCCCTGGGGGGTGAGGGTGGAGCCGCGGGGGGTGCGTTCCAGCAGCGGCAGCCCGAGGCGGCGTTCCAGCAGCGAGATCCGCTTGCTCACCGAGGGCTGCGCGATGCCCGCGGCGCGGGCGGCCTGGCCGAGACTGCCCAGCCTGTCCACGTCGACGAGCAGGCGCAGGGATTCGAGGTCGGGCAGCTCGCTCATAGCGCCAGGCTATGACCTTCCACCGAGGTTACGGCTACCGGCCGGGCCCTGTCCCGCCGAGACTCGGGCCATGCCCCCTCTCTCCCGTCCTTTCGTCCCGCCGTACGGCGGAACCGCGGGCGGCGTCGGAGAGGGCGGGAGCGGGGACGACGCGGTCCCTGACGGCACGGCCGAGAACGACACGGACACGGACACGGACACGGACACGGACGACACGATCACGGACAACGGAGCCACGGACAATGGAGTCGCGGGTGACGGAGCCACGGACGGCAGGATCGGGAACGACAGGATCGGGAACGGCGGGATCGGGAACGGCGGGGCCACGGGCGGGGGTACCGGTGACGCGCCCCCGGCCGCCGGAGTCGGCCCCCCTCCGGCCGCCGGGACCACGAAGGACGCCTCCCCTCCCACCGGGATCACACAAGGCCCCCCTCCGGTCGGCGGAGTCACCGACGGAAGCCCTCCGTCCGCCGGAGTCACGGACGGACCGTCCCCTGGCGGCGGAGTCGTGGGCGGCGAGGGCCTGGACGGGGCACCTGCGGCCGCTGATCCCCGGACTCGCCGTCGTGATCGTGGCGACGGTACTGGCCACGGCGGCGAGCCGGGTCGTCACCGGGGTGAGCGCGGCCGTGCTCGCGGTGGGGCTGGGGGTCGCGCTGACCAACCTCGTCGGCCTGCACGCCCGCCTGGCCCCGGGCCTGCGGTTCGCCTCCCGGCGGGTGCTCCGCCTGGCGATCGTGCTGCTCGGGCTGCAGATCGCCCTCCCCGAGCTGCTGGCGCTGGGCGGGGGCGCGCTGGCGGTGGTCGCGGTCGCGACCGGTGTCACGTTCGGCGCGACCCGGTGGATCGGGGCCCGGCTCGGGGTGGACCCGCGCAGGTCCCTGCTGATCGCGACCGGCGTGTCCGTCTGCGGGGCCGCGGCCGTGGCCGCCATGCACGAGGTCGCCGGCAGTGACGACGACGACGCGGCCGCGGCCGTCAGCGTGGTCGTGCTGTACGGCAGCGCCTCGATCGTCGTGCTGCCGCTGCTCGCCGGGGCGCTGGGCCTGACGCCCCACCAGCTCGGCCTGTGGGCCGGCGCGTCGGTCCACGAGGTCGCCCAGGTCGCGGCCATCGGCGCGGCGGCCGGCACCGGTGTGCTGGCGAGCGCGGTGGCCGTCAAGCTGGCCCGGGTCCTGCTGCTGGCCCCGATGGTCGGGCTCGTCTCCGCCGCCCTGCGCCGCGGCGCGGCGGACCGCCCGGCCGGGGCGCCCGTGGTGCCGCTGTTCGTCGCCGGGTTCGTCGCGGCGGTGGCGGTACGGAGCCTGGGCGCCGTACCCGCCGAGGTCGCCGGCGCGATCCCCGGCCTGACCTCCGCCCTGCTGGCGGCGGCCCTGTTCGCGCTGGGCACCGGGATCGACCTGCGCCGGCTCGTACGGGGCGGGCGGTCGCTGCTCCTGGGGGGCATCGCCACGGTCGTCATCGGCGGGATCTCACTGGCCGGCGTCCTGATCGTCGGCTGACCCCCGACCGGCACCGTGATCGTCGGCTGATCTTCGAGTGGACGTCTCCCCGCAACCGCCGTAACCTGCTCTTTCTGGGAGGACGGTGTCGTTTACCCCGTTCCAGAAGAGCACGATGATCATCACCGCGGACAGGAAGACAGAACCGCTCATGGGTACCACCCGACCGGCCCTCACCGACATGCTGCGCCCCTCCGAGGAGGTGGCCGAGGCGCTGGACCGGGGCGCCCCGATCGTGGCGCTGGAGTCCACGATCATCTCGCACGGCCTGCCGCGGCCCCGCAACCTGGAGGTCGCGGTGGAGCTGGAGCAGATCGTCCGCGAGACCGGGGCCGTACCCGCGACGATCGCGGTCCTGGACGGGATCGCGCACATCGGCCTCGACAAGGACCGGCTGGAGCGCGTCGCCGGTGAGCCGGGCCTGCACAAGCTGGGCTTCCGCGACCTGCCCGCCGCCGCCGCGCTCGGCGCGAGCGGGGCGACCACCGTCTCGGCCACCTCGTTCCTGGCCGCCAGGGCGGGCATCCGGATCTTCGCCACCGGCGGCCTGGGCGGCGTGCACCGCGGGTGGACCGAGAGCCAGGACGAGTCCGCCGACCTCGACATGCTGAGCCGTACCCGCATCACCGTGGTCTGCGCGGGCGTGAAGTCGATCCTGGACGTCCCCGCCACGCTGCAGCGGCTGGAGACGCGCGGCGTCACGATCGCGGGCTTCCGGACCGGCGAGTTCCCCGGCTTCTACCTGCACTCCTCGGGCGAGCCGATCGACTGGCGGATCGAGACCCCGGACGAGGCCGCCGCCGTCATGCGGGCCCAGGACGAGCTCGGCGGGCCGCAGACCGCGCTGATCGTCGCCAACCCGGTGCCGCGGGCCGAGCAGCTCGACCCCGCCCTGCACGACCGCGTCCTGGCCGAGGCCCTCGCCGCGGCGCGCGAGGAGGGGGTCACCGGCCAGGCCATCACCCCGTTCCTGCTGGGCTACCTGGTACGCGGCACCGACGGCGCCTCGCTGGAGGCGAACCTGGCGGCGGTGCGCGGCAACGTCCGGCTCGCCGGGCGGATCGCGACCTGCTGGAGCCGGGGAGACTGAGGACGCCGTGACCGGAAACGGCCTGTTGATCATCGGTGACGTGGTGACCGACGTCGTCGCGCTGCACGCCGGGTCCGCCCGGTCCGGCCTGGCCGTCGGCACCGACACCGCCGCGGACATCGTGCTGCGTCCGGGCGGTTCCGGAGCCAACACCGCCTCCTGGGCCGCCCGCCTGGGGGCCGATGCCCGGATCCTGACCCGCGCCGGCTTCGACACCGCCGACTGGCACGCCGCCGAGCTGCGGCGCTCCGGGGTACGGGCGCACCTGCGGGTCGATCCCGACCGGCCGACGGCGGTGGTGATCGCCATGGTCGACGTGACCGGGGAGCGGTCCATGCTCACCAACCGCGGCGCCGGGGGGCACATCGGCACGGGCGACTGGGACGAGAACCTGCTGGAGGGCGTGGGCCACCTGCACCTGTCGGGCTACACGCTGTTCGCCGAGCCCGGGCTGCAGCTCGCCCGGCTGGCCATGGCCGAGGCGTCCCGGCGCGGGGTATCGATCAGCGTGGATCCCGCCTCGACCGGGTTCCTGCGCTCGTTCGGCACTGAGCGGTTCATGCTGGAGACCGCCGCGGCCCGGCTGATCATCCCCAACCTGGACGAGGCGCTGCTGCTCGCCGGCGAGGACGGCGCCGAGGAGGCCGCGCGTCGCCTGAGCCTGCACTACGGCGCCGCCGCGGTGAAGCTCGGCTCCGGTGGCGCGCTGATGGCCAGGGACGGAAAGTTGGCCGCACGCCTTCCCGCGCTCGCCACCGAGGTGGTTGACTCCATCGGAGCGGGGGACGCGTTCGCCGCCGGGCTGCTGACGGCCCTGCTGGGCGGGGCCGGCGACGAGGCCGCGCTCGAGGCGGGGTGTCGCGCGGGCGCGGAGGCCGTCACGGTTCTGGGCGGTCGGCCGCGTGTCGTCCCGTCTGATTTGGGTACCAACGAGCTTTACCCTCTTAACACCAATTGATAGCTTGCGGCGTAAGCTGCACCACTAGCCACACGCGTCACTTTGGGGAGGTTGCGGTCAGCCGATGGATGCAGAGTCATCGATCTGCCTGAGTGATCTGGTACCGGCCCTGCGCTGGAGCCGCCCCCAGCAGGTCGCCGAAGCCCTGGCCGACCCCCGGCTGCCCGCCGGTTGGTGGTCGTCGGTCACACTGTCCAAGGCCCTCGGCGCCGCCGGGCTCGACTGGGTCTGCGACAGGCTGGCCCGGCTCTCGCTGTCCCGCTGGGACCACCTGCCGCTGAGCGACGTGCTGCCCGCCCTGCACGTGCACACGGTCGACCCCACCCTGCCCGGCTGGTCCGAGCAGGCGCGCTCGGCCGTCGCCGGGCTCGGCGGCTGGGCCCGCCTGCGCAGGCTGACCGCCGGAGACCTGAGCGGGCCCGCCATGCCCCCCTCCCCGGAGGTGGTGGTCACCGCGATGTTCCGCGAGGTGCTGAGCCGCATCCCGGGCATCGCCGAGCAGGCCGCGCCGGCCGCATCCCGGGCCCAGGCGCAGGTGCAGGCGCAGGCCCCGGCTCCCGCGCAGCCGTCCGCGCCCCGGATCCCGGCTCAGGCTCCGGCACAGGTCGTCCCGGCACAGGCCGCCGCGCAGGCCCCGGCCGGGCCGCAGGCGCCGGACGTGCCGCAGCCCGCGCAGGAGCGGCGTCAGGCCCCCGTCGCTCCCGTCGCTCCCGCCGCCCCGGGCGCTCCTGCCGTCCCCGCCGCTGCCACGGCCGCCGCCGCGCCCGCCCCGGAGGGCTCCGGTGCCGCGCCGCGCGTCGACCTCAGCGAGTACCCGCTGGTACGGCTGGTGGACAACATGTTCCGCGACTGGGGCCCGCTGGAGCGGGCGGTCGCGGTGGAACGGCTCTTCGCGGTCGACCCGATCAGCCTGCGCGCGCTCGCGCACAAGCTGAACGCCGACCGCGACGCGCTGTCGGTGGCCCAGCGCGCCGCCGAGGAGCGCATCCTGCTGTGGCTGCGCTCCTCGGAGTCCGCGCCGCTCACCGGGCACATGTTCGGGCTGACCGAGTGGCTGGGCGCCGCCGCCACCAAGGAACAGCTCATCGGCGCCGACCCCGCGCACCCGATCGAGGTCCCCACGCTGCGCACCCCGCTGTGGCGGGTGCTCGTCACGCTCATGCCCGACCGGCGCCTCCAGGACGACTGGCTCGTCGTGGGCGACCTGGGCGGCCTGCGCGACCGGACCCGCCGCCTGCTGGCGAACAAGCCCGCCGACGCCGACGCGGTCGTGCTGATGGAGCACCAGCTCGGTATCCGTGCCCACTCGGCCCAGGCCTGGCTGGACGCCCTGGCCGCCAGCGCCGCGCAGCGGCCCTCCCACGAGGAGCCCGCCGCCGAGGAGCCTCCCCGGCAGCTGCCCCGCCGTACGCCGGGGGCCAACGGCCACCACCACCGCGGCGGCCAGCCGGTCCCGCAGGTCAGCGCGAGCTCCATCGACCCCCGTGCCGCCCTGGCCACGCTCTCGGCCCTGTCCGGTGGCAACACCCGGCCCCACCTGATCACCAGCAGGCGGGCCCCGATGCCGCCGCCCGCGAGCCCGTCCGCCGACCCGAGCCGCTGGCAGCGCATAGAGGTGACCAGCGACCACCTGCGCGGCGGCCCGGTCGCCGTTCCCGAGGGGTACGCCACGCGCCTGGGCATGCGTCCCGGCACGCTGCTCTCGGTGACCGGTCCCGGCGACAACGCGGTGGTCCTCGTCTGGCGGGACCATCCGGTCTTCGACTCGCTGCAGCCCGTGCTGATGCGCCTGAACGCCCGCCCGGGCGACCAGGTCTACGTCACCGTGGACGGCTACCGGCTGGACGCCCAGCTGCCCGCCTGACCTGTGAGACGGATCCTCCCCGCGGACGTCCCGCGGGGAGGGCACGCCCGGTGGGGATCACGGGAGCACGAAGGCGAACCGGACCTGGCTCTTCAGCGGTCCCGGCGCCGGAACGCCCGTGGGCCGGTGCGGGGCCGCTCGACGACCCGGCGTGAGCCGCTCGACGGTCCGATGTGGAGCCGGTCGACGGCCGGGGCGATCCACGCTCATGACGGCGGGCCCATCCTCCGGCGCAGCTCGCCGCAGAACTCCTCCGCCGTCCCCCAGAAGATGGAGATCTGCGAGCTTTCGTAGTACCTGTCCAGCCAGCGCCTGACCTCGCGGACGTCCGTCTTCGCGCTGACGAGCGACGGGGTGAGCTGAACGCTCACATGCCTGCGGCGGTTGACCCCGCACACCGTCTTCAGCAGCCCGTGGAAGAGCACCCGGAAGGTCCAGTCCCGCAGGCTGTACCCGACGAACAGCAGGGAACGAGTGGTCAGGGCCGCCCGGATGGAGGGGGGAAGGATTCTCTTGTCGCCCTCGACGCCCCCGGCGGCGAGGCTGGTGAGGAACTCCAGGTAGTCGTCCTCGGTGAGCACGACCGACGCCGGATCTCGCAGGCTGCCGTGGAGGTGGTAGATGAGCGGCGCGACGGCCCGCGGATTCCAGCCGTCCTCGCTCTCGAACAGCTCCTCCGCGTACTCCAGGTCCTCGTTCCACGGGCAGACGGCCGTGTTCGGATTCTTTCCCACGCCCTGCAGGGAGCGCGCTATGAAGTTGTCATAGTTTGTCGTGAGATATACCGATAGGGGGAATTCGGCGAGCAGGCCGTGCGGCTCCAGCGGATGGAGATAGTCGGGCTCGCGCCCGGATTTCAGCTCGGCGCAGACCTGTTTCTTGACGTAAAGGGGGTCGCCGTATTTCATCACCGCGTACTGCGTCACCCTGGGAAGGTCGTGGTCGTCGTCGAAAGGGTATTCCCATCGCCGGGCCATCTCACGGCTCAGCGCCACTCCCGTCGGGAGGGCCCCCACGCACGCCCCCGACCCCAGGAACGGCGTGCAGTCTCCGCTTTTCAACTGGTCGAGCAGACGCTCCCACTCGGCCTCCCCCATGTCATGCACGCAGGGCACCACCTCAAGGTCAGGAGGGCGGACACGATGACGAATCCGATATCACCCGACTCTATGTGCACGATCAGCCCCCTGGAAGAAAACTCCTTCCTTCACCTGCGTTACGGGCGGAAAGGCCCCCGGTTCATTCAGCACCCGCCCCGTGAAGCACCGCCGCGGACACCGGAACCGGCCCGCACGGGCAATGGCCGGCCCTCTCCCGAGAAACGATCATTACGCTTTTCCCGTCGGGGATGCCCCGCCCCGCCACCACCCCGAGTGACCGATCTTGAATTTCCCTCACGGCGGCGCGCTCATTTCCCGTCACTTCGAACGGCCGGCAACCGGCGCCCGAATTCGAGACATCCGAAAAGCGTAATGCGGTTTTCCTCTGATGCGGATCGTTCCTTTCTCGTACGACGGGGGACACCGCACCTCCCGGAGCCGGCCCTCCACAGCGCCCGCGTCGCGAGCCCCTTCTTCCGCCGGTGCGCCGGGAGGACGCCTCGGGCGCGTCGGTGGACCACCGCTCACCGGCTCGCCTTCAGCGCCGCGACGTCGCGCGCGAACCTGTCGCGGATGTGGGTGATCAGCCGGTAGAGGTCGGGGCAGTAGACCGAGGCTCCCAGGAACCCCTCGGCCTCGCTGTACCGGTGCGCGTACAGCCCGCCACCGCAGACGGAGCGGAGGTCGCAGGCCAGGCAGACGGGGGCCAGCGCGAGCTCGCCGAGCTGCCGGGCAACCATGGCGTGATGGGTGAGCGCGGTGTCGAAGGAGTCGCGCAGAAGATGCAGCCGGGTCGCGGCGGCCCCGTGGTAGCTGGACTTGAGGATGTCCGACTGCTCGATGCCGCCGTCCGTCTCGACGACGACCATCCGGGCGGGCGACAGCCCGACCGTCTCGCTTCGCGAGGCGCGGCCCGCCAGCAGGCGCATGATCTCCCCGAACAACCGGATCTCGGTCCGCCGGCCGGTCGATCCGTACCAGAGATCGAAGATCGGAATGAGCCAGTCGGCGTACGGCGTGTCGGCCGATCCGGGGACGCGCCCGGGCGGGGGGGCGGACCAGTTGCCGTGCGGGAGCAGGAGGTCGACCGCGGGCGGATCGAATTCGAGGAGCGCCTCGTAGGTGGCGACCGGGTCGTTGTTCACGTCGACCGTGCAGAGAAGGCCGTCGAACAGATGGCGGAACGGGCCGCCGACGAGCCGCCGCAGTGACGCGGTCACGGCCGCGTGACTCCCCCTGCCGTCCGCATGGCGCCTGTGCCGGTCATGACCTTCGGCATAGCCGTCCATGCTCACGCCGACACCGATCTCCAGGGTGTCGAAGAGGCGGAGATAGGTCTCGTCCAGCCGCAGCCCGTTGGTCTGCACGCCGACGTGGACGCGGGTCCCGGCCTCAGCCGCCTCCCGCCTGATCGCGCGCACGGCGTGGGAGATGAGGTCGGGCCCCGCCAGCAGCGGCTCCCCGCCGTGCAGGACGACCTCGACCTCGGCCAGTCCGTGGGTGAGGGCGTGCTCGGCGATCCGTCTCGCCGTGCGGTCGACGATCGCCGTGGACATCCGCCGTGGCTGGGCCTTCCAGGACTGATCCGCCATTTCGTACACATAGCAATGCCGACAGGCGAGATCGCACCTGCTGTGTATCTTCAGGATGAATTGCTGGAAGGGTGCGGGCCGCCATCCCGTGGACAGCAGCCCCGGGACATCGAGCGTCTCCGGGAAAACACCGCCGGGAAACGACAGTCTAAAATTAGACTTATCCGACAAATGTAACACCCTTCTCAAGCCTCACCGGAACCGGCGCGGAAGAAACGAAGCCCACGGAACACCATGCGCATCGCCCGCCGGGCCGTACGGAAGATCCGCGCGCGGCGACGGGTTTCGCCCCCGGGGCCGCCCTCGCATTACACAGCGCGATCGGGCACCGATCAAACACGGGGTCCGGCCCGCCCACGGGGCCGTTACGACACGCGGCGAAATCGCATCGGGCGGGCTTCAAAACCTGCGTCAGGACGGCGGCATGGATATCGTGGCGGAAACGGTCGTCTCAATGCGCCCCGCACCGCCTGACACGGTCAGGAGCACGTCCCGATCGAAGGAACAGAGCGTGAAGGTCACGATGAACCTGCGTGAGCACCGGATCCCGGTCGACGAGTTCTCCGAGCTGGCCGAGGGCGGCGGGGGGGTCGCCGTGCTCACCGAGCTCTCCGCGGCCCAGCACAGCAAGCACATCCTCCTGGTGCGGGGGGTGCTGGAGGCGGCGCGGGCGAACGGCCATCCCGACGCCGACGTCACCCGCCGCGCCTACGACCTGCTCGCCGCCGTCCAGCGCCGCCACCCGGAGGTGGTCGGCACGGTTCTGCGTCACCCCTCGGTCGGCGCCTGGGCACGCCGCACCGTGAAGATGCTCGACGGCGGCGACACGGACGCGGCACCGGGACAGCTCGCGGCGGTCGCCGCCGCGGCGGCGATCCGGTCCGGTACGGCCTGCGAGATCGACGTGCCGGCCGTGAAGGGGGTCGTCACGCTGCCGTCCCTGGGCCAGGCGATCCTCTCCCCCACCGTCTCCACGGCCACGGTCGAGTGCGCCGTGGACGGCACCGAGGTGACGGCGGACGGGGTCATCGTCCGGATCCCCCGGCACCCTCACCGGGACGCCCCCGGCTGGAAAGGCCTCCGATCGCTGTCGACCCGGGCCGGCGGCATGCCGCTCCGCCTCCTCATCGACGACCTCGACCCCTACCGGATGCCCGGGACGGCGAACATCGGGGCGCGTCTCACCGAGCACGAGACCGCCCGGTGGCAGTCGACGCTCGACCGGGCCTGGGAGCTGATGGTCCGCCACCACGAGGCCGTGGCGCGGGAGGTGTCGACGACGATCACCGTCCTCACCCCCCTGGTCGCACCGGCTCAGGGCCAGACGAGTTCGAGCTCGCGGGAGACGTTCGGCTGCGTCGCGCTCTCGACGCCTCCGGACGCCACCACCCTCGCGGTCACCCTGACGCACGAGACCCAGCACGCGAAGCTCTCCGCCCTGCTCGACCTCGTCCCCCTGACCCTCCCCGACGACGGCTCCCGCTACTACGCCCCTTGGCGCGAGGATCCCCGGCCCGTTCCCGGGCTGCTCCAGGGGGCCTACGCCTTCCTGGGCGTGGCCGGTTTCTGGGGACGCCAGCGTCATCTGGAGCAGGGCACGGCCGCCGTGCACGCGGGCGCCGAGTTCTTCCGGTGGCGCGAGGCCGCGCGCCTGGTCACCGGCACCCTGCACGGCAGCGGGCGGCTGACCGTCGCGGGCGAGGCGTTCACCGCCGGAATGGCGCGGCGCCTCGACGAGTGGTCACGGGAGACGGTTCCGGCCGATGCCCGCGACCTCGCCCTCGAGCGCGCGGAGCACCACCGCGCCCGCTGGCTCGAACGCCACGCCTAGACGGCGGGCGGGTCGAAGTCGAAGTCGAGCCGTTCGCCGGCCAGGGCCACCTTCGTGTCAGGGTGGTTCTCACCCAGCACCCGCCGGTACCGCTCGAAGGTGTCGGCGCTCAGCGCCTCGGCCTCGCCGGAGGATCCTTCGCTCCTCAGGTCGATGATCAGGTTGTTCGCGCAGGCGAGCGTCAGCGGATGGTCCTCGGTCAGGAGCCCGCGCAGCCGGGTCAGGGTCTGCCGGCCCAGCCGCACGGCCTCGGCCACGTCCCCTCCGGAGGCCAGGTCGCTGGCGAGGCTGACCGCGCACGTGAGCGAGTAGTGGTGGGTGCGTCCGACCGTGCGGTCGAAGCCCTCCAGGGACCGCCGATCGAGGTCGGTCGCCTCGTCGATCCGCCCGCTGACGCGCAGGAGCAGCGCGAGGTTCATGTCACAGCCGAACGTGAAGGGGTGCGACTCCTCGTACCGCCTGGGGTAGCGTGCCGCCGTGTCGCGCAGCAGTTCCAGGGCCTCGGCGACCTGCCCGTTGGTGCGCTGCGCGTTGGCGAGGCAGAGAGCCGTCGCGAGCGTGTCGGGGTGGTCCCGCCCGAAGATGCGCTCCGCGCGCTCGAACGTCGACTCGGCCAGTTCCGCCGCGTCCTCGACCAGTCCCGCCCTGCGCTGGGCGATGGACAGGTCCTTCGCCGTGCGCAGGGTCCACACGTGGTCGGGGCCGAGTTCTCGCACACCGAACTCGTAGGCGTCCTGGCCGATGTCGCAGGCCTCGGAGTAGTCACCGCGCAGCCGGACGATACGGGCCAGGCCGTTCCAGGAGGCGAGGACGGCCGGCTTGCCCACGGCGCTGCCGGAGGAGGAACGCTGGAGCGAGTGGACCCTCTTCAGGAGCTCGAACGCCTTGCCGTAGTCACCGAGCAGCATGTGGTCGACGGCGAGGTTGTTCATGGCCTGCAGCGTCAGGGGGTCCGTGGGGCCGAAGGCGGCCTCGTGACGGCGCACCGAGTCCTCGTCGTGCGCCAGCGCTCCGGTGAAGTCGCCCCTCGCCCTCAGGTCGGCCCCGTGACTGTTGGTCATCAGGAGCGTCTCCTTGTACTCGGCCCCGAGGACCTCCCTCATGCGCTCCAGGGTCCCGCTGTTGATCGCGAAGGCGGTCTTGTAGTCGCCGAGCTCGCGCAGCACCAGGCCGAGGTGCCGCTGCGCGGAGAGCACGTACTCGTCGTCGTCCCCGCTGTCGGCCCGCCACCTCACGATGAGGCGCTCGACGAGGTCGACGGCCAGTTTGAACGATGCCGACGAGTACAGGAAGCGCACCATGCGCAGGGCGAAGCGGCGCACCCGGGGGTCGTCGTTCGCCTCGACCACGGCGGGCTTCATGTGGCTGAGCAGTTCGCCGTAGCGCGGCCAGAGGGCGTTGTCGTCCGGCCGCTTGGGCGCCGTCATCGCCAGCAGCAGATGCACCTCGCGGCGGAAGGACTCCCGCTCCTCCTCGCTCAGCTCGTCCCGCAGGAGGGCCTGGACCAGCCGGTGCACCAGGATCGTCCGGTTGCCCGGGTCGATCCGCACGAGCGCGTAACGCCCGAGCTCCCTGATCGCCCTGCTCAGCAGGATCGGGTCGTCGAAGAGGGAGCCGAAGCGCGACTCCGAGACGAACTCCCGGGGAAAGGTCTCGAAGACGTCGTGGGGAATGGGATCGGGGCCGAAGAAGGCGCAGCAGCGCAGCAGTTCCACGGCCGCGGGCTGCTTGACCTTGAGCTGTGACACCGACAGCGACCAGGCCGCCGTCATCGACAGCGGGTAGCCGGTCGCCTTGTTGGCGTCGAGCAGCCGGGTCGTCTGCTCCTTGAGCAGCGTGAGATAACGGTCGACGGACATGCCCGTCTCGTACTGCAGCGCCCCGGCCTGCTCCAGGGCGAGAGGAAGATCTCCGAGCTCCTCGGCCAGACGGTCCCTGTCGTCGTCGCCGATGGGGCCGGGCACCTTCTTGCGCAGGAACTCGATGCTCTCCGTCCTGCTGAACACGTCGACGGGAACGGTGTCCACGACGCTCTCCCAGGCGTGGTTGCGGGAGGTGATCAGGACGTGTCCCGGGCCGCGCGGGATGATGTCGTTGATCTCCTCCGGCCTTTCGGCGTTGTCGAAGACCAGCAGCCACCGGGAGTAGGGATCGCCGCGGCGCAGGGCGTCCAGCACGGCGGCGGACGCCTCCTCGACGCCCATCGCGGACGAGGACTCCACCCCCAGGTCGGGGGCGAGCCCGGCCAGCGTGGAGCGCACGAGCATCGGCTGGTCGGCGGGGATCCACCAGATCAGGTCGTACTCGTCCTGGAAGCGGTAGGCGTACTCGATGGCGACGTGGGTCTTGCCGACGCCGCCGAATCCGTGGAGCGCGTGCGGCACCACGGCGGTCACCTCGGAGGTGACCCCGGTGTGCAGCTTGTCGAGGAGATCCTCGCGACCGGTGAAGTTCTTGTTCCTCGGCGGCACCTTGCCCCAGATCCGGGGCCGGCGTCCCTTGCCCCGGAAAGTCGCCGATGGCTCCGAACTGGACATGCGATCGCCTCCGCTCGCCCGATTCCGGTTCAGCCTAAGAGACCCGTCCACGTCAAAGGCATGGACGCGGGGGTCACACTCCCATACGGGATTACCGAAAAGGAAATACGGCACGCATGTATCCCCCGCTCTTTGCCGCACCAAAACAACCGGCTACGCTAGGTTGGCAAGTGCTCGTCGAGCGTGGAAAGACGACACTACAAGTGATCCCGCCGAGAAGACAACCGTATACGGAACACATCAAGAAGAAGGCAAGGTACGTCCTGTGGCCAGGAAAGCAGACGGGAAAGACGCAGGTCATGTGAACGGCCGCCTGGTCGACGTGACCGGGCTGACATTGGCCGATCTCGATCGGATCGAAGGCTCGCCGCTCAAGGACGCGTTGCGGCACATACTCGACGATGATGACATGGGACCCGTTGCCGGATTCTCGTCGGTCGTACGGAAACCCGGAACCTCGGCGTTGCCGAAATAAGCGATATAGAGTGTCGTAAGGGCATATCTCCTTGACCAAGGTGGCTCATGCACGGTGCCGGCCGGGAAAGCCGATCGATTCGCTCGCCGGAAACGTCCACGCCCCGGGGAGGGGCCGCGCGGGCCCGTCCCCTGCCGGTGGCACCGCGCGCGACCGGCGCCCCGCCGGTCACCGTCGCACGTGTGCCGGCCCCCCTGCCCCCGGCCCGCCGGGGAGAGGGCACGGCCGAGAACGGAAGCGGGTGAGATGACGACCACGGCCTCCGCCGGAGACCGCCCCCTTCGACCGTACGCGGGGCTGCGCTCCTACGACGGCGACGACCACGCGCTGTTCTTCGGGCGGGACCACGAGGCCCGCGAGATCGCCACCATGTGGCCGGCCACCGGTCTCGTGGTCCTCATCGGGGCGCCGGGCGTCGGGAAGTCGTCGCTCCTGCGAGCGGGCGTCCTGCCCCGCATCGACACCCGGCACGCGGACGTCCTGCCCGTCGCCCGGGTGTCGCCGCACAGGCTCCCCCGGCCGTGCCCGGACGGGCTCGGCAACGCCCACGTCCTGGCCCTGCTGTCGTCCTGGGCCCCGCGCAGGCCGCTGTCGGAGCTGGCCGGTCTGACGGTCTCGGACTTCCTGAGGGGACATCCGGAACGCGTCGACAGGTACGGCGACCCGATACCCGTCCTGGTCGCCATCGACCAGGCCGAGGAACTCTTCAGCGGTCCCGTCGACCAGGAGAGGGAGCGCCAGGAACTGCTCCTGCAGCTGACCCAGGCGGCGAGGGAGCACGCCGGGCTGCACCTGCTCCTGTCGCTGCGCGAGGAGTACCTGGCACCCATGCTGCCGTACGAGCGGCTGCTGGGCCGGAGCTCACGGACACGCTTCCGCCTGCTCCCGCTCTCGCGCGCGGCGGCCCTCGACGCCGTGACCAGGCCCCTGGAGGGGACCGGCCGCTCCTTCGCCCCCGGTGCCGCCGAACGGCTCGTCGACGGCCTGGGACCCGGTCTCCTCACCGGCCCCGACGAGGAGACCGGCACGTCCCGTACGGTCGAGCCGGTCCGCCTGCAGATCGCCTGTTCCGCGCTCTGGGACGCGCTCCCCTCCTCCCTGACGGAGATCACCGCCGGGCACGTGAACCTGCACCTGGACGTCGACGCCTTCCTGACGGGGTTCTGCGAGCGGATCCCGGCGGAGGTCGCGGCCGGATCGGGAGTGGCGGTGAACGAGATCCGCTCCTGGCTGCGCACGACCTTCGTCACCGACCCGAACAGGCACACCACCGTCGACGAGGGCCTTCACACGACCGCCGGCATGCCGAACCACGTGGTCAGGGCCCTGGAGGACCGTCACCTGCTGCGCAGCGAGCAACGGCTGGGATTCCGCCGGTACGGGTTGCTGGACGACCGCATGCTGAGCCCTCTGCGCCGGTCGCGGTCCTCGGCCACCTGCCTCGCCGACGCGCGGGCCGCGCTGGCCGAGGGGAACCGGGCGGCGGCGCGCGACCGCGCGGAGGAGGCGTGCTCGCTGGAGACCGGGGTCACCTCGGTCCGGGCCGAGGCGCTGGTGATCCTGGGCGAGGTGGCGGCGAGGGCGGGAGAGGTGGAGACCTCGCGACGTCACTTCGAGGAGGCGGCGGACATGTTCGCGAAGCTCCAGCGCTTCACCGGCGTGGCCACCGCGCTGGGCGGGGAGGGACGCCTCTGGCTCGGCCAGGGCGAGTACGACAGGGCGGTCGAGCGGCTCCATACCGCCCTGTCCTGGGCGCCCAACGATGTGCCGGTGCAGCTGGCGCTCGGTGAGGCCCTCTGGTGCCAGGGCAACCCGCGTTCGGCCCTCGCCCTGCTCAACGGGGTGGTGGCCCTGGCGAGCGACCCCCCGGCCGAGGCGCTCGCGCTGCGCGGCGAGATCTTCGCCGATCTCGACCGGCCCGTGGAGGCGCTGCGCGACCTGGAACGGGTGCGGCCGCACGGCCGTCCCGGCACGATCGCCGCCAGGGCGCTGGCCCTGGCCCTGACGCGGCGGTTCGACACCGCCGGTCAGGAGAGTCTCGACGCCCTCGCCGAGGACCCCGGCAGCGGGCCGGTCCTGCTGCGGGTCGCCCGCGTCCAGGCCATGCTGGGGTGGGTCCCGTACTCGGAGGAGCTCGTCTCGCGGGCGCTCGAAGCGGTCAGTCCCGGGCTTCCACCGCACCTCCGGAAGCAGGCCGAGGAGCTTCTGCAGGAGAGGAGAAGCGCCTGACGTCCGGGGTCGCGGCCTGCCAGATGTGGTCGAACTGCTCCACCCAGTACGCGTACCAGCGCTCGTCGCGCCCTCGGGTCAGCTCCAGGTGCATGCGCGAGGAGGTCGACGGGTTGTGGAAGCCGTGGATCTCCACGATGACCCGGCCCCTGGGCGTCTCCGGGTCGACGAGCACCAGGCTGAACCCCGGGCTGTAGGCGAGCAGGCGGTACTCGAACCCGCCCTCGACCTTCCAGCCGCCCATCAGCCGCAGGCGCTCCAGGGTCCCCTCCAGCGAGGCGGGGAGCCGCTGGACCGGGAACTCGACCGAGTCGTCCAGCTGCCTTGCGGCCAGCCGGACGGCCGCCCTCTCGGCCGGGTCGAGCACGACGATCCTGACACTGCCCTTCTCCCGCGCGAGCACCGTGGTGCGCAGCAGCTCGCAGGTCCGCGCCGACAGCAGGTTCACCGCGGACGGGGCGAAGACGCGGACGTCGCGCGCGTGGGCGAACAGCGACGACAGCGGCGCGGTGTCGTACACCGACCGGTCGTGCAGCAGGTCGGCGGGCGGGGAGCCGGGCTCGGCGGGCAGGGTGAGGCGGTAGAGCAGCAGTCCCAGCCCGGAGAACAGGACGGCCCATCGCAGGTCGTCCTCTAGCGCGTCGCTGAAGACCGACAGGAGCGCGAACGCGAAGACGACGACGGTGAGGGCGTACGCGTCGATGTGCTGGCGGGCCTTGAAATCCGCGCCGATCCTGCGCAGCCATCGCATACCGGCCCCCCAGCCCTCGGGTGCTGTCGTAGACGACTATGCCCACTGCGCGGGGAGGGGACGACCTCTGGACACGCGATGTTTCGTACCGTTTCCGGCCGGCTCGCCCCGGGCGGACGAAAGGGGTCCGGGCCCCGGGTGCGACACCGGCCGGGGCCCGGCATGGCCGGACGTGCTCTGACGTGCTCTGAGATGCTCTGACGTGCCCCGATGTGCTGTGGCGCGGGGTGGCGCGGGGCGGCGCGGCCGGATGCGACGATGCGGGCCGGGCGCTGCCGTGCGCGGCCAGGTGTGGCCGGATGCGGCCAGGTATGGCCTGATGTGGCCGCCGGGTCAGACCGCGACCGGCTGACGGCGGCGCTGCCAGAGGGCGTCGACGGCGAGGGCACCGCCACCGCTGAAGCCGATGGCCAGGGTGGTGGCGGCGAGGACCAGGACGTACTCGTAGCCGCCCTTGTCGGCGCCGAAGCCGTTGGCGCCGTGCACGAAGAGGATCGCGCCGAGCATGTTGAGCGCGAGCAGGGTGCCGAAGACGGGCAGGGCCGCGCCCAGGATGAGCGCGATGCCGCCGACGACCTCCAGGACGGCCACGGCCGGAGCGGCGACGCCCGCCAGCGGGACGCCGATCGAGTCGAAGAACGCCGTGGTCTGGGCCAGACCCATCGTCGCGAACTTCTGCCAGCCGTGCACCACGAAGACCACACCCAGGACGACGCGTGCCACCAGCAGGGTGTAGGGGCGGATCCTGTCAACCATGATGACTCCTCATGTCATTCGAATTTGTACAGAACCCTAGCGGTTAGTTCAAATTCGAACAAGCATAGGATGGACGGGTGAGCGAGACGAGATGGCTCAACGAGGCCGAGATGGCCGCGTGGATGGCCTACGTGGCCGCCACGCACCTGCTGGAGCGTCGCGTCGAGGATCAGCTGAAGGCCGACTCCGGCCTCACCCATGCCCAGTACGAGATCCTGGCGAAACTCTCCGCCTGCCCCGGGGGGCAGCTGCGGATGACGGAGCTCGCCCACAGGCTGATCGTCTCCAAGAGCGGCCTCACGTACCAGATCGGGCAGCTGGAGAGGAAAGGGCTCGTCACCCGGGCGAGTTGCCCCTCGGACGAGCGGGGCGTGCTCGCCGTGCTCACCGAGCAGGGGATGCGCTGCCTGGAGCGGACCGCGCCCGGGCACGTCGCCGTCGTGCGCGCCTTCCTGATCGACCGGCTCACCCCAGCGGAGATCGAGGCCATGCGGCAGATCATGACGAAGGCCACGGCCGCCATGGAGGCGGCACCACCCGGCCCGCTCCGCGACCCGGAACCGGGCCACGAACCGGGACCGGGAACGGGGTCGGGATCGAGAACGGGGTCAGGAGCGGATCGCGGAGCGGGGTCGGGCGAGACTCCGGGCTGACCGGCGGGTTCTCGCCGAAGCCCTCTCCCCCGGAGGACGCCGGGGCACGGGTCTCTCCTTCCCCCGGACACCGATCCTTCTCCCGGGCCTCGGACGCCCGAGCGGAGATCCCCGTCCGCCCGGGTCGGACCCCGGGAGACGAAAAAGGATCCGGTACGGCTCGCACGGGGGGCATACCGTGTGAGCCGTACCGGATCACGCCACATCGCCGGGTCAGGCGGCGGTGCAGCCGATCTGAGAGGGTGCCTGGTTGCTCCCGGACCAGCTGCCGGTGAACCCGAAGGTCGCCGAGGCGCCCGCGGGGAGGGAGCCGTTGTGGGAGACGTTGCGCACCGAGACACCCGCGCCGCTCTGGGTGTGCTGGCCGTTCCAGAGCTGGGTGATGCGCTGGTCACCCGGGAAGGACCAGGTCACCGTCCAGCCGGACAGCGGCGCGGTGCCGGTGCTCTTCACCGTCACCTCGCCCTGGAAACCGCCCTGCCAGGAACCGGCCACCTTGTAGGAGGCCGTGCAGGCCTGTCCGGCGGTCGGCGTGACGGTCGGGGTCGGCGTGGGGGTGGGCGTGACGGTCGGGGTCACCGTGGGCGTGGGGGTGGGTTCCGGCCGGCCCGCCAGGGCCAGCTCGTAGGCGCGCTGCGGCACGAACTGGCCCGCACCGGCGATGCACCCGTCCGCCTCGCCCGGCAGCTTGATCCACAGGAACGCGTCGATCATCGGGTCGCCGGTGGCGTTGGTGCTGGGCGTGCCGATGGCCCGGCCTGCCGGGTCGCACCACTCGCTGCCCGCGGGGCCGTTGCCGTTGCGGCTGGTGTCGATCACGGCGCGCAGCCGGGAGACGCCGGTGGCGGAGATGATGTTCTTGGCGTACGCGACCTCGGTGGAGGTCAGCCGGTAGTTGGAGACGTTGAGGGAGATGCCGTCGGCGCTGTTCGCGACGTCCGCGGCCCTCAGCCGGGCGGCGGCCTCACCGGGCGAGAGCCATCCCGAGTGCCCGATGTCGAAGTAGACCTTGGCCGCGGAGGACCCGGCCTTCAGCTTCTTCCCGGCGTACGCCATGGAGGCGTTGGTCTCCTGCTGCTGCGAGGAGCTCATGCAGTTGGTCATGATCGGGAGCACGTCGGGCTCCAGGATGATCGACGCCGGGCGTCCCTGCAGGCCGGCGGCGACCTCGTCGATCCACTGCCGGTAGGCCGTGTGGTTGGGAGCACCGCCCGTGCTGGCGCCGCTGCAGTCGCGGTTGGGGATGTTGTACACGACGAGGATGGGGATCTTGCCCGCGGCGGCCGCGGCGCCGACGAACGACGACACCTGGCCACGGACCGTGGAGGTGTTGGTGGTGGTGTACCAGCGGGCCTGCGGCACGGAGGCGATCCGGTCGCGGATGACCGCGGCCCTGGAGTCACCGGGGTTGGCCGCGACCCACTTGGCGGCGTTGGTCTCGGGGTCCACGTAGAACGGCGAGTCGGCGGCGGACGCGCTGGAGGCGACGGCGACGGCCGTCCCTGACATGATCGCGACGGCCGCGCAGAGCGTGGCGAGGATTGACCTTCTCGGCATGGAGCAGGCTCCTTCGGGGGAGATGTGGGAGCGCTCCCACCTTAGGTGCGCGGGTGCCCCGGAACCCAGCGCCGAGCGCTCCGTCCTCACACCACGCCGCGCTGACCTGTGCGAACACGGGTCACCACCGATGAAAGTTTCAGTACTTCCGGCCCGGCGGCCTCGCCCGGCCGGGAGGGCGCCGGGAAAACCGGAAAAATTCCTCCGGCGGCGAGGGTAAGCGCACCGCTCCGGACCCACCGCTCCGAGCCCGTCGGCCCGGGCTCCACCGCTCCGGATTCACTCCTCCGAGCCGACGGCCCGGACCCTCCGCTCCGGGCCGCCGCTCCGCGTTCACGTTCCACGCGGCGGTCCCGTTCCACGTGACGGTCCCGTTCCACGTGACGGTCCCGTTCGCTCAGGCGGACGGGACCCCCGTCCTCGTACGCCTCAGAGGTCCCCGATCCCCAGCTGACGGGCGATCAGCATGCGCTGGACCTCGCTGGTGCCCTCGCCGATCTCCAGGATCTTGGCGTCCCGGTAGAAGCGGCCGACCGGGTACTCGTTCATGAACCCGTAGCCGCCGAAGATCTGGGTGGCGTCGCGGGCGTTGTCCATGGCGGCGTCACCGGCGACCAGCTTGGCGATGGCCGCCTCCTTCTTGAACGGCTCGCCCGCGAGCATCTTCTCGGCCGCGTGGTAGTAGGCCAGGCGGGCGGTGTGGGTCCGCACCTCCATGTCGGCGACCTTGAACTGGATGGCCTGGTAGTGGCCGATGGGGTGACCGAACGCCTGGCGCTCGCGGACATAGCGCAGCGACTCGTCCACGCAGCCCTGGGCCAGCCCGACCGACAGGGCGGCGATGGCGACGCGGCCCTCGTCGAGGGTCTGCAGGAACTGCGCGTACCCGCGCCCGCGCTCGCCGAGCAGGTTGCCCGCCGGGACCCGGCAGTCGGTGAAGGAGAGCTCGCGGGTGTCGGAGCAGTTCCAGCCCACCTTGGAGTACTTCTTCGAGACGGTGAGACCGGGGGTGCCGGACGGCACCAGGATGGTGGAGATCTCCTTCTTGCCCCCGGCCCGCTCGCCGGTGATCGCGGCCACGCCGATGACGCCGGTGATGTCGGTGCCGGAGTTGGTGATGAACGCCTTCGACCCGTTGATCACCCACTCGTCGCCGTCGAGCACGGCGGTGGTGCGCATGCCGCCGGGCACGTCGGAGCCGCCGCCCGGTTCGGTGAGGCCGAACGCGCCCAGCATCTCGCCGGAGGCCAGCTTGGGCAGCCACTCGGCGCGCTGCTCGGGGGTGCCGAACCGGTGGATCGGCATCGCGCCCAGCGACACCGCGGCCTCCACGGTGATCGCCACGCTGGAGTCGACCCGGGCCAGCTCCTCCAGGGCCAGGCAGAGCGCGAAGTAGTCGCCGCCCATGCCGCCGTGCTCCTCGGGGATCGGCAGCCCGAACAGGCCCATCGCGCCCATCTGCCGCACGATGTCGTAGGGGAACTCCTCGCGCTCGTAGAGGTCCCCGATCACCGGGGCGACCACGTCGCGGGCGAACGCCTCGACGGTCTTGCGCAGGTCCTCGTACTCTTCGGTCAGCTTCGGCATGGTCACTCCTTGACGTTGTCGGCGGTCGTGCCCTGACCCGGGACCGGGGCGGTGGCCTGGTCCTGTGACCCGGCGGGGCGGGTGCCGCCCAGTGCCTGGACGACCCGTGAGGGGCTGGGGCGGCCGAGCCGCGCGGCCAGCCAGGTGCTGGTCTCCACCAGTGACGCGAGGTCCAGCCCGGTCTCGACGCCGAGACCGTGCAGCATCCAGACCAGGTCCTCGGTGGCGAGGTTGCCGGTGGCGCTCTCGGCGTACGGGCAGCCTCCGATGCCTCCGGTGGAGGCGTCGACCACGGTCACGCCCTCGCGCAGGGCGGCGAGGGTGTTGGCCAGTGCCTGGCCGTAGGTGTCGTGGAAGTGCACCGCGAGCCCGGCGGGGCCGCCGAACGCCTCGATCAGCGCGGCCACGTGGCCCGGGGTGCCGACGCCGACGGTGTCGCCGAGCGAGAGCTCGAAGCAGCCCAGGTCGAGCAGCCGGCGCCCGACGGAGACGACCTGGCCGATCGGGGTGGGCCCCTCCCACGGGTCGCCGAAGCACATCGACACGTACGCCCGGACCCTCAGCCCGTGCGCCAGCGCCCGCGCGATCACCGGCTCGAACATGTCGAACTGCGACTCCAGCGTCCGGTTGAGGTTCCTGGCCGCGAACGTCTCGGTGGCGCTGGCGAAGACCGCGATCTCCTGGACGCCGTGTTCGAGGGCGCGGTCGAGGCCGCGGTCGTTGGGCACGAGCACCGGGTAGCGGACCCCCGGCACCCGTTCCATGCTCTCCAGCAGCTGCGAGGCGTCGGCGAGCTGGGGCACCCACTTGGGGTGCACGAAGCTGGTGGCCTCGATCACGCGGTGCCCGGCCGCGGCGAGCCGGGCGATGAACTCGGCCTTGACCTCGACGGGTACGATCACGGACTCGTTCTGCAGCCCGTCGCGCGGCCCGACCTCGTGGATCGTGATCCGCTCGGGCAGCCCGGCCGCCCGGACCGGGTACGGTTCGCGCGTCACGGCTCCTCCCCGCGGACCACGGCCAGCACGGCGTCCATGGCGACGGCCTGGCCCGCCCGGACCCGCAGTTCCTCCACGACCCCGTCGATCGGCGCGGTCACGGTGTGCTCCATCTTCATCGCCTCCACGATGAGCAGCGGCTGTCCCTGGGCGACCCGGTCCCCCGGCGCGGCCTTGACCACCAGGACGGTGCCCGGCATCGGGCTGCGGACCTGCCCGTCCCCGGCGCCGCCCGCGCCCGCCCGGTCGGCGGGGTCGCCCAGGTGACGGCGGGTGAGGGCCCAGGCGTCGCCGTCGCGGGCGAGCCAGACCGTGTCGCCGTCCAGGGCGGCGGCGTAGCGCCTGGCGGTCTCGCCGACGGTGACGATCACATCCTCTCCCGCGTCGGCCAGCCGTGCCCGTACGGTCACCGGCCCGGCCGAGCCGTCGCCGGACGATCCGGGGCCGTCACCGGACGGCCGGGGGTCGGCGCCGGAGCCGGACGGGGCGGAGCCGGGCAGCCGGATCTCCGCCCCGGAGGCCGGCAGGCCGCGGACGCGGAGCTCGTGGACGCCGTCGCGGCCCTCCAGCCGGTGGACGGTCCACGCCGCCTCGCCCAGCCGCCAGCCGTCGGGGACGTCCCACGGGTCGGCCGGTGCCGCGGGGACGTGCTCGCGGTGCAGCAGGAGCGCGGCGGCGGCCAGGACGTCGGCGGGGACGCCCCCGGCGGGGATCAGCTCGTCCAGGTGACGCTCGACGAGGCCGGTGTCCAGGTCCCCGGCGACCACCGCGGGGTGGGCGATCAGCGCCCGCAGGAACGCGACGTTGGTGGGAACGCCCAGCACCGCCGTGGCCGCGAGCGCCCCGTCCAGCCTGCGCAGCGCGCTCGCCCGGTCCTTGCCCCAGGCGATGACCTTCGACAGCATCGGGTCGTAGTCGCTGCCGACCACGCCGCCGGTCACCAGGCCGGAGTCGACGCGCACGCCGCGTGGCTCGCGCAGCGCCAGCACCCGGCCTCCGGTCGGCAGGAAGCCCCGGGAGGGGTCCTCGGCGTAGACGCGGGCCTCCACGGCGTGGCCGTTGAGGTGGACCCGGTCCTGGGTGATCGGGAGCCGCTCGCCCGCGGCGACCCTGAGCTGGAGCTCGACCAGGTCCAGCCCGGTCACCAGCTCGGTGACCGGATGCTCGACCTGCAGCCGGGTGTTCATCTCCATGAAGTAGTAGTCGCCGGTGGAGCCCTGGACGATGAACTCGACCGTCCCGGCGCCGGTGTAGCCGACCGATCGGGCGGCCTCGACCGCGGCGGCGCCCATGGCGGCCCTGGTGGCGGCGTCCAGCAGCGGGGACGGCGCCTCCTCGATGATCTTCTGGTGGCGGCGCTGCAGGCTGCACTCGCGCTCGCCCAGGTGGACGATGCCGCCGTGCGCGTCGGCCATCACCTGGATCTCGATGTGCCGGGGGTTCTCCACGAACCGCTCGATCAGCAGGGTGGAGTCGCCGAACGCGGCCGCGGCGGTACGTCGGGCGGAGGCCAGCGCGTCGGGCAGCTCCTCGGCGGAGCGGACCAGCACCATGCCCTTGCCACCGCCGCCCGCCGAGGGCTTGATCAGCGCGGGGAACCCGACCCGGACGGCGGCCTCGGCCAGGTCGTCGTCGGGCTCCGCGCCGCCCGGGACGACCGGGACGCCCGCGGCGGAGACGGTCGCCTTCGCGCGGATCTTGTCGCCCATCGCCTCCACCGCCTCCGGCGGCGGGCCGACGAAGACCAGCCCGGCCCCTGCGCAGCGCCGGGCGAAGTCGGCGTTCTCGGCGAGGAACCCGTATCCGGGGTGGACGGCCCGGGCGCCGGTGGCCGCGGCGGCGGCGAGGATGCCGTCGATGTCCAGGTAGCCGCCGGGCAGGCGTACCGCGACGTCGGCCTCGCGGACGTGCGGCGCTCCGGCGTCGGCGTCGCTGTGCACGGCGACCGAGCGGATGCCCAGCCGCCTGAGGGTGCGGGTGATCCGCAGGGCGATCTCGCCGCGATTGGCGACGAGCACGGTGTCGAACATCCGGGGAGACTCCGAGGGGTGTGTCATGGTCGCGGTCACATCCGGAAGACGCCGTAGCCGACGGGGTCGAGGGGGGCGTTGGCCGAGGCGGACAGGGCCAGGCCCAGGACGGTGCGGGTGTCGAGGGGGTCGATGACCCCGTCGTCCCAGAGCCGGGCGGTGGAGTAGTAGGGGTTGCCCTGCTCCTCGTACTGCGCGCGGATGGCGTCGGGGTCGGCGTCGCCCACGGTGGACAGCACGTTGGCGGCCTGCTCGCCGCCCATCACCGAGATGCGCGCGTTCGGCCACATCCACAGGAAGCGGGGCGAGTAGGCCCGCCCGGCCATCGCGTAGTTGCCGGCCCCGAACGAGCCGCCGACCACCACGGTGAACTTGGGCACCCGGGCGCAGGCGACGGCGGTGACCATCTTCGCGCCGTGCTTCGCGATGCCGCCCGCCTCGTACGCCTTGCCGACCATGAACCCGCTGATGTTCTGCAGGAACAGCAGCGGGATGGAGCGCCGGTCGCACAGCTCGATGAAGTGGGCGCCCTTGAGGGCCGACTCGGCGAACAGGATGCCGTTGTTGGCGACGATCCCGACGGGGTGGCCGTGGACGCGGGCGAACCCGGTGACGAGCGTGCTGCCGTACTCGGCCTTGAACTCGCCGAACCGGCTGCCGTCGACGACGCGGGCGATGACCTCCCGGACGTCGTAGGGCGTGCGGGTGTCGGCGGGGACGATGCCGTACAGGTCGCGGGGGTCGTGCGCGGGCTCCTCGGGCTCGGCGCGCTCCCACGGGGCGGGGGTGCGCGGCCCGAGGGTGGAGACGATGTCGCGGACGATCCGCAGCGCGTGGCGGTCGTCGTCGGCGAGGTGGTCGGTGACGCCGCTGACCCGGGCGTGCAGGTCGCCGCCGCCCAGCTCCTCGGCGCTGACCTCCTCGCCGGTGGCGGCCTTCACCAGCGGAGGCCCGCCCAGGAAGATGGTGCCCTGGTTGCGGACGATCACCGCCTCGTCGCTCATCGCCGGGACGTACGCGCCGCCCGCGGTGCAGGAGCCGAGGACCGCGGCGATCTGCGGGATGCCGCGCGCCGACATGGTCGCCTGGTTGTAGAAGATCCGCCCGAAGTGCTCGCGGTCGGGGAAGACCTCGTCCTGCCGGGGCAGGAAGGCGCCGCCGGAGTCGACGAGGTAGACGCACGGCAGGTTGTTGTGGAGGGCGACCTCCTGGGCCCGCAGGTGCTTCTTGACGGTGATCGGGTAGTAGGTGCCGCCCTTGACGGTGGCGTCGTTGGCGACCACCACGCACTCGCGGCCCGAGACGCGGCCCACCCCGGTGATGATCCCGGCCGCGGGGGCCTGGTCGCCGTACATCCCGCCCGCGGCGAGCTGGGAGAGCTCCAGGAAACGCGAGCCGGGGTCGAGGAGGGAGTCGACGCGGTCGCGGGGCAGCAGTTTGCCCCGGGAGACGTGCCGGGCGCGCGCCTTCTCGGAGCCGCCCAGCGCCGCGACGGCGAGGCGCTCCCTGAGGTCGGCCACGAGGCCCTCGTTGACCTCGGCGTTGCGTTTGAAGCCCTCACCGCCCGGGTCGCAGGTGCTCCGCAGCACCGGCCAGCCACTCATCCGAGCCTCCCTCGTACGGCTCCGTCGCCGCTGTGTCACCACCGTGTCGCCGGGCCACCGTCGTGTCGCCGTCATCGCCGTCATCGCGTCATCGCCGCCCGGCCGCCGGGTCCGGCGCCGTGCCGGACGCCTTCTCGTGCCGCCTTACGACGCCTCAGGGCGGCGTAGGGCGCCACAGGTCTCGTGGTCGTCCGTCGTCCGTGCGGCGTCCGCCCGGTGACCGGCGCCTTCACGGCCGATGTTAGTCATCATTAACGTTACCGTCTACCATGCGAGGGGTGACGACCGATCGGACCCCCACCCGCGTCCGCGGCTCGCGGCGCGCGGAGATCCTCGACGCCGCGGCCGCGCTGTTCGCGGCGCGCGGCTTCCACGGCGTCTCGATCGAGGACATCGGCGCCGCGGTCGGCACCTCGGGCCCGGCCCTCTACCGCCACTTCAGCGGCAAGGAGGCGTTGCTCGCGGAGATGCTACTGGACGTCAGCGAGCGCCTGCACACCTCCGGGGCGCGCCGGGTGACCGAGGCCGCCGACGCCGAGGAGGCACTGGACTCCCTGCTCGGCTGCCAGATCGAGTTCGCGCTGAACCATCCGGCGCTGATCACGGTGCACGACCGGGAGCTGGGCAACGTTCCCGAGCCCGCGCGCCGGCGGATCCGCCGCCTCCAGCGGCTGTACGTCGAGGAGTGGGTCACCGTGCTGAGCGAGCTGTATCCCGGCCGCTCCCAGGCGAGCCTGCGCGCCGCCACGCACGCCGTCTTCGGGCTGCTGAACTCCACCCCGCACAGCGCCGGGGAGCTGCCGCCCGCCGCCATGGCCGAGCTGCTGCGCGGCATGGCCCGCGCGGCGCTGGCCGCCCTCTCGGTTAGGAACCGCTAACCCGACAGGGCTTCGCGGAGAGCGACGGGACGCCGGTGCCGTGCCGGCCCGCGCGCCCGCGGCCGGGTGCCCTCCCCGGGCTCCACGTCGGACGCGAGTACGTCCTGCGGCTTTCGGCCACCGATGCCGAGATCCCAGGACGGACCAATGAAGATGTCACCCTTTACGTAAGTAGCTATTTATTTCGTACGATCAAGCGATAAGTCCTACAAATTGGCATTAATGGCTGCCGAGTGGGACCGGTCCACTGAGCTGGGAGCATCAAAGATGTGAAGGTTCGGGACGGCGTCCGCCGATGAGGACATAATCGGGCTGTGGCGCGCGACACTGTTGAGACCCGTTTCACCGAGGCCGTGACCGCCCTCTCCCCCGGGGCGCCACGTGATCCCGGCCTGCCCGTACGGGACGGCACGACCCTGACCGGGGCCCGCTGCCGGGAGCTGTTCGAGTTCCAGCTCGGCAGCAGGCTGCTGGACGTCACCGCCCGCTGGCTGCGCGAGCAGGGCCAGGGTTTCTACACCATCGGCTCGGCCGGGCACGAGGGCAACGCCGCGGTCGCCGCCGCGCTGCGCGTCACCGATCCCGCCCTGCTGCACTACCGCTCCGGCGCCTTCTACCTCACCCGCTCGGCGATGGCCGGGCGGCTGCCCGAGGAGGGGCTGCGCGACGTGCTGCTCGGCCTGACCGCCTCGGCCGAGGAGCCGATCTCGGGCGGGCGGCACAAGGTCTTCGGCCACCCCGACCTGGCGGTGATCCCGCAGACCTCCACGATCGCCAGCCACCTGCCGCGCGCGGTGGGCGTGGCCTTCGCCATCGAGCGCGCCCGCCAGCTCGGCCTGCCGGGGCGGTGGCCGGCCGACGCGATCGCGGTGTGCAGCCTGGGCGACGCCTCGATGAACCACGCCAGCGCGCTGACCGGGATCAACACCGCCGCCTACGGGGCGTACCAGAAGCTGGCGCTGCCGGTGCTGTTCGTCTGCGAGGACAACGGCCTGGGGCTGAGCGTGCGCACCCCCGACGGCTGGGTCGAGGCCGCCCGCCACCCGGCGATCAGGTACTTCGAGGCCGACGGCTGCGACCTGGCGGACGTCCACGACGTCGCGCGGGCCGCCGCGGACCACGTACGCGAGACCCGCTCCCCCGCCCTGCTGCGTGTCGGCACCGTCCGGCTGATGGGTCACGCCGGCTCGGACGTGGAGCTGTCCTACCGGAGCAAGCGCGAGATCGACGCCGACCTGCTGCGCGACCCGCTCGTCACCACCGCGAGGCTGCTCGTCGAGGCGGGCCTGGCCACCCCCGACGGCCTGCTGCTGCACTACGAGACCACGCGCGAGCACCTGTTCAAGATGGCCATGGAGAGCTCGCGGCGGCCCCGGCTGACCTCGGCCGCCGAGATCGTCGGGCCGCTGGCCCCGCGCACCCCGGCCGCCGTCGCGGCGGCGAGCACGACGGCCGCGGCGCCGGACACCAGGACGAGGGCGTTCGGCGGCAGGCTCCCCGAGCAGGAGGGGCCGCTGACCTTCTCCCAGGCGGTCAACCGCACCCTGGTCGACGCGCTGGCCGCCCATCCCGACACGCTGGTCTTCGGGGAGGACGTGGCGCGCAAGGGGGGCGTCTACGGCGTCACCCGCGGCCTGCAGAAGCGCTTCGGGCTCGGCCGGGTCTTCGACACCCACCTCGACGAGCAGGCGGTGCTGGGCCTGGCGCTCGGCTCGGGCGTCTCCGGCCTGCTGCCGGTGCCCGAGATCCAGTACCTGGCCTACCTGCACAACGCCCTGGACCAGATCCGCGGCGAGGCCGCGACCCTGCAGTTCTTCTCGCGGGGGGCCTTCCGCAACCCGATGGTGGTGCGGGTCGCCTCGTACGCCTACCAGAAGGGGTTCGGCGGCCACTTCCACAACGACAACTCCGTCGCCGCGCTGCGCGACATCCCCGGGCTGGTGGTGGCCTCCCCGGCCCGTCCCGACGACGCCGCCTCGATGCTGCGCAGCTGCCTGGCCGCCGCCCGTACCGACGGCAGCGTCTGCGTCTTCCTCGAACCCATCGCCCTGTACAACACCCGCGACATGTTCGAGGACGGCGACGGCGGCTGGCTCTCCCCCTACGCCCCCCCGGCCCGCTGGGCGGAGACGCACGTCCCGATCGGCCGCGCCCGCAGCTACGGCGACGGCCGCGACCTGACCATCGTCACCTTCGGCAACGGCCTGCGGATGAGCCTGCGCGCCGCGGTCAGGCTGACCGCCGAGGGGTACGGCTGCCGCGTCCTGGACCTGCGCTGGCTCTCCCCCCTGCCGGTGGAGGACCTGATGCGGGCCGCCGACCTGACCGGCAGGGTGCTGGTCGCCGACGAGACCCGCCGCACCGGGGGCGTCTCCGAGGGCATCGTCACCGAGCTGCTCGACGCGGGCTTCACCGGCAGGATCGCCCGGGTGACCTCCCGCGACAGCTTCGTCCCGCTGGGCGAGGCCGCCGGGCACGTGCTGCTGTCGGAGGACGAGATCGAGACGGCCGCACGCAAGCTGCTCGGCCGACCCGCCAGGGTCCCGTGAGCGGCCCGGCCGAAATCCCGGAAAACCGCCTCGCGACGGTGACGTCTCGTGTTCAATCTGTGCCACGTCGTCACGGACCACGGCCCCGGTCCCGCGACGGTCATCCCTCCGCATCCCCCTGATCAGGAGGTAACATGCCCGACGTGGCGATCAAGAACACCGGTCAGCGCGTGGCGGACCTGGAGGCCTGGGCCTTCCGGACGGGTTCCGACCTGGCCGGCATCAAGGAGACCCTGAACGATCTCCCCACGATCATCCGTGAGGAGATCGTGACGTACACCGCGCCGATGTTCGAAGAGATCATGAACAGGATGGCGACCAGGGAGGACCTCTCCGCGCTGTCCGCCAAGGTCGACGGCCTGGACGTCAAGGTCGACGGCCTGGAGACCAAGGTCGACGGCCTGGAGGTCCGGATGGGCGCCATGGAAGGCGCCATGGGTTCCATGAACACCCGCATGGACTCCCTGGAAAGCTCCATGGGTTCCATGAACACCCGGATGGACTCCATGGAGGGACGCATGGACTCCATGGAGGGCAAGCTGGATCTGATCCTGACCAGGCTCGGCTGATCGCGCCGGCGGGTCCTGCGGGACCCGCCGGCGACGTCGTCGGCGAGGGCGGGACCGGTCTCGTCGGCGACCGGGCCGTGGCTCGTGCCGGTGCGCGGATCGACGCTGAGGACGGCGTTGGGACGGCGTTGGCGTGTTCTCCCCGCGCCGTGCCGGGCTCGTCATCCGGGGACGGGGGCGCCGGGGGCGATGAGCCTCCGCTCCCGCAGGTCCTCCCAGAGCTGTGCCGGGATCGGGTGGGAGAGGAGACGGTCGTTGTCACGTACCTCCCGCTCGTTGCGGGCGCCCACCAGGATGCTGCCGATCGCCGGGTGGGCGGTGGGGAACTGCAGGGCCGCGGCGATGAGCGGTACGTCGTGGCGGGCGCAGACCTCGGCGACGGCGCGTGCCTGCCGGAGGCGTTCGGCCGACGCGGGGACGTAGTCGAAGGTGGCGCCGGGTGACGGGTCGGCGAGGATGCCGCTGTTGAGGACACCGCCCGCGTTGATCCCGATGCCGTTCTCGAGGCAGAGCGGCAGCAGCTCGTCCAGCGCGCCCTGGTCGAGCAGGGTGTACCGGCCGGCGAGCAGGAAGTAGTCGAACCGTGCGTCCCGGGCGAAGTCGGCGAGCATCCCGGACTGGTTCATCCCCACCCCGATCGCACGGACGACCCCTTGCTCGCGCAGGCTGTCGAGTGCCCGGTACGCGCCTTCCACCGCCTCGGCGTAGTGGTCGTCGGGGTCGTGGATGTACAGGAGGTCGACGCGGTCGAGCCCGAGCCGTTCCAGGCTCTCCTCGAGGGATCGCATGACCCCGTCGTAGCCGTAGTCGAAGACCGGGTTGGCCCGTCCGGAGGTCTTGTAGAAGTGCTCGCCGTCGTGCAGCTGCTCGGGCGAGGGCGGGGCGCCCTCGCGGATCAGGCGGCCCACCTTCGTGGAGATCGTGTACTCGTCCCGGGGACGGTCGCGCAGGGCGCGTCCGAGCCTGCGCTCGGACTCGCCGTAGCCGTAGAGCGGCGCGGTGTCGAACGACCGGATCCCCAGGTCCCAGGCCGTCCCGATGGCGGCCGCCGCGTCCTCCTCGGGCACGCCGGTGAACAGGTTGCCCAGGGGCGCGGTGCCGAGGCCGAGGGGGCGGGCGGTTCCGGCCGCTGCGGCCACCGGGGCGAGCGGGGCGATCGGCGATGCCATGTGACGTCCTTTCGTACGGTCGGGCGGATCAGGCCGGGGTGGGTGCCTGGACGTCGAACAGGTACCGCTGAGCCGGGGAGAGCCGGTCGTACAGGCCCTCGGTGAGGTGGTCCTGCTGCACGAACTGCTGCATCAGGTCCCGCCGCGTGTACGTCAGGTGCAGCATGCGGCGGCGGGCGCCGTCCCTGTTGGACGTGCCGCCGTGCCACAGGCTCGCGTTGCAGACGGCGACGGAGCCGGCGGGGGCGGTGAAGAGGATCTGGCCGGGGTACTCGGCGTAGGGGTCCTCGGGGAACCTGGACTGGTCGCCGTAGTCGCCCCGCTGCTCCTCGCCCTCGGCCAGGTTCACCGTGGGCGTGTTGTTGTGCGGGAGGCGGTGCGAGCCGGGCACGATGCGCGTCGGGCCGTTGTCCAGGGTCAGGTCGTCGAGCACGATGAGCGCGTTCACCAGGCGCCAGTCCTCCTCCCCGCTCTTGGGCACGTCGCTGTGCAGGGGCTGGTCGCCCCCGCCCCGGTGCGGGTCGCGGATGTTGGCGCCGTGCAGCTTGAAGTCGCCGAGGAGGTAGTGGGAGGCCGCGAGCACCGGCTCGATCGCGAGTGCCGCGTCGAAGACGTCCGACTTGTTGAAGAGGTCGGAGAGCCGGGTCGCGCCGGCCTCGGCGTCCATGACCACGCCGCTGCCGGCCTCCGCCTCGACGATGCGGTCGAACTCCTCGCGCATGGCCGCGCACTGCTCGGGGGTGAGCACGTTCTCGACGACGAAGAACCCGTCGCGGTCGAGGGCCTCGCGCTGCTCGGGGGTCAGGGCGGGGGTCACGCCGAGCTCGGCGAGCGCCTGCATGCTGTCCATGGTTCGTACTCCTCTTGCTGTGCCGGCGCGGTGTGGCGCGGCCGGTGACCGGAGATCGTTACGGGTGTGGGCGAGCCGGCCCCGCCGACTCGTCGAGGATGGCGCGGAGACCGCGCTGGGTGGAGTGGACGTGCGCCAGGGCGGTCGCCTCGGCGAGGGCCGGGTCGTGTTCGAGGAGGGCGTTGAAGATGTCCTCGTGCTGGCGCAGGGTGAGCTGGGAGACGTCCTCCTGGGAGGCGACCCTCAGCCGCCGGGAGCGGATCGTGGGATCGGCCAGGCCGCGCAGCACCGCGGCCAGCCACATGTTGCCGGTCGACTCGGCGATGCAGTTGTGGAAGGCGGCGTCGTGCTCGACGAACGACTCGGGATCGCCGGCGGTCCTGCGCATCGCCTCCAGGTGCGTCCTGAGGGTGTCGAGGGCCTCGTCCGACATGCGCAGCGCCGCGAGGGCGGTCGCGGCCGGCTCCAGGAGCCTGCGGACCTCGATCACGTCGAGAACGGTGTCGTTGCGGGCGAGCTGGGCGGCGAACCCGATCCCGCGGAGCAGTTCCTCGGGCTGCAGGTCGGTCACGTAGGTCCCGTCGCCGCGCCGTACCGAGAGCATCTGGGCGTGGGTGAGGGCCCTGACCGCCTCGCGCATCGATCCGCGGGAGATGCCGAGCTGCTGCGCCAGCTCCGTCTCGGAGGGCAGCCTGGCCCCGGGGGGGAACACGCCGGACACGATCAGCTCGCGAAGTCGCTCGATGGCGATGTCTGTGATTCGCACGGCGGGGCCCCTCCGGGGTGAGGTCGGTGTGGTTACTTCTCGACCGGCGGGTTGATCAACTTCTCGATCTTCGGATCGTCGATGTTGTCCGGAGTGACGAGAGTGGCGCCGGTGTCGACATTCTCCACCGTGCCCCCGTCGACCATCTTCTTCAGCGCCATCACGCTCTCGTAACCGATCTTGTACGGGTCCTGGACCACCAGGGCGGCCACGGTGCCGGCCTTGAGCGCCTTGACCTCGTCGGGGGCGTTGTCGAAGCCGACGACGGTCACACCCTTGGTCTTCTTGGCCTCGAGCGCGCGGATCGCGCCGATCACGCTCGGCTCGTTGAGGCCGAACACGGCGTTGAGGTCGGGGTGGGCGCTGAGGACGTCGTTCATGATGGTCAGCGACTTGTTGACGTCGCCGTCGGTGTACTTCTTCGCGACGATCTCGATGTCGGGGTACTTCTCGGTGAGCCGGTCGGTGAAGCCCTTCTCCCGGGCCTGCGAGGTGGCCGAGGTGGCCAGGAACGGCAGGAGGGCGACCTTGCCCTTGCCGCCCAGTTTCTCGCCGATGAAGTCGGCGGCCTGGCCCGCGGCGTTCTCGTTGTCCGTGGCGATGAGCGGGATCGACTGCGGGTCGATGCCCGCGTCCGCGCTCACGATCGGGATCTTGGCCGCCGCGGCCTGCTCGACGATCGGGGCCAGGGCCTTGGTGTCGTTCGCCGCGAAGGCGATGCCGCTGACCTTGCGGTTGACGAAGTCCTGCAGGATGTTCGTCTGGCCGGTGATGTCGCTCTGGGTGGCGGTGCCGCGCCACACCAGTTCGGCGCCCAGCTCGTCCGCGGCGGCCTTGGCCCCGGCGTGCAGGCTTCCCCAGTAGAAGTAGCCGGTGGATCCGGGCACGACGGCGATGGTGAGCTTCTGGCCCCCTGCCCCGCCGCCGGACGCGGTGGTGGTGCCCTGGTCCCTGCCGCACGCGGTGAGGGCGAGTGAGAGGCACACGACGGAGACGAGGGCGAGCGAGCGCCGCGTCCTGCGGTGTGCCGGGTTCCTGCTGGTGTTCATGGTGACCTCGATCAGGCGGGGTGGTGCACGGCGGTGGAGGACGGGCGGCGGGGCGGTCTCTTGGGCCGGGCCGCGTGGGGCGGATGGGGGGGTCAGGTGGCCTTTCTGGCCCGGCGGTGGCGTATCTGGTCGTAGAGGACGGCCAGGATGACCACGACGCCGACGATGACGCTCTGCCAGAACGTCGAGATGTTGAGCAGGTTGCTGCCGTTGCCGATGAGCTGCAGGATCATCGCGCCGACGACGGCGCCGACGATCCTTCCCTCGCCGCCGAAGAGGCTGGCGCCTCCGATGACGGCCGCCGCGATGGCGTTGAGGTTGTAGTTGGTCCCCGCGGTGGGCTGGCCGCTGACGACCCGCGACGCCTCGAGGATGCCCGCGAGCCCCGCCAGGAGGCCGGAGATCACGTACAGCGCGATGAGGATCGCGGCGACGTTGATGCCCGACAGCCGGGCGGTCTCGGGGTTGCCCCCGATGGCGTACGCCGCGCGGCCGAGGGTGGTGCGGGAGAGCAGGAAGTGGCCGGCGAACGCCACGACCAGCATCAGGATGATCGGGACCGGGATCCCGAGCACGGTGCCGTTGCCCAGCCACTTGAAGCCGTCGGGCAGCCCGTACACGGCCTTGCCGTCGGTGATCAGCAGCGCCGCGCCTCCGCAGACGCTGAGGGTGCCGAGCGTGGTGATGAAGGCGGGAAGCCCCAGTTTGCTCACCAGGAGGCCGTTGACGAGCCCGACCAGCCCGCCGGCCGCGACGCCGGCGAGCAGCCCGAGGGGGACGCCCGTGCCGTACTCGACGATGGACACGGTGGAGACGACCCCGGCCAGGCCGACCACCGTGCTCACCGACAGGTCGATGCCGGCCGCGACGATGACCATGGTGGCGCCGACCGCGATGATGGCGAGGCTCGACATCTGGACGAGGTTGCCCAGGATGTTCGAGGTGGTCAGGAAGTGCGGGGTGAGGATCCACAGCACGACGCAGATCACGAACACGATCGTGAAGGGGGCGAGCTGCTGGCCCAGCGGGGCGACGAGGGCGCGCCAGCGCGCGCCGGGTGGCGACGAGGGCACGCCCGGTGAGCCGCCCGCGAGCCGCGGTGCTTCGTCGGTGGTCTTCACGGACGCTCCTTCGGGGTGCCGGTGGGTCGGGCGGGGGTGGGAGCGGCGGGGGTTCCGGGATCCCCGGGGGGCTCGGTGGTCCCGGGATCCCCGGTCGCTCCGGGGGCGGGCCCTGTGGCCCCGGTGGCCCCGGTGGCGGGCCCGGCCAGGAGCGAGTCGACGTAGCCGGTGACCCGGGTGAACTCCTCGGGTTTGGCCTGGCCGGTGGCGTCGTACATCACCGACTCGGACGTGGCGTCCTCGCGGTCGTACTCGCCGACGATGGAGCCCGCGCGCATGACGAGCACCCGGTCGCTCATGCCGAGGACCTCGGGCAGGTAGGAGGAGACCAGGATGACGGCCTTGCCCTCCCTGGCGAGGTCGTTGACGAGCTGGTAGACCTCCGCCTTGGCGCCGACGTCGATCCCCCGGGTCGGTTCGTCGAGGATCAGCACCTCCACGCCCGCGGCCATCCACTTGCCCAGGACGACCTTCTGCTGGTTGCCCCCGGACAGCTCCCCGACCTTCTTCTCGACGCCGTTGGTCACGATGCGCAGCCGTTCGGCGGTCGTGACGGCCAGGCGTCTCTCCTGGAGCGACCTCATGACGCCGTACCGGGCGTTCAGCGACAGGCAGGCCAGGCCGATGTTCTCGCGGACGCTCAGGCCGCCGACGATGCCGCTGGCCCGGCGGTCGTCGGACAGGTAGCCCAGGCCCCTGCGGATCGCGTCGCCGGGACGGCGCGGGTCGAGGGGCCGGCCGTGCAGCTCGACGGTCCCCGAGGTGCGGGGGATGTCTCCCACCAGGCAGCGCATCAGCGCCGTGCGGCCGGCTCCGAGCAGGCCGGCGAATCCCAGGACCTCGCCGCGGTGCGCCTGGAAGCTGACGGGGACGTCCTTGCCGTCGACGACGAGGTCGCGGACGTCGAGGACGACCTCGCCCCGGGGGATCGACTCCTTGGGCATCATGTCCGACAGCACGCGGCCGACCATCTCCCCGATGAGCTGGTCGACGTCCGTCTCCGCGGTCCGGTGGGTGGCGATCGTCCTGCCGTCGCGCATCACGGTCACGCTGTCGCAGACGACGAAGATCTCCTCCAGGTTGTGGGAGATGTAGACCACCGCGATGCCCCGGGCCGACAGCCTCCTGATCAGCGTGAAGAGCTCCTGCGTCTCGGTCTCGGTGAGCGCGGAGGTCGGCTCGTCGAGGATCAGGACCTTCAGGTCGCCGGCGACCGCCTTGGCGATCTCGACCATCTGCTGCTGCGCGATCGTGAGGGTGCGGGCGAGGGCGTCCAGGGGGACGCCCACGTTCAGCTGCTCCAGGGCCTCGGCGGCCCGCTCGCGCACGCCGTTCCAGGACACCACGCCGTACGAGGCGGGCGGGCGGCCGAGCGTGATGTTCTCCGCGACGGTGAGGTTGGGCGCCAGGCTCATCTCCTGGAAGACCATGGCGATCCCCAGCTCCCGCGCGTTCCTGGGGGTCTGGTGGGCGACGACCTCGCCGTCGACGCGGATCTCTCCGTCGTCGGGCCGCTCGGCGCCGGCCAGCACCTTCATCAGCGTGGACTTGCCGGCGCCGTTCTCGCCCAGCAGGGAGCGGATCTCCCCCGGTTCGATCTCGAAGTCCGCGCCGTCCAGTGCCTGGGTGCCCGGGAAGGCCAGCCGCACCCCCGACATGGACACGACCGGGCTCATCGGGCGTCCGCCCAGACCGCGCCGCCGGGCCAGGCGTGGTCGCGCAGGGTGGCCTCGTGCATCTGGGCGCTGTAGCCGGGGGCCGAGGGGGCGACGTAGCGGCCGTTCCTCATCCGCACCGGGTCGAGGAAGTGCTCGTGCAGGTGGTCCACGTACTCCACCACCACGTCGTCGAAGGAGGCGCCGACGGCGATGTAGTCGAAGATCGACAGGTGCTGGACGTACTCGCACAGGCCCACCCCGCCGGCGTGCGGGCAGACCGGGATGCCGTGGTGGGCGGCCAGCAGCAGGACCGCGACGACCTCGTTCACCCCGCCGAGCCGGCAGGCGTCGATCTGGCAGAAGCCCATCCCGCCCGCCTGGAGGAACTGCTTGAACATGACGCGGTTCTGGACGTGCTCGCCGGTGGCGACGCGGATCGGGGCGATCTTGCGGGCGATCTCCGCGTGCCCGAGGACGTCGTCGGGGCTGGTGGGCTCCTCGATCCACCACGGGTCGAACGGCGCCAGGGCCTCCATGTTGCGGATCGCCTCGTCGACGTTCCACACCTGGTTGGCGTCCATCATCAGCTTGCGGTCAGGACCGAGCACCTCCCGCAGGATGCCCGCGCGGCGGACGTCGTCGCCGATGTCGGCGCCGACCTTGAGCTTGAGGTGCCGCCAGCCGGCGTCGACCGCCTCGGTGGCGAGGGTGCGGAGCTTGTCGTCGCTGTAGCCGAGCCAACCCGCCGAGGTGGTGTACGCGGGCACGCCCTCGCGGTGGATTAGGGCGGTGCGCTCGGCCCGGCCGCCGACGCGTGACTCCAGCAGCTCCAGGGCCCGCTCGGGCGACAGGACGTCGGCGATGTGGCGGAAGTCGACCAGGTCGACGATCTCCCGGGGGCTCATCTCCGACAGCAGGCGCCACAGCGGCTTGCCCTCCCGCTTGGCGCGCAGGTCCCAGACCGCGTTGACGACGGCGGCCACCGCCAGGTGCACGACCCCCTTCTCCGGCCCGAGCCAGCGGAGCTGGCTCTCGCCGGTCAGCCGCTTCCAGAACCCGCCGAGGTCGGCCAGGGTCTCCTCAAGGTCGAGGCCCACCACGAACGGGGCGTAGGAGTCGATCGCGGCGGTGCACAGCTCGTTGCCCCGGCCGATCGTGAAGGTGAACCCGTGCCCTTCGAGGCCGTCTCCGGCGTCGGTGCGGATGATCACGTACGCGGCCGAGTAGTCGGGTGCGGGGTTCATCGCGTCGGAGCCGTCGAGCCAGCGCGAGGTGGGAAAGCGGAGGTCGACGGACTCGACTGCGGTGATCTTGGTCAAGGGGGCTTCCTTCGTCACGGCTCGTACGGCGGACCTCGTCACACCAAACATCGAATGTTTAGGCCACGAAACACCCGGCCCCGCGTGTTGTCAATAGATTTCCGGCAGGTAAAAATCCGGCGTTCCGGGCGCGGAGTCGTCCCGGGAAGGTTCACTCGTTGTCGGAGAAAGACCTGTTCACATCTTGTCGGTCGGAGCCTCAGGGAAACATTCGTCGCTTCTGTCCGGAGTTTACGGACCGACGTCTTCCTCGAGGACGCCTGGGGACGGAACCCTTGACTTTGAGCGCACAGGGACTTAAACATCGTATGTCTGACAGGACGTGGTGTCCTTGTGGCTTCCGGGCCGTCCAGGACACCGTCGCGAACCACGCTGAGGAGCCCCCCGTGCACATCGTCCGTTACCGCCGGGATCGCCGGTCACCCGCCGGCGTCGGCGTGCTCCGCGAAGGGCGGGTGGTCCCGGTCGAGGGGGCGGAGACCGTGGCCGCGTTGCTGCGGCTGCCCCTTGGGCGGGCGCGCGACCTGTGCGAGGGGGCCTCGGGAGCCGGGACCGCCCTGGAGGAGGTCGTCCTGCTGCCTCCCGTCGACGGCCGCACCGAGGTGTGGGCCGCGGGCGTGACGTACCAGAACTCGCGGCTGGCCCGGATGGAGGAGAGCCTCAACGAGGCCGACGTGTACGAGCGCGTCTACCACGCCGACCGGCCCGAGCTGTTCTTCAAGGCCGTCGCCTGGAAGGTGGTCGGGGACGGCGAGCCCATCGCCGTCCGGGCGGACTCGGCGATCAGCGTGCCCGAGCCCGAGGCGGCGCTCGTCCTCAACAGCGCGGGCGAGATGTTCGGCCTGACCGTGTGCGACGACGTGAGCTCGCGGAGCCTGGAGGCGGAGAACCCCCTCTACCTGCCCCAGGCGAAGATCTACGACGGCGCGTGCGCGCTCGGCCCGGCGATCCGGCCGGCCTGGGAGGTCGAGGACCCCGGCGCCCTGACCGTGGAGCTGTCCATCACCCGGGCCGGGCACAGGGTCTGGCACGGCTCCGCCTCGACCGCGCAGCTCAACCGCGGCTTCGCCGAGCTGGCCGGATACCTGTTCCGCGACAACACCTTCGCCGACGGGGCGGTCCTGTCGACGGGCACCTGCCTGGTCCCGGACCTGCCGTTCACCCTGGAGCCCGGCGACCTCGTCGAGATCGGCGTCGCCGAGGTCGGCACCCTGCGCAACACGGTCGTCCGCGGGGCCGGGGACCACGCCCGCGAACTGGAGCGGGTCCGCTCCGGGACGCTCTCGTGACCTCCACCCCCGGGTACAACGGGACCCTGCTCAGGGTCGACCTCGGCACCGGCGCCACCCGCGTCCTCACCCCGTCGGCCGACGACTACCGCCGCTACGTCGGCGGCGGGCTGATGGGCACCAAGCTCCTCCTCGACCTCACCCCCGCCGGGCTGGACGCGTTCGCGCCGGAGACGCTGCTGACGTTCTGGTCGAGCGTGATCGCCGGGCATCCCTACGTCGGGCTCCCCCGCTTCGCGGTCCTCGCCAAGTCCCCGCTCACCGGCGGGATCGGCGAGGCCCGGGTGGAGGGCCCGTTCGGCCTGGCCCTCAAGGCGTCCGGGCACGACGGGCTGATCATCGGCGGGGCCGCCGACCGGCCCGTCTACCTCCTCGTCGAGGACGGGCGGCCGAGCCTGCACGACGCCGGGGACCTGTGGGGCCTGGACACCGCGGCCGCCACCGACCGGCTCGTGGAACGGCACGGGCCGGACGCGCACGTGGCCGTCATCGGGGAGGCCGGCGAGTCCCTCGTCCGCTTCGCGAGCATCGTCACCGACCGGACGTTCCCGGCCGCCCGCATGGGGCTGGGCGCCGTCATGGGCTCCAAGAGGCTCAAGGCGGTCGTCATCGCCGGCGGTTCCGCCCCCGCCGTCCATGACGCGGCGGAGCTGGAACGGCTCACCGCCGAGTACGCCGGGCGGATCGCGGGGAACGACCTCACGGCCGTGCAGCACGACCCCCCGGGGTTCGGCGCGTGGATCGCCGACGGCGACGCGAACGCGGGCTACGGCGGAGGGACGAACTACAGCACCAGTCGCCTCCCCGCGCTGCCCGGCGACATGCGCGAGAGGCTCGTCTCCGCTCTGGTCAAGGGCGAGGGCAACTGTCCCGGCTGCCCGAACGACTGCATCAAGATCTTCGACAACGGTGTCGACGCCCGCGCGGGCGGCCTGCACCAGGAGGCCTTCGCCGCGTTCGGCCTGGGGCTGGGCATCACCGACACGGCGACCCTCCTCGACCTCAACGCCCGCTGCCACCTGTGGGGGGTCGACCCCGTCTCGCTGGCCTTCACCGTGTCGTTCGCCTGCGAGGCGGCGGCCAGGGGGCTCCTGGACGCGCGCAGGCTCGGCGCGGAGCCTCCGGCGTTCGGGGACACTCCCGCGCTCGTCGCCTTCCTGGAGACGGTGGCCCTGGGCAGGGAGCCCGTGCGCCTGCTGTCGGAGGGGGTGAGACGGGCGGCCGACGCCCTCGGCGAGGAGTTCGGCCCGCTGGCGATGCACGTCAAGGGACTGGAGATGGTCTCGTTCGAACCGCGCGCCTCGGCCGGGCAGGCGCTGGCGTACGCCGTGAGCCCGGTCGGGCCGCGGTACGAGATCGTCGAGCACGACATCGACTTCGACCCGGTGGGCGGGTGGCGGCACGGCCTCGACCAGATGCGGACGCTCGGCACGCTCGAATACGAGCCGATGGAACTGCTCGACGACCGGCGCGTGGTGCGGACCGGCCTCCTCGTCGACATGTGGAGCGGGATGGACGCGCTCTGCCTGTCGCTCTTCGCCGGTCCCCCGGTCCGCGAACTGGACCTGCCGGGCATCGCGCGCCTGGTGGCCGCGGTCACCGGCTGGCGGACGAGCGACAGCGAGCTGTTCGTCTGGGGCAGGCGGCGCTGGCAGCTGATGCGCGTCTACAACCTCCGCGAGGGCCTGCGCGCCGCCGACGACGCCCTGCCCCGGCGCTTCCACGAGGAGCCCGTCGACGCCGGACGCCACGAGGGGGTCCTGCTCGACGAGGACGGCTTCGCGGCGGCGCTGCGGCTGTACTACCGGATCACCGGATGGGACGACGACGGCGTCCCCACCCCGGAGACCCTGCGGACGCTCGACCTGGCCTGGGCACAGGCCCATCTCCCCCGTCCCTGACCCGCCCGGCGGGGACCCGGGACGGACGCGGCCGGTCAGAGCCAGTCGCGGCGCTTGAAGACCACGTACAGGGTGAGGCAGACGCCCGCCATGAGCACGACCGCGAACGGGTACCCCCACCTCCAGTGGAGCTCGGGCATGACGTCGAAGTTCATGCCGTAGATGGTCCCGACGAGGGTGGGGGCGAACAGGATCGCGGCCCAGGCGGAGATCCGCTTGACCTCCTCGTTCTGGGCGTTGCTCGCCTCGGTGAGGTTGGTCATGTGCTCGTTCTGCGCCTGGGCGACCATGGTGGAGTTGACCACCAGGATGTCCTGGAGCATCTGGCGGAACCCGCCGACCCGCTCGGCGACGGTGATCGCGTGGTCGGCCACGTCCCGCAGGTAGCGCTGCAGCTCCTGGTCCACCCCGTACTTCGCGGCGCCCGCGATGAAGCCCTCGATCATCCCCAGCAGCGGCTGGGTGGCCCGCTGGAACTCGATCACCTCGCGGGACAGCTCGTAGATGCGGCGGGAGACCCCGGGCTCGTTGCCGAAGACCTGCACCTCGATCTCGTCGATGTCGTTCTGCAGCCCCGCGACGACCGGGGCGTACCCGTCCACGACCGCGTCCAGGATGGCGTAGAGCACGGCCTGCGGGCCCTGGGCGAGCAGGTCGGGGTCGTGCTGCATCCGCCGGCGGACCTGGGACAGGTCGGGGGCCTCGCTGTGCCGTACGGTGATCACGAAGTTCGGGCCGACGAAGACGTGCAGCTCGCCGAAGTCGACCTCCTCGGTCTCGTCGAGGTAGCGGGCCGGGCGCAGCACCACGAAGAGGGTGTCGCCGTAGCGGTCGGCCTTGGGCCGCTGGTGGGCGACGATCGCGTCCTCGACCGCGAGCTCGTGCAGGTCGAACTCCTCGGCGACGTTGACGATGACCCCGTCCTCGGGCCGGTAGAAGCCGATCCAGGCCATGCTGCCGGGGGTGTTCTTCAGGCGCTCGAACGCCTCGGGCAGCGATCCGGGGGTGGCGGCGCGGTGCCCGTCGACGTAGATCGCGTTGTCGATGACGCGCGAGCGGGGCGGGGGCGGCTCGTCACCGGCGGACCGGGGGTCCATCGACCGCTCCGGGGAGTCCCTGCCGGTGGCGGAACGGCCGCGCACCAGGCTGCGCAACCCCCTCAGTCGCCGGTCGGTCACGCGTCCCTCCTCATCGGGTGCTCATGAACTCCTGCAGCGACTCCATCGCCGTACTGCGGATCCTCGCCCTGAGCATAGGGGTCCAGCCGAGGACGACCCCGGCCGGCCGTCCCATCGCCATCTTGGACCAGCGCCTGAGGTCGAAGTCGTCGTGGTGGCGGACGATCAGGCCGTCCTCGAAGCGGAACTGGGCGTCGATCTCGTTGACGACCTTCCTGCCCGTCCTGCCGAAGGTGTAGCGGGCGGTCCAGTGCGCGGCGCCCTCGTGGTCGCGGGCGGTGACGTCGCGGACGGTCACGCTGAGGTCGGCGCTGCGGCCGAGCAGCATCCGCCACATGCCCATGACCCTGTCGCGTCCCTCGAGCTCCTGGAAGACGGGGTCGCCGAAGGTGACGTCCGGGTGGTAGCAGCGCTCCATCGCGTCGGGATCGCGTCGTGCGAAGGCGTCGTAGAACGTTTCGATGAGCGCGGCGTTCCGGTCGTTCACGAGTCTCTCCCGACCATCGGTGTCCTGCGGACCGAGTGTAGTGCGCGCGGGGTCCCGGGCCCGGCGGCGTGCGCGGGACCCGGAATCATGTTCGGCACGGCCCGACTTTATCGCCAGCACACCGGCGGACGTGGGACGCTTTGCTCCCATGTCGCGAAGGAGAAGTGAGCGTTGTCCGACGTCTGGGTGACCCTGACCACGGCCCGTTCCGGGCCGCCCCTGTGGGTGGTGCTGCTGTCGGCGCTGGTGGCGCTGGGCGTGGTGTCGTGGTCCACCTCCTGGCAGCTGTCCCGGGGGCTGATCACCATCGCCCACGAGGGCGGGCACGCGCTGGTGGCGCTGCTCACCCGGCGCAAGCTGGAGGGGATCCGGCTGCACTCCGACACCTCGGGCGTGACCCTCACCAGGGGCAGGCCGCGCGGGCTCGGCATGATCCTGACCGCCGCCGCCGGGTACGTCGCCCCTTCCCTGCTGGGGCTGGGAGGGGCCTGGCTGACCGCGTCCGGCTACGTGGCGGTGCTGATCACGGTCGTGATCGGACTGCTGTTCTGCATGCTGCTGCTGATCCGCAACCTGTTCGGCGTGGTGAGCCTGCTGGCCACCGGGGGCGCGATCGCCGCCTTCACCTGGTACGCCGCGCCCGACATGGACGCGGTCCTGGCCTACCTGGCCGTGTGGTTCCTGCTGCTGGGCGGGGTGCGGCCGATCGTGGAACTGCAGGGCAAGCGCCGTCGCGGCCGGGCGCCCGACTCCGACGCCGACCAGCTCGCCCGGCTGACCTTCCTGCCCGGAGGGTTCTGGGTGTTCCTGTTCCTGCTGGTGGCGGGCGCGTGCCTGGTGGCCGGCGCCTACCTGCTGTTCCCCCCGGCGTTCGCGCTGCTCTGAGCGTCCCGCGCCGTCGTGCCGCGGCCCCGTCGTGCCCTGCCCCGTCGTGTCCTGCCCCGTCGTGTCCTGCCCCGTCGTGCCCCTGCCCCGCCGGTCCCTGCTCCGTCGGGTTCTCGTCCCGGCCGGGGTGGTGTCAGCCGGGGAGATCGGTGTTCGAACCGGCCGACCGGATGCGTTCGGTGAGGAACTCCTGCTCGGCGACGTTGCCGCCGAGCTCCAGGGCCGCCCGGTAGGACCGCACCGCCTCGGTGTCGCGGCCGAGACGGTGCAGGAGGTCGGCCTTGGTGGCGTGCAGGTAGAGGTACCCGGCCAGCCGTCCCTCCCGTTCGAGCGCCTCGACCTCGGTCAGCGCGACCTCGGGGCCGTGCACCATCGACACCGCCACCGCGCGGTTCAGCGCCACGACGGGCGACGGCCAGATCCGCAGCAGCTCGTCGTACAGGGTCAAAATCTGCGGCCAGTCGGTCTCCGCGTAACCGGGGGCCTCGGCGTGCAGCGCCGCGATCGCGGCCTGCAGGGTGAACCGGCCGGGCGGCCCGGCGGTGAGCGCCTCGACCACGAGCCGGTCGGCCTCGGCGATCATCTCGCGGTCCCAGGCCGAGCGGTCCTGCTCCTGAAGGCGCAGCAGGCGGCCGTGGGCGTCGGTCCGGGTGGCGCGGCGCGCGTGGTGGGCGAGCAGCAGCGCGAGCAGCCCGGCCACCTCGCGGTCGGCGGGCAGCAGGAGCCTCAGCGTGCGCGCCAGGTCGAGCGCGCGTCCGGCCAGCTCGTCGCGGACGAGGCCGGTGCCCGAGGGGGCGGTGTGCCCGGCCGCGTACAGCAGGTGCAGGACGGTGAGCACCGCGTCGACGCGCTCGGGCAGGTCGGCGGCGGACGGCACGGTGTACGGGATGCGCGCAGCGGCGATCTTCTTCTTGGCCCGGGTGAGGCGGGCGGCCATCGTGGCCTCGGGCACCAGGAAGGCCCGCGCGATGTCGGCGGTCGTCAGGCCGCACACCAGGCGCAGCGTGAGCGCGGTACGCGCCTGCTCGGCCAGCGCCGGGTGGCAGCACGTGAAGATCAGCCGGAGGCGGTCGTCGGGGATCGCCCCGCCGTCCGTCCCGGACGCCCCCGGCGCCCCGAACACCTCGGGCGCCTCCGGGTGATCGGGCTCCCCGGTGTCCTCGGGGCCGAGCAGCAGGGGCAGCTTCGTCTCCAGCGTCCGGCGGCGGCGGATGGCGTTGAGCGCGTTCCGCCGGGCGACCGTGGTCAGCCAGGCACCGGGCCTGTCGGGCACGCCGTCGCGCGGCCAGGTCCGCAGGGCCTGGACGTAGGCGTCCTGCACGGCCTCCTCCGCGGCGTCGAGGTCGCGGGTCACCCGCACCGTCGCGGCGAGCACGTAGGCCCACTCGCGACGGTGCGCGTCGGCGACCGCCCGTTCGGCGGGGTTCAGTTCTCCTCCTCCAGGACGTCGAAGCCGACCAGCGGCCTGACCTCGACGCCGCCGTTCACGATCGGCGTCAGCCGGGCCAGCGCCAGCGCGTGGTCGAGGTCGCGCGCCTCCAGCACGAAGACCCCGGCCAGCGCCTCCTTGGTCTCGATGAAGGGGCCGTCCGTCACCAGGTCTCCGCGGACCGCGGTCGCCGTGCCGGACTGTTCGAGCGACAGCCCGGCGACGATCCGGCCGCCCAGCCCGGCGACCCGGCCGGGCAGTTCCCCATGGGCCCGCATGACCTCCGGCGGGATGTCGGCCACCCCGCCGGGCGTCTCCCGCTCGTAGATGAGCACCGCGTACCGGGCCATCACGCCTCCCTCTCGCTCGTGAACACGTCGTCCAGCCATGTCGCCCATGCCCGCCGGGCGGCCTCCGCGTCCGCGTCCTCGGCGAACAGGTGGTGCGCCACCCCGACCGGCCATCCCCACGCGTCCCGTCCGTGGAAGCGGTAGAGCGCGTCGGCGGACCGTACCCCGAGGAAGGCGGGTGCCACGAAGTCGGCCACGCCCTCGATCGGGTCGAGGCCGGCCGGTGTCAGCGTCACCGGGTCGCCCGCCTCGATCCCGTCGGGGACGCCCAGCGCCCGGCACAGCCGCGCGAACCCCCCGGACGCGGAGCCGCCGGGCGCGTCGAGCCTGAGGTAGGCCGCGTCGCGCCCGGGGAAGTGGCGCAGGTACTCGCCGAGCGAGTGGTAGTAGAGCGCGGTGTGCCTCCGGCAGGCGTCGAGTTCCGCGTCGTAGTCGTCCCCGGCGATGACGCCCCGGTGGGTGAGGGTCAGCAGGGTGCCCCGCGGGGTGGGCCGGAGCCGGTGGTCGAGCTCGTTGAACTCGTCGGCGCCCGGCAGGGTCCGCGTGGTGAAGTGCCGGGGCGGTTCCCAGACGCTCACCACGCCGCCCTTGCCGGTCAGCCCCCGCTCGGCCCCTCCGACCCGGGGCTCGTAGTCGATCTCCCAGTACCAGCCGGTGGTGTGGAGCGTGAACGCCTCCCAGACCTCCTGCGGGCTCGCGGGCAGCTCGCCCTCCCACGTCACCTCGAACGCCCGGCCCGCCGTCTCCGTCGCCGTTCCCGCCGTCGTGTCCGCCGTCATGTGCCTCGTCATCTCCGTCGTCCTGATCGTCGCTCCCGGACCGCCTCCGGGCGGCCCCTCATGAGGACGACACGCGGGGAGCGCCGGAATCGACAACCGCGCACGGACATCTTCCACGATCACCCACCGTGACCGGATCTTTCCACGCCGTGGTCCGGGGATCGCGGCGTACGGGGGCGTGCCGGCGCGGCCGCCGCCCGGCCGTCCGGCACGCCCCCGTACTCCCGGGGACGGCGTACGCGGAGGGCGTGCGGCACCTTCCGGGGCCGGTGGGGGCGGGGCGCGAGGGAGAGCCGTCCGGGGTGACGGAAGCGTGATACACCGGTTTATTAGACATTGCACCGAATATGTGATTCATATCTCGGCGGTCGGGTAATTACCTGAAATTCGTCGCCCCCGTCATCACACCGCGTGACCGTCTTCCGCATTGACACGGGGCCGGTTTTTCACGTTTATTATCGGGAATATCATTTCTTCTGGGAGAGGCACTCGATGTCGCAGGCCGCCTATCTCGTCGGAGCGGCAGGGGCGGGTGCGCTTCTGGTCTCGCTGGGCGTCACCTGCGCCCTCACCCTGCACATCAGACGGCTGCGGCTCGAACGGGAGCGGGCGCTCTCCAGGGCCTACGAGGGGTTCGCCCGCGACATGCACGACCTCGTGGGGCACTGGCTCTGGCTGGCCTCGATCAGGGGGGAGCTGGCCCATCGCCGGGCGGCCGGTGACGGGCCGCTGCGCGAGGACCTCGAAGAGGTGCTGCGGGCCGTGCGGCAGGCCGCGCACTCGGTGCGGAACCTCTCCGCGGCGGGCCACCGGATCTCCTTCCCCGGCGAGGTCGCGCGGGCCAAGGTGCTGCTGGAGGGCTTCGGGGCCTACTGCTCGGTACGGGTGGACGTGGACGGGCTCCCCGAGGCGGTGAGCACCGCGCTGGGCGTCGTGGTCCGCGAGGGCGTGACGAACATGCTGCGGCACAGCCGGGTGAAGCGGTGCGCCGTCGAGCTGGTCGAGCAGGGCGGCCGGCTGCGCCTGACCCTCGTCAACGACGGGGCGCCCCGGCGGGAGACGTTCCCGCCCGGCAGCGGCGTGGGCAATCTGCGCCACCGCCTGGAGGAGCTCGGCGGCACGATACGGGCGAGTGGTGGCAAGGACGGGTGGTTCACCCTGATAGCCGAACTTCCTGGTAATTTTTCCGAATAAGCTTCACGTCCCTCGCAAAAGTGCAGGTAGCGCACACCCTCACGGTTAGCACTGTGAGTTTCGCATATGCGAGTGGTTCAGTTTGTAACTGGTGGTTTCTCGGGTTATCCGTAATTCTCTCTTCTGGAAGACAGCAGGGGAGAATGCCGTGGATGACCAGTATGAGCTTTATTGCCTGGCGGACCCGCTTTTCTATGACACGCTCAACGGCCGCCGGGGCGACCACCCCGACTTCGCGCTCGCGAGCCGGGACCTGCCCGAGGGCTGGCAGCACCAGGCGACCGACACCTGGATGCACTACGCGCCGCTCGCCGGCCGTACGCCCTTTCAGGGCTGGAAGATCCACGTCTCGGCCCGCGTCGAGGACGCTGAGCGCGCCATAGAGGCGGTCTGGGACTACTGCGTCCCCCGCGGCATCGCGTTCAAGTTCCTGCGCAGCCTGCCGGTCATGGCCATGCTGAACTCCAAGGCCGCCCCCCGGGGCGCCAGCGGCAAGCTCGTGACGATCTACCCGGTGGACGAGGCCCAGCTGGAGCTCACGCTCAAGGAGCTCGACGAACTGCTCACCGGCATCGAGGGGCCGTACATCCTCAGCGACCTCCGCTACGGCGAGGGCCCGCTCTTCGTCCGGTACGGCGGCTTCGCCGGGCGGCGCTGCCTGGCCGACAACGGCGAGCTGGTACTGGCCATCGAGGACGGCGAGGGGCGCCTGGTCCCGGACGTGCGGGAGCCGGCCTTCGGCGTGCCGTCCTGGGTGACGCTGCCCGCCTTCCTCGAGCCCCACCTGGCCGCCCGCAACGCGGTCACCACCGAGGGACTGCCGTACCGGGTCGAGAGCGTCATGCAGTTCTCCAACGGCGGGGGCGTCTACCTCGCCGAGGACGTGCGCACCGGCAAGCGGGTCGTGCTCAAGGAGGGGCGCCCGCACGCCGGGCTGGACGCCGCGGGCCGGGACGCCGTGGCGCGGCTGGCCCACGAGCGCGACATGCTGGAGCGCCTGTCCGGGCTGGAGGCGGTACCCGCGCTGGTCGACTACTTCACCCTGGGCGGCCACCACTTCCTGGTCGAGGAGTTCGTCGACGGCAACCCGCTGCAGCGCCAGCTCGTGCACCGCTACCCGCTGACCAGCGCGACCTGCGACGAGCAGACCATCGCCGAGTACACCGCCTGGGTGCTCGACGTCCTTCCCAAGGTGCGCCGGGCGGTGGAGTCCCTGCACGAGCGCGGGGTGGTCTTCGGCGACCTGCACCCGAACAACATCCTGGTGACCGAGGACGGCCGCCTGACGCTGATCGACTACGAGGTGGCCACGCTGACCGCCGACCGCGGGCGGGCGGCGCTCGGCCACCCGGCGTTCGGCGCGCCGGCCGACCGGCAGGGCGTCGAGATCGACCACTACGCCCTGGCCTGCCTGTGCCTGGGGCTGTTCGCCCCGCAGCTCACGATCATGCTGTCGCTCGACCGCGCCAAGGTCCTCGACCTGGCCAGGATGATCCGCGAGACCTTCCCGGTGCCGTCCGAGGTGATCGACGAGGCGGTCCGGGCCATCACCGGCCCCGAGCCCGCGGCGCCCACACCGTTCCCGAGGCCCGGCGCCGAGGACTGGCCCCGGCTCAGGGAGGCGATGACCCGCGCCATCCTCGCGAGCGCCACCCCCGAGCGCGAGGACCGGCTCTTCCCCGGCGACGTCGCCCAGTTCCAGCCCGGCGGGGGCGTGAACCTCGCCTACGGCGCGGCCGGCGTGCTGTACGCGCTGGAGCGGACGGGCGCCGAACGGCTTCCCCGGTACGAGGACTGGCTGCGCGCCAGGGCACTGGCCCCCGCCCCGGGGACCGCCCTGGGGTTCTACGACGGCCTGCACGGCGTGGCCTACGTCCTCGACCTGCTCGGGCACCGCCAGGACGCGGTCGACACCGTCGACCTGTGCCTGCGCGAGAAGTGGGAGTCGCTGGAGCTGGGGCTCTTCGGGGGCCTGGCCGGCATGGGCCTGAACCTCCTCCACCTGGGCACCACCACCGGTGAGCGCGCGCTGGGCGAGACGGCCATGAAGATCGTTGACATCTGCTCCGACCGGCTGGGCGGCCCCGACGACGTGCCGGAGATCAGCGGCGGCGGCAAGCCCCGCGCCGGGCTGATGTACGGCTCCTCAGGACCGGCCCTGCTGTTCCTGCACGCCTACGAGCGCACCGGCGACACCTCCCTGCTGGAGCGGGCCGAGGTCGCGCTCCGCCAGGACCTGCGGCGCTGCACCACCGGCGCGGACGGGACCCTCCAGGTCGACCAGGGCTGGCGCACGCTGCCCTACCTGGACGAGGGGTCCGTGGGCATCGGCGTGGTCCTCGCCCGCTACCTGGCCCACCGGGACGACGAGACCCTCCGCGCCGCCCTGGACGGCTGCCGGCTCGTCACCCGGGGACGGTACTTCGTGCAGTCCGGCCTGTTCACCGGCCGGAGCGGCATGGTCGGCGCCCTGGGCTGGGGACTGGCGCCCGAGCCGCGTGCCTCCGTCCCCGAATCCACCTACCTGGCCGAGCAACTGCGCGGACTGGACTGGCACGCGCTGCCCTACGGCGGCGGGCTGGCCTTCCCCGGCAACCAGTTGCTCAGGCTCTCCATGGACTTCGCGACCGGCACGGCCGGAGTCCTGTTCGCGATGAGCGCCGTGCTGCACGACCGGCCGGTGTTCCTCCCCTTCATCGAACCGCCCGGCGACACGAACACCCCGCAAGGGGTGTCGGCGCACGGATTCGCCGGGCGGTTTGGCCCCTGCGACACAGCGAAGGAGGTGTAACGAAATGGTCCTTCTCGACCTGCAGTCCCTGGAGACCCCCACCGGCGGTGGCGGCGGCGGCGGCGGCAGCACCCTGACCGTCCTCGGGTGCGAGTCCGGCAAGCCCAGCAACCTGAGCGTCGTGCTCTGCCACTAGAAACCCCTCTCCACCCCGAGTCACAAAACCCAGAAACGGAGCGATTCCCATGGTCCTTCTCGACCTGCAGTCCCTGGAGACCCCCACCGGCGGTGGCGGCGGTGGCGGCGGCAGCACCCTCACGGTCCTCGGCTGCGAGTCCGGCAAGCCCAGCAACCTGAGCGTCGTGCTCTGCCACTAGTGAGATCCGGTGCCCGGGACGGCCAGCGACGGCGGCCGTCCCGGGCACGCCCGTTTCCCGAGGGAGGAGGACCCGTGCGGGCAGCCGACCGGCTGGTGGCCGAGACCGTACGGCGGGGCGGACCGTGGCTGGCCGTGCTCGCGGTCGCCTCCGTCCTGGGGGCGTTCGCCCAGCTGGCGCTCCCGCTGGTGCTGGGCAGGACGGTCGACGCGCTGGTGGCCGGTGGAGCGGGCATGACCGGTGACGCGGCGGCCTGGGTCGGCGTCTGCGCCGGCGTCGTGGTGGCGGCCGTGGTCTGCGACGCCCTCGGCGTCTGGGCCGCCGGGTCGAGCGGCGCGCGTTCGGCGGCCTGGCTCAGGACCCGGGTGGTGCGCCACGTCCTCGGCGTCGGGCCCGCGATGACCCGCAGGTTCCCCGAGGGGGAGCTGGTGACCCGGATGGGCCTGAACACCGAGGAGATCGGACGCGCCCCCGAGGCGGTCGTCACCGCGGCCGCGCTGGTCATCCCCACCGCGGGCGCCGTCGTGGCCCTCACCTTCATCGATCCCCTGCTGACCGTGACGCTGGTCGCCGGGCTCGTCCTCATCGGGCTCGTCCTGCGCGCCTTCCTCAGCGCGAGCACCACCATGGCGGGCGAGTACCAGGCCGCGCAGGGCGACATCGCCGGCCGCCTGGTCGACGCCCTGGCCGGGGCCCGTACCATCGCCGCCGCCGGCACGGCCGACCAGGAGCGGGCGCGGGTGCTGACCGCGCTGCCCCTGCTGCGCAGGCACGCCATGGAGATGTGGCGGGTCAACGCGCGCGCCGGTGTGCAGGCCGGGGCCGTGGTCCCGCTGCTGGAGGTCGTCGTGCTCGGGGTGGGCGGGCTGCGGCTGGCCGCCGGGGACCTGTCGGCCGGCGAGCTGTACGCCGCCGCCCGCTACGTCGTGCTCGGCGCGGGCCTCGGCTCGGCGCTGGGCCAGGTCGGCCGCCTGGCCAGGGCGCGGGCCGCCGCGTCCAGAGTGAGGGAGCTGCTGGCCGAGAGTCCTCGCGTCTACGGTGCCCGGACGCTGCCTCCCGGGCCCGGCACACTGGAGTTCCACGGCGTCGAGGCGGACGGCCTGCGCGACGTCGACCTCGTCGTCCCCGGCGGGCAGGCGGTGGCCGTGGTCGGCCGCTCCGGCGCCGGGAAGTCGCTGCTCGCCGCGGTCGCGGGCCGCCTGGTGGACCCGTGCCGCGGCACGGTCCTGCTGGACGGCGTCCCGTTGCCCGAGCTCTCCCAGGAGGCGCTGCGCGCCGCGGTGGGGTACGCCTTCGAGCGCCCGGTGCTGCTCGGCGGGACCGTGGGCGGCGCCGTCGCCCTGGGCGCCGACCTCCCCGCTCCCGGCTCCCTCCCGCCCTCCGATCCGGTCTCCGCGCTCTCCGCAGGCTCCGCGGGCTCTGTGGTCTCTGTGGTCTCTGTGGGCTCTGTGGGCTCTGTGGGCTCTGTGGGCTCTGTGGGCTCTGTGGGCTCTGTGGGCTCTGCGCTCTCCGGCCGCGGCCCCCGGCACGCCCCCCGGTACGCCTCCGGGGGGGACGAGGTCGTGCGGGTGGCGGCGCGGGCGGCGCGGGCCGACGCCTTCGTCCGCAGGCTCCCGCTCGGGTACGACACCCCGCTGGAGGAGGCGCCCATGTCCGGCGGGGAGCGGCAGCGGCTCGGCCTGGCCCGCGCCTTCGCGCAGGGCCGTCGCCTGCTCGTCCTGGACGACGCCACCTCCAGCCTGGACACCGTCACCGAGCGCCAGGTCGCCCGCGCGCTCTCCGGGGAGCTGCGCGACCGGACGCGGCTGATCGTGACCCACCGGGTGGCGACCGCCGCGGCGGCCGACCGGGTGATCTGGCTGGACGAGGGCCGGATACGCGCCTGCGCGGCACACGGCGTCCTGTGGGCCGACCCGGCCTACCGCGCCGTCTTCCAGGCGGACGCCCCGTGAACCGGCCGCTGCGCCGGGCGCTGCGCAGGGATCCGTACCAGCTGGTCAGGCTGGCGGGGTGGTCGGTCGCGGAGACCGCGCCCTCGCTGGTCATCGGGCTGGCCATCGCGCGGGCCATCGACGAGGGCTTCGGCGCGGGACGGCCCGGGACCGGGTTCGCCTGGCTGGCCCTGCTCGGCGGCGCGTGGCTGCTGGCCGCGGTCGGTGCGCGGCAGGTCGTGCTGGCCGTCGCCGCGATCGTGGAGCCGTTCCGCGAGGATCTGCTCGCCCACGTCGTCGACGACGCGCTGCGCCACTCGGCCGCCTCCGGGCAGGGACCGGGGGCGGGTGCGGTGGCGCGCTCCAACCTCCAGGTCGAGCTGGCCCGCGACGCGTTCGCCTCGGTCATCACGGTGGTCAGGTCGTTCGCGTTCACCGTGGTGAGCGTGGCGCTCGGGCTGGCGGCCCTCGTCCCGCAGGTGCTGGTGCTGGTGCTGCCGCCGTTCGTCGCGGGGCTCGTCGTCTTCCTGCTGTCGCTGCGCGCCCTGGCCCGGCGGCAGCGGGAGTTCATCCTGGCCGACGAGCGCACCGCCACGGCGCTGGCCGGCATGGTCGGCGGGCTGCGGGACATCACCGCCTGCCGCGCCGAGCGGCGGATGGCCGACGAGGTCGGCCTGCAGGTGGCCGAGCAGGCCGGTGCGGCCCGGTCGCTGGCCCGGGTGACGGCGCTGCGCACCGTGTCCCTGGCGGTGGGCGGCCGGCTGCCGATCCTGCTGATCCTGGCCGGCACCCCCTGGCTGATCGGCGAGGGCGCGGGCGCCGGGGTGATCCTGGGCGCCCTGGCCTACGTCACGCAGTCGCTGGCGCCCGCGCTCGGCAACCTCGTGGAGGGGCTGGGCATCAACGGGGTCCGGCTGCGGGTGGCGCTCGACCGGCTGCTGCGCGACGGCGAGCCGCCCGCGCGGGCGGGCGCGCGGGTCGCGGCCGTGACCCGGGACGGGGGGGCCGAGCTGCGCGGCGTGACGTTCGCCTACGGCCCGCACGCCGAACCGGTGATCGACGGCCTGGACCTGTCGGTGGCCGAGGGCGAGCACATCGCCGTGGTGGGCCCCAGCGGCATCGGCAAGTCCACGCTCGCCGCGCTGCTGACCGGGCTGCTGCGGCCCGCGTCCGGACGCATCGAGGTGTGCGGGGTGCCGGCCGACCGGCTCGACCCGTCCGGCCGGGTGCTGATCCCCCAGGAGGCCTACGTGTTCCGGGGCTCCCTGCTGGAGAACCTCGTCTACCTGGCCGGTGACGCCTCGCCCGAGGCGGTCGGCGAGGCGGTGGCCGAGATCGGCCTGACCGGCCTGGTGACGCGGCTGGGCGGCCTGTCCGCCGAGGTCCGCTCCGATCTGCTCTCCCCCGCCGACCGCCAGCTGATCGCCCTGGCCCGCGCCTACCTGGCCCCGGCCCGGCTGGTCGTCCTCGACGAGGCGACGTGCCACCTGGACCCGGTGGCCGAGGCCCGCGCCGAGGAGGCGTTCGCCCGGCGGGGCGGCACGCTCGTCGTCATCGCCCACCGGCTGACCTCGGCCCTGCGGGCCCGGCGGATCCTCGTGATGGACGGCACCAGCGTCCGGCTGGGCACCCACGAGGAGATGCTCGCCACCTCCCCGCTGTACGCCGACCTGGCCGGACGGTGGGACCCGTCGAGCGCGCAGGAGCTGGTGCCGTGACCACCCGAGGGCCTGGGCCGTGACCCCGGCGCCGTCCCCGGCGTCCCCGGGCTCCCCTGTCTTCCCTGACCCTCGGGCCGTCCCACCGCGTTTCCCGTCCGGAGCCCAGGCCCGCCGTCCCCACCCCGGAGGAACCCGATGATCTACCCTCCCGCCGAGCGGCGACCGGTCGTCGACCACCTGCACGGACGTGCCGTGCCCGACCCGTACCGGTGGCTGGAGGACCCCGGCTCCCCGGAGACGCGGAGCTGGTCGGCGGCCCAGGAGGAGCTGTGGCGCGCCCACGCCGAGGAGCTGCCCGGCCGTGACCTGTGGCGCTCGCGGGTGGCCGCGCTGACCGGGGCCGGGATGGTCGGCACCCCGGCCTGGCGCGGCGAGCACCGGTTCTTCGTGCGCCGTACGGCCGACCAGCGGCACGCGGTCCTGTACCGGTGCGGTCCCGCGGGGACGGAGGAGGCGCTGATCGACCCGGCGGAGCTCGACCCGAGCGGGCTTACCACGCTCGACCACTGGCAGCCGTCCCCGGACGGCCGGCTGCTGGCCTACCAGCTGTCCAGGAGCGGGGACGAGCGCTCGGAGCTGCGGGTCATGGACGTCGTCACCCGGCGGGTGGTGGACGGCCCGATCGACCGGTGCCGGTACGCGCCGGTGGCGTGGCTGCCCGACGGGAAGTCCTTCTTCTACGTCCGCTCCCGCCAGGTCCGCCTGCACCGGCTGGGCACCCCCGCCGAGGACGACGCCATGATCATGGAGGAGGACCGCTCCTACGGCCTCGGGATCGGCCACGACGGGCGCTGGCTGACGATCTCGGCGATGGCCGCGGGGGGCAACGACCTCTGGCTGGCCGACCTGTCCGCCTCCTCCCCGGAGCGTCCGGACCTGCGGGTGATCCAGCGGGACGCGGGCGCGGTGACGGCCCCGGCCGTCGGCCGCGACGGGCGCCTGTACCTGCTCACCACCCTGGACGCGCCGCGCGGGCGGCTCTGCGTGGCCGACCCGGCGCGGCCGGGCCCCGAGGACTGGGCCGACCTGGTCGCCGAGGACCCCGAGGCGGTGATCGGCGAGTTCACCATCGCCGACCGGACGCTCCTCGTCGCGCGGACGCGGCACGCGGTCGCCGAGATCGACGTCCACGAGCTGGCCACCGGGGAGCGGCGCGGGCGGGTGCCGCTGCCCGGTCTGGGGTCGGCCGGCGGGATGACCGTCCGTCCCGAGGGCGGGCACGAGGTCTGGTTCACCTACACCGACAGCGTCACGCCCGCGAGCGTGCACCGCTACGACACGCGCACCGGCCTGACGACGCCGTGGGCCGCCCCGCCCGGCGCCGTGCAGGTGCCCGAGCTCCAGGCCCGCCAGGTGGTCTTCCCCTCGGCGGACGGCACGCCGGTGCGGATGGTCGTGCTGGCCCGCCCCGGCTCCGGCCCCCGGCCGGCGATCCTGTACGGCTACGGCGGGTTCGGGCTCTCGCTCACGCCGTCGTACTCCAGTTACGTCCTGCCCTGGGTCGAGGCGGGCGGGGTCTTCGCCCTCGCCCAGCTGCGCGGTGGCGGCGAGGAGGGCGCGGACTGGCACCGCGACGGCATGCTGGAGCGCAAGCAGAACGTCTTCGACGACTTCGCGGCGGCGGCCGAGAAGCTCGTCGCGGACGGCTGGACCAGCCCTTCGCTGCTGGGCGCGTGCGGCGAGTCCAACGGCGGCCTGCTGGTGGGCGCCGCGCTGACGCAGCGCCCGGACCTGTTCGCCGCCGCGGTCTGCTCGGCACCGCTGCTCGACATGGTCCGCTACGAGCTCTCCGGGCTGGGGCCGTCCTGGCGTCCCGAGTACGGCTCGGCCGACGACCCCGAGCAGCTGGGCTGGCTGCTGGGCTACTCCCCCTACCACCGGGTCACGAAGGGCGTCGACTACCCGGCGACGCTGCTGACGACGTTCGGCGGTGACTCCCGCGTCGACCCCATGCACGCGCGCAAGATGTGCGCGGCGCTGCAGTGGGCGACGTCGGGCTCGCGGCCGATCCTGCTGCGCCACGAGGGCGACGTCGGCCACGGCGCCCGCTCGGCGGACCGCGCGATCGGGCTGGCCGCGGACATGCTCGCCTTCCTCGCCGCCCACACCGGCCTGGAGGTCGGTTCCCCCCCGCGCCCGGCGGCGGGTGGTCAGCGGTAGCGGATCACGCCCAGCTCGGCCGGGTCGTCGGACCAGAGCCAGCCCGCCTGCCTGGCGATCCTGACCGCCTCGACGCGGGTGCGGGCGCCGACCTTGGTGAGGATCCGCGCCAGGTAGTTGCGCACGGTCCCGCCGGACAGGCAGAGCCGGTCGGCGATCTCGCCGACCGGGGCCCCCTCGGCCGCGGCCCCCAGGACCTCCAGCTCGCGCGCGGTCAGCGGGTTCCGCTTGGCGTGCAGCGCGGCGACGGCCAGTTCCGGGTCGACCACCTGCTCCCCCGCGGCCACCCGGCGCACGTACCCCGCGAGCTGGTCGGCCGGGGTGTCCTTGACCACGAAGCCGCGGGCCCCGACGTCCAGCGCCCGGCAGAGCGCGGCCGGGGTGGCGAGCCCGGTCAGGATCACGGGCGCGCACTCGGGAAGCCGGTGGCGCAGCTCCGCCGTCGCGGTGAGACCGTCGGTGCCGGGGAGCCCGATGTCGATGAGCGCGACGTCCGGCCGGAGCTGCACGCAGGAGGGGACGACCTCGTCGCCGTGACCGGTGTCACCGATGACCTTGATGTCGCTCTCCATGGAGAGCAGGGCGACCATGGCCCCCCGAACGAGATGCATGTCCTCGGCGATCAGGACACTGATCATGAATGGTCTCCCCTTGGTTCACGGTGAGGTCTCGCTCAATCCGAGTTCACTACCCCTGGAAGTCGGGTGATTACCGCAAGTCCGAGTTAAACACGGATCAGACGATATAGAAGTGGGATCAGTGCAGGTAGGAGGCTTCGCCGTACGCGAAAAGAATTTAATTCCAGAGTGATGTTTCCAATATGAACCGCAATTTCCTGATTTTTCCCAGCTCGGGGTTTTTTTCGGATGACCGATTTCGCGGCGATGCATACCGGTGGCACACCGGTGGCGTGCCGGTGCCCTCAGGGGCCGTCGGGCTCGCGGTTCTCCCAGGCCCAGGCGGCGATCTCGACCCGGTTGCGCACTCCGAGCTTGGGGAGGATGCCGGAGATGTGGCCTTTGACCGTGCTCAGCGAGATGAACAGCTCGGCGGCGATCTCGTGGTTGGTCAGGCCCCTGGCGATGGCCCGCGCCACCTCCGTCTCCCGTTCGGAGAGCGGCCGCCCCGGCCCGCGGGCGGAGGGGGCGGCGGCCGCCGTGAACCGGCGCAGCAGCCGCTGGGTGACCGACGGCGAGACCAGGGCGTCACCGGCGTCCGCCGCCCGGACGGCCTCGACGAGCAGGACGGGACCGGCGTCCTTCAGCACGAAGCCGGCCGCCCCGCCGCGCAGCGCGTCGTGGACGTACTCGTCGAGGTCGAAGGTGGTGACCACGACCACCCGGAGCGGGTCCGCGACACCGGGACCGGCCAGGAGGCGGGTGACCTCGATGCCGTTGAGCCGGGGCATCCGGACGTCCACCAGGCACACGTCCGGGCGCAGCCGCCGTGCCAGGAAGACCGCCTCGGCACCGTCGGCGGCCTCGGCGACCACGCTGATGTCGGGCTGGTCCTCCAGGATGAGCCGCAGGCCGCGGCGGACCATCGACTGGTCGTCGGCCAGCAGCACCCGGATCGTCATCGGCGGGCCCGCGCGGGGACGGGCAGGGTGGCGCGCACCAACCAGCCGGCCCCCGGGCGCGGGCCCGCGCTCAGCGTGCCGCCCAGGGCCTCGAGGCGTTCGCGCATCCCGACCAGGCCGTACCCGCCGCGGCGGGGGTACCCGGCCGGGACCGGCGGGGAGTCGTCGAGGACCTCGACGACGACGGATTCGCCGTCCCGGCCGACGCGGACCGAGACCGAGCGGGCCTGCCGGGCGTGGCGCGAGACGTTGGTCAGCGACTCCTGGACGACCCGGTGGACGGTGACGGCCACCTCCGGGGGCCACTGCGACTCGTCGGCCGAGCACAGCAGGCGCACCCGCGGGCCGCCTTCCCGCTCGCCGAAGCGCCCGACCAGGTCGCCCAGGGATCCGGGGCCGGCCGTGGCGGGGGACGCGTCGCCGTCGTCGCCCAGCAGGCCGACGACGCGCCGTACCGCGCGCAGCGCGTCGGACCCGGCGGCCTCGATCTCCGAGAACGGGCCCTGCGGTATCGCGGGCCGTCTGCGGGCGGCGAGCTGCGCGGCCTGGGCGTTGAGCACGATGCCGGTGACGTGGTGGGCGACGACGTCGTGCAGCTCCCTGGCCAGCGCCAACCGTTCGTCACGGCGCACCTTCTCGACGGCGGCCCGGTGGCGGGCCTCGAACAGCCGCGAGCACAGCCCCGTGGCCAGGGCGGCCGACCAGGCGACGGCGTTCAGCAGCGTCACGGGCGGGAGCCCCGGGGACGGCGGGGCGGCGAACCAGGTGGCGGCGACCAGCCCGAGCCCGCCGGCCGCGACGGCGGCGGCGCGCGGCGCCGGGAGCGTACCGACCGCGGAGCCGACGAGCACGGCCAGTCCCAGGGCCATGGCGGGGCCGGGTTCGCTGGGCAGCGACGCGAGACGGGCGACCACCAGGGCGGCCCCCGCGACGGCCAGGCCCGCGAGCGCCGCCCGCGTCCGGTCGCGCCGGCGCGCCAGGGCGATCGCGCACACCGCCGCCCCGGCGGCGCAGCCGAACCACCAGCGGGCGCCGCCCCAGGTGATCGCGATCTGGTACGCCCACAGGACGAGCGTCATCGCGGACACGACACCGAACCCGGCGTCGGCCGCGTTCCGCACCCGCCCGCCCGGCCGGTCCCGTACCTTCACGCCGTTCAGGCTAGAGGTCCCGGCCGCGCGCCGTACCGGCCGAAAGTACCGCCGCAGACGGCGCCGCCCCTGCCTTCGGCCGATATCCGGCACCGGGCGGGGCCCGCAGGATGAGGCCCATGCCACACGAAGATCCACTTTTGTCCGGGTCCCCCGGTACCCTCGCCGCGGCCCCGCCGGGCAGGCCGCGGATCGCCGCCCTCGACGTGCTGCGCGGGTTCGCGCTCTGCGGGATCCTGCTGGCCAACGTCAAGGCGATCGCCAACGCAGGCGAGGTCGTCCTGCGACGCTCACCGGCAGGCCCGCAGGAGACGCACGACGGCGTCCAGCAGGTCATGGGCATGCTCGTCGACCATCGCTTCTTCCCGATCTTCTCGCTGCTGTTCGGGATCGGGTTCTCGCTGCTGCTGGCCTCCGTCACGGGCCGCGTCGCCCACCCCCGGCTGCTCCTGCTGCGCCGGCTCCTCGCGCTGCTCGCGATCGGCCTGGCGCACTTCCTGCTGCTGTGGCAGGGGGACATCCTGACCGTCTACGCCGCCGTCGGCCTGCTGGTGCTGCTGCCCTCGACCTGGCTGCCGCGCGGGGCCGTGGCGGGCCTGGCCGTCGCGCTCGTCACGACGGCGCTGGTCCTCGGCGGCGACAGGACCGTGCTGGTCGCCGGGCTGTTCCTGCTGGGTTCGGCGCTGGTCCGGTACGGGGTGGCCGACCGGCTGGAGGACTCCACCCGGGTGCCGCTCCTGCTGGGCCTGGCCTTCGCCACGGCCGCGGCGCCCGCCCTGTGGGTGCAGACCGAACTGGCCGGCGGCATGGACGACCGGTCCTTCAATTTCTGGATCCACACGGCCGGGGCGCTGGTCGCGGGGGTGTACGTGTGCGTCCTGCTGGTGCTGCTCAGGACGCCGCTGCGACCGGCGCTGTCGGTCGTCTTCGCGCCGCTGGGCCGGATGGCGCTGACCAACTACCTGAGCGCCACGGTCCTGGTCCTGGGGGTCCGGCAGGTCCTGGGCTCCCCGCAGGACTGGTCCCCGGCCAGGGTGTACCTGATCGCCGCCTGCGTCCTCTGCGTCCAGTGGCCGCTGTCGGTCCTCTGGCTGCGCAGGTACCGACAGGGCCCGCTGGAATGGCTCTGGCGCTGGATCACCTGGGCCCGCCGCCCGCCGTTGCGCCGCGCGCCGGGACGGCAGGACTCCTCTCCCTAGGGCCGCGCTCAGATCGGGGCGGAGGCGGCGTGGTGCTCCATGAGAACGTCCGCCGTCAGGTAGCCCCCGCGGATCAGGTGACCCGGCGGGCGGGCGCGCAGCTCCCGGTAGTGACCGGCGATCCGGCTCGCCGCCACGGCCGGGACGGTGGCGCTCGTCCACAGCGGCCTGCGCCTGCCGACCGAGGCCGGGACCACCCACCAGAAACGGCACGCCTCGTCGATGCGGACGACGAGCCCGTAGTAGACGGAGACGACCGGCTCGCCCGAGGGCAGGCGGTGCACGTCGGCCGGGATGTTGTGCGCCCGGGCCAGCAGGGCCGCCAGTTCACCGGCCCGGAGGTCGACCGGGTGGGGCGCGAGCTCTCCGGGAGCGGTGTGATCAACGGTCACGCTGGCGAGGGTAGGGACCGGGCGGCCCCGGGCTCAACGTTGTTGCGCGATGTTGCGCGTTCACCCCGCGCGGAACGTCTCCGCCGCGGCCCGCAGCATGTCGCGGGCCTGCCGCCCGTACACGGCGGCGCCGCTCAGCGCCTGGAACGCCTTCTCGTACGCGGCCACGTCGCTCGGGGTGCGGTGCTGGATCTGGCCGGGCACGGTGTCGATCCGGACCCGGTCGGTGTCGTAGATCCAGAAGTTCTCCGGTGGCATGAGCGGCGGCCTGACCACCGCGGGGAGGATCCCGAAGGACACGTTGGCGACGCCGGAGGTCAGCTCCGCCAGCCGGTCGAGCTGGCCGGCCATCTCCTGCGGCCCGGCCAGCGGGGTACGGAGCGCCTGTTCCCCGACGACGAACGCGAACCGCTTGCCGCCGTCGCGCAGGACCTCCCGCTGCCGCAGCCTGGCCTCCACCGCGGCGTCGATGTCGTCGGGGATGCCACGGAAGTCGATGACGGCGCGCAGGTGTCCCCGGGCGTAGTCGTCGGTCTGCAGCAGTCCCGGGACCGCGGAGTGCTGCCAGACGCGGAACTGGCGCGTCCGCTCGTACAGCGGCTGGAAGGAGCGCTGGACGTGACCGAGGCCGTTCTCCTCCAGCCGGCGCCATTCGACGTACATGGCGTCGATGTTCTGGGCGGCCGCGATGAGGTCGACCACCTGCTCGTGCGCGTCGCAGGCCTCGCACCACGTCCGGATGTCGGTCTGGTTGGGCATCTGGACCGCGTTCTCGATCTTGGAGATCTTGGTGTGGTCCAGGCCGGTCTTCGCCGCCAGCGCCCTCCCGGTCAGCCCGGCACCGGCGCGGAGCGCCTTGAGCCGGGCCGCGAGAATGCCCTTGGCCTCGTCGATGCGCGCCGTGGAGGTCGCCATCTCCGTCACCTCGTCACCGCAGGGGGGTTGGTCCTTCGACCGTATGCCGCGTATCACGACCTGTCGCGAAAATTGCGAATCGTTGCGTACGCCGTCGGCGTGCTCCTCCCTGTGCTCCGGCGGCGTCCGGACGGGACCGCCCCGTCCGCGCACGCGCGGAATCCCCGCCCTCCGGGACGGGCCCGGAGGGCGGGCACGACCGTCGCGGGTGTGGTCGAATGGATCATCATGGACATCGCCTTGGACGACGCGACGATGACGGCGCTCGCGCGACGGCTGGTGGAGGTTCCCGGGATCGTCGCGGTGGCGCTCGGCGGCAGCCGGGCCCGCGGCACGCACCGCCCCGACTCCGACGTCGACCTCGGGCTGTACTACCGGGGCGACCTGGACGTGGCGGCGCTGCGCGCGCTGGCCGTACGGGAGGCCGGTGAGGGGAGCGAGCTGACCGAGCCGGGCGGCTGGGGGCCGTGGGTCGACGGCGGCGGCTGGCTGACGATCGGCGGACGGCGGGTCGACTGGCTCTACCGCGACCTCGACCGGGTGCACCGCGTCTGGGAGGACTGCCTGCGGGGCCACTACGAGATCGGGACGCAGGCCGGGCACCCGCTGGGGTTCTACTCCCACGCCTACGCCGGTGAGGTGGCGCTCTGCCGGGTGCTGGCCGATCCCGGCGGAGAGCTCACCGAGCTGCGGGAGAACGCCCGGTCCTACCCCCCGGCGCTGGGGACGGCGCTGGTGGACGGGCTCTGGGAGGCGGACTTCTCGGTGGGCCTGGCCCGGTACGGGGCGGCCGGAACCGACCCCGCGTACGCGGCCGGGTGCCTGTTCCGCGCCGTCGGCGTCGCCTGCCAGGGCCTGCACGGCCACGCGGGCCGCTGGCTGATCAACGAGAAGGGCATGGTGGCCTCGGCCGGCCGGCTGCCGGGGGCGCCGGGGGACTTCGCCGCGCGCGCCGGGCGGCTGCTCGCGGGCGTCGGCGGCTCCACGGAGGAGATCGGGCGGACCGTCGCCGACGCGGCCGTCCTGATGGCGGAGGTACGGGCGGCCGTCGGCCGCTGACCGGGCGCGTGTCCCGCGCCACGGGCCGGGCACGTCCGCCCGTACGGGCCAGGAATGTCGGGCGCAGGCCTTACGGTAGGGCGCGTGCCAGAGACGAACCACGAGATCACGCTCGACTCGGCCCTCACCGAGGAGGCCGTGCTCTCCACCTACCGCCGCATGTTCGCGGCGCTCGCCCGCGACAGCGGCGCGGTGGTGGACGACCCGGCGCTCGTCGACATCGCCGAGACGCTGTTCGCGGCGTTCGCCGAGGCCGGCGAGGAGTGGCTGACCCACGAGCAGATGCGCCACGTCTGCCGGGCCTACCCGCTCGACCGGTTCGAGAACCGGCTCCGGGTGCTGCGCGGCCTCGGCGCGATCCGCGAGGTCTTCCCCAAGCCCAACCAGCTCCGCTACCGCGCCTCCTTCACCAGCGTGGTGGGGCTGATGTTCATCCGCCGGATGATGGACGACGGCGGCCAGTCGGAGATGCACCGGCTGCTCGCGCTGGAGGACCTCAACGTGGCCGATCCTGCCACGACGATGGAGGAGGCCCGCACCAGCGCGCAGAACCTCTCGCGCGCCTTCCGCCTCTGGGCGCTGGAGCTGATCACGCTGACCGGCGGGACCATCGAGGAGCTGCGCGAGCAGGCGCCCAAGCTCTGGGGCACCGAGGAGATCACCCGGCGGGCGCAGAGCCTGCACGGGACCATCCTGAACCGTTGGCCCGACCTGGACCGCACCTGCACCGAGCTGCGCGCCGCGATCTACGCCTACAGCGACGCCTCGCGCCGCGCCGCCGGACGGCTGGCCGACTCCGCCGGTACGACGAGGAACCTGACGCTGCTCCCCGCGGAGACCTGGCGCACGTTCGCCCAGACCGCGAGCAAGGAGCGTCTGGCCGCGGTGCTCGACGGCTTCGTCTTCGACGCCCCCGCTCCCTGGCACGACCCGGCGGCGATCGTCCGGGCCGTGGACGAGAGCCCGCGCCCGGCCCCCGCCCAGCCCACTCCCCCGCGTTCGGCCCTGCCCGACCCCGGTCCCGCCGACACCTACGACCCAGGCACCGGCGGCCTGGACCACCTGACCTCGGTGGCCGAGGCCGCGCTGGCCGGGCGTTCCTCGGCCCGGCTGGAGCAGTTGCTCACCGCCGACGGCGAGTGGGTCTCGGCCCGCCGCCTGCTGGCCGACCTGGTCGCGGCCGATCTGCGCCCCGACTCCCCGTACCGGCTGCGCTGGTCCGACGGCCTCACCGCCGATCCCGCGGCCGAGCCCGCCTGGCTCTCCCACGGCCGGCTGGAGAGGACCGGCGGTGGCGACTGACCCGCACGCCCTCCCGGTCACCGGGGTCGCCGGGGCGGCCGGTGACACCGGAGGCTCCGGAGGCTCCGCGGCCGGGGCCGCGGCCGTCGGGCCCTTCGTGACGGAATCCGTTCCCGAGCGGCCCGAGGTGGCGCACGTCCGCGCGCGGGCCGGGGGTCCGCTCCGGCTCGGCACCGGGCGACCGGCTCCGCCGGGGATGGCGCGGCTGGGACGCGGTGACGGCACCGGCCTGGCGCTGCCGGTCTGGCCGGACGGCGCGACCCCCTCGCTCCTGGAGGAGTACCAGGTCACGCCGGTCGCGGTGGAACGATCCGGGGAGACCCGGCGGGTGCTGGCCGCCGCGCTGCGCTGCTGCTGGACCGACCTGTCCGCCGACCCCTGGCCCGGTGTCCCGGCCCCGATGGACGACGTGCTGTCGGCGTACCGGGCACTGATCGGGCGCGGCGACGACCTGATGCGCAACTGGGCGATCGGCGCGCTGCGCCGCCTGCACGACTCGGCCTGGCTGGAGGTCGCCGACGGCCATGTCCGGCTCGGTCCCCGGTGCGCCTCGTGGCCGGCGTCGTCGCACGCCCAACTGCGCGAGCTGATGCGCCGCCTGCCCTCGGGTGAGGAGGCGCGCGGAGGTCCGGCGGTCCTTCCCGTCACCGCCGACGGCGACGCTCTTCACGACCGTCCCGTCATCGCCGACGGCGACGCTCTCCACGACCGTGCCCCCGGCGAGGACGCTCCCGACGGCAGGGCTTCCGACGGCGGGACTCCCGACGGCGGGGGTCCCGGTGACGGTGCTCCCGGCGAGGGTGCCGGCGCCCTGGGTGACGACGCTTTCGGCGGACCCGGCGGGGAGTTCGAGGCCGCCCCGAGCGTCAGCGCTCCGGAGAACGTGGACGAGGACCTGCTCGGCCCCTTCGACGAGCGGCGCAGGGCCGAGATCGTGGCCGCGTTCATGGCGGTGGAGCACGCGGCCGAGCCGGTGCACGAGGCCCGCTTCCCCGCGCTGCGCGAGCCCGCGCTGCGCCACACGCTGGCCGGGATGCTGGAGCGCCGCGGCCGGGTTCTGATCCACGAGCGCGAGACGTGGACGTCGGGGTACGCGGACGGCGTGACCGCGGGGATGGGCCCGGTCCTGGGCCAGGCCGAGCGGGCGGTGCTGGTGCTGGTGCTGATCCACTCGGTGGCGATCCCCCGGGCCGACGGGCTCCTTCCCTCCGACAGCTGGCTGTCGCCGTTCCCCGCCCAGGTCGACGAGCTGCGACGGCACACCCGGCTGCCGATCGGCGAGCTGGAGGCCGCGCTCCGCGTCCTGCGGCACGCGGGCCTGGTGACCCAGGTGAAGGCGGGTGAGGAGGCCGGTGGCTACGTGCCGGGTCCGCAGTTCCACCGGCTGACCCCGCAGGCCAGGCGCCGCCTTCAGGAGGAGCTGATCCTCGCCGCCGGTCCGCACACACCGCTGGCCGCGGCCGTACGGGCGGCCCGGCGATGAGAGGGTGTGAACCGGCCACTTCACGACGGGCCACCGCGGCACGACGACTCACCCTGGCACGACGGGCCACCCTGGTGCGACGGGCCACCCTGGTGCGGCGGGCCGCCGTCCCGGTGCGACGGCACCTGGCGAGCGACCGCCGAGGGCCGTTGCGGGGGCGGCACCGGGCGAGCGACACGAGTCCGGCGGCACCGTCCGGTAGCCGGTGACGACGGCCACCGGGTGACGTGCCGAACCGGGCGACGTCCCGGGACGGGTGGCGTCCCGGGACGGCCTCCCGGAGCGAACGGCGTCCGGGACGGCGACCGGCGCAGTACCGCCGGGACGGGCTCCGATGTCGTGAGCAGAACGCAGGAGCCGTGAACACGATGGAAGAGGGGAACGGGGTTGACCGACCAGCGGAACCAGGCCGCGAAGGGCTCACGCGGGAGCAGCGCGAGGAGCGCGCCCCCCGACAGGGGCGCCTCCGGAGCCGAGGCCGCTCCGGCCATGGAGCCCGGGGACGTACCCGCTCCGGCCGCGGCGTCCCCGAGCGTGCCCGCTCCGGCCACGACCTCCCCTGGCGGGTCCGCCCCCGCGACGAAGGGGCGGGGCAGGGGCGCTCGGGCCACGGAGGCCCGTGACGTGCCCGCTCCGACCGGAATTCCCGGGGTCTCCGCGGTCTCCGGGGTCTCGGCCGGGACGCAGGCCACCCTGGTCTCCGTGGACGTCCGGGCGGGCGCGCCGACGGAGAACGTGGTGGGTGACCGGGTGCTGGTCGCCGTGCAACCGGTCAACATCTCCCGGCTCTCGACCCACCCGGTGCCGACCGTGCCGGGCACCCTCATCGTGGTCGCGGGTGCCGGGCCGAAGGACTCCAACGGCGCGGGCAAGTCGTCGTTCATCGCGATGATCACCGCGCTGCTCGGGGACGAGCAGTGGCGTTTCGCCTCCGGCGCCAAGTCGGTCTCGGAGCTGCTGTTCAACGCCGAACTCGCCGCGGGCGGTGGCGGCCGGACCTGGGCCAGCGCCGACCACGGCTACATCATCGGCGTCTTCGCACCGCCCGATCCGGCACCCGACGACGTCCCGCACGACGCCCCCGGGCGTCACCCGGCGCACGACGTCCCGCCCGGCGACACCTCGTCCGGCGACACCTCGCGCGACGACTCGCTGGACGCCGTCACCGTGTGGCTGCGGGTCAACCAGGAGGCCCCCCACCTGGAGATCAGATGGGTCCCCGGGATCCACCTGGCCTCGGCCGCCTCTGAGGCGGAACGGGTGGCGCGGGCGGACGAGCTCTGGGCGGCGCTGCCCCGCTCGGCCGGACGCCGCGACGTGGTGGCGCGCGACCTGACCAGGTTCCTGTACGGCGACCGGGTCAGATGCGTGTCCTTCCTGTCCACCTCGGTACGGAGCAAGGTCGCCACCAACCTGCTCTCCCAGCCGCTCAACGAGATCTCCCCCGAGCGGGTCTTCGAGGCGATCGCCGCGCTGACCGGCCTGGACGCCGAGCTCGACCAGGAGCGGGAGGCCCGGCGCGACGAGCACGCCCGGCGGGTCCGCGCGACGCGGGCCGTGGAGCTGCTCCGCGAGTTCGAGGACGAGTCCCGCACCCTGCTGGAGACCTTCGACCGGCGCGACCGGGCCCGCGTCCGGCTGGCCGAGGCCCTGCGCTGCTGGCGGGGACGGCTGGCGCGCAGGCTCGTCGACGCGGCACGGCGGGACGAGGCGCTGGCGGTGGAGCTGGAGCGGGTTGGGGCGGCGGGCGACCGCGCCGTCGAGGCGATCGGCGAGGTGCGGGCGGAGATCGCGACGCTCAAGGACGACACGCTCGAACGGGGTCTGGCCCAGGCCCGCAGGGAACTCGCCGACCTGCAGTCGCACGCGGCGAAGCTGGACGCCGACCGGGCGGTGGCGGAGAACTCCGTGGACGAGCTGCGCGGCTGGATCCCCGGCCTGGAGGAGCAGCGCCGCCTGGCCGACGGGCGTGACGTGACCACGGCCGGTGCCGAGCTGGCCGCGGCCGGAACGCGGCTGAACGAGGCGCTGAAGGCGCTGGGCGTGGCCGACCGCGAGAGCGAGGGGGCCAGGGCCGCGCTGGACGACGCCGAGGGCGGTCCGGCCGCGGCCCAGCTGAACGCGCTCGCCGAGGCGGGCGTGGGGGGCACCGGCCTGCTCGACGCCATCGACGTCGCCGAGCAGGCGCGCGACCAGGAGGGGCCCGACGGCGACGGCCGGGCACCGTCCGCGCCGGGGGCTCGGGGGTGGCCGCACGAGCACGCGGTGATCGTCGACGCCGCCGACCTGGAGGCCGCGGCACGGGCGCTGGACGCGCTGCCCGGTTCGGTGCTGGTCAGCGCCGCCGGAGTGACCGTGGTGGGGTCGTTCGAGGTGGCGGTCACCGGCAGGGAGGCCAGGATCAAGGCCGCCGAGCAGCGTCTGCACCGGGCCCGGGACGTCCAGGAGAGCGCGTCGGCGGCCGTGCGGTCCGCCGAGGACGCGGTGGCCGAGGCGGGCAGGCGGCTGGAGGGCGCCAAGGCGGCCGTACAGCTGACCGACATCGAGCGGCGGCTGTCCGAGCGGCGGCACGCGCTGATCGAGCTGGCCGAGGCGCTGGCCGCGATCGCGCCGAAGGCGGGCGAGGCGGAGCGCCGGGTGAGCTCGCTGGACTTCCGGTCCCGTACGCGCACCATGGAGGTCGAGCGGCTGGAGGGCCACCGGGCGCGGCATGAGGCCGACCGGGACCAGGCCGCGGAGCAGGCGGCGCGGATCGCCGCCGACCGCGAGGCGCTCGGCCTGGACGCGCTGGCCGGGGAGTGGGGCGGCACCGCCGAGGGGGCCCGTGGCTGGCTGGACGCCCTGGACGAGCAGGAGCGCCCGCTGACGGCCGAGGAGTGGTGGCGGGCCGCCGAGCGACGGCTGGACGAGGCGCTGCGCGACACCTTCCCCGGCGAGGACGAGGAGATGCCCGAGGAGCTGCGGTTCCTGGTCAGGGAGCGGGCCGCGCCCGGTGCCGGGCGTACCGCGCGAGAGCAGGCCACGTTCCCCGGTGTCTGCTCGGCGCTCGCCTCCTACCTGCGCGGGCAGGAGGAGTACGAGCGGCACCGGCGGCGCCAGATCGAGACGCAGATCGTCACCCGGCAGCGCGACCTGACGGCCGCGACCCGGGGAGCGGAGGAGGCCGCCCGGTCCACGGCCGCGCACCGGGCCGCGCTGACCGCCGCGATCAGGGCGCGGCTGGCCCGGGTGGCGGAGGAGTTCGACAGGCTCGACACCTCCTACGGAGGGTACGGGGCGACGCTGGAGTTCCCGGTGCCGCCCGCTCCCGCCGATCCCGAGCAGCGCTGGGCCTGGCGGGTGACCCCCAAGTGGCGCCGGGGCGAGGGCCAGGGGTTCGTGCCGTACGACCGGCGGGCCAACACCGCGCTGATGGACGAGAAGGCGGTGAAGCTGGTCTGCGCGGCGGCGATCGCGTCCTCGGGCGGCGGGCACCTGTGCCTGGTCCTCGACGAGCTGGGCCGCAACCTCGGCAAGGAGCACCGCAGGGAGGCCGTGGCGCTGTTCCGCCGGATCGGCGAGACGTACGGGATCACGGTGATCGGCGCGCTCCAGGACGACATGGAGCCCTACGCGGTCGACGCCTGCGGGCAGTACGTCAAGCTGCGCCGTTCCTCCGACGCCATGCCGTACAACGAGCCGCCGGTCGTCATCGGTCACGACGGTCACGCCGCCCGGGTGCGCGCCCTGGCCGCGGCGGTGAGCCGGTGAGCGGGCCGTCCGCAGGAGAGTGAGCGGCCCCCGGGGAGGACGGCGGGGAGTGACCCCGGGAGGACGGCGGGGGCATCCTCGGGGAGGACGGCGGGGAACTGCCCGGGAAGAACGGCGGGGAGGTGTCCCGGCGACGGTGCGCCGGGCCGCTCCCCGGTGTCACGGCCGTGGTCCGCGACGGCTGATGATCACTCCGGTCAGGCAGAGCGCGCCTCCGGCCAGGGCCGCCCACGGAGGCACCTCCCCGAGGAGCAGCCAGGCCATGAGGGTGCTCAGCGGGGCCGCCAGGTACGTCATCGCTCCCATCCGCCCCGCCGTCGAGCGGGACAGGGCGTACCCCCAGGCGGTGAAGGCGACGGCGGTGGGGAAGACGCCGAGGTAGACGGTCCAGGTGATCGCGGACGTCGACGCCCGGGGCAGCTCGTCGAGGAGCTGCGGTGTGAAGGGGAGGCAGAAGACCGCGCCGATGACGCATCCCAGCCAGGTGATGACGAGGACGGACGACCTGTCGAGCAGGGGTTTCTGCGAGACGACCCCTGCCGCGTAGGTGATGGCGGCCACGAGGGCGAGGAGGCTGCCGAGCCCTGCCGAGACGTTCTGCGAGGCGGTGGCCGTGCCGATGACGACGACCCCCGAGAAGGCGACGGCGCAGCCGATCAGCAGCGGCCTGGGGAAGCCCTCCTTGAGGACGAGACCGGCGAGCAGCGCGATGAGGACCGGCCCGAGGCTGACGATCATGGCCGCGGTACCGGCGTCGATCAGCTGCTCCGACCAGTTGAGCGTGACGTTGTACACGCCGAACCAGAGGAAGCCGTAGAAGACGAGCAGGGGCAGATCGCTCCGCGAGGGCATCGCCTCCCTGCGGGCCAGGACGAACACACCGAGGGCCAGGCTGCCGATGGTCAGCCGGGCGAGCGAGAGGGCTCCGGGCGACAGGTCGGTGCCCGCCGCCCGGACGCCGACGAAGGCGGAGGCCCAGAGCACCACGGCGACCAGCCCGGCGGCCACGACCCGGAGCGGTTCGCGTCGCTTCGCGGCAGGGGGATCGACGATCGGCGGAATCACGGTTGTTCTCCTGCTTTCCGGCCATACGCCATCGACGCGACATCACGCTGGAACGCGCCGGGACCACCGAGGGTCTCGTCAGCGAGGTCGCGTGCCATCTGTCATTCTTCCGGGGGAAGCAACCGGTTTTCGGCCATGGCCGTGACCGATTCGGGCATGCTCGCGATCGGACCGGCCGTGACCATGGTCGTGGCCTCGACCCGACCGGCCATGACCGTGGTCATGCTCGCGATCGGACCGGCCGTGACCATGGCCGCGGCCTCGACCCGACCGGCCATGACCGTGGTCATGCTCGCGATCGGACCGGCCGTGACCATGGCCGCGGCCTCGACCGGGCCGGTCGCGACCGGGTCATGTCGGCGCCGGTCCGATCGTCACGGTCCGGCGAGGACGAGCGGGTGGGGACGGGAGGGGCACCGTGTGGTGGGACGTCGCACTCGGCGTGGGCGTCGCGCTGGTGGCCGGGTGGCTGCTGCTGCTAGTGGCGCTTCTCGTCGTCCGCCCCGAGGCCGGGCTGCTGCGCGAGGCCCTGCGGATCCTGCCCGACCTGCTGCGCCTGCTCCGGCGGCTGGCCGCCGACGAGAGCCTGCCGCGCGGCGTGCGGGTCCGGCTCGGCCTGCTGATGCTCTACCTGGCGATGCCGATCGACCTGATCCCGGACTTCATCCCCGTGCTGGGCTACGCCGACGACGCCATCGTCGTCACCGCGGTCCTGCGCGGCGTGGTGCGACGGGCCGGGCTGGAGGCGGTACGCGGTCACTGGCCCGGCACCCCCGCGGGGTTCGACGCGCTGTGCCGCCTCACCGGGCTGGGCCCCTCCGGCCCCGGCCCCGGCGCCTGACGCGTCAGCCGTGGAGCGGCAACCGTTTGGTCAGCGCCGTGACCCGCTTACGCGGGCCGTACACCGCGACGGCGACGTACTCGACGTCCTCCCCCGGCGTCGCGGCCAGCGCGGTGAGGTAGTCGTCGTAGTCGCGGGCGTGCCGGGCCACCTCGTTGAAACCCACCGTGATCAGATCCTCCCGGGCACGGGCCCGGTCGTGGAGTTCTCGCAGCCGGTCACCGGAGGCGGTGAGCACGGGCACGGGGTGGGGGTTCAGCCCGGCGTGCACCCCGCCCGAGGCGTCCTTCCCCTCCGCCGCCGGTGGATCGGGCAGCCGTCCTCCCAGGCTCAGCCCGACCACGGCGGCGGCGTTCACCGCCAGCGCGGCAGGCAGGCCGTCACGGACCACCAGGACCAGCTTCGTCGCCAGAACCACGACGTACTCCTTTTCAGATGAACACCGATTCGCCGTCGAAGCTAGTCACATGCGTGCCGTACGGAGCGTCCGGGCGAACGAACGGCCGGAATCGGGAGGAGAATGCGAGCGTGGACGAACTTGATACGGAGATCATCCGGCTTCTCCAGACAGATGCGCGGCAGTCCAACCGGGAGCTCGCCCGCAGACTCGGCGTGGCGCCCTCGACCTGCCTGGAACGGGTGCGCGCGCTCACCCGGCGCGGCGTCATCCGTGGCTACCACGCCGACATCGACCACGCCTCGCTCAACCGCGGCGTCCAGGCCATGGTGTCGGTTCAGGTCCGCCCCCTGAACCGGACGGTCATCGACACCTTCAAGGACTCCGTGGCCCGGCTCCCGGAGGTGGTCAGCGTCTTCGTGCTCGCCGGTGGCGACGACTTCCTCCTCCACGTCGCCCTCCAGGACCTCGACCACCTGCACGCCTTCCTCCTGGACCGGCTCAGCAAGCGCCGGGAGATCGCCGGATTCCGCACGTCGGTGATCTTCCAGCGCGTCCACAACACCGTGCTGAGCAGGCTCCCGGAGCCTCCTCCCCCGGCGTGAGCCACCGGCTCGTCGGCCGTGTCACGGCCCGGCGATCACGGCCTCCCCGCGGCGCCCGGCCGTCACGAGGACGGGACCGGGGAACCGGGGCCGCCGTCCTAGAGCGGAGTCGTGTCGGCGGGCGGTTGGGCCTTCATCGCGGGCGAGCCGTAGACGGTCGGGACGCGGAAACCGCCGAGCCATTCGGTCAGGCGCGCCGCCTCGTCGTCGAGGGCTCGGCGCGCCGAAGCCGGTACCGGCTCCAGCAACCGCACCCGTACGACACCGGCGTCGTCCTGTACCCAGCAGCCCACCACCCGGCCGTCGGCCCAGGCGGTCGTGCCGGCGTTGCCCCGGCGGTCGAAGAGCCGGTCGCGGTGCGGGCCGAGGTAGAAGTCGCGTCCCTGCCAGCCCATGACGGTCGGATCGAGCACCGGCAGCAGGGCCGCCCACGGGCCGGGGTCGGGGGTCTCGTCGAGGTCGTCGGGCAGCACCCAGCCGGTGGCGCCCCGGTCGAGGGAGACCGCGACCGCGTCGAGCGCCGCGAGTGCCGTCCGTACCGCCGTCTTGGTGGCTCCCAGCCACCACGCGAGGTCGTCCACGGTGCCGGGCCCGAACGAGTACAACCAGCGGCGCACGATCTCGCGGTAGCCGTCGTCGGCGCTCATGGTCGCGGGGACGTCGCCGAGCCAGTGCCGCATCAGGGTCCAGCGCGGCCGCGAGGTGTACCAGCGGACGGCGTTGACGCCGCGCACGATGTCGGCGGTGGCGCCGAGGTGGGTCAGGACGCGCGACGCCGACCACGGGTCGGTCGGTGAGACCGTCACCCTGACGTCGATCATCGGTACCGCCCGGCGGATCTCCAGGGCCGAGCGGCCGTCGGGCGTGTCGGCGAGCGCCGCGAGGACCTCGGCGCGAGCGCGGTCGAGCCAGTCGTCGCCGTCGGCGGCGAGCCCGGCCCTGACCACGTCCCTGGCCATGCGGGCCCGTTCGTTGCCCGCGACCCGGGCTGACGCGCTGGGCCACACCGCGGGCAGCAGGTCGCGCGGGAAGACGAAGAGGGTACGGCGCATGGCCAGCTGTTTCACGAGGTCGCGGTCGTCGTAGAGGGCCCGGTCGACGTCGGCGAGCGTGAGGGACGCGACGCGCGCCCGGCAGGACAGGTGGACGGTCGCGGGCTCGGTGGCGTGCAGCACGGTCATCGCCCGGGTGGCGGCCTGCGGGGAACCGACGCGGAACGCCGGGGCCAGTGCGTGCCGGACGGCGAGTCGGGCGCGGCGTTCGTCGTCGGACATATGGCGCATCGCGCCATGGTGCCACAGCCGGTCCCTGATGACGGGCATATCGAGACCTTCAAGTTTCGAAACTACCCAGTATCGGAACTTGGCAGTTCCGATACTGGCTGGTATCGTTTCTTTGACGAGAGAGGAGGTGGACCATGACGGAAGGCACGCCGGACGGTGACGGCACATCCCCGCCCGAACAGACCGGACGTACCGGCAGGAAGCGGGACCATACGCGAGACGCCCAGATTCTCGACGCGACCCTCGACGTCCTCGCCGAGGTCGGCTACTCCGGCATGACCATGGACATGGTCGCGGCACGGGCGAAGGCGGGAAAGGCCACCGTCTACCGGCGCTGGTCCTCCAAGGGCGAGCTCGTCGTCGACGCGATCGCCCGGATGAAGTCCGGCAAGGCCGATGTGGGGAACCTGCCCGACACCGGCACGCTCCGCGGCGACCTCCTGGCCCTCTACAGGCCGCAGACGATCGAGGAGGGCGAGCGGACCCTGAGGATCATGACCGCGCTCGCCTCGATGATCTCCACCGACCCCACCTTCGCCGGGGCCGCCGACACCGCGCTCGTGAAGCCGTGGGCCGACGCGCACCTCGCGTTCATGCGCCGTGCCGTGGACCGCGGCGAAATCCCGGCGACGGCCGACATCGAGACGCTCTCCCGGGTCGTCCCGACGATGGCCGCCTACCGCGCGCTCGTCCAGCGCAGGCCCTTCGACCGCGAGTTCCTCGTCACCCTGGTCGACGGCGTGATCATGCCCGCGCTGCTCGGATAACCGCGCCTCGAACGACCCGCGCCACCCGGACGATCCGATCGGCGGCGCGCCGGCCACCCGGCCGGTTCCGGCGTTGGAACCTTCTCACCCCACATCGTCCTTCCCGGCCGACGCCGTTCTCGTCACCGGGCAGGCCGGGCGCCCGACCGCGCCCGAAACCCGTCACCAACGAACCGAGGAGCCGTCATGGCCATCACCACCACCACCCACCTGAACTTCCGCGGCGACGCCCGCGCGGCGCTGGAGTTCTACCGGACCGTGTTCGGCGGTCACCTCACCACCGTCGCGTACGGCGACTTCGGCATGCCGAAGGAGATGCCCGACGCCGACAGGATCGTCTTCGGCCAGGTCACGGCCGACAACGGCTTCACCGTCATGGCCTACGACGTGCCCTCCCAGGCACCAGCCGCCGCCGCACCCGCCGCCGCACCCGCCGCCACCACCCGCGAGCACGGCATGACGCTGACCGGCGAGCGGTTCTTCGTGTCCGTCCGCGGCGAGACCGTCGAGGAGGTCGGCGCGCTCTGGGACAGGCTCGCCGAGGGCGCCGACGTCATCGAGAAGTACGGCCCGTCGCAGTGGGCCCCGGGCTTCGGGATGCTGACCGACCGCTTCGGCGTCACCTGGATCCTCGACGTCGCCGCCCCGTACAACGGCTGACCGCCGACGCATCCGTCCGGTGCGGGGCGGCCGGGAATGCCTCCCCGGACCATCCGCGCCCCGGATGACGTGCCGGTCCGGGGCCGCACGCCGACCGGCCGCTACTCCGGCCCTCCGTCCGCGGATGTGTCGAGGTAGAGGCAGAAGGGGTGCCCGGCCGGGTCGAGGAGCACCCGTACCGTCTCCTGTGGCTGGTGGTCGGCGAGCGTCGCCCCCGCCTCGACGGCGTGCGCGACCGCGGCCTCGAGGTCGTCGACCTCCAGGTCGAGGTGCATCATCATCTGCTGGCGGCCGTCGGTGGCCGGCCAGACAGGCCGCACGTAATCCGACTCCGTCTGGAAGCCCATGTAGGCGACGCCGTCGGGCGGCATGACCACCACCCACTCCGACTCCTCCGTGGTGATCTTCCACCCGAGGAGACGCACGTAGAACCGTGCGAGCTCCCCCGCCTCGGGTGCGTCGAGCACCACACCCCACGACCGTGACCCTGAACGTCCGCGCATGGGGGCGTCATGCCCGAGGAGATCACGATCATGCGGTCTCTCGCGCCGGACGGCACGGCGCGGGCCGGAATGTGGCGCCCGGTCTCGGCGCGAGGGGACGGCCTGCATGCGGGTGCCCGATTTCACACGCCTATCGCCCCGTCGATCCGCTCGCGCAGCAGATCGGCGTGCCCGTTGTGCCGGGCGTACTCCTCGATCATGTGGATGAGCACCCAGCGCAGCGACACGGTCCCCCGCCACGAGTCCTCGCCCACGATGTCGAGGTCGGGCGCGCCCGTGACGAACTCGGTGGCGAACGCCACCTCGGCGTGCCACGCCTCCCACGCCTCGGCGACGACGGCGGGATCGGGCACCGCGCCGTCGAAGTCCCGGTCGGGGTCGGCCTCCGAGGAGAACAGCGGTGGCGCGTCCTGCCCGGCCAACACCCGCCGGAACCAGCGGCGTTCCACATCGGCCAGGTGCCGGACCAGTCCGAGCAGTGAGAGTGTGGAGGGCTCCACGGAGCGCCGGGACAGTTCCGTGTCCAGGCCCGCGCACTTCAACCGCAGGGTCGTACGCTGGGCCGCCAGGACGTCGACGAGCATGCTCCGCTCGCCGGCGGTGGCGGAGGTGCCGAACCGATGGTCGTGCTCGGGGTCGACGAACATCTCAGCTCTTCTGCGTGCGCCGGTCATATCCATCATTATCGGACCTGGCGGAACCGGCGCCGCGCCTGACGGCCCGACCGGTCGCGGAGAGCCCGCCATGCCGCCCGGCCGCGTCGCTCGCGGGGCGGCGGCCGGAGCCCGGCGTCGTGGCCGGTACGGCTTCCTCGTCCACATTCGGGCGGCGAGTCTAACGCCCACAGCAGGACCGGATCACTGACGGACGGTCGAACCTCGGCGTTCCTTGCGGATGTGCAGCTGGGCGGGCACCCGGGTGCGCAGTTCGGCGACGTGGCTGACGATGCCGACCGCGCGGCCGCCGTCGCGCAGCCCGTCGAGGATGTCCAGCACGCCGTCGAGGGTGTCCTCGTCCAGGGTGCCGAAGCCCTCGTCGACGAAGAGCGTGCCGATGTCCGCTCCCCCGGCCTCGGCGGTGACCACGTCGGCCAGGCCGAGCGCCAGCGCCAGGGAGGTGATGAAGCTCTCCCCGCCCGACAGCGTCGCCGGGTCGCGGCCCACGCCCGTCCAGCTGTCCAGGATGTGCAGGCCCAGCCCGCCGCCGGACCTGCTGCGGTCCCCCGCGGTGCGGTCGCGGCTGTGCTCCAGCAGGTAGCGCCCGCCCGACATGTGGTCGAGCCGCTCGTTGGCCGACTCGACCACCTGCCGCAGGCGCTCGCCGAGCACGTACGACGACAGCCGCATGTTCCACCGGTTGTCGGTGGAGTTGCCTCCGGTCAGCGCGGCGAGCCGTTCGGTCAGGCGGTGATGCTCGGCGGCGGGACGCCAGCGTTCCAGGCAGGCGTCCAGCTCGGCGCGGAGCGCGGTCAGCCGGGCGAGGCGGGCGGCCGCCTGGCTGCGCTCGGACAGCAGGCGGGCGTGGGCGGCGTCCGCGGCGTCGCGCGCCTCGCGCAGGGCGGACAGGTCGGGTTCGGGTTCGGCGGCGGCGGCGACCAGCTCGGGGTCGGCGAGCATCGCGGCGACCGCGGCGCTCTCGGTCGCGAGCTCGCGCAACCGGGCCGTCTTGGCCTCCCGCTCGGCGGGAGGGCGGACCGCGGCGCGGGCGTCGTCGAGATCGAGGAACCCCGCCTCGACGGCGGCGGCCGATGCGCGGTCGCGGGCCGCGACGAGTTCGGCGGCGGTGGACCGCTCGTCCCTGACCGCCTCGACGGCCTCCCTGAGCAGCGCGGCCTCGTCGGCCAGCCGGTCCAGCCGGGCCGAGAGCGTCGGGTCCTGGCCGCGCGCCTCGTCGATGCGCCGTGCCAGCCGTCCTGCCTCGGCGCCGAGCCTGTCGACGTCCGTACGGCGGGAGGCCAGCGCGACGGCCAGCTCCCGCGAGCGTTCCCGGAGCAGGTCGGCCTCGGCGGCGATCTCGCCCGCCCGCGCGGCCAGCTCGGGTTCGGCGCCCGCCGACTCCCGCAGCGCGGCCAGCGCCCGCTCCGCCTCGGCGAGCCCGGAGGCGGCCTCGTGCACGCTCAGCGTGGTCCGCTCGCTCGCCTCGCGGTGGGCGGCGACGGCCTCGACGACGCGGCTCGCGGCGCCGACGGCGGCGGACAGCAGCGCCGCCTCCGCGGCCAGCCGGTCGCGGCGGGCCTGGACCGTGGGGTCGGTTCCCCGGGCCGCGTCCAGGCGGCCGGTCAGGCGTTCGCGCTCGGCCTGCCGGGCTGCGTGGCGGGCCCGGCCCTCGGCCAGGCGCCGGGCGACCTCGGCGGCGGTCTCCCGTGCCGTGTCCAGCTCGGCGGTCAGGCGGCCGGCCTCCGCGGCGAGGGTCTCCTCGGCGCCCGCGGCCTCCCGGAGCGCGGCCAGCGCCCGTTCGGCCTGGGCGAGGCTCAGCTCGGCCTCCTCCGCGGTCCGCTCCCCCGCCGTGGCGACGGCCTCCTCCAGGCGGAGGGAGAGGGCCGTGACGTCGGTCTCCGCGGCCCGGCGCCGTTCCATGGCCGTCTCGAGGTCGGCCTGGGCGGTGCGCTCGTCCTCGGCGGTGGGCGCCTCGTCGGCCGCGGCGGCCGGGGCCGGGTGCTCGGGCGAGCCGCAGACCACGCACGCCTCACCCGGGACGAGCTTGGCGGCGAGCTCGGCGGCCATGCCGTCGATCCTGGCCTGCCGGATGTCCTGGTGCCGGTCGCGGAGCCGCTGGGCGCGGTCGACGGCCTCGGCCCGGACGGCCTGGGCGGTCTCCAGCTCGGCACGCAGCACCTCGCGCCGCCGTGCCGCGCCGAGCACCACGCCGGCCGTCTCGGCCTCGGCCCGTGCCGTCGGGACGCGCGCCGCGGCCGCCCTGGCCTCCTCCAGGCGGGTGGCCACCTCCGCCGACGCGGCGGGCAGTCCCCGCAGGGTCTCCTGGATCCCGGCCTCGGTCCGGGCGGCCTCGCGCAACTCGGAGCCGAGCCCGTCGAGCTCGGTGTCGAGCTCGGCCAGGCGGGCTTCCTCGCTCCGCAGCCCCTCCAGCCCGGCCAGTTCCTCGCGGCGTTCCCTCTCACCGTCGGCGAGGACCGCGCGGACGTCGTCCGGCCCGTCGGCGCCACCGTGGCCGAAACCGTCGCCGAAACGGTCGTCGAGCCCGTCGCCGAAGCGGTCGCCGAGCCCGCGGCCGAGCCCTTCGCCGAGGTCGGGCGGAAGGGTCGCGAGGCGGGAGGCCAGGCCGGCGCGGGCGGCGGCCAGCTCGGTGGCGAGGCGGTCGCGCTGCTCGGCGGCCCGCAGCCGGGTGACGGCGGCCTCCGCCGCCGACTCGGCGGCCGGGACGCGGGCGGAGTCCAGGCGGGCGGAGGTGAGGCGCTCGTCCACCTCGCGCCGGAGCTCCGGGAGGACCTCCAGGCGGGCGTCGGCCACGGCCTGCGCGGCGGCCAGCTCCCCGATCTCGCGGCCGGCGCGCTCCCGTTCCCGTTCGATCTCCGCCAGGCGCGTCTCCTCGGCGCGCAGCTCCCCCAGCCGGGTGATCTCGCTCTGGCGGTCGCGTTCCAGCGCGGCCAGGTGACCGAGCACGGCGCCGCGCCGGTGCGCGTCGGCGGCATCGCGGGCGGCCCGGGGGACGTCCAGGACGTCGTCGGGGCCGCCGGGGCCGCCGGGGCCGTCGGTGGTGTCGGTGTCGGTGTCGGCGTCGTCGGTGTCGGTGTCGGTGTCGTCGGCATGGTCGGCGTCCCGGCCGTCGCGACCGGTGCCGAGCAGGGCCGGGGACGCGTCGTGAACCCCGGCGGCGTCGAGCAGGGGAAGGGCACGGGCGACGGCTTCGGCGGCCAGCTTCTCGGCCTTGGCCGCGGTCGCGGCGCGCTGCTCGGCCTCCTGGAGCAGCGGCAGCACCCGGTCGGCCGCCGTCGCCTCCTCCAGGACGGCCTCCAGGTGTGCCCGCTCCTCGGCGGTCTCCTCCAGCGCGCGGCTCCTGACCAGCGCCTCGGCGTGGCGCCGGCGCCGGTCGGCGAGTGCCGCGCCGCGCTCCAGGCTCTCGCGTGCCCGCCGTACGGCGTCCTCGCTCCCGGCGTCCCGCGGGTCCAGCCGCGCGACCTCCAGCCGTGCGAGCTCCTCCAGCGCGCGGGCCCAGGCCACCGGGTCGTCCTCCACCGGGAACTCCGTCTGCGACCCTGCCTGCGACCCTGCCGGGAGCTTGGCCGATGGCTCCGTCGCGACCTCGAACAGGGCTCCCGTCGCGTCCTGCGCGGCGGCTCCCGTCGTGGAGGACGTACCGGCCGCGAGCGCGGCGGTCAGGACGGGGCCGGCGGCCTCCTCCAGGCGCTTGACGGCGAAGTCGACCTCCTTGCGCAGCGCCTGCTGCTCGCGGAACGCCTCGGTACGCCTGTCCGCGAGCCAGGACTCGGCGGTGGCGTAGATCTTCACCGAGAACAGGCGCTCCAGGACCCTGCGGCGGTCCTCCCCGTCGGCGCGCAGGAACTTGGCGAAGTCCCCCTGGGGCAGCATGGCGACCTGGAGGAACTGCTCGGCGTTCATGCCGAGCAGGGTGCCGACGAACTCCCCCGCCTCGTCGATCCGGGTGGTCAGCCCCACCCACTCCCCGCCCGGCGACAGCTCCTGCAGCAGGGCCTTCTCGTTCTCCCTGGTCGTGCCGGTGCCCCTGAGCTTGGGGCGCTGCCAGGCCGGGGATCGGGTGATCTTCAGCCGGCGGCCCCTGACCGTGACCTCCAGCGCCACGCTGGGCCCGCGGCCGGGCGGCGCGTGGTCGCAGCGCAGGCTCTTGGCGCTGTCGCGCCTGCCGGGCACCCTGCCGTACAGGGCGTAGCAGAGCGCGTCGAGCACGGTGGTCTTGCCCGCGCCGGTGGGGCCGTGGATCAGGAAGAGCCCGGCCTCGGCGAGGGCGTCGAAGTCGACCTGCTCCTCTCCGGGGAAGGAACCGAACGCGCTGATCCACAGACGGTGCGGGCGCATCTACGCCATCGCCTCCTTGGTGCGGGAGGCCTCCACGGCCTCGCGCAGCAGCCGGGTCTCCTCGGGGTCGGCGGCCTCGCCGCGTACCTCGCGGACGAAGTCGAGGGCGACGTCGATCTCGGCGCGCCCGGCCACCCGGGGACGGGTCACGACGTCGTCCGGGCCGCCCTCGGGTTCGAAGGACAGGGCGAGCGTGTGCGGGAAGCGGGCCCGGAGCCGTTCCATCGCCCCCTTGGGCCGGATCCGGTCGACGAGCGTCACCTGCAGCCAGTGGTCCTCGTGGCGGGCGTGCTCGGGCGAGGTGAGCAGGTCGTCGATGCGGCCGGTGAGGCGGGCGACCGGCCTGGGCACCGGCGCCTCGACGAACTCGGCGCCCTCGAACCCGGCGGGGCCGAGGTCGACCAGCCAGGAGCCCTTCACCTGACCGGCCTCGGAGAAGGAGTAGGCGATGGGGGAACCGGAGTAGCGGACGGTCTCGCTCATCCGCTGGCGGCCGTGCAGATGGCCCAGCGCCGCGTAGTCGACGCCGTCGAAGACCCGCACCGGGACGTGGGCCACGCCTCCCACGCTGATGTCGCGCTCGCTGTCGCTGCCCTGCCCGCCGGTCACGAACGCGTGGGCCAGGACCACCGACCGGGTGCCCCGGCGCCGCAGGTCCTCGTGGATCAGCGACATGGCGTGCCCGACCGCGGCGGTGTGGGTGCGCTCGGGCAGCTCCCAGGCCACCCGCACCAGCTCGGGCTCCAGGTAGGGGATGCCGTAGAAGGCGACGTCGTCGATGACGACCGGCTCGCCGACGCGTGCGGGGTCGGTGCGCAGGTGGACGCCCGCCGCGTCGATGAGCTCGGCGCCGAAGCCGAGACGGCGCGCCGAGTCGTGGTTGCCGCTGATCAGCACGGTGCGCACGCGGGCGTCGACCAGCCGGCGCAGCGCCTGGTTGCACAGCTCGACCGCGTCGACCGAGGGCAGCGCCCGGTCGTAGACGTCACCGGAGACCACGACCACGTCGATCCGCTCCGACCTGACCGTCTCGATCAGGTGGTCGACGAAGACGCCCTGGGCGGCCAGGAGGCTCTCCCGGTGGAACGAGCGGCCCAGATGCCAGTCCGATGTGTGCAGCACCCGCATGTCGCACGAAGCTAACAGGACTCAGCGACAAATGTGGCCACTCGCGTCACGCGGATCCCCCGCCCTGTCGGGGGTTCGGGGTCGTGAGTAGGCTTGAAGATCGAAGGGAACGATACCGGAGAGCGGGGGCGTAAAGGCGAGTGACGAACGGGGATCGGATCGGCCTGCAGGCCGGCCGTGGCGTTCTGAGCGTCGCCGCCGGCCTGATCCTGGTCGCCCTGGCGACGGTGGGCTACACGCTGCCGCCGTCGTTCGACCCGACGCCGCTGCGCGTCGACCCGGTCTTCCGGACGCTCCCGCCGCAGCCGTCCGCCGAGGTCGTGCCGGTCGCGGCGACCGCGCGGATCAGCGTCAGCGAGGTCACCGTCACCGCCGAGGACGGTACGCCGCTGCGGGCCACGATCCGCGCGCCGCTCACCCCGGGCAGGCACCCGGCGATGGTCTTCGTACAGGGGGCCGGAGCCGGGACGCGGGGCGAGTTCACCAGCCAGGCCGAGTGGCTGGCCAGGGCCGGCATCGTCACGCTCGCCTACGACAAGCGCACCGTGGGCTACGACTTCCGGCACCGTGACTTCGCCCTGCTGGCCCGCGACGCCGTGCGCGTCCTGCGGGAGCTGCGCGGGCGCGCCGACGTCGACCCGGCCAGGGTGGGGCTGTGGGGGGTGAGCGAGGGCAGCTGGGTGGTGCCCATCGCCGCGACCCAGAGCGACGAGGTCGGGTTCACCGTGCTGGTGTCGGCCCCCAACGTCTCCCCCATGCGGCAGGTGACGTGGGCGCTGGGCGAGCAGCTGGACCGGCTGTACGCCCCGCCCGGGGTACGCGAGCTGCTCATCCGGGCGATGGGGGCCGTCGACATGAACTTCCTGCGCTACGACGGCCTGCCCGCGCTGCGCCAGATGCGGCAGCCGGTCCTGGCCCTGTACGGCACCCGTGACCCGTCGATCCCGTTCGTGGAGAGCAGCAAGGCGCTGACCGGCGCGCTCACCGAGGGCGGCAACCCGAACTACACGATCCGCTACCTGCGGGGCGCCGACCACGGCATGCGCCTGCACGGCGGCCCCTTCGCCCCCGGTTACCTGCAGACGCTCGCCAACTGGATCCGGGGGCTGCCGGGCACGGCCACGCCGTCGGTGCACATCGCCGGCGCCACGCCGGTCCAGCGCCTGGAGGCCAGCGACGTGCCCGCCGCCCCCTGGTACGCCGGGGGGACGGTCATCGGGCTGGCGCTCTGCCTGGCGGCGGTGGGCTACGTGGTCGGCCCGGTGGCCGAGATGGCCGCCCGGATCCGCGGCCGGGCGGCCGCGGAGACCAACGCCCGCATCTGGCCGCCGATCCGCCGCCGCTTCCGCCGGATGGCGTGGACCGGGGTCGGGCTGCTGGTCTCGGTGCCGGCGTTCATCGTCCTGCTGGTGCTGTTCTCGGTCAACCAGGCCGGGGCCTGGCCCGCGGTACTGGCCGGATGGCTGGTCATCAGGATCCTGGCGCTGCTGATGCTGCTGCAGGAGGTCACGGGCGTGGCGGCCGTCGTCGAGGGGTTGCGCGAGGGCTGGCAGCCCTCGCGTCCCCAGAGTCTCGCCGTGGCCGGGGCACTGGGCGGCACCGGTCTGCTGCTGGTGGCCGCGGCCTACTACGGCCTGTTCTCCTTCCCCCTGTAGGGACCGGGTCCCCGCGAAGATCGGGTCACGGGGATCGAGGTGATGGGAAACGTCCGTTCGCATCCCTTTGGTACGCGTGAGCCGTTCGGCAGGTCGCCCGCGGCCGGGCCCGGATCGGGTTCCGCCCGTGGCGGCGGATGGGCGGTGGGCAGACCGCGGGCGGACGGCGGCAGGCTAGAGGTGGCCGCCGAGCCAGCGGTCGATCTCGGCGAGCACGCGCCCGCGGACCGGTTCGGGCGAGAGCACCAGGTCGTGCATGCCGCCCGCGATCCGGACGCACGTCACGTGCGGGCCGATGCTGGTCGACCAGCGGGCGATCTGCCGGGGGTCGAGCACCACGTCGGCGCCGCGCGCCTCGGGGGCGAAGGCGCGCAGCCGCAGTCCCTTCTCGGCGCAGAGCACCAGCACCGGCACGTCCACCCCCAGGCCGCCGTGCAGCCTGCGCTGTGCCCGGCGGACCGCGGCCAGCCAGGCCGCGTGCACCGGGAACCCGCCGATGGGCTTCCACTCCAGGTCGAAGTCCCACTCGCCGTGGTGGGTGCGGTGCAGGCTCGTGCCGTACGCGGTGGCCGCCACCAGGGGCAGGACGGCGCCGGCGGGCAGCCGGGACAGCGGGCCGCGCAGCAGGTCGGCGGCGGCCCGCAGGGGGGAGGGGACGTTGAGGTCGAGGAAGGGGCTGTTGAGCACCAGGGCCTGGACCAGGCCCCGGCCGCGGACCCGGTCGGCCCAGAGCGGGGCGATCAGGCCGCCGGTGGAGTGGGCGTTGAGGACGACCCGCTGGTGCCCGTCCCGCTCGCGGACGACCCGTACGGCCTCGTCGATCTCGGGGAAGTACTCGGTGAGGCTGCGCACGAACCCGCGGGTCTGGTGCGGCAGCAGCGAGCGGCCGTACTTGCGCAGGTCCAGTCCGTAGAAGTCGAAGCCCCGGGCGACGAAGTGGTCGGCCAGGTGGGTCTGGAAGAAGTAGTCGGTGAAGCCGTGCACGTACAGCACGGCTCCGCGGGCGGGGCCGTCGGCCCGCCGCCGCACCAGCGAGGCCACCACCGGCCCCTCGTGGTCGTCGGCCATCGGCAGGACCGTGAGCTCGTAACCGGGGCCGAGAACGTCGGGGGCGGGAACGTCGGGACCGGGAACGGCGGGGGCGGGAACGGCGGGGGCAGGCACGCCGGGAGCGGGAAGCGCGGGGCGGGGGACGTCGAGGGAGGGGACGCCGGGAGCGGGAACGTCGGACATGGTGCTCGGCGTCACTCGTAGGGGTTGTCCGGCCAGGACGGGACCGCCTCGGGAAGGTCGCCCGAGACCTTCATCGGGAACGCCGCCGCCCGCTTCTCCAGGAACGCCGTGACGCCCTCGGCCGCGTCCGGGGCGGAGCCGAGCGCGTTCATCAGGATCGAGTCTGCGCGGTGCGCCTCCCACGGGGAGGAGGCCGACAGGCCCGACCACATGAGCCTGCGGATCGCGGCGACCGAGACGGCCGAGGTGTTGTCGGCGATCTCGCGGGCGAGCGCGTACGCGGCCGGGAGGAGCTCGTCGGGGGCGAGGACCCTGGAGACCAGCCGGCCCTGGAGCGCCTCGTCGGCGGGGAACACCCTGCCGGTCGCGGCCCACTCCATGGCCTGGGAGATGCCGACGAGGCGGGGCAGGAACCAGCTGGAGGCGGCCTCGGTGACGATGCCGCGGCGGGCGAAGACGAAGCCGAACCTGGCGGTGTCGGAGGCGAGCCTGACGTCCATCGGGAGCGTCATCGTCACCCCGACGCCCACGGCCGGGCCGTTGATCGCGCCGATGACGGGCTTGAGCGACCTGGCGATCCGGAGCGCGACCGTGCCGCCGCCGTCGCGGGGGGAGCCGTCGACGGTGTCCTGCCCGGCGTACATCTCGCCGGTCCTGCGGTGGTCGAAGGTCTCGCCCCCGCCCGCGAGGTCGGCGCCCGCGCAGAAGGCGCGGCCCCTGCCGGTGACGACGACGGCGCGCACCTCGTCGTCGGCGTCGGCGAGGTCGAAGGCGTCGATCAGCTCGCCGCGCATCACGTAGGTGAAGGCGTTGAGGCGGTGGGGGCGGTCGAGGGTGATCGTGGCGACACCGTCCGCCACCTCGTAGTGGATCTCCGTGAAGGCCATGACCGAATCTTATTCCAGGGAAAATGTGCGATAAGTCCGGATGGGCTTCTTGAGTTGTTCACCGACTTGTCGCCCGCGACGCTGTTTTATCCCCCTAATATCTCCGTCGACGCTGAACGGCGAGGAAACGGGGGGCGGGTGCGGGACAGACCACGGCCGTCCGGTGTCGGCACGGTCATCGGCTGGACGGCACTGTCCGCCGTCGTCCCGGGCGCGGCCCACCTGCGCGCGGGATGGCGCAGGACCGGCCTGACCCTGCTGTCGGTGTACGCGGTGCTGCTGCTGGCGCTGCTCTGGGTGGCGCTCACCTCCGACCTGGGTGCCCTCGCCGGGCAGCTGGCCTCGTCCTCCTCCCAGGTGACCACGGTCATCGCGGCCTCGGCCGTGCTCGGGCTGGCCTGGTTCGCGCTGGTCGTGCACTCGTTCACGGTGATGAACCCCGGCCGCCTCCCCGGCGCGGGGCAGGCCGTCGCGGGGGGCCTGGCGGGGCTGCTCGCGGTGGCCGTGCTGCTGCCCTTCGGCTTCGTCGGGCAGTCCGCGGCGTTCTCGCAGTCGGCGCTGGACGACATCTTCAGCGCCCCGTCCACCCCCCGCCCCGCGAACGGCGACGGCGGCACGGCGAACGCGGACGACCCGTGGGCCGGCCGTTCCCGGGTGAACATCCTGCTGCTGGGCGGCGACGCCGACACCCACCGGGCGGGCGTGCGCACCGACAGCATCAACGTGGCCAGCGTGGACGTCCGGACCGGCAACACCGTGCTGTTCAGCCTGCCGCGCAACCTGGAGAACGTCCGCTTCGTCCCGGGCTCGCCCATGGCGAAGCGCTTCCCCGACGGCTTCCGCCTCCCCGTCAACCCGGACGGCTCGCGCGAGGACCTGCTCTTCGCGGTCTGGGAGTACGCCGACGCGCACCCGGAGATCTTCGGGGGACGCAGGCACCAGGGCACGAAGACGCTCATCGACACGGTCGGCTACACCCTGGGCCTGAAGATCGACTGGTACGCCCTGGTCAACATGTGGGGCTTCGCCCGGCTGATCGACGCGATCGGCGGCGTCACGCTGACCGTCCCCCAGGACGTGGTCTTCGGCAAGTACAACGAGGGCCTGGTCAAGGCGGGCACCCGGCGGCTGCGCGGCGCCGACGCGATGTGGTTCGCCCGCTCGCGGACCAACAGCGACGACTACACCCGGATGGGCCGCCAGCGCTGCGTGCTGGGCGCCCTACTCTCCCAGTCGGATCCTGCGACCGTGCTGTCCCGGTTCAACCGGGTCGCGCTGGCCACCAAGGAACTGCTGAAGACCGACATCCCGCGCCCGATGCTGGAGCACCTGGTCCCGCTGGCGCTGAAGGTGAAGAACGCGAAGGTGACCAGCGTCCAGTTCGTCCCTCCGCTGATCAACACCGGCTACCCCGACTGGAGCAAGATCCGCAAGATCACCGCGAAGGCCCTGCGTGCCTCCGCGGCCACCCCGCGGCGCCCGCTCACCGCCACCGCGGCCCCCTCCGCCACTCCGGGGACCCCCACCGGCGGCACCGGCGGCACCGGTGGCACCGACACCACCACGGCCACCGGCATCCCGCGGACCGGTGAGACCACCGGGCCGACCGGCAGGAGCACCGCCGACACCACCGACACCGCCGACAGCGCCGACACCGGCGGCACCGCGACCGGCGCGCCCACCCGGACGCCCCGCCCCCGGGCGAGCGCCACGGCCACGCCGGACCCGGCCTCCCCCAAGGGCATCAGCGAGGGCTGCGGCTGAGCGCACGTCCCGGGTCCCGGGAACACGCGCGCACGGCCGTCACCGGCCGCCGCCCGGCGACCTCCCGCCGAGCCGTACGGTGACCGTGACCGAGTCCCCGCTCCAGGCGGCCGGGCGGTCGAAGACGAGCGTGAGCCCGGCCCCGGTCGTGGCGCCCGTCAGCACTCCGTGCCCGTCCAGCACCCCGGTCACCGGCCGGTCCCAGGTCACGGTCAGGGTGTCCAGGTCGCGCCGCGGATCGGACACGGTCACCGTGGCCGTACCGTCGCCGGTCTCCCGGACCAGGAGCGCGCACGGGGCGGAGGCGGCCAGGCCGCCGGCGGCCCCGGCGTCCCAGAACACGACGGCGGTCAGGCCGAGCGAGGGGACCCGCACGCCCTGCCGCCGGGCGGTGTTGTCGAGCACCCGCACCCGGCCGGGGTCGGCGGCCCGGGACCGGGTCGCGGCCAGGCTCGCCCCCGGCAGGAGCAGGTAGAGGTAACCGGCCGAGACGGGATCGACGCCGTGGTCGAACCACAGGGTCGTGTAGTCGCGCGCCGCTCCCCCCGCCCGCTCCCCCTCGGCGACCCGCCTCTCGCGCAGCGTGCGCAGGCCGGAGGCGCAGGGAAGGACGTAGCCGCCGTGCCCCTCCAGGTGCGCCCAGCCCGCCGCCTCGTCCACGGTCAGGCGCGCGCCGGTCCTGCGGTTGTCCACGACGGTCTCGACCGGTACGCCGTCCTCGGCGGTGATGCCCGCCCCCATGCAGACCACGGCGTCGTCCAGGAAGAACCAGGACTTGAACGCCCGCATCGTGCTCTCGAAGCCGTTCAGGTGCTGGCCGACCGCCGCGTACACGCCGTCGGTGGCGCCGCCCACCCAGCGGACCGGCGGGCAGGTGTCGCCCCAGGCCGGTCCGGCGCCGTCCGCGAGCCGCCGGGTGGAGACGGTCGTGCCCGGCAGCCGGTAGGGGTCGACCGTGGCCCAGAAGGAGTCGGAGTACTGGTCGCCGTGGCCGCGGCCCCACCAGTGGAGCATTCCCGAGCCGGTGTGCCAGCCGCGCGGGTTCTCGCCGTTGCCGTGCTCGTAGTGGCCGATCCGGTCCGAGGCCATGCTGAGGCCCGCGCACCAGCCGGGTCTGCGGTGGACGGCGCGGGCGCTGCTCGCCAGGAGCCGGTGCCCGGAGGGCTCGGCCGCTGCGGGGACCGCGTCGTCGTCCAGCACCGCGGCCAGGCGGGCGTGGGCTCCCAGGTCCTCGGTCTCGGCCGCGGCGAGCATGGGCCGGTGGGTCTCCCGCAGCGCCCACCCCTTGACCGTGGACCGCCAGCGGGCCCGCTCGGCCGCCGACGCCGACTCGCCCAGCAGCAGGATCGACAGGGCGATCCTGCGCCCCCGGTCGTGGTCGCCGTACGGCCGCCTGCCGATCCCGCGGCCGGAGACGAGGTCCATGCAGAGACCGTCGTGGACGAACGGCGCGAACGACCTCTCGACCATGTCGAAGACGACCCGCCGGCGGGGATCCGTGATCTCCCACGGTGATCCGCGCAGCACCGCGAACAGGGTCGCCAGGCCCGACAGCAGCACCGCCCCGTACCCGCCCTGGTAGGGCACGAAGGTGTGCTGCAGGAACGAGCCGTCCCGGTGGAAGCCGTCGCCCTCCTCGACGTGGGGGAAGACCGGGGAGAGCGCAGAGGCGGCCAGCGCGACCCCGCCCGGGTCGGATCCCACGAGGGCGCGCAGCAGCGTCACCACGCACAGGTCCACCCGGTTGGCGCCGGTGCTGGTACCCTCGTAGTCGCGCAGCAGGCACGCGGGCACGAAGTGCTCCGCCGCCTGCCGCAGCGGCCCGCCCTCCCGCTCGGTCAGGTGCGGGCCGATCAGCACGGCCGCGTCGAGGAGCCTGCGCGGGACGCCGATCTGCCAGTTCCACCAGTTGCCCGCCGCCTCCGCGCCCGCGGCGTACACCCGGCTCCGGTAGTGGTCGATCCCGGCGGCCACGGCCGCGGCCAGGCCGGCGTCGCCGGTCAGCCCGGTCCCGGGCAGGGCGTACGCGCGGGCCATGGTCCGCAGTCGCTCCGGGGTGGCGGTGAAGGAGGGGAACGCCAGGCCCGGCCAGAGCGACGCGCCGGCCGGCGCCATGGTGTCCCGGTACCGGGCCGCGGTCCTTCCCAGCCCCGCCAGCCGGGTCCGGTAGGGCTCGGCCGAGGCGTCGAACCCCGACCCGGCCGTGACGTCCCGCCACCGGCGGCGCAGCAGGGCGAAGACGTCGTCCCGCCCGGACGCCGCGCGGGCCACGGGCGGGACGTCCGCCGCGGGCGAGGACCGGCCCGGGACGCGCGCGACCTCCGCCGGGATCAGCGCCCCGGCCGCGGCGACCCCGCCGAGCCGGAGAAGCGATCGCCTGGAACATCCGCTCACATCGGGATTGTCGCTCAAGGAGGGCGTTCGTCCCGCGTGTCGCGTGAAACGCGGTACGCGGGCACCTGACGCGACACGATCGTCACCGAGAGTAATCTCCGTTCTGAAGTGGATGATCCAGGAGGGCATCCCTCACGACAGAACGGGAGTCCAGAGTTGGTGCCACGACGATTCACCTCCGCGCTCATCGCGTCGGCCTGCGCCCTATCGACGCTGCTCGCCCCATCGGGCGCACCGGCCGCGGCCGGCACCGGCGCGCACGCCGCCGCCACCGCGCGAGCCGCCGTCACGCCCTGTGTGCAGCAGGGACGGGCGACCTACCCCGTCGAGTACTACTGGAAGAACGCGTTCGGCATGAGGCTGGGCGGCGGGTCGGTCTCGGTCGACACCTCCCCGCCCCTGTGGGGCGGGCGGATCGCGCCGGGCGGCACCTTCACCCTCACGCTGGCCCACCGCACGGCCCGGTGGCCGTTCCTGGTCAGCCGCTACACCACCACGTGGGACCTGTCGTCGCTGCTGGCCTACGCCGACATCGTCGGCCAGTCCGGGGCCGGCGCCGTCGTCGGCAGCGTCCTGTCGATCCCCTCGCAGGGCACCAAGGCCGACCCGCCGGCGAAGGTCATCACCTTCCAGGTCAGGCAGGGCACCGTCGGGGGCTCCATGACCATCCGGCCGACCGGGATCAGCAGCGTCCTGTCCGCTCCCGGCCAGCTGGGAGCCAACGCTCCCGCTCCCCCGATCCAGATCGTGAGCGGGCAGTCCATCTCACCCACCCAGGCCGCCGACGACACCGCCTCCACCGCGCCGGGCACGGCCGTCAGGGTGCCCGTCCTGGCCAACGACACCGCGGCCGCACCGACGATCACCGGCCTGAACCCGCCGGCCAACGGCACCGCGACGATCTCCGGCCGCGACGTGGTCTACACGCCCGCCGCCGGGTTCACCGGCACCGACGACTTCGCCTACACCGTCACCACGGCCTGCGGGACCGCCACCGCCAGGGTCACGATCACCATCCCGTGCACCTACACGCCCGTCGACCTGGTCAACGGCGGCTTCGAGGCACCGCCGGTGGCCACGATCGACAGCGCCGTCCCGGACGCCTCGTCGAACCCGGGCGTCGGCTGGCGCACCACCGCGACCGACAACCGGCTGGAGTTCTGGCGCAGCGGCCAGACCGGGGGCGGGAACGTCGCCGTCCCCGCGGCCGACGGCCGGCAGTTCGCCGAGCTCAACGCCAACCAGGTCTCCACGCTCTACCAGGACCTGCCCACCGTCCCGGGGACGCGGATGACCTGGTCGCTGTACCACCGGGGGCGCCAGGGCACCGACGTGATGCGGGTGCTCATCGGCGCGCCGGGGGCGACCGTGGCCCAGGTCCCCACCGGCGCCTCGTCCCCGGACATCGCCGACGGCAACACCGCCTGGGGCCACTACACCGGCGTGTACGTCGTGCCCGCGGGGCAGACCGTCACGCGGTTCGCCTTCGACTCGGTGTCGGCCGCGGGCGGCAGCCAGGGGGCCGGCAACTTCCTGGACGGCGTGGTCTTCACGACGCCGGCCTGTCCCTAGAGGTCCCGGACGGCTCGGGACGGCTCGGGGGCGGCTCCGGGGCGGCCCGCTCGTCCCGTCTCGTCCCGTCCCGGAGCGGGCACGTGGACGGGGGTCCGCTCCCGTCGGCCCCGTGTGAGGGAGACGTCCGGTCCAAGGGGGGGTACGCCCGTTCAGACGGCGTACGACTCCTTGGCCAGGCGGCGGACCCGGTCCTCGTCGATGCGGTGGCCCAGGCCCGGCTGGGTGAGCGGCACGGCCACCACGCCACCCGAGGCCCCGACCGGCGGGTCGACGATCTGGGCGCTGCGCGGCGGCTCGGCCACGTCGCAGGGCAGGCCGCAACCGGGCAGGCTGGCGGCGGCGACGGTGGCCGCGCGGGCCAGCCCGGTGCCGCGGCCACCGGCGCAGGCGATCTCCCAGCCGACCTCCACCGCGCGGTCGTGCACCCGGCGCACCTCGCGCAGGGACCCCAGGGCCGCCGGGCGGAGCAGCAGCGCCCGGCCGGCCCGCACGGTGATCGCCTCTTCCAGCTCCGCGGCGGAGGGGACCTCCAGCAGGACCGGCGCGGCGACCCGTTCCTGCAGGTCGGCGTGGTCGGCCAGGCCCGTGGGACCGGCGAAGGGACGCTCGATCGCGGAGAGCGTGTAGGCGTCGAGCGCCGCCAGCGCGTCGATGCCGGTGTAGGCGCCGCGCGCGTCCACGGCGATGCCCAGCACCGGGTACGCCTGGCGGACGGCGCGCAGCGGCTCGACGTCCCAGCCGGGATGGACGTCCAGGGTGACGTGGGCGTATCCGGCGCAGACGTGCCGGTTCACCCTCGCGACCAGGCTGTCCAGGTTGCGCTCGGCGCCGATCCTGACGGTGGCCATCAGGGAGGTGCGGGTACCGCCGAGCGCGTGGGCCAGCGGCACCCCGCGCATCCTGGCCCACAGGTCCCAGCAGGCCATGTCGGCCGCGGACCCCCCGGGGATCCGGCCCAGCTCGTCCGGGTGCTCCCAGTCCAGGCCGATCAACGCCTGGCCGAGCCCTTCCTCCAGCGACACCCAGGTCTTGGGGTCGGCGTCGACGACCTCGCCCCACCCGGTCATGCCGCCGTAGTCGGTGAGCCGGACGAGGATGCTCTCCGGCCGCCTGCCGTACGGCAGGATCAACCGGAACACCTCGAGATCACGGACACGCGGCATGGACCCCCCTCGGTCTCTCCGAGCTCGGAGGACTCCGAGCTCTGAAAACACGAATCCCGCCCTAGGGCGGGACTCCGTTCAACACCGGGAAGGTCGGCGTTCTTCCCCATGGTGCCACGCGGACCCACGGACATCCCCCGTGGCCGGGGAAATCCGGAACCGGGGCCGGGGGCGGACGGGCCGGCGAGAAAGGGGAGAAAGCGACCCCCACCCGGATCCCGGTCCGGGCCCATGATCGGGACAGGGGCCCGAGGCGGGAGCAGGAACCCGAGACGGGACCGGGACCCGGGCGGGAACCGGGGTCAGGGCCGGGACCGGGAAGGTGTCAGGTCCTGACCCGTCCCGACACCAGGATCCCGCCGGCCGCCAGCAGCGCCACCAGCGCGAAGCAGAGCAGGTAGACGGCTCCGAGGGTGCCCAGGGCCGCCAGCAGCGCGCCGGCGACCGCGACCGACACGACCGTGTAGACCGACTCCGCGACCCCCAGCGACGCGCTGTTCTCCCCCTCCTGTCCCGGGGGCGACAGCTCCAGGACGAGCACCGACAGCGTCGGGTACACGACGCCCATGCCGAGCCCCAGCACGATCTCACCGGCGAAGGCCGCGGCGATCGGGACGGCCGCGAAGACGGTCAGGCCCATCATCACGAGGCCCACGGTGATCAGCAGCATGCCGAACCGCAGCAGCGGGACGCGCTCGAACCGCCTGCGGCCCACCACCCACGAGCCGAACGACCAGCTCAGCGCACCGCCGGTCAGGACGAGCCCGGCCATGGTCAGCGACAGGCCGCGCTCGTCCCTGAGCATCAGCGGCAGGAACGCCTCACCGCCGATGACCGCACCCGCCGCGATGCCGCGCAGGGAGATCACCGAGGGCAGCCCGCGGGCGGCGCGCAGGGTCCCCGTGGGCAGCAGCCGGGGAAGCGCCGCGGCCAGCACGGCCAGACCGGCGACGATCAGGACGAGCCCGGCACCGCGCGTCGCGCCCCCGTACTGCATGAGCGACGCGCCGTACTGCATCAGGGCTGCTCCGACCGCGACGAGCAGCGCCCAGCCCAGCCTCCACGCGATCGAGGCGCGGGCGGGGACGGGCGGCTGGTCCGACATCGGCGCCGAGGCCAGCCCGCGCCAGAGCAGCAGCGCGGCCGGCAGGAGGATCACCGCCACGCCGTAGAAGACCCAGCGCCAGCCGACGCTCTCCACCACGACGCCGGTGATCGCGGGTCCCACCATGGAGGGCACCACCCAGGCGGTCGCGAAGATCGAGAACACCCGGGGGTGGAGCTCGGCGGGGTAGACCCGTGAGACCAGGACGTACATCGCCACCTGGAGCATGCCCGCGCCGAAGCCCTGGACGAACCGGCCCGCGATGAACACGTCCATCGTCGGCGCGACCCCGGCCAGGATCAGCCCGACCGCGAAGACCCCCGACCCGGTCCACAGCGGCGCGACCGGCCCGGCCAGGTCACCCCAGCGCCCGCCCAGCACGGTCGCGACCACCCCGGCCGCCAGCGCCCCGCTGAACGCCAGCCCGTACAGCGCGTGGCCGTTCAGCTCGGCGGCCACGACCGGCATGGCGGTGGCCACGGCCAGGTACTCGAAGGCCGCCAGGGTGATCAGGGCCACCGTCCCGACCGTCAGCGCCCGGTAGCGGGGGGCGAATATTCCGGCAGGGCGTTCTTCGATCGTCGTGCTAACCATGGGATAGACGGTACGGCCGGTGCCCGGCACCCGTCATCGGGCCCCTGGTTCGGCCCTTGGTCGTAGGACCGGCGTCCCGGTCCCCTCCCATAGGACCGGCGGCCCTTGCAGGAGCGACGTCCCCTGCGGGACGGGCGGCCCGCGCGGGACCGGCGACCGGCCTCACCCGGCGGCGCGTTCCGTGAGCGGACGCCGTCGCAGCGCGGCGTCGGCCAGCGACGGCGGGCGCCAGGCACCGTCCGGGGGGTACAGGTTCGTCCCGGGCGGGACGATCTCGTCGATCCGGTCGAGGGTGGCGTCGTCGAGGGTGAGCGGGGCGCCCTTCAGCAGCTCCTCCAGGTGCCCGATGGTCCGTGGCCCCGTGATCACCGAGGTGACGGCGGGGTGCGCCGCGGCGAAGGCCACGGCGAGCGCGGGAAGCGAGCAGCCCAGGTCCTCCGCGAGGGCGACCAGCTTCTCGAGGGCGTCGAACTTGGCGGCGTTCTCCGGGAGGGCGGGGTCGAAGCGCGCCGGGGTCAGGGCGGGACGGCCGGTGGACAGGTCGACGGGCCGCCCCCTGCGGTACGCGCCTGACAGGAAGCCCGAGGCGAGCGGGCTCCAGGTCAGCACCCCCATCCCGTACCGCCCGCAGACCGGGAGCACGTCGGCCTCGACGCCCCGGGCGAGCAGGGAGTAGGGCGGCTGCTCGGTCCTGAAGCGCTGCAGGCCGCGGCGCTCGGCGACGTGGTGCGCCTCGACGATCTCCTCGGCCGGGAAGCTCGAACAGCCGAAGGCGCGGATCTTCCCCTGGCGGACGAGGTCGCTCAGCACCGAGAGCGTCTCCTCGATGTCGGTCGAGCGGTCGGGACGGTGGATCTGGTAGAGGTCGATCCAGTCGGTACGCAGGCGCCTGAGGCTCTCCTCGACCTCCCTGAGGATCCAGCGACGCGAGTTGCCGCTCCGGTTGGGCCCCTCGCCCATCCTGAAGTGCACCTTGGTGGCGAGCACGACGTCGTCGCGGCGCCCCTTCAGCGCCTTCCCGAGGATCTCCTCGGACTCCCCCGCCGAGTACATGTCGGCGGTGTCGACGAAGTTGATCCCCCGGTCGAGCGCGGCGTGGACGATGCGGGCGCAGTCGTCGTGGTCGGCGTTGCCGACCGCGCCGAACATCATGGTCCCGAGGCAGTGGACGCTCACCTCGATGCCGGTGCCGCCGAGAATGCGGTAGCGCATGGTCAGGCTCCCTTGCTGACGTCCGGCGGGTGCCGGTGAGGACGTGCCGGGACGGTCGTGGCCGTACCCGGCGACGAGAACGCGGCGGCCCTGTGCCCGGCGTGCCCGGCGTGCCCGTCGGCGCCGTCGCCGTCGCGCCCCGCGATGACCGTGACGTAAGGGCCGCTCGAGTCCGCATCCTAGGAGCTGGAGTCGACTCTAGATCAAGTCCGTATCCTGGACGGCATGCGGGATGTCACACCGGGTTTGAGCATCGGGCAGGTCGCCGAGCGCACGGGACTGAGCGTCCACGCCCTGCGTTTCTACGAGCGCGAGGGCATCCTGATCGATCCGGTACGGCGCGGCCCCGGCGGGCGTCGCGTCTACGGTGAGGGCGACGTGGAGTGGCTGACCCTGTGCATCGTCCTGCGCGCCTCGGGCATGCCGTTGCCCGACATCCGCCGCTACACCGAGTTCGTCCGGCAGGGAACCGGTAACGAGGAGGAGCGGCTCGCCCTGCTGCGCCTGCACAGGGAGCGGGTGATGGCACAGATCGACGGCCTTTCGCGGTGCATGGACCTGATCAACCACAAGGTCGGCGTGTACGAGGACCTCCTCGACCAGGGCGCCGCCGGCCACCCGTGCTCGGCACCGCCTTCGTGACCGGGGTCCTCCCCGACGCCCCGGTGCTCTCGACGCCCTCGGTGCTCCGACGCCCCCGTGCTCTCGGTGCTCTCGGTGCTCCGGTGCTCTCGGTGGCCTGCGAGCGCGGGCGGGCCCCGGCATGCCCCGGTGCACCCCGCTGACCCACCGGGAACGCGTGGACCGCGCCGGACGGACGGGCCGCGCGGGCCGTACGGAAAAATTCCGGTTCTCCCTCGTGCGATGTCGATCCGGGCGAGGACCGTTCGTGTAGGAGGTGAGGGGCCGGCACCGTGCCGTGCCCGGCGGCGACGGGGTCCGCCACCGGGGGGTGGTGGCGCCGGTGGCCGCGAGAACCAGGAGGATCGACCATGAAGCGGTATCTGCTCAGCGTGTACCAGCCCGACGGCACCCTGCCGTCCGGTGAACTGGAGCCCATCATGCGGGACGTCGGGGCCGTGGAGCGGGAGATCAAGGAGGCGGGGGCGTGGGTCTTCGCCGGAGGGCTGTATCCGGCGAGCTCGGCCACCGTGGTGCGGGTCCGTGACGGTGAGGCGCTGACCACCGACGGCCCGTTCACCGAGGGCAAGGAGCACATCGGCGGGTTCACCGTCATCAAGGCACCCGATCTCGACGCCGCCCTGGAATGGGGACGCAAGCTCGCCGGCGCGACCACGCTCCCGGTCGAGGTGCGTCCCCTCGAGGGCGAGGCCGAGGACTGACCTCCGCCATGACGGGCCCGTCCGCCGAGCAGATCGAAGGCGTGTTCCGCCGGGAGTACGGCCGCGCGGTGGCCGTACTGATCCGCCACCTCGGTGACATCGACCTCGCCGAGGAGGCGGTCCAGGACGCGTTCACCGAGGCGGTACGGCGGTGGCCGGTCACCGGCCCTCCCCCGAGCCCGGCGGGGTGGATCATCACCACCGCCCGCAACCGGGCGATCGACCGGCTGCGCCGGGAGGCCACCCGCCAGGACCGGCACGCCCAGGCGGCCCTGTTGCACACCCCCGGTGAACCCGTCGAGGAGGGCCCAGTGCGCGACGACCGGCTGAGGCTGATCTTCACCTGCTGCCATCCCGCGCTCTCCACCGGCGCCCGCGTCGCGCTGACGCTGCGGTTGCTGGGCGGGCTCACCACGGCCGAGATCGCGCGCGCGTTCCTGGTCCCCGAGCCGACCATGGCCCAGCGGCTGGTCAGGGCCAAGAACAAGATCCGCGACGCGGGGATCCCCTACCGGATCCCCGCCGAGGCCGAGCTGCCCGATCGCCTGCGGGCCGTGCTGGCCGTGGTCTACCTCGTCTTCACCGAGGGGCACACGGCCAGCACGGGCGACCGGCTGGTCCGCGAGGACCTGTGCGCCGAGGCCGTCCGCCTGGGACGGCTGCTGGCCGAGCTGATGCCCGACGAGCCCGAGGTGCTGGGACTGCTCGCGCTCATGCTGCTCGCCGAGTCGCGCCGGGCCGCCCGCGTCACCCCCGGCGGCGACCTCGTGCTCCTGGCCGACCAGGACCGGAGCCTGTGGGACCGGGAGCTCATCGCCGAGGGGCAGGCCATCGTCCGGCGCTGCCTGCGGCGCGGCCTGCCGGGCCCGTACCAGATCCAGGCGGCGATCAACGCGGTGCACTCGGACGCGCCGATCGCGGCCGCCACCGACTGGCGGCAGATCCTGGCCCTGTACGACCGGCTGCTGGAGTTCGCGCCGGGACCGGTGGTGGCCCTCAACCGCGCGGTCGCGGTGGCCGAGGTCGAGGGACCGGGCGCTGCGCTCGACCTGGTCGACGGTCTCGACCTGGGCCGCTACCACCTGTTCCACGCCGTCCGGGCCGATCTGCTGCGGCGCCTGGGCCGCGCCTCCGAGGCGGCCCGGGCGTACGACGCCGCGCTCGACCTCGTCGGCAACGCGGCCGAGCGCGACTTCCTGCTGCGCATGCGCGCGACGGTGGATCCCTGACCGTCGCGGGACCCCGCCCCGCCCCGTCGCACGCGTCGTGGTCGTCACGGTCGTCGCACGTGTCGTACGCGTCGTGGTGGTCGTGGTGGTCGTGGTCGTCGTGGTCGTCGCACGCCTTGTACGCGTCGTGGTCGTGGTACGCGTCGCGCCCGGCCGCGCCGATCGGTCGCCGGTGATCACCAGGTAGAGCCGGTCGAGGTGAGCGGGGCCGGCGATCACACCGAGGTGACGGCCGGGCAGGGGGCCTCGGCCGTCACCAGGGACCGATGGGGCTCAGTGCGGGGCCCGGCCGGTTCCGAAGGGGTTGTTGACGGCGTAGCGCCACAGCCCGTCCGCCCCCCGTCGCGCGACGTCGGCCGCGGTTCCCCCGAGGTGGACCTCGTGGCCGTCGGCGCCCGTACCGCGAAGGGACCAGTCGACGACGAGCAGGGCGACGTCTCCGGCGACGTAGGCGTGCCGCAGCCGGGCGTCGATCGGCAGGCCGAAACCGAGGAGATGGCGGTCGGCGGCGGCCCGTTCCGCACCGGTGGCCGGATGGCCCGGGGAGGGGACGAGCACGCTCGCGTCCTCGTAGAGGCCGTCCAGGCGCTCGGCGTTCCCCGAGTTGAACGCGTCCACGTAGGCCGCGGGGAGCAGCTCGGCGTCGGTGGGAAGAATGGCGGTGGTGTCGTCATGACGTGTCATGACATACGCATCGTACCATAAAAATGATCTTCATTGGGAGGGGCCGGACGGCTCGGGCGGCAGGAGAGGACGGAGACGAAGAGTGACACGGGACGACGTGATCGACCTTGAGAGGCAGGGCTGGCAGGCGCTCTCCTCCACCCCGGAGGCCGCCACCGGGTTCTACGAGCGGATCCTCGACCGCACGGTCGTCATGCTGCTGCCCGGCGGCATGGTGCTCGACGACCGGGCGGCGATCGTGAAGGCCATGTCGGGGCGGCCCTGGTCCTCCTACGAGCTTCAGGACCCGCGCGTGTCCCACCCCACGACCGACACCGCGCTGGTCACCTACGGCGTCCTCGCCCGGCGCGACGGCGCCCCGCCGTACTCGGCCCTGATGAGCAGCCTGTACGCGCGCCGCCAGGACGGCTGGAGGCTGGTCTTCCACCAGCAGACACCGCGCTGAACCGGCACCCGGCATCCGGCCTCGGCACCCGGCACCCGGCCCCGGTATCCGACACCGGCGGCGATGTAAGGGGTAAGTCGTACCGCTGTAATGGTTGAGGTGTATTAACCGCTTACAGCACGCTGGACGTATGACAGACGAGATCTCGACCGGACGGCGGCCCGCCTGCCCCTCGTGCGGGCGGCCGGCCGCCGTTCCGGCGTCCACCCACCACACCTCGGAGGGAACCGTCCGGTACGCGCGATGCGCGTGCGGCCGATGGCTGGTCGTGCTGGCCGGGCGGGTCATCGGCGCCGGCGCCGGCACCGGGTGAACGCCCGGCCCCGGCCGTCCGGAAGGATCACCCGGCGCCAACGATCACCCGGCGCTGCGCCCCAGCGCCCGCTCGGCCCACTGGCCGACGTCGCGACGCTCGATCGCCGCCGCCATCAGGTCGGGGAAGGCGTCCGGTGTGCAGGCGAAGGCCGGCACCCCCATGGCGGCGAGCGCCGCGGCGTTGTCGTGGTCGTAGAAGGGCGCGCCCTCGTCCGAGAGCGCGAGCAGCACGATCACCTGCACCCCGGCCGCGGTCATCTGGGCGACCCTGCGGAGCATCTCCTCGCGCACCCCGCCCTCGTAGAGGTCACTGATCAGAATGAAGATCGAATCAGTGGGACGGGTGATGAGACCCTGGCTGTAGGCGATGGCCCGGTTGATGTCGGTGCCGCCGCCGAGCTGGGTGCCGAACAACAGCTCCACGGGATCGTGAAGCTGGTCGGTGAGATCGACCACCGCCGTGTCGAAGACGACCAGCGAGGTCCTCAGCGAGCTCATCGAGGCCAGGACCGCGCCGAAGACGCTGGAGTAGACGACGGAGGCGGCCATCGACCCGCTCTGGTCGATGCAGAGCACGACCTCGCGCTGGACCGCCCGCTGCCGCCTGCCGTACCCGACGAGCCTGGAGGGGATCACGGTGTTGCGGTCGGGCAGGTAGTTCTTCAGGTTGACGCGGATCGTGCGGTCCCAGTCGATGTCGGCGACCCGCTTGGGCCGGTGGGTCCGGGCCGAGCGGTCCAGCGCCCCGGTCACCGCGGCCTTCGTCCTCTGCACGAGCTTCCGCTCCAGCTCGGAGACGACCTTGCGGACCAGGGCCCGGGCCGACTCGCGCGCCTTCTCCGGCATCACCCGGTTGAGCGACAGCAGCGTGCCGACCATGTGGACGTCGGGCTCGACGGCCTCGAGCATCTCCGGCTCCATGAGCAACCGGGTCAGGTTCAGCCGCTGGACCGCGTCCTTCTGCATGACCTGGACGACGGTCGAGGGGAAGTAGGACCGGATGTCGCCCAGCCAGCGCGCCACCCTGGGCGCGGAGGCGCCCAGACCTCCGCTCCGCTCACCCGCCCCCGCGCCGCCGCCGTTGTACAGGGCGGCCAGGGCACCGTCCATCTGGGCGTCGGTTCCGGTCAGCGAGCAGCCGGTGCCGTCTGCGTCGCCGCCCAGGACCATCCGCCAGCGGCGCAGCCTCTCATCCATCGGTCCGTCCCGTCCTTCCCAGGATCGCCAGTACGGTCCGCACGGCCGGTGCCGCGCGCTCCTCGTCGAAGTCCTCCGCCTCCGGTGCCCGGTCGGCGGTGCCCGTGCCCAGCGAGCGGACGCGCGAGCCGATCGAGCGGCGTTCCGGGGCGGCGAAGGCACCGAACGTCCTGCGCAGCAGCGGCAGGACGTCGACGAAGGTCTCCGGGGCGAGCCCGGTGAGCCAGGCGTCGACCAGCCCGAGCAGTCGCGGATCGTGGACCAGCAGCAGCCCACCGCCCGACAGGAAGCCCTCGATCCACGCGGCCGCCCTGGCCGGAGGGTGCCCGGCCGACATCGCGCGCGACATCCTCCGGTCCACCTCGGTCGTGTCGAGGTCTCCGGCGTCCAGCAGGATCCTGGTGAGCCGTCCCTCGATGAGGCCGTGCAGGTCGGCACGGCCCGAGGCCGCGCGCAACGCCGCCAGCCACCGCGCTCTCGGCGCCTCCTCCGCTCCGGCGACCCGCTCCCCGGAACCGTTGACCCGCTCCTCGGAACCGTCGGCACCCGTGGAACCGGCCGAGCCCGCGGAGTTCGCGGAGTTCGCGGAGCCTGCCGGGTCGGTGTCGAGGAGGGCGACGGCGGCGTGCACGGCGTCGATGTGCCCGAGCAGGTCCTTTGCCGCGTCGTCGTCGAGGCCGGTGACGGCACCGCCGACACCGACGCAGATCCTGGTGAGCATGGCCTCGACGATGACCGTCAGGCCGGTGGCGGGCGTGCCGCGCACGTCGCCGTAGCGCTGGGCGCGGACCATGGCCGGGAGCGCGGCCATCAGGTGCGTGACGTCGCCGTCCAGCGCCGCCCGTTCCGACAGGGCGTCGAGGACGTGGGGCAGCGCCTCGGGCAGGTCGGCGAGCAGGCAGCGCTCCACCAGGCCGGTGAGGGTGGCCAGGGTGACCCCGCCGGACGCCCTGCCACCGGGCCCGCCCGCTCCCCCGCCCCCCGGACCCGCACCCGACGGGCCCGCGCCTCCGGGACCGGGTGCCGATCCGGGGAGCGTGCCGGACGCGCCGGACCGGGTGACCGGCGCCGTTCCCCCGTCGGCGAGGTCGCGGACGCGGGCGGCGGCTGCGGCCGGGACGGTCGTGCCCCAGGCGCTCGCCTCGATCAGGTCGATGTCGAACTCGGGCCGCCAGGCCAGCGACCACGACTCGCGGAAGGTACCCTTGCTGCGGCTCTGCTGCGGGGTGCCCCAGTCGATGCCGAGCAGGCGCAGCCGGTGCAGCAGCCTGCTGCGCTCCAGGTCGAGGGGCTTGCGCAGGTCGAGATCGTACTCGCGGTCGAGGGCCTCGGGCTTGAGGCGCACCCTGCGCTGTTCCTCGCGCAGGTGGCGCTGCAGGGGGACCATCGGGGTGCTGTCCGGCACCTGGCCGAGGCGCTCCCCCACGACCATGCGCCGCTGGATCAGCTCCACCGGCAGGTCGTCGCCCTCGCAGAGCACCGCCCTGACCGCCTCGGTCACCTCGGCCAGCCCGGCCAGCGGCCGTCCCCTGAGCACGGCCAGGCTCTCGGCGAGCCGTACCCCCTCGATGACGTGGGCGGAGGAGACCGGCAGGTCCTCCTCCCGCAGCACCCCGGCCGCTCCGGTCAGCCACCGCTCGACCGGACGGTCCGGGGAGGTGAACAGGTGGTGGTACCAGCCCGGGGAGGTGACGCCCGCGCCGTACCCGCTCCAGGCGGCCAGCCGCCCGTACGTCCACGGCACCCAGGTCATCTCGGCCTTGACCTTGGGCAGTCCCCTGAGCAGCGCGTCGTCGGCCTTCGCGGTGGGCAGCCCGGCTCCCCAGGCCGCCCCCTCGCGCGAGGTGCCCGTCAGCGCGGGGACGTGCCACGCTCCGCAGACCACGGCGATCCGCTGGAAGCCGTCCTTGACCGCCTTGCGGATCGTGCGCCGCATGAACGCCTCGCGCCGCGCCTCGTACTCGTCGGCGGAGTGGCCCTCGCGGACGGCCTCCATGGCCTCGGCGATCATGTGGAACGGGGTGTCGCCGCGGTGCTCGACCGCGTCCTCCCACCAGCGTTCGGGGTCGTCGTACCCGGCGGCGCGGGCCAGGGCTCCGATCGGGTCGATCCGTACCGTCTCCGGAGCGGCGTCCCTGTCCCCGCCGTCCCCGCCGTTCCCCTCTCCCCCGGGCACCGCGTCCCCGGTTTCCCCGGTGTCCCCGGTGTCGCCCCCGGCGCCCTCAGGATCCGTGCCACCCCCGGGACTCTCGGCGCCCTCCTCCTTGTCGTCCTTGTCGTCCTTGTCGTCCTTGTCCTCCGTGTCCCCGGCCGTCCCGGGATCCGTCCGCTCCGGTTCGGCCGATCCCGGACCTGATCCAGGACCCGGACCGGGACCCGCGTCCGGGCTCGCGTCGCCGGGCTCGCCGGGCCGGGAGGCGAGGCTGTGCACGGCGGGCAGGTCGCAGAACCGGACCGGGACGCCCGCCCCGAGCGCGTGACGGATCGCCTGCCACTCGGGGGAGAACTCCGCGAACGGCCAGAACGCGGCCTTGGACGGCTCGCCCGGCACGTGGGCGAGCAGCGCGACCGGCGGCCGCAGGTCGGGGTCGCGTGCCAGCTCGACCAGCCCGTCCGCCTCGGGCGGGCCCTCGATGAGCACGATGTCCGGCGCGAGCCGCTCGAGCTCGTCGCGCAAGGAGCGCGCCGACCCCGGGCCGTGGTGCCGGATTCCCAGCACGGAGACGCTCATCGGCACCACCCGGCCGCCGCGGGGACCCGCACCGAGGTCGTGGGGACGCCCTTCGGGGGGAGCATCGCCTCAGCCCGCGTCACGGCAGGCCCGGTAGAAGTCGCGCCAGTCGCGGCGCTCGCGCACCACGGTCTCCAGGTACTCGCGCCAGACGACACGGTCGGAGACCGGGTCCTGGATCACGGCGCCGACGATGCCCGCGGCCACGTCGGACGGGCGCAGCACGCCGTCACCGAAGTGCGCCGCCAGGGCGATGCCGTTGGTGAGGACGGAGATGGCCTCGGCGGTGCTGAGCGTGCCGCTGGGAGACTTGACCTTGGTACGGCCGTCCTCGGTGACGCCGGTGCGCAGCTCCCTGAAGACCGTGACCACGCGGCGGATCTCCTCCAGACCGGTACGGGTCTCGGGCAGCTCCAGGGAGCGGCCGAGCTGGCCCACCCGGCGGGAGACGATGTCCACCTCCTCCTCGGCGGTGGCGGGGACCGGCAGCACGACGGTGTTGAACCGGCGGCGCAGCGCGCTCGACAGTTCGTTGACGCCGCGGTCGCGGTCGTTGGCGGTGGCGATCACGTTGAACCCGCGCGAGGCCTGCACCTCCCGGTTGAGCTCGGGGATCGGCAGCGTCTTCTCCGAGAGCACGGTGATCAGCGCGTCCTGCACGTCGGAGGGCATGCGGGTCAGCTCCTCCACGCGGGCGAGCCGTCCCTCGGCCATCGCCCGCATCACCGGGCTGGGGGTGAGCGCCTCCATGGACGGGCCCTCGGCCAGCAGCCGGGCGTAGTTCCAGCCGTAGCGGACGGCCTCCTCGGCGGTGCCCGCGGTGCCCTGCACCAGCAGGGTGGAGTCGCCGCTGATCGCGGCGGCCAGGTGCTCCGACAGCCAGGTCTTGGCCGTGCCGGGCACGCCGAGCAGCAGCAGCGCGCGGTCGGTGGCGAGCGTCGCCACCGCCACCTCGACGATGCGCCGCGGCCCGATGTACTTCGGGGTGATCTGGTCGCCGTCACCGAGGATGTACGTCGTCACCGCCCAGGGGGACAGTTTCCACCCCGGCGGGCGGGTCCGGTCGTCGCTCTTGGCCAGGATCGCCAGCTCCTCGGCGTACTGGTCTTCGGCGTGGGCCCGCAGAACCGTTGTCACTACTGCAGCTCCTTCAACATGTCGTCACGGAAACGCAGGAGGGCGGCGACCTCCTGGATGGGGGGTTCGGGGGAGAAACGCGCGGCCATGTCGTGCAGGGCCGGATCGACGCGCTCCCCGGCGAGTCTGGTGACCTCGCCGACGTACCAGGACTGGTTGCCGGAGGAGAGCTTGAGGATCTTCTCCAGCACGGCGAGCGTCAGGTCGGGACCCCAGGGGGCGGGAACGCCCACCAGGCGGTCGACCAGCCGTCCGTGCCGGTCGGCGTGGTGACGGACGAAGTCCACCGCCACGGCCTCGCGCTCCACCGGGGGCAGCACCGCGAGCAGGTCGGCGAGCGGGTCGTCGAGGAAGAGCTCGCGGGCCCACGCCGGGTCGCCCTGTACGACCGCGGCCCTGACCCATCCGGCCACGACCTCCCGGCGCCAGTCGACGACCTTCATACGGACGATGTCGCGGGGCGAGGCTCCGAACAGCCGGGTCCAGACGGCCAGCGGGGTGCGGGCCACCAGCTGCTGGAGCCACCAGCTCTTCTCACCGGTGCCGTGCGGGGGCTTCGCCCGGATGCCGTCGCGTTCCATCGCGGCGTCACAGGTCTCGGGCGGGGTGACGAGTATCTTCCCGCCCCCGAGGATCCTGCCGGGCTTGACGGACAGGTGGCGCGCGGCCCGTTCGGCCATCCGCTGCCCGAGGCGCGAGCCCGGAAGCCTGCTGAGCAGGTAGGCGGCCTCGTTGCGGACCTCGCGGCGGCGGTCGTCGAGCGCGGCCTCCAGGAAGGGCTCGTCGTCGTCGGACAGGCCGTCGGCGAGGACCTTGAGAAAGGCCTCCCGGTCGGCGGGCGTCTCCTTCTCCCAGGTCGCCGCGAGCAGTTCCCTGGCCCCGGCCGGGTCCGCCGCCCGTCGCGCGGACAGGTAGACGCGGCGGTCCCCGGAGGTGCCGAGCTCCCAGACCTCGTCGCCGTCGAACCCGGTCACGGCGGCGGAGGTGACCTCCTCCAGCAGGAACTTCCAGGACGGGTTGAGACCGGCCAGCCAGCGGCCCCGGTTCCCGGCGAGCACACCGACGTGCGGCCGGATCGACCTGTCCTTGGCGGCGTGGTCGAGGAGCCTGGGCAGCAGGTGCGGGGAGAGCCGGTAACCGCGCCCCGCGGCCGCCTCAAGCCACTCGTCGAGCAGTTTCGGCCCCTTGCCCTCCACAAGGCCGGCGAACCGGTCGGCGGCGGCGGGCGGGATCACGGGCTGCTCCTCGGGCGCCGCCGTGGCCGGCGGCTCCACCCCGGTGACCGGCCGCCGTCCCGCACGCGTCCGCAGCGTGTGCACGGCCGCGCGTTCGAGCAGCTCGACCTCGCTCGCGGCCTGCCCGGGGATCGGGCGCCGGTCGGTCCCGACGAGCGCGGTGGAGACCAGGTCCTCCCATTCGGCGGAGGCGTTCACAGGACGATCACCCTGCCTTCCTCGTCCCAGGTCGTCAGGGGGCGCAAGCCCCTGGGGGTCCATTCGGCGGCGACGGTCACGGGGTGACCGCCGGAGACGGCGGCCAGCCGCCAGGGGGTTCCCACCGACGGGTGGAGGGCGAGCCCCCCGGAGGGGCCGGTCAGCAACCGCAGGTCGTTCCCTGCGGGGACCACCCCCTCCAGCAGTACGGGCCAGGAGTCGAGCCAGGGATCACCGGCCAGCGCCTCGGCGACCTGGTCGAGGGCCGCCCGCACGCTCGTGCCGGGCAGCGGGCCCGCTCCCACGTCCTCACCCCCCGCCGCCGTCGTGCCGGGCGCCGTCGTGCCGGGCGTCTCAGGCCCGGACGCCGTCGTCCCGGCCGCACCGGGACGGACCGCGTCGGACCCGTTCGAACCGACCCCGTTCGAACCGGCCCCGGCACCATCGGGACGGGCCTCCACGGAACCGGCCCCGGGACGGATCGTCCGGTGACGGGCGGCGACCACGGCGCGCAGCGGAGCCGAGCCGGGATAGAACGCCAGGTCGGCGTCGACGGTCGTGCCGGTGACCAGGGAGGCGTCCAGGGCCTGCCCGGCCGGTGCGAAGGAGAGCACCAGCGCGACCCTGCCGGTCTCGCGGCCACGGAGCCACACCCTGCGGGCGGTCAGCCTGTCGTTCTCCTCGTCACGCCGTCCCAGCACGTCCCACCGGTCGCGGACGGTGCCGCCGGCGATCACCTCCTCCTTGGTCATCGAGAAGCCGACCCGGTCGCGTACCCGCTGCAGGAGCCCTGCGGGCACCGCTCCCCCGGCGTCCGCCCCGGCGACGGCGTCACCGGCGCCGTCGGCGCCGTCCGCAGAAGACGCCGGGGACTCCGGGGACTCCGGGGACTCCGGGGACTCCGGGGACGCCGAGAGACGGCGGTGCGCCACGCAGAGCAGGTGCAGCAGCGCGTACTCGCCGAGGAGTCGGGCCGGCCAGTCGTCGCCGTCCAGGGTGGCGCCCAGCCGGGAGAGCGAGCCCGCCACCCCGGGGGCCTGGGCGTCGACCAGGCGCTTGGCCAGGGCGTCCCACTGGTCGTGGCGCCGGGATCCGGCGATGCCCTGCCTGATCTGGTCGGCGAGCCAGCGTTCCAGATCCGCGAGACCGGCGGTCACGCGCTGCTCGCGCCGGTCGGCCCTGCGGCCGTCGGCGGGCCCCGCCTCGGCGGACCTGGCCGCTCGGGCCGCTCCGGCCTCGGCCGCCTTGGCCGCTCGCCCGCGCCGCCCGTCCAGCCACTCGCCCACCCAGTCGGCGGGTTCGTCGGCGGCGGGGACACCGTCGGCCGACCAGAGCAGCAACAGGCCCAGCGCGTGCTTGCACGGGAACTTCCTGCTCGGACAGGTGCACTTGTAGGCGGGCTCGGACAGGTCGACGCACGCCCGGTAGGGCTTGGAGCCGCTGCCCTTGCACTCGCCCCACAGCGCGTCGGCACCGACCCCCGTCCCCGACCACTTGGCGGGAGAGGAGACTCCGTGGGCTGCCTTCTGGGAGGAGGCGTCGGGCGCGAGCGCCAGCACCTGATCCCGGTTCCACCGTTCGATCACGCAGCGAACGCTAGCCAACCTTGCCGACAAAACCACATCGATCTCCACCAGGCCGTCCCCGCCCGCGGGACGGGTCCCGGGACGCACCGTGCCGCGGAACGTCCGATGCCGCGGCAGGACCGCGGGACGCGCTCCGCGACGTGACGTACTGTCGTCCGCGATCCCTAGAATCCGTCTGTGACGATGCCTTCCCGGCCTCCGCTCGCCGAGGCCCTCGATCTGCTGCCGCATCCCGAGGGCGGCTGGTTCCGCGAGACCTGGCGGACCTCCGCCGAGCTCACCCCTCCCGGATACGACGGGGTCCGGGCCACGGCCACCGGGATCTATTTCCTTCTTCAGCCCGGCGAGGAGTCACGTCCCCACGTGGTCCGTTCCGACGAGATCTGGTTCTGGCACCGGGGCGGTCCGCTGACGCTCGTCCTCGGCGGTCACGAGGGGGTGCCCGCCACCACCGTGACCCTGGGTCCCCTGGTGGAGGAGGGCCAGCTGCCGCAGGTCCTGGTGCCCGGAGGCACCTGGCAGGCGGCCCGGCCCGCGGGCGACGAGGGGGTGCTGGTGAGCTGCGTGGTCTCCCCCGGTTTCGACTTCGCCGACTTCCGCATGATCTGACGACACCCCCGCCCCGACGTTCCCGCCCGATGTGACGCCCTCTTCCCGCGTGGGGAGAATGCGGTTACACGTCCATACCGGGAGGTCGAAGGTGACCAGCGAGATCGTCTCCGTCATCGGCGGAAAAGAAACGTCCAGCGGTGTGACCTACGAGTCGGTCGACCCGGCCCACCTGGACGAGGTGGTGGCACGGGTCCGGCTGGCGGACCCGGGCACGTTCTCCTCCGCGTGCCGCACGGCCGCCGCCGCGCAGAGGGAGTGGGCGCGCGTCCCGGCGCCCGTCCGGGGGCGGGTGATCGCCTCCATCGGGCGCCTGGTGGAGGCCAACGCCGTCGAACTGGCCCGCCTGGTCACCCGCGAGATCGGCAAGCCGTACGCCGAGGCGCTGGGCGAGGTCCGCGAGATCGTCGACACCTGTGACTTCTTCCTCGGCGAGGGCCGGAGGCTGTACGGGCAGACGGTCCCCTCGGAGATGCCGGACAAGAACCTGTTCACCTTCCGGGTCCCCGTCGGGGTGGCCGCGGTGATAACCGCCGGCAACTTCCCGGTGGCGGTGCCGTCGTGGTACCTCGTCCCGGCGCTGCTCTGCGGCAACGCCGTGGTGTGGAAGCCCGCCGAGTACGCGGCGGCCTCGGCGCACGCGCTCTACCGGTTGTTCGAGGCGGCCGGTCTGCCGGACGGCGTGCTGAACCTGGTCCTCGCCGACGGCGCCACGACGTTCGAGGGCCTGGAGGCGGCGCTGGCCGAGGGCACGGTGCACAAGGTCGGGTTCACCGGATCCACCGAGGTGGGACGTGCCGTCGGCGAGCTGTGCGGGCGCCACCTGCAGTCCCCCTGCCTGGAGCTGGGCGGCAAGAACCCGATGGTCGTGATGCCGGACGCCGACCTGGACCTGGCCGTGGAGGGCGCGCTGTTCGCGGGCTTCGGCACGGCCGGGCAGCGCTGCACCTCGCTCGGCACGGTGATCGTGCACGAGAGCGTCCACGACGAGTTCCTGGACCGGTACGCCCGTGCCGTGGCCGGGGCCGCGATCGGTGACCCGTCCGGGGACGTGTTGTGCGGCCCGCTGCTGGAGCGCAGGTTCGCCGACCGCTACGAGGAGTACCTGGGCTGGATCCTGCCGCACCACAGGGTCGTCTCCGGCCCGGTCGGCCGGATCACCGCCGACAGCCCGCGCGGCGACTTCACCGGGGAGGGCGGCCTCTACTACCACCCGGTGGTCGTGGACGGCGTCCGTCCCGACGACCGGCTGTTCCTGGAGGAGACCTTCGGCCCCATCGTCGGAGTGACCTCCTTCACCACCCTGGAGGAGGCGCTCCACCTGGCCGACCTGCCCGGTTACGGGCTCTCCTGCTCGATCTACACGACCGACCCCGCCTCGGTCTTCCGTTTCCGCGAGGGGATCGGCGCGGGCATGGTCAGCGTCAACAACTCCACCTCCGGCGCGGAGGCCCACCTGCCGTTCGGCGGCAACGGCAGGTCCGGGAACGGGAGCCGTCAGTCCGGGATGTGGGTCCTCGACCAGTTCACCCGGTGGCAGTCGATGAACTGGGACCACTCGGGAAGGCTGCAGAAGGCCCAGATGGACGTCGCCGAGATCGTTCCCGACCTGGAGTTCCGCCTCTGAGACCACCTCGCCACCATGACCATCATGTGAGACGATTCTTCTTGAAATGTGAGACCTCTGTTACGGTCGGAGCGATCGCCGACGAGGGAGAGGTCCCCATGACAGGCACGAACGCCGTCTACACCCACGGACACCACGAGTCCGTGCTCAGGTCCCACCGATGGCGTACCGCGGAGAACTCGGCGGCGTACCTGCTCGGGCATCTGAGGCCGGGCATGAGCCTGCTGGACGTGGGGTGCGGGCCCGGCACCCTCACCGCCGACCTGGCCGCGCGCGTCGCGCCCGGCCGGGTCACCGCGGTGGAGGTGAGCGAGGAGGCGCTCGGCCTGGCGCGGGCGGAGGCCGCGCGCCGGGGGCAGGACGGCATCGCGTTCGCGGTGGCGGACGTGCACGCCCTGGAGTTCCCCGACGACACCTTCGACGTGGTCCACGCCCACCAGGTGCTCCAGCACGTCGGCGACCCGGTGGGGGCGTTGCGCGAGATGCGCCGGGTGTGCCGGCCGGGCGGGATCGTGGCGGTACGCGACAGCGACTACACCGCGTTCACCTGGTTCCCCGAGGTGCCCGCGCTGACGGAGTGGCTCGACCTCTACCGGACGGCGGCGCGGGCCAACGGCGGCGAGCCCGACGCCGGGCGGCGGCTGCTGTCGTGGGCGCGCCGGGCGGGGTTCGCCGACGTCACGGCCACCTCCTCGACCTGGTGCTTCGCCACGCCCGAGGACCGGTCCTGGTGGGGCGGCATGTGGGCCGAGCGGGTGCTGCGCTCCGACATGGCCCGCCAGGTCCTCACCTCGGGCGTCGCCACCGAGGAGGATCTGCGCCGCGTCTCCCAGGGGTGGCTGGAGTGGGCCGGGGAGCCGGACGGCTGGCTGTCGCTGCTGCACGGCGAGCTGATCTGCCGCGCCTGAGGACCCGTGCCCCGCCCCCGTGGATCGCCCGGGCATCGCCCGCGGATCGCCCGGGGGAAGGATCCCCGCCCACCGGCCACGAGGTCATCCCGAAAAAGAGGTGACCCCGGAAACGACGTGGGCGCGGAGAAGGGCCGGGGCGCCCGCCGACGCGGACGCCCCGGGAACGGACGGGACTACTGCTTGGTGATCTTCACGTTGTCGATGCCGGCCTCGACCAGGGAGGCGCCGGAGGCGTCACCGGCCTCGACCAGGATGCGGACGCTCTGCCCGGCGAAGGCGGAGATGTCGACGTTGGCGGTGGCCCAGGCGCCGTCACGGTTGGCGGCCGAGCCGAGCTGCTGGAAGACCTGGGTGGTGGTGGAGCCGACGACCTTCACCCGCAGGAAGTCGGCGTTGGAGGCGTTGGAACCGTGCGCCAGGTACCAGGAGAAGCCCAGTTTCAGCGTCCCGGTCGGCAGGGTGATCGCCGGTGACCGGATGCTGCTGACCCCGCCGTCCAGGTCGTGCTCGCCCGCCGACGCGCCGGCGAGACGGCCGGTGACCAGGTCGTTGCTGCCGCTGACGGTGGTGCCCAGCTGCTTGGTGCCGCCGGAGGTGGTGGCCTCGGGGTCACCGCGTTCCCACGCGCCGGCCGTGGCGGTGTCGGTGCCGGACGGGTTGGCCGTCCAGCCGGTCGCCGTCTCGAACTCGTCGGAGTAGACGGTCACCCCGGGGTTGGAGCCGCCGCAGTACTGCGACTCCTTGCCGATGATCCGGTAGACGCAGTCGGAGTACTCGATGAAGCGCAGCACGGCCTCGCGGTTGCGGGTGGTCTGCGGGCCGATCTGCTCGTCGGGAGGGTAGAAGCCCGGCGAGGCGCTGACCGGGTACATCTCGAAGGTGTAGCTGAAGATCTTGTAGACGCCCCACATCCAGTCGTCGATCGTGCCGTCGGTGACGTACAGGTCGCTGGCCTGCTGGGGGGTGTAGCCGTTGGTGGAGGCCATGTTCTGGCCCAGGGTCGCGTGGGCGTCACGGTCGTCCTGGGTCAGTCCGGGCGCGGTGTCGTTGAAGGTGTAGCCGTACGGCCACAGGATCAGCTCGCCGTAGGTGTGCCAGTCGATGTGCGACTTGATCTGCTGCACGCCGCCGACGACCCGGCTGCGCACCCAGTTGGCCACCGCCCGCACCTCGGGGGCCGACTCCGCCGCGGGACCGCGGTAGGTGTCGCTGGAGGGCGAGCCGGACGAGCCGGCGCAGCAGCCCCAGTTGTAGCCCCAGTTGCGGTTCATGTCCGTGCCCACGTACGACGAGCCGGAGTTGGGCTGGCGGTTCTTGCGCCAGGAGCGGTAGGAGCCGCTGGCGATGTCGTACTCGCCGCCGTCCGGGTTGAGGTCCGGCATGATCCAGATCTCGCGGCCGTTGACCAGGTTCGCGATGCGGCTGTCGGTGGTGTAGCCGTCGGTGAACAGGTTGAGCAGGTAGATCGCCATCTCGACGGTCAGGTGCTCGCGGGCGTGCTGGTGGTGGGTGAACAGCACCTCGGGCTCGTTCTCGTCCGTGGCGACGTTGTCACTGATCTTCACGGCGATCAGGTCGCGCCCCTCGTACGAGGTGCCGTAGCTGATCTTGCGGGCGATCGTCGGGTGGTCGGCGACGATCTGGTTCACCGCGGCGGTCATCTCGGCGTAGTTGTGGTAACCCGAGTCGGACGGCGGGAAGTCCGCGCGCTGCTCCGGGCCGGTCGGGAATAACGCCCGGGGGACCCGGGTGACGGCGTAGCCGAGTTTCTTGATCTCGGCCACTTCCTCCTGGCTGGCGGTGACCACGACGGAGTCGGAGCCGACCTGGTCGATCGCGGCACCCGTGGCGGCGACCGCACTGCGCTGCTGGGACGTGCTCGGACCCTGGACCTTGTACTGGCTGTTCGGTTGTGGCTCGGCCGAGGCTCCGGCCCCGGTCATACCGAGACACAACAGCGCCAGGGCGGCGAACACCACGATCAGTCGGCGTCTCACCTGTGTCCTCCTCAGGCACGCACTGTAGGGATTGGTCGCGTGCCTCCACCGAGAGTCAAACAACGGCGTTGATTGGAAAAGGCCCAAATTTGGGCGCCGCGTGGACTCCGGGAGGAGATGCAGGGCCGGGAGAGAGGATCAGAAGACGATCCGGAACCAGAGCGTCCGGGCACCCCCCGGGGTCCCGGGGCGCACGCCCCACCGGTCCGCGAGCAGGTCCACCAGGAACATGCCCCGGCCGCCCTCGGCCTCGGGGTCGTTGCGCACGTGCGGCGCCGAGGCACCGGATCCCGCGTCGCAGACCTCGACCAGCACCGCCGCGGGCCTCACCGTCACCGTCATCGCGACCTCGCCGCCCGCCCGGGAGCCGGAGTGCACGACCGAGTTGGTCACCACCTCGCTCACCAGGAGAACGACGTCGTCGAGGGCGGGATGGTCCTCACCCAGCAGTTCCCTGACCCGGCCGCGCGCCACCGCCACCGACTCCGGCACCCCCTTGAGGGTCACCCTCATCCGAGGTGAGACGGCCTGCCGTCCGGTCCTCATCGTCGACCTCGCTCCCCGACACGCATATTCCATGCACGTCGCCCTCTGAGATGGCACACTCACTCACGGTGAACTGTTCTATCAAGGACTGCAATACCTCATGTTGAGATTCCACAGTTTTCCTATCAAAGGACGGAGGGAGGTAGATGCGTGGTTTCTCGACGCAGCCCCACGGCCCGGCATCGCCGCCTGGTCGCTGAACTCAACCGTCTGCGAAAGGACAGTGGGCTGACCAGGGTGGAGGTGGCCGAGCGGATCGGCTCCACCGACACCACCGTCTGGCGGTACGAGACGGGTCAGACCCGTCCCCGGCCCTCGGACGTGTCGGCCCTCACCGATGTGTACGGAGTGACCGGGGAGGCACGGGACTTCCTGATCCAGCTGGCCGTCGAGGCCAGGCGACGCGACTGGTGGCACCGCCACCGGCAGGCGTTCAAGCCGGGCTTCGACTCCTACATCGGACTGGAGGCGGAGGCGTCCCTCGTGCGCTCGTACGAGCCGCTCGTCGTCCCCGGCCTGATGCAGACCGAACCGTACGCACGTGCCGTGGTCGAGGCGACCTCCGTCGTCCAGACCCCCTCAACGGTCGAGGAGACGGTCGCCGTGCGCATCTCGCGTCAGCGGTTGCTGCACGGACCAGGCGACCCCATCCACCTCGTCGCGGTACTCGACGAAGCGGTGATCCGGCGCCGGATCGGCGGCGGCGGCATCATGACGGAGCAGCTGGAACATCTCGTCCACCTCGGCGGGCTGCCCAACGTGGAGATCCGGGTCCTCCCGTTCTCCGCCGGGGCCCACCCCGCGATGGACGGACCGTTCTGCCTGCTCAGCTTCCCCGAACCGGAGGATCCCGACCTGCTCTACCTGGAGCAGGCCGCGAGCGGGCTCCTGCCGGACGAACCAGAACAAGTCAGCCGGTACGTCTCCATGTTCGAGAGCCTCTGCGCCATGGCCCTCGACCAGGAGGCGTCGGCGGCCTTCATCGCCCAGATGGCGAGAAGGTTCTCCACCCCCTAGTACCCGAAGGAAGAAAAAGTGCGAGGGTCCACGATGGATCTGTCCGACGCCCAATGGCGCAAGAGCGGCCGCAGCACCGGAGGCAACTGCGTGGAGGTGGCGGTCGTCCCCGGTGACGCGACGACCGTCGTCCACAAGGCCGGCTCCGACCACCTCTACCTCGTCCGCGACTCCAAGGATCCGAAAGGCCCGGCGCTGGCGTTCACCCGGAGCGAGTGGGACGCCTTCGTCGGCGGCGTGAAGGACGGCGAGTTCGACTGACACACCTCCGGGGGAACCGCCTCACCGGTTCCCCCGGAACCCGACGGTCCCGTGCCCGGCCCTTTTCCGGCCGGGCACGGGACCCTCGGCGCACCGGACCCTAGGTCAGGTCCTCGCACTTCCTGGCGTCGGGATCACCGGCCGCCTTCGGCACCCAGCGGACGTTGGCGAACGAGGCCGAGAAGGTCCCCTCGGTGTAGACCAGGAACGGCGTGTTCACCACCTCCAGGTCCAGACCCCCCGCGGCGAAGCACGAGACGGGAATCTTGACCGTCGTCCTGGTGCCGACCGGGATCCCCTGGAACAGGGAGGTCGCCACCACCTCGGAGAAGCACGGGTAGACGCAGTGCACGCTCAGCACCGTCCTGGCGGACGGGGCCTGGTGCACGATCGTGTCGAAGACCAGCGCCCCACCGGCGTTGAGGTACCCCCGCAGGTCCGAGCCTCCGGCCGGGTCCTGCATGTAGATCTGGGCCGGGCCGGTGCCGCTCCAGGTCGCCTTCAGGCCGTCCTGCTGCACGTTGACGTCCGCGGGCTCCACGCTGATCTCGGCGTGCGCCGCCCGGCCGTCGGCGCCGATCTCGGTGCCGCCCCAGTTCTCCGCCGAACCGATCAGGCTCTTGTACGGCGCGACGTCCGTCCGGTTGAAGATCTCCAGATCCTCACCGGCCTCGCCACCGCCGCCCTGCTGGCCACAACCGGTCGGCGAGGTCTCGTCCAGCGTCCCCACCTGGGCGGTCTGGCCGTTGCGCAGGCCGTACCCGAGCGCGAAGAGCGGGTCGTACCCCTCGGTACCGGGGTTCAGCGGCGTCTGGCAGGCGCCCTTCGGCCACGAGAACGGCAGCTTGCCGGTGTAGCCCTCGCGGTGCTTGCCCCGCACCAGCAGGTCGGCGACGCCGCCGCCCTCGGTGCCCGGCAGCCACGCGGCGACGAAGGCGTCGGAGCGGTTGAGCTCCTTGTTCACCCACATCGGCCGGCCGCTGACGTAGACGGTGACGACCGGCGCGCCCTTGCCGCTGACCCGGTCGAGCACGGCCAGGTCACCGGGGTAGAGCCTGGCGGCCTCCAGCGAGCGCCGCGCCAGGTCCCCGACACCCTCGGCGTACGGGGTCTCGCCGATCACCGCGACGACCGCGTCGAACGCCGACGGGTCGACGCCCTCGCCGGTCTCGCTGAAGGTGACGTCGGCCTCGCCCAGCGCCTCGCGCAGGCCGCCGAGGATCGTCGTGCCGTTGGGGAAGTCGGCGTTGACGTTGCCGGTGCCCTGCCAGGTGAGCGTCCAGCCGCCGGTCTGGTTCTGCAGGCTGTCGGCGCTCTTGCCCACCACCAGGACCTTGGAGTCGGCCGCCAGCGGCAGCACCTTGCCGTTGTTCTTCAGCAGGACCTGCGACTTGCGCACGGCCTCCCTGGCGAGCCTGCGAGCCTCCAGCGCGTCGGCCGACCCGGCGAAGGCCCGCTTGGAGGGCTTGGGCCCGTCGAGCACACCGGCGCGCAGCTTCACCCGCAGGATGCGGGTGACCGCGTCGTCGATCCGCGCCATCGGGATCTCGCCGCTCTCCACCTGGGCGATCGTGTTGGCGATGAACGCCTTCCAGTCGTTGGGCACCATCACCACGTCGATGCCCGCGTTGACGGCCTTGGCGCAGCTCGCGTTGGTGCAGCCGGCGACCTGGCCGATGCCGTTCCAGTCCGAGACGACGACGCCGTCGAAGCCCATCTTCTTCTTGAGGATCTCGTCCAGGGCGCGCTTGCTGCCGTGCAGCTTGCCCTCGTCGATGCCGAGCTCGGCGTTGGTCCAGCTGTTGAACGAGACCATCACGCTCTGGGCGCCGGCCGCGAGAGCGCCGTAGTAGCCCTGGCCGTGCACGTTGATCATCTCGGCCTCGGACGAGGGGTTGACGCCCTGGTCCACGCCCTTGAGGGTGCCGCCGTCACCGATGAAGTGCTTGGCGGTGGCGATCACGCCGTCCTGGCCGATCCCCCAGGGGTGCCTGCCCTGCAGGCCCTTGGCGGCCTCGTACCCGTAGGCGCGGGTGATGCGGGGGTCCTCGGAGAAGCCCTCGTAGGTACGGCCCCACCGGTCGTCGAGGGGGACGGCGAGGGTCGGCGCGAACGCCCAGTCCTGGCCGGTGGCGCGGATCTGCCGGGCGGTCGCCGCGCCGATGTCACGGACCAGGCACGGGTCCTGCGCCGCGCCCAGGCCGATGTTGTGCGGGAAGACCGTCGCGCCGTAGACGTTGTTGTTGCCGTGCACGGCGTCGATGCCCCAGATCACCGGGATCTTCGTCCGGGTGGAGACGGAGGCGTTCCAGTAGGCGTCGGCGAGGTCGAGCCAGGCCTTGGGCGCGGCGTGCTTGTCGCGGTTCGGCCACGCGCCGCCGCCGTTGAGCACCGAGCCGATGAAGTACTGCCCGACCTCCGCGGGGGTGATCGCGGTGATCTCCGGCTGGGTCATCTGGCCGACCTTCTCGGCGAGCGTCATGCCCGCGAGGATCTTCGCGATCCGGCGCTCCTGGAGCCGGTTCTGCCCGATCCTGCTCTTGACCTTCGGCCACTCGGTCAGGGTGGGCAGCTTCTTCTCGATGCGGGCACAGCCGCGGAAGTCCAGGGCCGGCTTGCCGATCACCGGTTGCCGGCCTCCGGTCGCGCTCTCGGCTCCCGCGCTCGGGATGCCGGCCGTCCCGGTGGCCAGCACGGCGAGACTCGCGAGCACCGCGAATCCGCTCCTGCGGGCGCCCGGGCGGGCGAAGGGTCTGATCATCGAGGGTCCGTTCTCGAGGCACTGCGACGGTCACGGCGGTCCCCCCGGAGTCCGCACTTGGCAGATCCTGACGCTGTGACGCGACCTAGTCAATAGGCTCGCGGGAGCGCTCTCTCGGCCGAAGCGTCGTCCCGCGAACCCGCCGGGCGACGAAAAACGCTTCTACCAGGGGTCTCACCATCGGGATCATCCCGTGTCGCTCCGGGGTGGCGGTCGGACGGATCCTTTAGAGAGAGCGCTCTCAGCGTGTCGCCCGGGGTGCTGCCCCCCTTCAGGACTCACTGCCCGACGCCTTTACGCTGTAGATCAAAAACGTCGCCGGAGTGTGCGCTCCATCGCGCCACCCGTGCCGGAATCTGGGGTAGGACATATTCCTACATGTCAGAATCCTGGGAGTGAAGGAGCTCCCCCGGGCGCCGGAACTCGCACGGGCCCTCGGGATCGAGACCTCCGGGAGCCGCCCTCGACCCGGAACGGCCGGCCGACGGACTTGGAGTGACCCATGAGCGACCACGCGGACGAGATCACCCCCGAACGCCGGGCCCGCGGACCGGAGATCATGAGAAAGGTCCACGGCGAGGACCACGACGGGGAGGGGCCCGGCGACTTCTTCGGGATGACGGTCGAGCACCTGTTCGCCGAGGTGTGGTCCAGGGAGGGCATCTCCAACCGCGACCGGCGGCTGCTCCTGCTCGGCCTGCTCGTCGGCCAGGGCATGGACGACCCCGTCGAGGTGCAGCTGGACGCGGCGATCCGGACCGGCGACCTCACCCCCGGCGAGCTGCGCGAGATCGTCGTCTTCCTCACCCACTACGCCGGCTGGCCCCGGGGATCCCGGCTGAACACCCAGGTCGAGGAACTGATCGCCCGCGTCCTGCGCTCGTAGCGGCCCGCCGGGGACCGGGACGGGGCGGCCCCGGGCGGCCCTGTGAGCGGCCCGGGCGGCCCGGGCGGCCCGTCGCGGATCGGCCGCCGGTCAGAGCCTCTCGACGTTGGGCCCGCGGCAGCGGTTACGGGTGTCGAGGACGAAGGCGCTCGCCCGCTGGACGAGCGCGTAGTCGAAGCAGTCGTGGTCGGTGAGGACCACCACCGCGTCGGCCTCGGCCAGCTCCCGCTCGGAGAACGCGACCACCTCGACCCCCGGCGGCAGCAGGAAGGAGTCCACGTGCGGGTCGGCGGCCCGCACGTCGGCACCCAGCTTGCGCAGGCCCCTGACCACGTCGATCGCGGGCGACTCACGGCAGTCGCCCGCGTTCTTCTTGTACGCCAGGCCCAGCGCGAGCACCCGGCTGCCGTTGACCGGCTTGCGCGACCGGTTCAGCGCGAGCCCCAGCCGGCGTACCACCTGGTCCGGCATGTGGCGGTTGATGTCGTTGGCCAGTTCCACGAACTGGAAGTTGTGCCCCAGGCTGCGCTTGACCTTCCACGACAGGTACGACGGGTCGATCGGCAGGCAGTGCCCGCCGACCCCGGGGCCGGGGGTGAAGCGCATGTAGCCGAACGGCTTGGTGGAGGCGGCGTCGATGGCCTCCCAGACGTCGATGCCCAGCTGCTGCGCGAAGATCGACAGCTCGTTCACCAGGGCGATGTTGACGTGCCTGAAGGTGTTCTCCAGGAGCTTGCACAGCTCCGCCACCTGCGGCGAGGAGACCGGGACGACCTGGTCGACGAGCCGCGCGTAGAACGCCCGGATCCGTTCCAGGGAGGCCGCGTCGATGCCGGAGACCACCTTGGGGGTGTTCTCCAGGCGCCAGTGCCCGTTGCCCGGGTCGATCCGTTCCGGGCTGTAGCCGAGGTGGAAGTCCTCGGGCGCGCGCAGTCCGGACCCCTCCTCCAGCAGGGGCAGCAGGTACTCCTCGGTGGTGCCCGGATAGGTGGTGGACTCCAGCACGACCGCGGCGCCCCGCCGCAGCAGCGGGGCGACCGCCTCCCCGGCCGCGGCGATGTGGCGCAGGTCCGGCACGCCGTCGCGGAGCGGCGTCGGCACGGTTATCACGCAGACGTCGAAGTCCCCGGCGGCGCCGTAGTCGGCGCTCGCCAGGTAGCGGCCCGAGCGGTGGGCGGCGGACAGCGCGTCGTCGCCGACGTCCTCGACGTAGGACTCGGCCGCGTTGAGGCGCTTGACCCGCCGTTCGTCGACGTCGACGCCCACCACGTCGAATCCCGCCGCGACGGCCCGCATCGCGAGAGGCAGGCCGACATATCCCTGGCCGACCACGACCAGCTTCTCTCCCACGGCAGGACCTCCGTCGCCTCGGAAAAAGGAGAATACGAAACGACTTTAGGAGGGAATGTTCTCCCGGCACCGATCAGGCGGTGAACCGGGCGTGTCGCCGCCCGGGAATCGTCCCGGAAACGGCCTGGAATCGTCCCGGGAACGGCCTGGAACCGGCCGGGAAACGGCCTGGAATCGACGCTCCGGCCCTCGTGGACCGGCTCGGGACCGGCCGGGAATCACTCCGGGAACGGTTCGGCCGTGGTTCGCGGCCCGCGCCGGTCGGTGTCCCGGCGCGGGCCGTTCCGAACACCATATGCTTATAAATAGAATATATCCGGCTCTTGTGGATATTACGGCGTCCTCGCAGCTCGGCGAACCGGGTAAAGGTGCCGCGACGGCACGTACAACAGACCCGTCCGCCCGCATGTCGCTCCGCCCCGGAACGGAGCGGGGTACGTAGCATTCAGCCGTGTATTCCATGCGCGACATCGGCGCCGAATCGAAGAAGAGGGTCCGTTGACCGCGGGCGGCGCTTCTTCTCGCGTCCTTCCGCCGAATTCCGGCCGCCCGGCGCCGGCCGTTCCCTTCAACCGGACGTACGTCTCGGCCAACGAGATCGACTATCTGTCCGAGGCCGTGCGCCTGGGCTCCACGTCCGGGGACGGGCCGTTCACCCGGAGGGCCGCCGCGCTGCTCCGGGAGATGACCGGGGCGCGGCAGGTGCTGCTGACCACCTCCTGCACGCACGCGCTGGAGATGTCGGCGCTGCTGCTCGACCTCAGGCCCGGCGACGAGGTGATCATGCCCTCGTTCACCTTCGTCTCGACGGCCAACGCCTACGCCCTGCGCGGGGCGGTGCCGGTCTTCGTCGACTGCAGGCCCGACACCCTGAACCTGGACGAGACGATGCTGGAGGCGGCGATCACCGACCGCACCCGGGCCGTCGTCGTCGTCCACTACGCCGGGGTCGGCTGCGAGATGGAGCCGATCCTCGCCGTGACCGGGCGGCACGGCCTGGCCCTGGTCGAGGACAACGCCCACGGTCTCGGCGGCTCCTACCGGGGGCGCCCGCTGGGGTCGTTCGGCTGCATGGCGGCGCAGAGCTTCCACGAGACCAAGAACGTGCAGTGCGGTGAGGGCGGCGCGCTGCTGGTGAACGACGCGGAGCTCGCCGCCCGCGCCGAGATCGTCCGGGAGAAGGGCACCGACCGCGGGCGCTTCTTCCGCGGTCAGGTGGACCGGTATCGGTGGGTCGACATCGGCTCCAGCTACCTGCCCTCCGACGTCCTCGCCGCGCAGCTCACCTCCCAGCTGGAGTCGTTCGAGAAGATCCAGACCATGCGGCAGTGGGCCTGGCACAGGTACCACGCCGACCTGGCGGACTGGGCCGCCGCCAACGGGGTCCGGCGGCCGACGGTCCCCGGCGACCGCGAGCACCCGGCGCACCTGTACCACCTGCTGCTGCCCGACCTGGACACCAGGCAGGCGTTCATCGCCCACCTCGCCGGCAGGGGCGTGCAGGCGGCGTTCCACTACCAGCCGCTGCACACCGCCCCTGCGGGCCTGCGCTACGGCCGGGTGGCCCCGGGGGGATGCCCGGTCACCGAGGACGTCGCCGACCGCCTGGTACGGCTGCCGCTCTTCGCCGACCTGGACGACGCCGGGGTGACGCGCGTGGTCGAGGCCGTGCTCGACCACGAGGTGCGCCGGTGAGCTGGCGGGAGATGACCGGGAACCAGGCGCCGCGGACCGTGCGGGCCCCGTTCGACTCGGCCCGGTTCGGCCGCCCGGTGGAGCGCCTGACCGTCCCCGCGGGGGCCGGGCCGTCCTTCGAACCGGTCCGCGAGGCCGTCCTGGGGTCGGCGGCCGACGTCATCGTGCTCCGCTACCCGGCCGGGCACGTCGGCTGGTTCGCCGAGCTGACCTCGCTCGGCCGTACCGCCGTGCTCGCGGACTCGCTGGCCTACTGGCGGCTGCGCGCGGGACGGGGCCGCGCGCCGAGACCGCGGACGGACCTGCTGACCGGCGGCCCGCTCCCCCCGGCGGCCGTGCCCGGCCCGGTCTCCGACATCTTCGCCGCCTACCGCAGCCACTACGTGGCCAACCCGCTGTTCGACGCCGCGGCCGCGCTGGAGGGGTACCGGGAGTGGGCGGTGCGCTCGGCCGCGTCCGGCAGGTGCGTGGCCCTGCGGGAGCGGGACGCGGACGGCGCCCGTGCCGCGGTGACCGCGCCTCCCCTTCCCGCCCCTTCCGAGGACGGGGACGGAGCCGGGAACGGGAACGGGAACGGAGCCGGGAACGGGAACGGAGCCGGAGACGGGGACGGGGAGGGGAACGAGGGCGGGGGCGGGGACGACGGGGGCGGGGTCCTCGCGCTGGCGACGCTCTCCGAGGACGACGGGGCCACCGAGATCCTGCTCGCCGGGGTCGTCTCACGCGCGCGCGGGCAGGGCCTCTACGCCCACCTGCTGGCCGCGGTGGAGGAGCGCACCCTGGCCCGGGGCGGGCGGGAGGTCGTCATCTCCACCCAGGGGCACAACACCGGCGTGCAGCGGGCCTGGGCCCGGTACGGGTTCGAGCCCGTGCACACCTTCCTCACCGTTCACCTGGTCCGGAGCCGGCTGCTGCGTGGACGGCGACGCTAGCGCCGCCCGGCTGCCGGGGAACGGCCGGCCCGGCCGGCGACCCGACGCGCTCGCACACCACGTAGGTCGGCCGGCCCATGCCGTTGCCGTGGATGCGCCCGACGTACTCGCCGAGCACGCCCACGGAGATCAGCTGGGCCGAGGAGAAGAGCGTGATCATCGACGCGATCGTGGTGAACCCGGCCACGGTGGTGTCCCCGCTGGCGAAGCGCCAGAGCACGACACCGCCCAGCAGCAGGCCGACGGTGCCGATCAGGAACCCCAGGTAGCTGGCCGCGCGGAGCGGGGCCGCGCTGTAGCCCAGGAGCATGTTGACCGCGTGCCGCAGCAGCATGCCCGGGGTGTAGTTGGACCGTCCGTGACCGCGCTCGCTCATCTCCACCCCGACCGCCCCCACCCGGGTGGTGGCCCAGGACAGGGCCACGTCGACGCAGGCGTGCGGCCCGGACAGCTGCTGGAAACCGTCGCGCAGCCGGGTGCGGAAGGCCCGGAAGGCGCTGATCGTCCGCGCGGTGCGGATCCCCAGCCCACCGGCCATGGCGGTCTTGACCGACCGGGAGGCCAGGTTGCGGACGAGCCCGTGCTCCTCGCGGTGCGGCACGCCGTACACCAGGTCCAGGCCGTCGTCCTCCAGGGCGGCCAGCAGCAGGGGGATCTGCCCGGGAGGGTGCTGCAGGTCGTCGTCCATGGTGACGACCACCTCGCACTCGGCCTCCCTGATCCCGGCGACCAGCGCGTTGTGCTGGCCGTAGTTGCGCGACAGGTGCAGCGCCCGTACCCCCTCGACGCGCTGCGCCAGCTCGGTGGCGGCCCGCCAGGTGTCGTCAGGGCTCCCGTCGACGACGAGGATCACCTCGTACCGGACGGAGAGTTCGCGCAGGACCGCGACGACACCCGTCACCAGTGCCGGAAGGGTCCGCGCGGAGCGGTAACACGGAATGACCACCGACACGGACATTGATCCCCCGATTACGTCTCACAGCGAGCTAGCATCATGTGCCGCGATGATGAACACGATTGAACGGCCGGATATGGTACAAGCGGAAAATCGGACCAATCGCGAAAAACGTTTATTTTTCTGGCGAGGAGGTTTTATCTCCTCTCGTGGTGGCCAGCGCATCACATACCTGATGGCCAGCGCCACGACGGCCCTGCTCTATTACGCTCTCCTGGGCCTGGCATTGCTCGTCGTGAACGATGCGGTCTCCTACCTTCTGCTGGCGATGGCGGCCCATCTGACGACCGTGGTGATCGTCTACCCTTGGTACCGGCTGGTGGTGTTCCGCACGCGCGGCCGGTCGTGGATCGCGGGCTACCTGCGCTTCTACGCGGTCGGGCTCGGTTTCCTGGGGGCGTCCCTGGCCGGGCTCCCGGTGCTGGTGGAGCTGTGCCGCCTTCCCGTGATGGCGGCGCAGGCGGTGATCCTCGTCATCAGTCCCACGGTGACGTACGCGGTCCACCGCGCCTGGACGTTCCGCGAGCGGGTGAACGTCCGGCCCGGTTGAAAACGCTCCCCTTTCTCCGCAAAGGCCATTGCGGCGAACGGGCGCCGTCCGGATCCCCCCGTAGTTTTCAACGGGATCGACCGGCCGCCGTGGCCACGCGGTCCCGGTGGAAGGGGCCAGAATCGATGAAGGCACTTGTGCTGGCGGGGGGCAGGGGAACGAGGCTGCGCCCGCTCACCCACACGTCCGCGAAACAACTCGTTCCGGTCGCCAACAAACCGGTGCTGCACTACGGGCTGGAGGCGATCAGGGACGCCGGGATCACCAGTGTCGGCATCGTCGTCGGCGAGACCGGCGCGGAGGTCCGCGCCGCCGTGGGCGACGGCTCGGCGTTCGGCCTGGAGGTCACCTACATCCAGCAGGAGGCGCCGCTCGGCCTGGCCCACTGCGTGCTGATCGCCCGCGACTTCCTGGGCGACGAGCCCTTCGTGATGTACCTGGGCGACAACTTCCTGCTGGACGGCATCGCCGGCCTGGTGGACGCCTTCCGCGCGTCCGACCACGACGCGCAGATCCTGCTCACCAAGGTGACCGAGCCGCAGTTCTACGGGGTGGCCGAGCTGGGACCGGACGGGGAGATCATCGCCCTGCAGGAGAAGCCGGAGAACCCGCGCAGCGATCTCGCGATCGTCGGCGTCTACACCTTCTCCCCCGCCATCCACGAGGCGGTCCGGGCGATCGTCCCCTCGGCCCGCGACGAGCTGGAGATCACCGACGCGATCACCTGGCTGATCGACAACGGCCGTCGCGTGCACTCGCACTTCGTCACCGGCTACTGGAGGGACACCGGCCGCCTGCAGGACATGCTGGAGTGCAACCGCATGGTCCTGGAGGCGATCGAGACGACCGTCCGGGGGACGGTGGACGCGGCGTCGGAGATAACCGGGCGCGTCGACATCGGGCCGGGCGCGACGGTGCGCGGGTCGGTGATCCGCGGCCCGGCCGTCATCGGCGCCAACGCCAGGATCGACGGCTCCTACGTCGGCCCCTACACCTCGATCGGCGAGGGCTGCGTGCTGGAGGAGGCAGGGGTGGAGTACAGCATCATCCTGGCCGACTCCGTCGTCAGGGGCGTCTCGCCGCTGACCCGCTCGCTGATCGGCCGGAACGTGGAGGTCACCAGGGCCGTCGGGCTGCCCGACACGCACCAGCTCATGGTCGGCGACCACAGCCGGGTGCAGCTGCGCGCCTGAGGCACGGGCGCACCATCCCGCCCCGCCCCGCCCCGGACCGGACACGGGCGGACCGGCGGACCACCGCGCCGGGGCATCGCCACACCGCCCCGCCGGGGCACCGCGACATCGAGGCACACGTCTGGGAGGACGCATGGAGGCCACGGAGATCCGCCGTACGGTCGAGCTGGAGGACCGCCACTGGTGGTACCGCGAGCGGCGCGCCATCCTCGCCCGCGAGCTCCGGGAGCTGCGCAGGCTCGGTCCGCCGGGCAGGGCGCTCGACGTCGGCGCGGCCGGGGGCGGGAACACCCGCGTGCTGGTCGAGCACGGCTGGGACGCCCTGGTGGCGGACTTCTCCGAACTCGCGGTGGAGCTCGCCAGGGAGCGCGGGCTGCGGGCGATCCACGCCGACGCGCGGGACCTGCCGCTGCCCGACGCGGAGTTCGACCTGGTGATGGCGCTCGACGTGCTGGAGCACATCGAGGAGGACGACCGGGCCGCCGGCGAGCTGGCGCGCGTGCTCCGGCCGGGCGGCACGGCGCTGATCACGGTCCCCTGCGACATGGCCCTGTGGTCCGCGCACGACGTGGCGTCCGGCCACGTCCGCCGGTACACCCGCGAGGACCTGGGAGCGCTGCTGACCGGCGCGGGCCTGGTCGTCGACCGGATGTGGAGCTGGAACGTCCTGCTGCGGCCGGTCGTGGCCCGGCGCAGGAGGCACACCGCGGGCTCGGACGTGACGGAGACCCCGCGCCTGGTGAACATGGGCCTGCGGGCCGTGGTGATGGCCGAGAGGTACCTGCCGGTCACCTCGCTGCCTGGCGTCTCGCTCATGGTGCGGGCTCACCGCCCCTGACCTCCGCCGTTCCCGGCCCGTGAACTCCGGGGACTCCGGGCCGCACCGGCCCCGGACCGCACGTCCCGTGGATCCCGGGCCGCACCGTGCCCGGCCTCCGGCGTCCCCGGCCCCGTGCCGTCGTGAACGGCCGCGTCCGTGACGCGGTGACCTGGCGAGCGGCAAAGGACCCGGAAAGACATCACCGGGCGCGAGCGCCGGAGGCCCGGAGGGCCGCTCGTTTCACGAGGCTCGGCGCATGGCAGAAACTCCGCTCCATCGCCCTCCCTCACCGGGGCCGCTGCTGACCGTCGAGGACGGCGAGGCGGCCGAGCCCGCCTGGGAGCGGAATCCCGAGCCGCAGAACACACCGCCCCGCGGGATCGGACACCTGGCCGGATGGGCGCCCGCCGTGGCCGCGACCGCCCTGACCGGGGCCGTGCTGTACCACCACGGCGTCCCGGGCACCGACGCGGCCCTGTTCCTCCTCTACGTCGCGGCGTGCGTGGGACTGCCCGGCGTGCTGGTGCTGCGGCTGCTGTACGGGGTCAGGCGCACCTTCGCCGAGGAGGTCGCGCTCGGGCTGGCGCTCGGCTACGCCGTGGAAGTCTTCACCTACGCCGGAGCCCGCGCCCTGGGGGCGCCGCTGCTCGTCCTGGTCTGGCCGGTCGCCACCTGCCTGCTCTTCCTGGTCGTGCCGCGACTGCGCCGGCACTGGAGGGGCGACCCGTCCCGGCTGGTGAGGGCGCCGGCCTGGTGGTCCTGGTCGCTGGCGCTGCTCTTCGCCTACCTGCTCGCCTGGAGCGCGGTGTCGTTCTTCGCGCGCAACGCCCTGACCTGGCCCGCGCTCGGGAACGCCTTCCCCGACATGCCGTACCACCTGGCGCTGACCGGCGAACTCCGGCACCACATGCCGCCCACGATGCCGCTGGTCGCCGGGGAGCCCTTGCTCTACCACTGGTTCGTCTACGCGCACCTGGCCGCGGCGAGCTGGGTCACCGGCCTGGAACCCCTGGTCCTGCTCCTGCGTCTGGGCATGCTGCCCATGACGGGCGCGTTCGTCGTGCTGGCCGGGATGACCGGACGGCGGATCACCGGCTCCTGGACGGGGGCGGCGCTGACCGCGGCTGGCACGGTGCTGGTGACGACGCCGAGCCTCTACCTGGGCCGGAGCGGGGCGTTCACCTGGGGAGGGGTGCCCGACCTGATCTGGGCGAGCCCCACCCAGACGTTCGGCGCCCTGCTGTTCGCGCCCGTCGTCCTGCTCCTGGTCGACCTCCTCGAACACCGCCGCCGGACCGCCGGGCACTGGCCGCTGCTGGGGATCCTCCTGGCGGCGACGGCGGGCGCCAAGGCCACGTACCTGCCGCTGCTGGGTGCCGGTCTGCTGGCGGTGGCCGTGACCGGGACGGTCAGGTGGCGCAGGCCCTCCCGGCCCGCGCTCGTCGCGCTCGGGATGACCGCGACGTGCTTCCTGCTCGCGCAGTTCGTGCTGTTCGGCGGGGCGAAGCAGGCGCTCGTCGTCGCCCCCTTCTCCTTCATGCGGACGGCCTGGGCGGAGATGACCGGTGCCGGGGTCGAGGCCGTCCCCTCGTCGCTGTCGGCCGTGGGGATCGTCGCGGTGTTCCTGCTCGGCTGGACGATCACCTGGGGCGGGATCTCGGGGCTGCTGAGCCGGCCCCGGCTGCTCGCCCGTCCCGGGGTGACGCTGATGCTCGGCATCGGCGCGGCCGGTCTCGGCGCGGCCCTCCTGCTCGGCCATCCCGGCCGCAGCCAGCTGTTCTTCCTCTGGGGCGCCTACCCCTACCTGGCCGCCGTCACGGCCCTCGGGATCGCGGTCCTGCTGCGGCGCGCCGGGCAGTCGCCCCGCGCGACGTTCTGCGCGGCCGGTGCCGGGCTGGCAGCGGCCTATCTGATCCCGTTCGTGTGCGGCGTCAGGGTCCCGCTGGCGCCGGGCGCGCCCGACACCCTGCTCCACCGGCCGTACGCGCTGCTGCTGGCCGTCGTCACGGTGGCCGCGGCCGCACTGACCTTCATCCGGGGGCGGCTGCGCGCCTGGGCCCTGGTGGTCACCGCGCTCGCGGCCGTCGGCCTGCCCGCCGGGGTGCACGCGCGCGTGCTGACGTTCGTGTCCGGCGGGACGGGGACCACGACCATCGCGCAGACCACCGCGCGGACGGCACCGGAAACCATGACCGGGACCGTGACGGCGCCCCCGCCGGGCGCGCTCGACGCCGGACGATGGCTGCGGGCCCACTCGCATCCGGACGAGCTGGTCGCCACGAACGCGCTCTGCCGCTGGGGCAGGGAGGAGCCGTGCGACGGCCGGCACTTCTGGGTCTCCGCGCTGACCGAGCGGCGCGTACTGGTCGAGGGGTGGACGTACACCGCGCGGAACACGGACCGGTGGAGGCCGGACATGCCGATGCTGCGCCTGCCGTTCTGGGACGCCGAGCTCATCGAGCTGAACGACGCGGTCTTCACGACACCCACGGACGACGCCGTACGGCGGCTGCGGGATCGTCACGGGGTGCGCTGGCTCCTCGCCGACGAGCACCGCGGGACCGTGTCCCCCGAGCTCGGGAGGGTCGCGACGCCGCTGTTCCGCTCCGGTGACTACGCCGTCTACCGGCTTCCCGACGCCCCGGCGTAAGGATGGCGCTCCGGCGAGAGGACGGCGCGTCGGCGTGAGGGCGGGGTCCCGGGAGGTCAGCGGAGCGGGCGGAAGAACGCCTGGACGTCGTCGACCAGGAGGTCCGGGGCCTCCATGGCGGCGAAGTGACCGCCCCGGCCGAACTCCGACCAGTGCACGACGTTGTCGTCCCGCTCGGCGATCCGGCGGATCCCCGCGTCCCCGGGGAAGACCGCCACGCCGGTCGGGACGGCCGAACGGCCCATCGGCTGCGACCAGTCCATGGCACCGTCCCTGTACAGGCGCGCGGAGGAACCCGCCGTACCGGTCAGCCAGTAGACGCTCACGTTGGTGAGCAGCTGGTCGCGGTCGACGGCGTCCTCCGGCAGCTCCCTGGCCGGGTCGGTCCACTCCCTGAACTTCTCGGCGATCCACGCGAGCTGGCCGGCGGGAGAGTACTGCAGCCCGTAGGCCAGGGTCTGCGGCCGGGTGGACTGGATCATCGCGTACCCGGAGCGGTCACCGGTGTCGGTGTAGAGCCGCAGCCGGGCCCGCTCCGGTCCGGTGAGCTCCTCGGGGGCGACGAGGTCGCCCCGGGGATGGCCCAGCGCGCCGTTGACGTGCACGCCCACCACCCTTTCGGGCACGACCCGGCCTGAGCATCGGCGAGACCAGCGAGCCGGTGTCACCGCCCTGGGCGCCGTAGCGTTCGTAGCCGAGACGGTCCATCCACTCCGCCCACGCCCGCGCGATCCTGCGCAGGGTCCAGCCGGCGCTGCGCGTCGGCCCGGAGAACGCGAAGCCCGGCAGGGAGGGGGCCACCACGTGGAAGGCGTCGGCCGGGTCGGCCCCGTGCGAGCGCGGGTCGGTGAGCGGCCCGATGACCTTCGTGAACTCCACGATCGAGCCCGGCCAGCCGTGGGTCACGATGAGCGGCAGTGCCCCGGGCTCGGGGGAGCACACGTGCAGGGCGTGCAGGTGCTCCCCGTCGATCACGGTCGTGACCTGGGGGAAGCGGTTCAGTTCCGCCTCGTGCGCGCGCCAGTCGTAGCCGGTGCGCCAGTACTCGGCCAGCCCTCTCAGGTAGCCGACCGGCACGCCGTACGACCAGTCGGCGACCGGCGCCTCCTCCGGCCAGCGGGTGCGGGCCAGCCGCGCGCGCAGGTCGTCCAGGTCCGCCTGCGGTACCGCGATCCGGAACGGCCGCAACGCGGTGTCCTCCGCCATTCCCGCACCTCGCAATCGTCACCGCCGTCACCGATCCGTACGAGCCCGCCCTTACCCGACCGGATCAGATAAATCATCTTTCGACGGCATTCTGTGCGGACCGCTTCACCCGTCGATCTCACAGCCCGGCCCCTCCTCTCCCGGGTGTCGATCACGGTGCCTCACGATCTCGGCACGGATCCGCATGGGCACTTGCGGACTGCATCACCGAGGTGAGGGGCGGTCGCATGGCCACGCGTCGTCGGCGACACGCCGCAGCAGAACCCATTCCACAGATACTTACAGTTTGACCTGCGGAAACAGGATCACGCGAAGATCAACTCATATATCACTCCGCTGGACGTGACCCCGCGAGCAGGCACAGAAGACGAGCAAGGCGTCAAGCGGGGCCGGGACGTCGGCCATCAAGCGAGACAGGACAGCGATCAGGATGCCGGCCCCTGAGATTTCCATGTGAGGTTTCGCGAGCTTGATGGCATAGTTCCTCCATGCTCCGCGTGTTTCTTGCTCTTGCCACGATGACGGTTCTCCTGCTGGGCTCCTCGGCCGCCGAGGCGAACCGGCTCCCGAAAATACTTCCCCCTCCGGACGTTCCTTGGCCGGAAGGCGGAAAATTCTCCGTTTTCTTGTGCGGCGAGAACGATGCCTGGGATGCCTGCGGGGACGAGGAGGTGACTTCGGAGCAGAGGTATGCGGTCGAACAGAGACTACGGAAGATACCTCGGCTCGCGGATTTCCATTACCGGGACAAAGTGGATGAGTGGACGAGAATGGTAGAAGAGTCGCCCGAGCTTAGGGCAGCCATAGAAGTAAACGATATGCCGGAGGGCTTCCACGGCAGGTTGCTCCGGTGGAGTGACGCCAACGCGTTCGATTCGGTCACCAAGGCTCTACCGGGAGTCTCCAACACCTATGTCCTGCCTGATCTCTTCTGGAGAGGCAAGGCCGATGTGTCCATCACGCTCTGCGACACCAGCGGTGAATATGAGCTCTGCAAGGGACGAGGTAGCGTAACGGCTACCGAAAGGGCAGTGATCGAGTCTCTCCTGAGGAGGACAAAAGGCGTCAAGCGCATCTATTTTGCGGACCTTGAGCACGACATATGGGCAGCCAAGGAATTCATGGCCCGATGGTCGCAGGTGACAGGCCGAGACTCTCAAAACAAGGACGACGATACCGAACCCAGGCCACTGGAGAAGTATTCCGGGACCTACTATGTCAAGCTCGACGATCCGAAGCAGGCAACATCGGTCATGGACACGGTGAAGGGCCTGACCGGGGTGGCTCAAGTAAACAAGGAACCGGCATGACATGCGGCAAGGACGGAGCTCAGGCATTCGAGAGGTCGATACAAGCGGCACGAGACAACTCCTGCGTGCCATTCAGTCGATACAAAAATTCAGTCACCGCTCCAAGAGGTGCCGGCCGGGCCGCCGCGCCACTTCGGCGCTAATGACGGTGGGACAGGTCACGCCCCACCAGCTGGGCCACGTGGGATGCCTACTTCCGGTGCAGGATCTTTAAGATCTTTCCGCCCGAGACCGGCGCCTTTGGCCACCCAGGCAGCGGGGCGTGACCGCCTCTGACAAAGAGGAATCGAGGGCCGCTCGCGCAGGGGTATCCCTCTTCACATCGTGGGCTGTCGGCTCTCAGCAAGGCCGGGACTGCGCGGGTTGCCGAGGTCAGCAGACGGCTCATCGGATGCTAGACAGCCACGTCTTGTCATCAGCACGCCGCATGATCTCGGCGACGGCCCTCCGTGAACTGCACCAGCAGGAGACGGGAGGGGACGTCATGAAGGTCTACTGCGGCATCGACCGGGCGGAGAAACACCACGACATTCAGCCGCACTGCGCAACCTCCACAACCGCTTCCTCGGCTGCCTGACCACCCGCCGGCCCTACAGCGAACACCTCGCCTTTCCCACCGGAGACGGGTGCGGCTCTTTCCGAGGGACCGAAAGGTGCACCTGTTTCTGCGCTGGAGATGGATGCGGTACTCGAATCCTCGCAGGTCAGGCGCAACTTTTCTCATGCTTCAGCGAAGTTGATCATCATTGCTGCACACGGGAGGCCGGCTGGGGAGGGTCGGGAAGTCACGCATGCCGCGCATTGAGGTGGCGAGCAGGAGCAGCGGGGTGACGGCGAAGAAGGTGGCCAACACCCACATCGCGGCGCCGATCCCGAAGGCTGTCGCCAGGACGCCGGCGGCGGCTGCGCCGAGCGGCACGGTGCCGGAGATGACGAACCGGGAGACCGCCGTGACCCGGCCCAGGAGGTGCGCCGGTACGTAGTTCACGCGGAAGGTAGCGGTGACGGTGCCCGATATCGTGGCGCCGAGCATGACCACGAACGATCCCACCGTGAACAGCGCCAGCGGCCAGCCAGGGCCGCTGGCCGGCAACAGCAGCATGAACGGCGCGGTCGCGACATTGACCCCCACGTAGGTGCGCGCGCTGCCGAAGCGGGCGACGGCCCGGGACGCGAGCACGGCGCCCAGCAAGCCGCCCAGGCTGGCGAGGCTAATCAGGCCGCCCACGGTTCCCGGCGCGATACCTTCGGCGCGCACCAGGAAGACGATGCGCAGCGAGTACACGCCGAGCATCCCGAGGTTGATCATCGCCGCCACGATGAGCATGGGCAGCATGAACTCGCCGTACGTGAAGTACCTCAGGCCCTCGCTGAGCTGCCGGAGCATGCCGGGCCGCTCGCCCGCCGCCGCCCTCGGCTCGGGCGTGGTCCGCAATCTGAGCAGGCAGGCGGCCGAGACGATGAAGGTGACCGCGTCGATGAGCAGGCCGCCGACCGCTCCGGCCACCTCGGTGAGCAGACCGCCGAGGCCCGGGCCGGCGATCTCGGCGGCCGAGGCGCCGGCCTGGAGCTTGGCGTTGCCCTCCATCCGGTCATCCGGGGCCAGCAGGTGCGGCAGGTAGGCGTTGAAGGCCAGGGTGAAGAACATGCTGGACGTGCCGGCGATCAGCACCGCGGCCAGCAGCATGGGCACGGTCAGCACACCGGTCCAGGCGGCGACCGGGACAGCGGTCAGGACCGCGGCGGACACCAGGTTGGCGGACACGAGGATGCGGCGGCGCGGCCGGCGGTCGACCCAGGTACCGGCCGGGAGGCCGATCAGGAACCAGGGCAGCCAGCCGACTGCGGTCAGCAGGGCCACCGCGCCGGTGCCGGCATGCAGGACGGTTATCGCCAAGAACGGGACGGCCACCGTGGTGATCGCCGAGCCCAACCCGCTGACCGACTCCCCAGCCCACAGCAGGGCGAAGTTCCGGGTGCGGAACAGGCCGCCCGGCCGCCTTTTCTCAGCCGCGGTGCTGTGCGGCGAAACCCCCGTCTCGCGATTACCCACCGAACTCACGGTATCGCCACAGCCGGGAGTGGCGGCGGCATTCAACGGAGCGGTGCGACCGGGCGAGGTGATGGCGCCGCGCTCTCTGCTCAGCCACTCCCTCAAAAGGAGCCGCACCCACCGGAGACCCTGGGGGCTCCACCGCCCCCAGACCCCCGCGAACCGCGACAGCCGTCGACGCCCGAACTCGTTGATCACAGCCCGCCGTAGCGTCGCCAGCCATCACGGACCGAGCACGCTTGACACCGCCGCCGATCGGATGTCTCGGGCCTGGCGGCCCCGCGCTCGGTGTCGGCTTGCCATCGGCTGACGGGCCGATCACCGGCCGGAACTCCGCGTACAGCGGTATCGCCTTACGCGACCACACGCCGCCGGTCCGAATTCGCCGCCTGTCCCACGCGTGGCTCGCCGAGCTGAGCCGTGCCGTTCACTCGTGACGAAGGGGGCGAGCGCCTTTCTCCGTGGCTGTATCGCAGGACGGCTCACGCTCATAAGCCGAGCGTGAGCCGTACGAGCGCCGTTCGGAGGGCTACCCCCTTCGTCGGACGATACGGCTCGCGCCCATGAGACGAGATCCGCAGAGGTCAGAGACGTGCCCCGACGTCGGCGCCGTTGGACGGGCGCAGGAAGGACGAGGACGGGATCGAGCCGTCCGCCGCGCGGGGGCCGGTGATCGTGCCGGGGTCGGTGCCGGCGAAGGTCCAGGTGCCGCCGAGGTTCCAGGAGTTGCCCGAGCCCGAGGACGACGAGCCGAGCGAGACCTGCGTCGCGTTCGCCACCGACAGGTTCCTGGTGAGGGTGGAGTCGGAGTCGGCGAAGTCGAACCCGGTGCCGCCGTTGCGCCAGGCGGTGTTGCGGTCGGCGGTCAACCGGCCGGGGTTGCCGTTGTCGATGAAACCGCCGACCGCGTTGTCGAACGCGATCGAGTTGCGGATCACGTGGTCGGCCGCCGGGTCGGGGTCGCCGCCGCCGAGCTTGAAGCCGTTGCCGTCCCCGGTGTAGTCGGGCAGGTTCCACCGGTTGAACCCGTTGCCCCAGGCCACCGACGACTCCACGGTGATCGGGGACAGGAACATCCAGAAGTCCAGGCCGTCGTCGGAGTTGTTCCACAGCCGGGCGCCGCGCACCACGTTGCCGCTTCCCGAGCCCTCCTTGATGGCCAGGCCGTCGGCGCTCTCGCCGTTCTTGCGGGGGTCGCGGTTGCCGTAGGCGTCCAGGTCGATGATCTGGTTGCCGCCGGAGGCGCCCTGGAGGTGCAGGCCCGACTCGTAGTTGTCCCGGGTGATCAGGCGGTCGAAGACGGTGTTGTTGACGTCCAGGCCGAAGACGCCGTACGGGCCGTGGACGATCTCCAGGCCGATCAGGCGCCACCAGTCGCCCTCGATGTGGACGGCGCCCCGCTCGGGGCGCGGGATGCTGGAGCCGACCGCGCCGGGCGTGTGGGGCATGTTCTCCCCGTCGATGACGACCCGCTCGCCGTCGTGGTTGCGCATCGTGATGGGCAGGCCCGGCGTGCCGTTCTTGAGGATCTGGATGTTGGTGCTCGGCGCGTAGGTACCACCGCGGATGACGATCGTGTGCCCCGGCTGTGCCAGGTCCACGGCCCGCTGGATCGTCCGCAGCGGTGACGCCTGCGTGCCCGGGGCGGCGTCGTCGCCGTCGGTGGCGACGTACAGCGTGCCGGCCGGCGGCGGCTGGTCGCCGGTCTCGACGTCGAGACGGTCGAGGTTGGGCAGGCCGAGGGCGGTCGTCGGGTTCAGCCGGACGGTGTTGGCGCCGGCGTTCAGCGGGACGGTCACGGTCGTGGTGGCCCACGTCGACCACGCGCCGGTGCCCGCGAACGGGAGGGTCTGCACGGTGGCCCCGTTGACGATCAGAGCGGCCGCGCGGGCCGCGGTGCCGTTGGCGAACCGGATGCCCAGGGTCGCCGTGCCCGCGGTGGTGGCGTTCACGGTGAACTGGGCGTGGGCGCCTGCGGCGTTGGTGCCGTTGCAGAAGCCGGTGCCGGAGTATCCGGCGTGGTTGGAGTCGATGGTGCCGGTGCAGACCGCGGGCGAGGTCTCGGCCTCGTAGCGGGTGGGCGCGGCGTGCGCCGCGTTCACCGGCAGTGCGACGAGCACACCGGCCAGCAGGGCGACGCACGCGTGAAGAGGCGTCAGGCGCATCCTTGGTCTCCAAGGGTCGTCGGTTCTTCCGGATCTTCAGGCCCTCGGTCCGCCGGGGGGCCGTCCGCCCCGCCCCGCTGCACGCCGTCGCCGGCCGTACCGTCCCGGCGCGGCGGTCATGAGGGCCACCGGGGACCGCGCCGTGAACAACCGGTTGCAGACACATTCGCGTCACATCGCGGAAACGTCAATACGTCCCGGAGAAGCTGCACATACCACCGGGTATTTCGCCTGGTCTTCTCGTGATTCCTGCAACAACCGCTTGCAAAAAGCGCGAGAAAACAGTGTGTCCTGCGGTATCGCGCCGGTGGTGGCACGCCTGGACCCGTGACGGACGGCGGGAGCCGGGCGTGCCGTCCGGGCCCGCGATCGCCGCTCCCGCCCTGAAACTTTCACGGCCGCGCGGCCGCGGGACACGACCGCGGGCGCCCTCCCCTTTCCGCCGATGATGACCCCGGCCGGCGTGCCGCGAGCCGGTGGGCCGCCGCGCCGCGGACGGCCCCGTCCGCACGCGGGCCCTTCCCATGCCCGCCGGAGCGTGCTTAGCTTCGCTCCATCTAGGAAAGCGCTTACCGACCCATGGAGACGAAGGATGCGCCTCAAAGCCGTCACCACATGCGCCGGCCTGCTCGCCGTCGCGCTCGTCGGAGTGTCACCATCCGCCGCGCACGCCGCGCCCACCCGGTACGAGGCCGAGACCTCGCCCGCGGTCTGCACCGGCACCATCGACTCCAACCACGCCGGATACTCCGGCACCGGCTTCTGCAACGGCACCAACGCCGTGGGCGCCCACGCCCAGTTCACCGTGAACGCCTCGGCCGCGGGCACGGCGACGCTCGCGGTGCGCTTCGCCAGCGGGACCAGCAGCAGCCGTCCCGTCAGCCTGACCGTCAACGGCGCGGCCGCGCAGGCGGTGTCGTTCGAGGGCACGGGAGCGTGGAGCACCTGGGTCACCAAGACGCTGACCGTCACCCTGAACGCGGGAAACAACACGATCCGGTTCAACCCCACCGGCAGCGCCGGTCTGCCGAACATCGACCACATCGACGTGGAGGCGGGCGGCACGCCACCGCCGCCGCCCCCGGGCGACACGCTCTACGTGGCGCCGAACGGCACCGACGGCGCGCCCGGGACGCAGGCGGCCCCGACGACGCTCACCTCCGCGATCACCCGCATCGCCCCCGGCGGGACGATCTCCATGCGCGGCGGGCGCTACGACTTCTCGCAGACGGTCACCATCGCGCCGGGCAACAACGGCACCTCGGCCGCCCGCAAGAAGATCTCCGCCTACCCCGGTGAGACCCCGGTGCTGAACTTCTCGGCCCAGAGCGAGGACCCGGCCAACCGCGGCCTCGCCGTGGGCGGATCGTTCTGGCACATCCACGGCATCGTCGTCGAGCGCGCCGGTGACAACGGGATCCTCCTGGGCGGCAACGACAACATCATCGAGCGCACGGTGACGCGCTTCAACCGCGACACCGGGCTGCAGCTCTCGCGGCTGGTGGCCGGGGCGCCCCGGGAGCAGTGGCCGTCCCGCAACCTCATCGTGAGCGTGGAGTCGCACGACAACGCCGACTCCGACGGCGAGGACGCCGACGGCTTCGCCGCCAAGCTCACCTCGGGCCCGGGCAACGTCTTCCGGTACGCCGTCGCCCACAACAACATCGACGACGGCTGGGACCTGTTCACCAAGACCGACACCGGCCCGATCGGCGCGGTGACCATCGAGGACTCCCTCGCCTACGACAACGGCACCCTCAGCAACGGCGGCCAGGCCGGCAACGGCGACCGCAACGGCTACAAGCTCGGCGGCGAGGACATCTCGGTCGACCACGTCGTCCGGCGCAACATCGCCTACAACAACGGCAAGCACGGGTTCACCTACAACCGCAACCTCGGCACGATGACGGTGTCGAACAACGTCGGCGTCGGCAACACCGAGCGCAACTTCAACTTCGACGGCGGCTCGTCGGTGTTCCGCAACAACACCTCGTGCGACAGCGGGTCCAACGACCGGATCATCGGCAACTCCGACGCCTCGAACCAGTTCTGGTCCGGCTCGAACGGCTCCCGCTGCTCCTCCTACACCGGCGCACTGGGCTGGTCCTTCGCCGCGGACGGCCGCCTCGTCGTGACCTTCGGCGGCAGGCCCGTGACGCCGTAACGGCCTCCACCGGCCGATCGGCGCCGCACGGTCCCTCCACCGGCCGGCGCGGCACGGGCGGGCGGGGAGCGGGGGGCGGGGGCGGGTCGTGAGGTCCCGCCCCCGTCCCCGTCCCCGGCGCCCCCCCGGGGAGAGGCTCAGGACGAGGCGCCCGGAAGGCTGTAGACCGCGCAGTCCGCCGAGCGGAACCGGAGCGTCGCGAACTCCCCGACCCTCGGGCTCAGTCCCTCCCGGCCCTCCTCGACGAAGAGCCAGCGCACCCCGTACCGCTCCTGCAGGCGCCGTACCGCCTCCGCCGAGGGTGCCCGGAAGACCGTCTCGTTCAGCGAGAGCCGCTCGGTGTCCCAGAACGGGATCTGCATCACCGACCCGCCCGGGCGCCACCGCTCCAGGTTCTTCGCGGTGTACGACCAGCCCTCGACCAGCACGCGCCGCTCGGTCAGCGCGGAGATCCAGAAGTGCCGGCTGTCACAGGGCGCTCCGGCCCGCCAGACGCAGTGCGCGTTCGTGGCGACCAGCTCGTCCGGGCGCGAGTGGGCCCGCAGCCAGCGCCCGGCCGCGAGCATCCCCGCCGGGACCTCCTGCGCCGCCGGCCGGCTCACCCGGTAGACGGCGTTCTCCCCGCCGCCGTACACGATCGACCAGGCGCGGGCCTGCCACGCGGAGAGCGGGCCGACGGCGGTGACCAGCGCGATCAGCAGGGCCCAGCCGCGCGGGCGCCGTCCGGCCTCGCGCAGGAACACCACCGCCGACAGCACCACGGCCGCTACCGCGAGGTAGGGCAGGTACAGGACGGCCTCGCTGCGGCCCGGGGCCAGCGGGACCCGCACGTCCGCCAGGACGCGGATCAGGCAGGCCAGGGCCACTCCCGCGACCGCCGCCCCCACCAGCGCCAGACGCGGCACGCCCGTCCCGCGTACGGCGGTCAGGAATCCGTAGGACGCGGCGACCGCCAGATAGGGGTAGGCGCCCTGGAGGAAGTAGCCCTGGTTCAGGGCCGGTCCCCCCAGCAGCAGCACCGCGCCGATCCCGGCGGCGCCGATGCCCAGGACGAGGACGGTGCCGGGACGCGCGAGCGAGCGCGGCCGGCTCAGCAGCCCGGCGATCCCGCACCAGGTGACGGCCCAGCACGCGGCGTACAGCAGGGTGATCCCGAGCAGGGAGGCCGGTGAGGGCTGGGCGTGCTCCCCGAGGCCGGTCAGCTCGCCCCAGGTCCTGCGCATCATCGCGAGCGGATCGAGGGACATCGCCTGCCGGGCACCGCCGAACAGCACCGCCTGCGCGTACAGCAGGCAGGCGAGGGCCATCGCGAGCGCGCCGAGCACGGTCCACGGCGGCCTGCGCCGCCTGACCCCCTCGGCCACGCCCAGCGCCGCGAGCGCCACGACCAGCATGGGCAGGTACGTCGCCTTGGCCCCGGCCACCGCCGCCAGCAGGATCGCCGTCAGCGTCCACCGCCCGGCGCCGTACCGCCGGCGTCGCTCGAAGAGGTCGATCAGCAGCAGGACCACCGGGGCGAACAGCAGGGCCCCGAAGGTCTGGGTGGGGCTCTCCCACGCGGAGTGCTGGACGCCCGTCCAGGTGAGCAGCCCGTTCGCGTTGGCGTACAGGCTCGGCACGGCCACGAAGACCGTGCCCGCCACGGACAGCGCCGATCCCGCCCTGGAACCGGTGACGCGGTGCCCGATCGCCCCCACCAGGACGACGAAGGCGACGAGCATCGGGAACATGCCCAGGCGGAAGAGCAGGACCAGGGGTTCCAGGCCGGTGACCCAGCTCGCCGCGGCCAGGTGCGCGTAGACGAACCAGTGGTACAGCAGCGGCTCCCCGGCGACCACGGGCACGGTGGGCGGCACGTGGTGCCTCAGCTCGCCGATCAGCGCCAGGTGGTACGGCATGTCGAACAGGGACGTCCCGGCCGCGGGCCAGGTCAGGGCGGTGGTCCTGAAGTAGGTGAAGGCGCTCCAGGCGGTCACGTGGACGACGAGCAGCGCGAGGAACCACGCGTACCAGGCCGGTTCCCCCGGGCGGGCCGCGCCGCGGAAGTGCGCGCGCAGCCGGGGGACGGCGGCGAAGACGGCGTACGTGCCGAGCGGCCAGAGCAGGACGAGCAGCGGCGCCCCGGCCGCCCGCGCGGCGAGGTAGACGGGCACCTCGACGGCGTACCCGAGCGCCAGCCCGAGCGCGAGCTCCTCGGCGAACGCGAGCGTGCGCGCCCCCCGGTACAGGGCCCGGACCAGCAGCAGCCCCGGGAACGCCACCCCGAGCGCGACGTAGCCGCCGAAGAGCAACGTGTCGGTGACCGGGACCCCGTACAGGCGCAACGCGGCCACCACGACGACGGCCGCGAACACCGCCGGAGCCCATGTCCGGGTCCGGCCCCAGGTGCGATTCACCCTTTTGAAAGGTGTTTTCCGTCTTCTTCGTGAAAGGACCGTACCGGATACGGACGCGGATGTTCCGGTTTCCGCCGTGACCTCCGGTGAACCGGGCGCGGAATCCTGATCGGTCACAGATTCTGTCATACGTGCGATTCTGGCGACCCGGGCGCGCGGGCCGGGCGCGCGACCCCGTACCGGGAGATGTTTTACCGGCCGTTTGTGCAGCTCGGAGCCTGTGCCCGGACGGACGGAGCGTCACCGGAGCGGCCGTGGTGAAACGCTCCCGGAAAGGCGGACGACCCCGCCGGAGAACGGCGCGAACCGGGACCGCGGCCTTTTCCCGGATGTTCCGCCGTCGTTTCCCGCCGACACCGTCCCCGCAGGGGGCGACATCCACCGGCCGCCCCGGAAGGTGCGTTACCGTCGAATACCCGGCCCGGCCCCGATGGACCGGATCCTTATTCGCGACATCACCCGGAACGGGGATTCCCATGCTCGATTTCCTCATCGGCAGCGGACGCTGTGGTTCCACCCTCCTGTACGAGGTCCTCACCCGCCATCCGCGGGTGGGGTTCGTCACCAACCTGGACGACCGCTTCCCCCGGACCCCGGACGTGGCCAAGCGGATCGGCGGCGGGATCTACCGCAGGACACCGGCCGGTTTCCCGGAGAAGCGGCTGCGTCCCTGCGAGGCCCACCGCGCGCTGAGGCGCGAGGTGTCCCCGCTGGTCGTCGACTCCTTCCAGGACCTGACGGCCGCCGACGCCACCCCCTGGCTGGCCGGGCGGCTGAGGACGTTCTTCGAGACCCGGGCCGCCGTCCAGCGGGCCGGACACTACCTGCACAAGTTCACCGGCTGGCCGCGGGCCGCGTTCCTGCACGAGGTGTTCCCGCAGGCGCGGTTCGTGCACATCGTGCGGGACGGGCGCGCGGTGGCCAACTCGTGGCTGCAGATGCCGTGGTGGCGCGGGCACCTGGGGGCGCCGGGGTGGCACTTCGGCCCGCTGCCCGAGCACTACGCCCGCGAGTGGGAGGAGCAGGGCCGCTCGCAGGTGCACCTGGCGGGCATCGGCTGGAAACTGCTGATGGACGCCACCGAGACGGCGCGGGCCGCGCTCCCGCCGGAGTCGTGGCTGCAGGTGCGCTACGAGGACCTGCTCGACGACCCGCGCAAGCAGACCGACCTGGTCCTGGAGTTCCTCGGGCTCACCTGGACGCCCGCCTTCGAGCGGGACTTCGGGCGCCGCGCCTTCTCCTCCGCCCGGTCCGAGGCGTTCCGGCGGGACCTGACCCCCGCCCAGGTCGCGCTGCTCGACCGCTCCCTGTCCGGTCACCTCCACGACCTGGGCTACCGGCTCTGACCGCGGGGGCGCGCCCGGACGCGGCACGCCGTACGGGGGGCGTGCTCAGACGCGGCGCGCCGTCTGCGCCAGCTCCTCGTAGAGGCTCTCGAACCACTCCGCCGTGCCCGCCATCTCGACGGTCTCCGCGCTGGCCGCCGCCCCGGACCGGAGACGGCGGTGCACGGCCGGTTCCATCGCCCGGAGGATCCCGGCGGCCAGCGCGTCCGGCGACTCCGGCTGCGTCAGGATGCCGTTCCAGCCGGAGGAGACCAGCTCCGGGATCCCGCCCACGTCGGTGGAGACCACCGGCACCCCGGCGGCGAGCGCCTCCATGACCACCACGGGCAGCCCTTCGTAGTGCGAGCTCAGCACCAGCAGGTCGGCCGCGGCGACCAGCCTCCTGGCCTGGCGCACCCGGCCCAGCACGCGCACCCGGTCGCGCAGGCCGCGCCGCTCGATCTCGCGGACGACGTCCTCGCGCAGCGGCCCGTCCCCGGCCAGCAGGAAGACCGCGTCGTCCCGCTCGGCCAGCACGGTGGCGGCGGCCCGGATCAGCAGCGCGTGGTTCTTCTCCGGCCGGAAGTTGGCGACGCAGACCACCAGGAACGCCCCCTCGGGCACGTCGAACCGGCGCCTGACGATCCCCGAGCGCAGCGCCCAGGAGCGCTGCTCGGCGACGTCCACGCCGTGCACCCGGGTCAGCAGGCGGCGGGCCCCGCGCACCGAGGGGGAACGCGCCACCTGCGAGGAGACCGCCACCGTCCGGTCGTCGAGCCTGCGGGTGAGGTAGTCCAGGGCCATGCTGGCCGCCGCCGTCAGCCGCCGGAACCGCACGGTGGTCGGCCTGCGGCAGTAGTGGACGGTGGACACCAGGACCGGCCGCCGCGGGGTGAGCCGGGCGGAGAGCCAGAGCGCGGCGGCCGGGGTCGGCGAGTGCACGTTGAGCACGTCCGGGGCGAGCCTGCGGACGACCCGGACCAGGCGGGCGTAGACCAGCGGGCGCGGGTCCGGGCTGAGGTCGACGACGGCGATCCCGGACGCGCGCAGCCGGTCGATGAGCTCGCCGGTGGAGGCCTGCAGGCACACCACCGTGTAGTCCTTGTTCACCCTGGGGGCGCGCCGTAGCCGTTCGACGAGGAGCACCTCCACCCCGCCCGCGTCGAGGGTCTTGACGACCTCGCACACCCGCAGTTCCCTCGGCGTGCCGCCGGGCGGCCGGGACGGCCCGCTCACCGGACGACCCCGGGGACGGCCGCGGGCCCCGGTGGCGGCGCGGGGTCGGGCACGCGCCCGGACGCGGTGAACCGGAACCGCCGGGGACCGGTCGTGGTCCAGGCGAGCGCGGAGAGCAGGCTGACGATCAACATGATGGGCATCCGCTGGCGGAAGATCAGGCCGATGTTGGCCATGGTGGTCGCGTAGGCGATCGTGCCGGGGATGATGAACAGCACCAGGACGAACAGCAGCGTCCGGTTCCAGACCCACAGGCGGCGGCCGCCGCGCAGCGCGCTGTAGAGGAGGTAGTACCAGATGAACGTGTCCACCTTTCCGAGCTGCAGCGTCATGCTGCCCGACGTCCAGGGGAACGGGGCCAGCAGCGTGTAGAGCAGCTTGGGGGCGAGCTCGCTCCAGGCGTCGCCGCCGTCCTCGAACAGCACGCCCGACCCTCCCCCGGCGTTGGCCCGGCGGACCGACTCCGACTGCCCCACCTCCAGCTGCTCCTGCAGCATGGTCAGGGAGGCCCCGCCGTCCATCCCGGCGAGCAGCACCAGCAGGGGGATCAGCAGCAGGGTCGAGACGATCATGGAGCGCAGGGTGAGCTTCCGCCTCATCGGCGAGAGCCCGACCGTCAGCGGCAGGGCGCACATGAACACCATGTAGGGACGTACGTGCCAGATCATCCAGAGCAGCGGGATCATCAGGATCAGCTTGCGCACGTCGAAGCGCTGCACGTTCGAGACCACCAGCCACAGGCAGGTGACGACGAGGAAGGCGTTGATGCCGTCCTTGAACGTGTCGGAGGTGTGCAGCAGCAGGGCCGGCAGGAAGGCGACCACGACGAACAGCCGGAACGCCGCCTGCTCGCTGGCCCCGATGAGCTGCGCGAACCGGTACATGACAATGCACAGCAGGCAGGCCAGGGTGGCCACCACCGCCGTGCAGCCCAGCGCGGCCGGCCCGTCGCACAGGTAGACGACCAGGGCGAAGAGGTTGCAGGGCACCTCCATGGAGTGGATGGAGGCGATCTGGTCGGCGGTGACGAACCGGAAGCCCGCCTGCCTCCAGTAGGTGGCGATCTCCCCGGCCCTGGCCAGGTAGGTGCGGTTGTCCCCGCCGTACTCGATGAGGCCGGGTCGCATCACCATGACGTGCACGACCAGGCGGGCGACGAAGGCGAGGAGCAGCACCGGAAGCAGCCGGTTGGCCTGCCGCACCCCCAGTCCCGTGTAGGTCACGAAGATCAGGAACGCCGCCAGGAAGGCGACGAGGAAGTACTCCATGAATCGGGTTCACCTCGAAGACGCGTCAGGGGCGTGCACCGCCGAGGACACCCGGCGGGCCGGCGGAGGGGTCATTTGACGCCGCGGACGACGTACATCCCGCGCCGGCGCCCGATCGAGACCTCGCGCAGCCCCAGGTCCTCGGTCCAGCGCCTGATCGTCCGGCGGAACTGCGGCTTCTCGTAGCGCGGGGAGAGCCAGTCGAAGGTGTCCAGCACCGACCACTCCCGCATCGTCTCGGCGTCCTTCAGCCCCAGGTGGCGGTGGTTGGCCACCGGCACCAGCCGGGCGAGCCCCTGCCCCACGCCCGGTACCGAGCTGAGCGCCATGGACAGCGGCAGCAGGCGCGGTACCGCCCGTTCCACCAGCGGGTACAGCCGCTCGGGAGGCATCCGCCGGGTGAAGGGGCGGATCAGCTGCCGCAGGTGCGGGTAGGCGACCGGAGCCGCGTAGACGTCGACGCAGAACCGGCCCCCCGGCCTGAGCTGGTCGAGCAGCGTCGTGAACGTCCGCCGCACGTCCGGCGTGTGCTGGATGACCCCCAGGCAGACCAGGAAGTCGAAGGACTCGCGCGGGAAGGGCGGCTCGTACACGCTCGCCTGGACGAGCCGGAGGTTGGGGAAGCGGCCGTTGGAGGCGGCGTTGGCGTGCACGGCTCCGGACAGGTCGAACGAGGTCACCAGGGCGCCGGTCTCGCAGAGCACCTCGGTGAACCGGCCCGCCCCGCTGCCGCACTCCAGCACGGTCCTGCCCCGCAGCTCGGCGGCGGACCAGCCGCTCGCGGTCATCAGCCGGTCGCGTGAGATCGGCATGCCGACGTGGGAGTCGAGCTGCGTCAGCCGGTGCCGGTTCCACTGGAACCCGAACCCGTCGGCGTAGCCGTCCCGGGGGACGAAGCGCGGGATCCCGCGGTCGACGGGGTACCTCGCCCCGCACCGGACGCACCGCAGCGCGCTCCGGTCGTCGAAGGCGCCGTTGAACCCGCCGCCGGACCCGCCGTCGAGCGTGCCGCCGGGCGTGCCCTCGGCCCCACCGTTGCCACCGGTTCCGCCGGAGCCGCCGGAGCCGCCGTGCAGCGGCCCCCGGCACCGGGGGCAGCAGAGCGGCGGGTGCCGGGTGACGCCGGTGCCCGTACCGCCGGTCTTGTCTTCCGCAAAGGTCATCCGGCCACCCGTTCAGCGAGAAGGAAGGAAAGGGACGCGGCGTCGCGGCCGGATCCCGGGGTCCGCCGCGGGCGTCCGCCGGGCGGGCCGGCGCGCGTGCCGGGCGCCGGCGACGAGCCGGAGTCATGCCTTCCGCCACGTTCGTTCACACGCTCACACGCCGCCGCCCGCGCGCGGCGCGCGGCGGCTCCCCCGCGAGCAATGATCTTCACGATCCTTACCCGGCCTTGGGACACCTGGCCGCGGGACGCCCGGTGGCGGAACGCCCCTTGGCGGAACGCCCGGCGACACGCCCCCGCGGCCCGCTGGCCGGTGACACCCCGCTCCGTTACCGTGATCTTGCAGAACGTCACCGACGGGGGCCGCCCGCGCCGGCGAACGGGCACGGGCCTGCGGGCGCCGGCCGACGAGCGTCACCGAGCAATGGAGGACCCGATGTGCGGGATAGCCGGAGTCGCGTCGACGTCGCGTCCCGATCCGGAGCTGGTGCGCCGCATGTGCGACGTGATCGTGCACCGGGGCCCGGACGGCGCCGGTTTCCACACCGACGAGCACGCCGCGCTCGGCATGCGCAGGCTCGCCATCGTCGACGTGGCGACCGGGCACCAGCCCGTCCACAGCGAGGACGGGCGGGTCGTGTCGGTCTTCAACGGGGAGCTCTACAACTTCCCCGAGCTGCGGCGGGAGCTGACGCGGCAGGGGCACCTGCTGCGCTCCTCCGGCGACTCCGAGTGCCTGGTCCACCTGTACGAGGAGCACGGCCCCGACCTGGCCCGGCTGCTGCGCGGGATGTTCGCCTTCGCCGTCTGGGACCGCGACCGGCAGCGGCTGGTCCTGGCCAGGGACCGGGCCGGCAAGAAGCCGCTGTACTGGTGGGCCGACGGGACCTCGATCCGGTTCGGCTCGGAGCTGAAGTCGCTGGCCCGCGACCCCGGCATGCCCCGCGAGATCGACCCGGTGGCGCTGCACCACTACCTGACCTACCGCTACGTCCCCGCCCCCTGGTCGATCTACCAGGGCGTGCACAAGCTGCCTCCCGGTCACGTGCTGGTCTGGGAGCGGGGTCGGATCACCGTGGACCGCTACTGGCGGCTGGACCGCACCCCGCGGGCGGTGACCGACGTCCGCGAGGAGGAGGAGCGGCTGCGGGAGCTGATCCTGGAGGCGACCCGGGTCCGGATGGTGAGCGAGCGTCCCATCGGCGCGTTCCTGTCCGGCGGGATCGACTCCTCCGCGGTGGTGGCCGCGATGGCCATGCAGAGCCGCGACCCGGTCAAGACGTTCTGCGTCGGTTTCGACGACGGCCGCTACGACGAGCGCGCCGAGGCGCGGTTGGTGGCCGAGCGTTACTCCACCGACCACCACGAGCTCATGGTGACGGCCGACGTCCCGGACGTGCTGCCGCTGCTGGCCTGGCACTTCGACGAGCCGTTCGCCGACTCCTCGGCCGTGCCGAGCTTCTACGTGGCACGGCTGAGCCGGCGGCACGTCACCGTGGTGCTCAACGGGGACGGCGGGGACGAGTGCTTCGGCGGCTACCAGCGCTACGCCCTGATGAACCAGGCCGCCAGGATCCCGGCCATGCCCGGCGCCCTGGCGGCCATGTCGGCCCGCGCGGGCACCCGCATCACCGAGCAGAGCCGCTACCGCTCACCCGCGCGGCTGCTGGGACGGTTGATGCGGTTCGCCGCCGAACCCCCCGCGCGGCGCTACGCCGGGCTGATGTCCTGCTTCACGCCCGAGCAGAAGGACGAGCTGTACGAGCCCGCGCTCCGTGAGCGGCTGGCGGGGGTGGACAGCGGCGCGCTGCTGGAGGAGGCGTTCCTGGCCTCCTCGGCGACGACCACGCTGGGCCGGGTGATGGACGTGGACACCACCGGCTACCTGCCGTACGACCTGCTGGTGAAGGTCGACATCACCACGATGGCCAACTCCATGGAGGCCCGCTCCCCCTTCCTGGACCACCACCTGATGGAGTGGGCGGCCGGGCTGCCCGACCCGCTGAAGGTCCGTGACCGGAGGACCAAGCTGCTGCTGCGGCGGGCGGTCGCGCCCTGGCTGCCCGCACGGCTGCACAACCGCCCCAAGCGGGGGTTCGGCGTGCCGCTCGCCGCATGGCTCCGGGGCGAGCTGCGCGACCTCGCCCACGACGCGCTCACCGACGACACCGCCCGCGGCCGGGGGCTGTTCCGGCCGGAGGTCGTGGCCGATCTGCTGCGGCGGCACGACGAGGGCGCCGACCACGGCGACCGCCTCTGGGCGCTGCTGCAGTTCGAGCTCTGGCACCGCGCGCACGCGGTCCCGGACGGCGCCGTGCCCGCGGAGATCGGATGCCCGGGGTCCTGAACGGGAGCACCGCCCTGAAGCGGGCCGTCCAGACGATGGCCAGCCACCTGGTACGGCTGACGCTGGCGGCGCTGACGGGCATCCTCATCGCGCGTACCCTCCAGCCGGAGGGGCGGGGCGTCTACGCGATGATCGCGACCACCGGCGGGATCGCGATCGTGCTGGGCAACCTGTCGATCGGCAGGTCGCAGATCGCGCTCTGGCCCGACCCGGCGCGGCACCGCGCGCTGACGGGCAACGGCCTGCTCCTGGGGCTGCTGCTCGGCGTGGTGTCGGCGCTGGTGACGCTGGCGGCGGTGACCGCGCTCGTGCCCGTCCCCGCGCCGCACCTGCTCGTCGTCGCCCTGCTGGCGGTGCCGTTCGGCGTGGCGGCGGTCAACCTCAACGGGATCGCGCTGCTGCGCTCGCGCAGCGACCTGGCCAACCGGGGCGTGGTCGCGACGGCGCTCGTGCTGAACCTGCCGATCCTGGTGCTGTCGGCCGCCGGGGGGCTCACCGTGGCGGCGGTGATCGTCTGCTGGACGCTCGCGATCACCGCGCCGTTCTGGCTGCTCCTCGCGGGGCTCGGGCCGCGCGCCATGCGCGTCGAGGCGGCGCTCGCCCGCCGCCAGCTCGCCCTGTCGTGCCGCTACCATCCCGGGCTGGTCGCGTTCCACCTGCTGCTGAGCGCCGACATCTTCCTGCTCGGCGCCCTGACCTCCCCGGCCGAGGTGGGCCTGTACACGGTCGGGACGGCCTTCCTGACCTTCTCGCGGGTGCCGGCCGACGCGGTCACCCAGGTGGTCCTGCCCCGCCAGACGGTCGTGGACGGCGCCGACGCCCGGGACGTCACCGTCCGGGTGCTCCGGCTCAACCTGGCGCTCTCGGCACTGTTCGCCGGCGCGCTGGCGGCCGTCTCGCCCGTGCTCGTCCCCCTGCTGTACGGCGCCGCGTTCACCGGCAGTGTGACGCCGCTGCTGCTGCTGGCCCCCGGCATGGTCGCGCTCTCGCTGCTGCGGCCGGTCGAGCAGTACCTGATCCGCCTGGAGCGCCCGACGACCATGACCGTCATCGCCGCCGGCGCCCTCGCACTGGACCTGGCCCTGAACGCCGTCCTCATCCCCCGCTGGGGAGCCGCCGGAGCGGCACTGGCCGCCAGCGTGAGCTACACGGCGATGGCCGCGACCGAGATCGCCTGGTTCGCCACCAGAACCTCCACCCCCCTGCGCGCCCTCCTCCCCCGCCCCTCCGACCTGAAAGCCGCCCTCAGACCCACCACCCCGATCACCACTCCCCCATGAGGACACGTCGGGGACCGGCCCCATGAATCCCCCGCCAGGGACTCCCCGTGAGGCCGCGCCGGCGACTGGACCGAGGAGGGAGGGGTCGTGAGGAACGAACGATCCCTCCCGACGAGGGAAGGAGCCGGATCAGAGCGGCCTCACCGCGACGCGCAGCGTCGCCATGAACACAGAGCCGGATCAGAGCGGCCTCACCGCGACGCGCAGCGTCGCCATAGACGCAGCTACATCACGTTTAGGTAGGGAGTAGGAAAAACATCGCGCCGCTCCCGTGATGGTGTCGGCGGACGGATCGGGTGGAGAACTAGTTTCTCCGACGTGAGCCAGGCCTGTCAGCAAGGAGCCTCCATGAAGCCAGACGGCCGGATTCGCGTTATGGAGATCATCGCGCGAATGAACGTCGGCGGTCCCGCCACCCAGGTCTCGGGGCTGCACGAGCGTCTGAACCGCGAGGAGTTCGACCACCGTCTCTACACCGGCCACGTCGGCGCCGGGGAGGGTGACCACCTGCTGCTGCACGGCGCGCGCGCCCCGGTGCACCGGGTCCCGGGCCTGGGCCGCTCGGTCAGGCCCGGTGACGACCAGCGCGCCCTGTACTGGCTGGTCCGCGCCATGCGGTCGTTCCGGCCGCACATCGTGCACACCCGTACCGCCAAGGCCGGTGCCCTGGGCCGGGTGGCGGCCCGGCTGTCGGGCGTCGGCGCGGCCCGGGTCCACGTCTTCCACGGCCACCTGCTGCACGGCTACTTCTCCCCCTTCAAACGCGGGCTCTACGTACGGTCGGAACGGCTGCTGGCGCTGCTGTCGGACCGGCTGGTGACGGTCGGGACCCGGGTGCGGGACGAGCTGCTGGAGGCGGGGATCGGCCGGCCAGAGCAGTACGTCGTCATCCCGCCCGGGGTGCGGCTGGGGCCGGTGCCCGCCCGCGAGGCGGCCCGCGCCGCGCTGGGCCTGCCGCAGGACGCGCCCGTGGTGGCGTACGTGGGGCGGCTGACCGGGGTGAAGCGGCCCGACCGGTTCGTCACGGTGGCCCGTACCGTGCTCGGCCGCGTCCCGAACTGTCACTTCGTGGTGTGCGGCGGGGGCGAGCTCGCCCGGACGATGGAGCGGGAGACGGAGTCCATGCGCGGCTCCTTCCACCTGCTGGGCTGGCGCGCGGATCCCGAGACGGTCTACGCCGCGGCCGACGTGGTCCTGCTGACCTCCGACAACGAGGGCACCCCGGTGACGCTCGTCGAGGCGGGGATGGCGGGCGTCCCGGTCGTGTCCACCCGGGTGGGGAGCGTGGCCGAGGTCGTCAGGGACGGCCACACCGGTCTGCTGTCGGGTGCCGGGCCGGACGAGCTGGCGGCGCACGTCGTCCGGTTGCTGAACGATCCCGCGCTGGCCCGGCGGATGGGCGAGGCGGCCCGCGACTGGACCACGTACGCCTTCGCGGTGGACCGCCTGGTCGCCGACACCGAGAACCTGTACCGGTCGCTGTGCCCGGTTCCCGGCCGCGATCCGCTGCCCGAGCGGAGCAGCCGATGAGGGTCCTGGTGACGGGCGGCGCGGGTTTCATCGGCGCGCACATGTGCCGGACCCTGGCGGCCAGGGGCGACGTGGCGCGCGTCACGGTGCTGGACGACCTGAGCAGCGGCGATCTCGCCAACCTGGACGGGGTCGAGGCCGAGGTGGTGACCGGCAGCATCCTGGACCGGGACCTGCTGGGCGACCTGGCGGCCGACGCCACGCACGTGATCCACCTGGCCGCGCGGCCGTCGGTGCCCCGGTCGCTGGCCGATCCGATGGCCTCGCACACCGTCAACGCGACCGGCACCCTGCACGTGCTGGAGGCGTGCCGCGCCGGGCGGCCGCACGTGATCCTCGCGTCGTCCTCCTCGGTGTACGGCGACCGTCCCGAACCCCGCAAGCACGAGGACCTGCCCACCAGGCCGCTCAGCCCGTACGGGGCCGGGAAGCTGGCCGCCGAGGCCTACACGCTGGCGTACGCGGCCAGCTACGGCCTGCCGGTCCTGCCGTTCCGCTTCTTCAACGTCTACGGGCCGCTGCAGAGCGCGGGTCACGCCTACGCGGCGGTGATCCCGGCGTTCGTCTCGGCCGCGCTGCGCGGCGAGGCGGTGCCGCTGCACGGCGACGGCGGGCAGTCGCGGGACTTCACCTACGTGGGGTCGGTGACCGAGATCCTCGCCGACGCCGCGGCCCGGGGGGTGACGAGCGCCAAACCGGTGAACCTGGCCTTCGGCACCCGTGTCTCGCTGCGGCAGCTGATGGACGTCCTCGGCGAGATCCTCGGCCGCACGATCGAGACGGTCCCGCTGCCGCCGCGCCGGGGTGACATCCGCGAGTCCCAGGCCTCCAGCCGCCTGCTGCGCGAGCTGTTCCCCGGTGCGTGCCCGGTCTCGCTCGAGGACGGGCTGCGCAGGACGGTGGCCTGGTTCGAGGGGACGCGGGCACCGGGCGCGGACGCGAGACTCGGCGCGCCCGCGTGAACCACCGCCGCCTCCTGCCGGCAACCCAGTTCTCTCCAAGCACGCGATGAGGAGCAGCACGTGAGCAAGGCATCAAGAACCCGCTATCTGATAACGGGTGGCAGCGGATTCATCGGATCGCATCTGGCCGACGCGCTGCTCGCCCGCGACGACTCCGTCGTCGTCCTGGACAACCTCTCGACGGGGCGGCTGGAGAACCTCCGGCCCCACCCCGACCTGCACTTCGTGCACGGTTCGGTGCTGGACGAGCTCATGGTGGACGAGCTGGTCCACCGGTGCGACGTGGTGGTGCACCTGGCGGCCGCGGTCGGCGTCAAGCTGATCGTCGAGCAGCCGCTGCGGTCCCTGACGACCAACATCCGGGGCTCGGAGATCGTCATCGAGGCCGCGCACCGCTACCGCAAGAAGATCCTGATCACCAGCACCAGCGAGATCTACGGCAAGAACTCCTCGGGCGCGCTGCGCGAGGACTCCGACCGCATCCTGGGCAGTCCCGCCGTGGTCCGCTGGGCCTACAGCACCGCCAAGGCCGTGGACGAGATCCTCGCCAACGCCTACCACAAGGAGCGCGGCCTGCCGACGATCATCGTCCGGCTCTTCAACACCGTGGGCCCGCGGCAGAGCCCGACGTACGGCATGGTCATCCCGAGCCTGGTCCGCCAGGCCCTGTCGGCCGCGCCGCTCACGGTCTTCGGCGACGGGACCCAGACCCGGTGCTTCGCCCATGTCGCCGACGTGGTGGACGCGCTGCTGGGGCTGCTCGACGAGGAGGCGGCGATCGGGGAGACGTTCAACATCGGCTCCTCGGACGAGGTCAGCATCCTGGAACTGGCGAAGATGATCATCGGGTTCACCGGCTCCACCTCCGGGATCGAGCTGGTGCCCTACTCCGAGGCCTACGAGCAGGGATTCGAGGACATGACCCGCAGGGTCCCGGACACGGCGAAGCTCCGTGCCCTCACCGGCTGGGTGCCGCGGCGCGCTCTCGACGAGATCCTCATGGAGATCATCGGCGCGTCCTCCGGGGCTCCGGCGACGTCCCCGCGGTGAGCGGGACGATCGCCCTCACCGCGGGGACGGCATGCCTGCTCAGCGCGGCGGCCGTGGTGCCGCTGCGGCGCCTGGCGCTGCGCTGGGACCTCACCGACCATCCCGGGGGGCACAAGGCGCACTCCCGCCCGACCCCCTACCTCGGTGGCATCGCGATCACGGTGGGCACCGTGGTGCCCGCCGCGGTCGCGCTCGGCCTGGCCGACCTGCAGATCACCGCGATCCTGCTGGCCGCCACCGCGGTGTCCCTGCTGGGGCTGATCGACGACATCTCCCCGCTGCCGGCGGTGACCAGGCTGACCGTGGAGACCGTGGTGGCCGTGGGGGTGGTGCTCTCCGGGGTCCAGGCGACCGTGACCGGGACGTGGCTGGACGCCGTGCTCACGACGGTGTGGATCGTCGTGATGACCAACTCCTTCAACCTGCTGGACAACATGGACGGCGCGCTGGGCTCCGTCACCGCCGTGGCCGCGGCGCTGCTCGCGGTGACGGCGCTGCTGCAGGGCCATGTCGCGCTCGCGGTGCCGCTGGTCGCGCTCACCTGCGCCTGCCTGGGCTTCCTGCCCTACAACTGGGCGCCGGCGAGGGTGTTCATGGGCGACTCGGGGTCGCTGTTCATCGGGTTCACGCTGGCCTGCTCGGCGACCGTGCTGGTCGCGGGACGCCCCCCGGACGCGACGATCGCCGGGCTGTTCCTGCCGACCTTCGTCGCGACCGTGGACACCTGCGTGGTCTTCCTCTCCCGGGTGCTGACCGGCCGGTCCCCGCTGCAGGGCGGCACCGACCACGTGTCGCACCGGCTGCGGCGCGCCGGGCTGGGGACCCGCTCGGTCGCCGTCACGCTGGGCGCGATCACGGCGGTCACCGGCGCCCTCTGCCTGGCCACGGCGCTGGGCCGGATGCCCCCGCTCGTCGCGACGGCCGTGGCCGGTGCGATCGCCGGTGGCCTCGTCGGCATGCTGCGGGACATGAGCGTCCGCGTTTCCGTCCGAACCCCCCAGCCCCTCCAGAGAATCCGTGAAAGGCGACGTTGACATGGAACTGCTCTACTACGTACGGCTCGCGCGCCGGAACTGGCCGCTCATCCTGCTGTCGTTGATCATCGCGGTGGGCGCGGCGGTGACCGTCACGGCCAACACGCCGCCGAAGTACGTCGCGACGATCTCCATGCTGGTCTCCGGTCACGACAAGGAGGGCAGCCTGTCCACCGCGTACCAGGCGGGCATCCTGTCGGCGCAGCGGGTGCAGTCCTACGCCACCCTGCTCTCCACCCGGCGGGTGCTCAGCCGGGTCACCGACGACGCCGACGTGGAGCGGCTGCAGTCGAACATCACGGCCGAGGCGGTGCCCGGCACGGTGCTGCTGCGCGCCACGGTCGCGGACACGGTGCCCAAGCGGGCCGCCGAGCTGGCCAACGACCTGGGGGCGAGCTTCGCCGACCTCATCGACCAGATCGAGCGGCCCACCTCCTCCAGCCGTCCCACGGTGAAGGTCACGGTGGTGGACCACGCCGAGGTGCCGCAGGAGCCGGTCAGCCCCAAGCCCGTGGTCAACCTGCTGATGGCCGTGCTGCTGGCCCTGCTGACGGTGATGGCCGTCATCGTGGTCCGCGACCACCTGGACACCACCATCAAGACGCCGGAGGCGCTGCAGGAGGCGTCGGGCAGCTCGACCCTGGGGATCATCGGCTACGAGCGGGACGCGCGGCACCAGCCGCTGATCCTGCGCACCAACGGCCGCTCGTCCAGGTCGGAGGCGTTCCGCACGCTCCGTACCAACCTGCAGTTCATCGGGGTCGACCGCCAGCCCAGGTCGCTCGTGGTCACCAGCTGCCTGCCGAGCGAGGGCAAGTCCTCGACCTCGGTCAACCTGGCCATCACGCTCGCCCAGGCCGGATGGCGGATCGTCCTGGTGGACGGCGACCTGCGCCGTCCCACGATCCCCCGCTATCTCGGCATCGAGGGGACCACGGGCCTGACGGACGTGCTGATCGACCGGGCGCGCCTGAAGGAGGTCATCCAGGTCTGGGGCGAGCCGGGCATGTCGGTGCTGCCGAGCGGGCAGATCCCGCCGAACCCGAGCGAGCTGCTCGGCTCGGGCGGGATGCGCGAGGTGCTGACCCAGCTGACCGAGACCTACGACATGGTCATCATCGACGCGCCGCCGCTGCTGCCGGTGACCGACGCCGCGACGCTCAGCGCGCTGTGCGACGGCACCCTGCTGGTCAGCCGGCACGGCAAGACCCGCCGCGAGCACATGGTCCGCGCCGCCGCGCTGCTGGCGTCGATCAACGCCCGGGTGGTGGGAACGGTCCTGAACTTCGTCCCGCCCCGGCACGAGACCTACTTCGGGTACGGCTACGGCTACGGGTACGGCTACGAGCCGGAGGTCAAGCGTCCGGTGGGGGTGTGAGCAGCCGGAGCGGGGCGGCCAGGTACCGGGTGATGGTCCGCCCCGCCATCCGGTAGGCCAGCCAGGACCTCCCGTAGGGGTCGTCGATGTCGGACTCGTCGACGCGTACCAGCCCGCGCAGGGCCCGCGCCTCCTCGACCAGGGCGCGGGCCCTGCGCACGGGGTCGTGGTGGCGCAGGATCCGCTCCGGCGGCACGGCCTGGGCCAGCGCGCCGAACTCGGCGATGGTGAAGGTCCGGGTGGCCGCGGCCAGGTGCAGGGCGACCGCCTGCGCGCGGTGCCTGCGGGTGGCGGTCAGCACCAGGTCCGCGTCGGCCACCAGGCGGGGGGTGAGCAGGCGGGAGGTGAACCCGGCCGGGTCGCCGCCGAGCCGGGCCAGGGTGTTCCCGGCGCGCCTGTCCATCTCCATCCCGGGCCGGGCGTGCGTGCCCGCGCTGCTGATCCGCAGCGCCGGGCAGGGGCCCAGTGCCGAACGGGCCAGCCGTTCGGCCAGCGGGGAGCGGCAGATGTTGGCGGTGCACACGAACAGGATGTGGAAGCGGACGCCGTCCCTCGGCGCCTGCGCGTCCCGGGGGTCCCGCCAGCAGCGCGTGCCGCAGTCCTCGTGCCCGGGCGGGGCCTTCTCGCCGCCCGCGGGGACCGCGCTCCGCTCCCCGGTCACGCGCCCCTGCGTGGTCCCGGTGGTCCCCGGCGAAGCCCTCATGACGAGAGGGTAGGTCCGTGCCGGTACGCGGCAGGCCGCGGCGCACCGCTCTTTGCCCTTTCATACCGGCCCGGCGTCGTCACGGGAGGCATCCCCGCGCGTCCTGGGTGACGCGGGTCCGCTGCGGCCGGACCAGCGGCTGCACCGGGACCAGCGGTGGTTCGTTCGAGACGGGTTCGGTGAGCTCGAACTCCAGGACCCTGGACTGGCCGGGGGCGAACTCCACCATGGTGGAGTAGACCGGACGGGACCGCTCGGTCTCCCGGATGATCGGCGCCCGGTCGCCGTCGAGCCGGGCCGCGGTCACCTCCGCCCCGACGCCCGCGTACAGCGACACCCACAGCAGGTTGGACCCGGGACGGTGCCGTCCCATGCCGGCGTTGTCGAGCCGGCCGGTCACGTAGGAGGGCAGGGTCTTCCTGGGGACGTCGTTGGTCAGGCGCACGCGCACGGTCGAGGAACGCCTGCCGTCCCGGCAGGGGCCGAGCCGGTAGTGCAGCGAGCGCTCCAGGTAGTAGTCGAGCTTGCCGCCGGCGGAGTTGTTGACCACCAGGGCGGCGAACGGCCCCGGCCGGGACGGCAGCACGCCGCCGAGGGGGGTGCGCGCCAGCAGCCGTTGCTCGGCCCGGTGACGGCTCCAGACCTGCAGCCGCCGGTCGGCCGCCATCCCGGCCAGCACGGGGAGCAGCCGGGCGGGGTCGGCGAAGGCGGCGGGCAGGGCCTCGCCGACGGCGCGGGCGATCCCCATGAGGAACACCTTGCGCGCCAGGGGGTCGGGATAGCGGGCGTAGGCCACCCGCTCGGTGAGGTCGACGACGTTCCCCGCCGTCACGACCTCCCCGCCGGGCACGGTGACCGGGCCGATCACCCGGAGCAGATGGGCCAGGCCGACCGGGTCGGTGGCGATGGCGCCGTCGAGCCGGGTGCGGGCCTGGCGCTCCCACAGGCCGGTCCAGATGGCCGCGGCGTAGGGGAAGTGCGGGGAGAGGTTGGAGACCGACAGCATCCGGGTGGCGTTCGGCCCGTAGCGGCCGAGGAATCCACGGCCGGGGTGGGTGACGGGGACGGGGCTGGTGTCGAGGTCGTTGTTGGAGGAGAGCCGCTCGATGACGACCTTGCCCCGGTCGAGCCGCAGGATGCCGAAGGCTCCCACCAGCCCCCCGGTGCCGCGCGCCTCGGCGTTGGTCTGGAAGGCCAGGAAGTAGCGCCGCGGATCGTCGCCGCCCAGCATCGGGGGGAGCAGCGCGGCGGCGGTCACCGCGTCGCCCAGCGTGCCGCGCAGTTCGTCGATCTCCCGCAGCGCGGTGCCGCGGGCCTGGTCGAGCTCGTCCACGCCGGTCCGCGCCGGGGTGGACGCCAGGCGCGAGCTCACCCGGGCGAGCCGGGCGACGGCCTCGTCCAGGACCGGTGCCGCCGTCTCGACGGCGGCCAGCAGCCGTCTCGGGTCCCCCGACGAGGGGGTGCCCGCGGTGATGAACGCCGCACCGACGCGCTGGAGGTCGTTCAGCACGTCGGTCAGTTCGGCCACCCCCTCGGACAGTCCCCGTACGGTGCTCGCGGCCTGTCCCACCATCGGGACGTGGGTGAGCAACGACCAGTCGGCACCCGCGGTCAGCCGCCGCGCCTCGGCCGCGTGCCGGGCGGCGTCCGCGAGCGGTGCGGCGACGAGCGACGGCTGTCCCGCGCTCACCGCCGCGCGCAGCCGGAGCAGCGCGCCCCGGGTCGCCTCCAGGTGGTCCCGTACGCCCAGACCGAGGTGCGCCGACCAGCCCCCGGCCGACACGAGGACGGCGACGAGGGCCAGCAGGCAGATGACGGCGGTCCGGCGGTGTCGTCTAGCGGGCACTGGACGATCGACGGCGCCGGATGGAGATCAGGGTGCCGACGACCCCGGCGGCCAGCAGGCCCCCACCGACCGTTGCCACGGTCGACACCGGCGTTCCGGTGAAGGGCAGCTTCTCCCCCGAGCCCCAGGAGGCGTCGCGGAAGCATCCGCCGCCACCGCAGCCGCCGCCGCAGTGGTCGCCCTCGCAGCCGTCACGGGCCTCGAGTGCGAGCAGCGCGACGTTCCTGGCCTTGAGGGCCAGGTTCTCCGCGGCCTTGGCCAGGTCGGCCGCCGCGGAGGCGAGCTCCTCGGCCTCGGACGCGACCCGTGCGGCGTTGGTCGCCACCGCGGCCGCGGCGGCGTTGGTCGGTGCCGCGAGCGCCGCGATGGCCGCGGCGTCGGAGGCGATGTCCGCCGCCCGGTCCGCGATCGCCTCGGCCCTGGCGGCGATGTCCCTGGCCCTGGCGGCGATCCTGCCCGCCTCGGCCGCGATCCAGGCGAGGTCGCCCGGGCGGGCGACCGCACCGCCGGAGACGATCGGCCGGGAGGCCGAGACGAGCTCCACGGTGCCGGGCGCGAGCCTGGCCGCGTTCGCCCCCGCGTTCCGCGCGTCGTTGAGCGCCTCCCTCGCGTCCTCGAGGGCCTCCTCCGCGGCGTCGAGGTTGGCCCCGCCGACGTCACCGGCGATGTCCTCCGCCGCGGCGGCGATGTCCTCGGCGTCGGACGCGACGTCCTCGGCCTCCTCGGCGACCTCCTCGGCGTCGTCCAGGACGTCCTCGGCCTGGAGGGCGATCCGGTTGGCCGAGGCGGCGTAGTCGATGACGGGCGGATACGGCTGTGCGTGGAAACCGGCGACCGAGGCCGGAAGCCCGGTTCCGGCGGTCGCGGTTCCGGCGATTCCAACGCCCAGCCCGCTCCCGGCCATCACCGTAAGAAGGATGGACATTGTGTATTTTTTGACCATTTCGAACTCCTCATGGCAAGTATTCAGGCCAGGAGCACAGCGCTTGGAACACAAGCGACATGCCTCCGGAACCCGTTATATTTGACTATCGAAAAAGGCGGCTTATCCGGCTCACCGCCCTTACCGAATGATCACTCACTGTTCTCCGATCTTTGATGTTCACGGGCGAGGCGGATTCATCCGGGCGGAGCGTCGCGGCCCGGCCGGGCGCGCCCGTCCCCGGCGCCCCGCCGCGTCCCTAGAATTCGGATATGCCAACCGCATTGATCACAGGGGCGACGGCCGGCATCGGTGCCGCCTTCGCCGACCGTCTGGCCGCCGACGGCTTCTCCCTCGTCCTGGTCGCCCGCGACGGGAGACGCCTGGCCGAGGTCGCCGAGCGGCTGCGGCTGCGGCACGGGGCGGACAGCGAGGTGCTCGTCGCCGACCTGGTGACCGAGGAGGGCCTGGAGGCGGTGGAGCGGCGGCTGCGCGAGGGCGTCGACCTGCTGGTCAACAACGCCGGTTTCGGCCATCCGGGCCACTTCCTCGACGTTCCCGCCGAGCAGGAGGTACGGATGCTCAGGCTGCACTGCGAGGCCGTGCTGCGGCTGACACTGGCCGCGCTTCCGGGGATGAGGGAACGCGACCGGGGCGCGGTGATCAATGTCGCGTCGGTGGCGGCGTTCTTCACCAGGGGCTCCTACAGCGCGTCCAAGGCGTGGGTGGTGAACTTCAGCGAGTCCACGGCCGCGGAGATGGCCGGCACCCGGGTGCGGGTCATGGCCCTGTGCCCGGGGTTCGTGCGCACCGAGTTCCACGAACGCGCCTCGATCGACACCTCGGGGATCCCGGGCTTCCTCTGGCTGTCGGCGGAGAACGTGGTCCGCGAGGCCATGCGCGACCTGGCCCGCGGCGTACGGGTGAGCATCCCCGACCTGCGCTACAAGGCGCTCGTCAGGGTCGGCAGGCTGCTCCCGCTGACCCTGATCGGCCAGGTCTCCCGCCGCATCGGCCGCTAGAAGGCGGCCGGGGGACCGGCCGGGAGCGCCCCCGGGCCGCCGGGAGGGCGGAGCGGAGCGCTCCCGGACCGGGAGACGGTGAGCGGGCGCGCTCCGCATCGGGGCCGCGGGCCGGGGCGTCAGCCGGTCACCGGAAGGTGGTGGTCGACCGGCCGGGGAACCGGTGCCCGGCCGGGCCCGCGGTCCTGGTGCCCGCGCGGGCCGTACCAGCGGTCACCGAACCAGCGGTCACCGAACCGGCCCGGACCGAAGATCCGGTCGAGGAACGCTCCCGGGCCGCCTCCGCTCTCCTCGATCTCCGTATCGCTCCGGTTTCCGCGTCGGCCCTGACGGCCGGGCCCGGCCTCGCCGGGCGGCAGGATGATCTCCCGCCTCTGCGGGGGCCGCCGCGTCCCGGTCGGGCTCACCGTGGGTGTGGGGGTGACGGTCGGGGTCACCGTGGGAGTGACCGTCGGCGTCACCGTCGGAGTCACCGTCGGGGTCACCGTGGGCGTCACCGTCGGGGTGACCGTGGGCGTCACCGTCGGTGTCACCGTGGGAGTGACGGTCGGAGTGACCGTGGGCGTCACGGTCGGCGTCACCGTGGGCGTGACCGTGGGCGTCACGGTCGGCGTCACCGTCGGAGTCACCGTGGGCGTCACCGTCGGAGTCACCGTGGGCGTCACCGTCGGAGTCACGGTCGGCGTCACCGTCGGAGTCACCGTGGGCGTCACCGTCGGAGTCACCGTGGGCGTCACCGTCGGAGTCACGGTGGGCGTGACCGTGGGCGTCACCGTGGGAGTGACGGTCGGAGTGACCGTGGGCGTGACCGTGGGCGTCACCGTGGGAGTGACGGTCGGAGTGACCGTGGGCGTCACGGTCGGCGTCACCGTGGGCGTGACCGTGGGCGTCACGGTCGGAGTGGGGGTCACGTCGCAGACGGCCCGGGTGATGGTGTTCGTGTCGAGGCTGACCTGCCCGTTGCGGGCCAGTACCCGGCCGTCGACGACGGCGCCGGTCGTCACCGTGATCGACGTCAGGGCGAGGATGTTGCCGACGAAGGTGGAGTTGGTCCCCAGCGTCGCCGAGCTGCCCACCTGCCAGAAGACGTTGCACGCCTGCGCCCCGTTGATGAGCTGGACCCTGCTGGCCGACCCGGTGATGAGCGTCGAGGCGACCTGGAAGATGAAGATCGCGTTGGGGTCGCCCTGCGCGTCGAGGGTCAGGGTGCCGGTCAGCCCGAGCGAGGAGGTGGAGGTGTAGACGCCGGACACCAGCGTCCGGCCGACCAGGTCCCCCGAGACGAGGGCGGTCGAGGCCTGCCCGGCCGCGTTGTTGTAGGCGATGGTCAGGTCGTTCTGCGCCTGGAGCGCGACGGCGTCGGCGATGTTCTGGGTCCCGAACACGGTGCCCGGGGGGAAGCCGGTCACCGCGGTGCCCGGGCTCAGGCCCAGGTTTCCGGTGATCACGCTGGGGCCGGTGTTGGTGACGGTGGTCCCGGCCAGCACGGCGAAGGCGTCGGCGGTGCCGAGGTTCACCGGCTCCTGCACGACCCTCGCCCCGGATTGCGTGGCGACGGCCACGGCGATGACCGGAAGAAGCAGAATTCCAATGAGAAGCCCGAACACTCCCGGCGACCTTCGAGCAAAACCAATGAGAAATACTGTCATTTGCCGGATCTTCTCCCTCAAGGGGCGGCGAACGCGCCTGGACTCATAGGAGCGGTGAAGACATCCGGCCGTATGAAATCTCCCTCGGGTCGAAAGCGCCTGCCGGCACTCTCGACGGCCCGGGAGGTCCGAGAGCCCTACCCCGCGATTCCGCACGCTACCCGGGAATATCGGAAAGCCTCGGCGTGAACCGCTGAAACGGGAAACAAAGATCACTTAATTCTTCATTGAATATCCGGACGACGTCCCGCCGGAAGGGCCGCGGACACGAAAGGGCCCGCGCCACGGGAGGGGGTCGTGGCGCGGGCCCTGTCGGCCTTGCGGGATGTGGTCCGGGACGGGCCGGGTGCGGCCCGTCAGGGGTCAGACGCGGGTGTTGGCCGGGTGACCGATGGCCAGACCCGAGACCGGGTCGAAGAAGTGCAGGTTGTGGGTGTCGACGACCAGCTCGATGTTCTGGCCGGGACGGACGTGGCTGCGGGAGTTGACGCGGGCGGTCCACAGGGACTTGTCGCCCACCAGGGGCAGCGTGGCGTCCTCCTCGCCGTCGTCGGCGGCGGCGGCGACGGTGTCCTGGTGCTGGACCGGCGGGGCGTCGATCAGGAAGAGCACGTTGATCTCGGAGCCGAGCTCCTCGGTGACCTCGGCGCGGACCTGCAGGCGGGTCCAGCCGCCCGGGGTGCCGTTGGCGGCGACCGAGTCCTCGAAGTCGGAGGGGCGGATGCCCAGGATGATCTTCTTGCCGATGTAGTCCTCCAGGCCGCGCTTCTCGGCGAAGGTCTCGGCCGGGACCGGCAGGTTGAAGCCCGCGAAGGAGACGGCCGCGCCGCCGTCACCGCGTACCAGCTCGGCGTTGACGAAGTTCATCGAGGGGGAGCCCATGAAGCCGGCGACGAACAGGTTGACCGGCTTGTCGAACAGGTTCTGCGGGGTGTCGACCTGCTGCAGCAGACCGTCGCGGAGCACGCAGACCCGGTCCCCGAGGGTCATCGCCTCGACCTGGTCGTGGGTGACGTAGACGGTCGTCACGCCCAGGCGCTCGTGCAGGGTGTTCAGGGAGGCGCGCATGGAGACGCGGAGCTTGGCGTCCAGGTTGGACAGCGGCTCGTCCATCAGGAAGGCCTGGGGCTCACGGACGATGGCGCGGCCCATCGCGACACGCTGGCGCTGACCACCGGAGAGGGCGGCCGGCTTGCGCTTGAGGTACTGGTCGAGGCCGAGCATCTTGGCGGCCTCGCCGACCCGCTTGGCGATCTCCGCCTTGGGCATCTTGCGGAGCTTCAGACCGAAGGCGAGGTTCTCCTCGACGGTCATGTGCGGGTAGAGCGCGTAGTTCTGGAAGACCATGGCGATGTCGCGGTCCTTCGGGGGCAGGTGGTTGACCACCCGGTCGCCGATCGCGATCTCACCGCCGCTGATGTCCTCAAGGCCCGCGATCATGCGCAGGGCGGTGGACTTGCCGCAGCCGGACGGGCCGACCAGCACCATGAACTCGCCGTCCTTGATCTCAAGGTCGAGGCCGTTCACGGCTTTGACGCCGCCCGCGTAGATCTTGTCGACTTTGCTGAGAACGATGGATGCCATGGAAGTCCTTAGCGCCTCGGGCCAACCCCGTGTTCACCCGATATTGGATACGTTTTCATGCATCTCATCGGAAACGGACATCGGTGTCAAGAGGTTGCCCGGTTCTGGCCTGTCAGCAGGGCGGTCGTTATGCCTCCGTACTGGATCGTTCGTGAAAAACATGATGGAATCGTTTCCATGAACATGCGTCGCGCGACGATCAGGGACGTCGCCGAGACGGCCGGGGTCGGGGTCGCCACCGTGTCGCGGGTCCTGTCCGGCGGGTCGGCGAGCCCGGAGACCAGGGAGCGGGTGCTGACGGTCGCCGCCCAGCTCGACTACCGGCCCAGCGCGCTCGGCCGCAACCTGCGCCAGCGCCGCTCGGGCGGGATCGGGCTGCTGCTGCCCGACATCACCGACACCTTCTACGGGAGGGTGGCCGACGGGGTGCTCGCCTGCGCGCGCTCGGCGGGCGAGCCGGTGATCCTGGGCACGACCGGCGACGACCCCGAACGCGAGGCCGAGGCGATCGGCGTGCTCCTGGAGCAGGGGGTGGACCGGCTGGTCGCGATCCCGTCGGGGGACGGCGAGAGCTGGGCGCCGACCCTGCGGGCCGGGCTGACCACCGTGTTCGCGCACCGGACCTCGGCCGGGTGCGGGGACATCCCGGCCGTGCTGGCCGACGACCGCGCCGGGGTCAGGACCGCGGTGGACTACCTGACCGGGCTGGGACACCGGCGCATCGCCTACCTGGGCGGTCCCGGGCAGGCCCAGCGGCTGGCGGTCTTCCGGGAGGTGATGGGCCCGCTCGTCGACGAGGAGCTCATCGTGGTGGCCCGGGGCAGCCGCGACTCCGCCTACGCCGCCGCGGCCGGGCTCTTCCAGCACCGGCCCGACCTGACCGCGGTGCTGGCGGGCGGCAACCTGCTGGGCGAGGCGGCCGTGCTGGCCGCGCGGGAGCTGGACCTGCGCCTGCCCAGGGACATGTCGCTGATCATGTTCGACGACGTGCCCTGGGCGGAGCTGTGCTCGCCGTCGCTGACGGTGATCGCCCAGCCGGCCCAGGACATCGGCTACCGCGCCGCAGAGCTGGTGCTCCGCGGCGGCGGCAGGCGCCCGCGTGGCGTGCTGCTACCGACCGAGCTGATCGTCAGGGGCAGCTGCGCGGCTAGAGGGACTTCTCGATCGCCGCGATGACGGCGGGGTCGCCGGGCTCGACGCCGGGCCTGAAGCGGGCCACCACCTCGCCGTCGGCGGAGACGAGGAACTTCTCGAAGTTCCACTGCACGTCCCCGGCCTCGCCGTCGGCGTCCGGGACCTCGGTGAGCCGGTCGTACAGCGGGTGCCTGCCCTCGCCGTTGACCTCGGTCTTGGCCAGCAGCGGGAAGTCGACGCCGTAGGTGGTGGCGCAGAACTCCTGGATCTCCTCGGCGCTGCCCGGCTCCTGGCCCATGAACTGGTTGCACGGCACGCCGACCACGGTGAGGCCCCGCTCGCCGTAGGTCCGCTGGAGCTCGACGAGCCCGGCGTACTGCGGCGTGAGCCCGCACTTGGAGGCGACGTTCACCACGAGGACGGCCCCGTCCCCGGCCAGCCCGGCCAGGGTGGTGGGGGTGCCGGAAAGAGTCTGTACGGCAATATCACGGATTCCCATGCAGTGCACCCTAATCCCCTTGTCACATTTGAGAGTTATGACGTCCATAAAGTGAAATGTGACTGAAGCCACAGGCGGGACGACACCCGCCTCACCATCGCTTTGATCATTCTCTTACCGATCTCTGACATGGCTCCTGACAGACGCTGTCGGCTGGCCCGCCGCCGGATCGCGAGGCATCGTGGCGCCGTCCCCCGACCTCAAGGCACAAGGGAGTCCCATGTCGACGCTACGCCGTACCGGTGCACTGGTGATCACTTCGGTGCTCGCCCTCGGCACCACCACGGTCGCCCAGGCGTCCTCGGCGAGTACGGGCAACCGGGCGGTCGCCAGGCCGATGGTGTCCGCTCACGGCTGGAACAGCACTCAGTTCGACTGCCTCAGCAGGCTCTGGACCAAGGAGAGCAACTGGAACCACCGCGCCCGCAACCGCTCCTCGGGCGCGTACGGCATCCCGCAGGCGCTTCCCGGTGGGAAGATGGCCAGCGCGGGACGCGACTGGCGCACCAACCCCAGGACGCAGATCAAGTGGGGGCTCGGTTACATCAAGCAGCGCTACGGCTCGCCGTGCCGGGCGTGGTCGCACTCGCTGTCGCGGGGCTGGTACTGATCAGGAGCGAGCACTCCGAAACCCCATGGTGGGCTGATTTTCATGCCGTCTCCGGGCATTGGGGATTCGCCGGTCGTCATCGACCTCTCGCTGAACCACCCGTAAATCCCGAAGATCGGGCAAACACCTTTCCTTCGCGTGTCCCATCCGCCGCTCGGCGCTCTCCGGCGTACTAGAAAGCCGCCTAGAGAGACCGCCGCGGCGTCTCATGCCGGAAACAGGCCGGCGAGACCGCGCGGGCGTTCCCCGTCCGAGCCACGGGCGCCGGATCGTCAGGCGTGCGAGGGCACCGATGCCCTCGCGCGCCCCCGCACGCGGCCCGAGGACAAGGAAACATGTGAACAGCAGCCACCGTGTTCTACGCGGTACCGTCGTCACCGTTCTCGCCGCCTCGGCGATGGTCGGTCCGTCGACGGCGGGACGAGCCGAGAGCGCCACCGAGTCGTCCAGGAAAGGGACGGCGCGGATGGTGCACCGCTTCACCTGGGTGACCCAGGTGAAGCCCACGATGAAGGCGGTCGCCAGGACCGCCAAGAGCAGGAACAAGACGATCGCCTACCGCCTCGTCTCCCGGCGGGCGTGGCCGCACAGGCAGTTCCGCTGCCTGGACAGCCTGTGGACCAGGGAGAGCAACTGGAACCACCGCGCCTACAACCGCTCCTCCGGGGCCTACGGCATCCCGCAGGCGCTGCCCGGCTCGAAGATGGGCGGCAGCGGCGGCGACTGGCGGTACAACCCGATCACCCAGATCCACTGGGGTCTGCGTTACATCAAGAGCCGCTACGGGTCACCGTGCGGCGCGTGGGGTCACTTCCGGTCGAGCAACTGGTACTGACCCGTCCGGAGAGTGTCCAGGGGAAGGGAACACTCTCCCGGCGCCCGGGGCCGTCCGCGGCCCCGGGCGTCACCTCCGCGGGCGCGGCCTCCATTGACGTACGTACAGTGTACGTGACAACCTCGTGGGGGTACGTACGATGTACGTCTCCAGGAGGCCCCCATGTCGACGCACGACCTCTACGCCATCCCCTCCGAGCTGTCCACCTGGGACGTCGAGGCGGCCGGAGCCGCCCGGTTCACCTGGGAGTACGACGAGGGCCGGGACCGCATGCTGAGCCTGTACCAGAAGGGCAAGGACAAGCAGTGGGACTCGGCCAAGCGCATCGACTGGGACCTGGAGGTCGATCCGTACGACGTGCTCGGCGTCCCCGACCGGACGCTGGCGATCTACGGCAGCCCGCTGTGGGAGCGGATGGACGACAGGCAGCGCGCCGACGTGCGGCTGCACAACGCCTCCTGGCAGTTCTCCCAGTTCCTGCACGGTGAGCAGGGCGCGATGATCTGCTCGGCCAGGATCGTGGAGTCGGTCCCCGACCTGGACTCGAAGTTCTACGCGGCCACCCAGACCATGGACGAGGCCCGGCACGCCGAGACCTACGCCCGGTTCCTGCAGGAGAAGGTGGGCCTGGCCTACCCGATCAACCCCCACCTGAAGGCACTGCTCGACAACACGCTGAGCGACTCCCGCTGGGACATGCCCTACCTGGGCATGCAGGTGCTCATCGAGGGTCTCGCGCTGGCCGCCTTCGGCGTGATGCGCGACATCACCACCAAGCCGCTGCCCAAGCAGATCCTCGCCTACGTCATGCAGGACGAGGCCCGGCACGTGGCCTTCGGCCGGATGGCGCTGCGCGACCACTACGCGCAGCTCGGCGAGGCCGAGCTGCGCGAGCGCGAGGACTTCGTCATCGAGGGCTGCTACCTGATGCGCGACCGGCTGCGCGGCCGGGAGACCTGGGAGACCCTGGGCCTGAACAAGGCCGAGGTGGCCGAGGCCATGGAGTGCGTCGACCGGTCGGAGTACCTGAGGATCTTCCGCTCGCTGCTGTTCAGCCGGATCGTCCCCTGCGTCAAGGACATCGGGCTGTGGAGCCCGCGCCTGCAGCAGGCCTACGCCGACATGGGCGTGCTGGAGATGGCGGGCCAGGACCTGGACCGGCTGATGCGCCAGGACGAGGACATCGCCGAACGGCTCGACGCCGAGCGGTTCGCGGCCGAGGAGGCCGAGCGCCACGCCGAGGTCGCCGAGACCGTCGCCCTGGGCGGCACCGAGGCCCCCCGGCCCTGATCTCCCGCCCCTGACTTCCCGGCCCTGATCCCCCGCCGCCTCCCGGCCCCTCGCGCGGCCCGTGCTCCCGCCCGTCTCACGGCAGGTCGAGGGCGCTCAGGCCGAGCAGGAACGTCTGCCGGTCACGGGTGGTCAGGGTCTCGTACGGCCGCGCGGCGCGGCGGTTGGTGTCGGCCTCGATCCGGTCCCGGACCGGCCCCGGGGGCAGGGAGACGATCTCGGCGGCGGTCAGGCCCGCCCGCGCCCAGGCTCCGGCGTGCGCGTCGGCGCGGTGGTAGCGCAGGGCCGCCAGCCGGTTGAAGAGCAGCACGCCCGGCGGGGTGCCCGCGGGCTCGTACGGCGGCGAGACCTGGGTGAAGGCGGCCCCGCCGGTCGCCGCGCCCGCCCGCAGGAGCCGTCCGGCGACGGCGGCCAGCTCGGGCAGCCGGTCGGCCTGGGCGGCCCACAGCCCGCCGAGCACCGTCGCGTGCACCTCGTACAGGGAGGCGATGAAGGCCCGCGCGGCCGGGGTCGCGCGCAGGACGCCCCCCTCTGCGGGAGCGCCGGCGGGGGCGGTGTCCTCGACCAGGGTGCCCTGGACGAGGTGGACGTCGATCTCGGACCGCCGCAGGGGGTTGTAGCGGTAGACGGCGGCCACCCCCTCGGGGGTGAGCGGCCTGACCGGAAGCACGAAGCGGAGATCGACCAGCAGGTCGGCCTGCAGCCCCCAGCGCTCGGTGAGCTCCCGGCAGGGTGGCCTGCTCGCGATGTGGACCCCGAGGTTGACCGCGTCGATCAGCGGGCCGATCGACGCCGCGTAGCCGGGCAGATCATCGAAGCGGGACATGCTCCGCTATCTTGCCGCATTTTTTACCGCCCGACCCCCGCGAGCACGGAGGCGACGGCCCCGGCGGTGACGGCGACGGTGCCGATCCAGGCGATGAGGACGTCGGCGCCGTCGTCGAGGGGGCGCCCCCGGCGGAGGGCCTCCTGGGCGCGCCGGTAGCGGATGCCGGTCTGGGTCAGCAGCAGGAAGGCGCAGAACACGGCGGGGACGAACAGCAGGGCGATCCCGGCGGGGGCACCGGCGCGCAGGGCCACTCCGGCGCCGCCCAGGGCACCGGCCGCCAGCACGGTGGCGGTACGGACCCAGGCGAGCCTGGTCCGCTCACCCTGCAGGCCACCGTCCCCGACGCCACCGTGCCCCGTGCCGTCACCTCCGGGGCCGTCACCTCCGGGGCCGTCGTCCCGGGGAGCGACGTCCTGGAAGCCGCCGTCCCCGGACCCGCCTCCGTCCCGGGAGCCGCTCATCGGGAGCCGTTCATCGGGAGCCGTTCATCGGGAGAGCAGGATGAGGATCAGGGCCAGCACGGCGACGGCCGCCACCCCATACCCGAACAGCGGGGCCAAAGCCGGGGGCGGGAGCGGCGCGGAACTGCGCAGGGCCCGCTCGACGCTGCGCCAGCGGGGATAGGCCATCGCGGCGGCCAGGGCGGACAGCGACACCAGGACCACCGCGAGCAGGGTGCGCATCCACGGGATGAAGACGTCGGCCGAGACCGCGGCCATGGCGACGCCGCCCGCGCTGAGCGCGAGCGACGTACTCAACCAGGTCAGATAGGTGCGTTCGTTGGCGAGAGTGAACCGGGGATCCGGTTCGTTGTCCGGAGCGTCCATGGGAACGACGCTATTTCAGCGCTATTCCCCTAGGAGAATGCGGGTTGGGAACAGGCCGCCGTCACCCGCAGGCGTTGGTCAGCTGCTGGACCCAGCCCACCGAGTCGGTCGCCACCTTCTGGGCGGCGTCGACGGCGCTGTTGGCGTCGGTGACGTTGAAACCCTGCAGGGTGTTGGACACACCGTCGGCGGCCTCCTTCAGGGAGGTGTTGGAGGCCTTGTCGGCGAGATCACCCAGCTTGGCGCCCCCGTCGTTCAGCGCCTTCTCCATGCCCGCGGGGTCGTTGAGCAGGCCGGACACCTTGGAGGCGGTCTCGGTGACGATACCCGCGGCCTGCACGCACTGCTGCGCCTTGTCGATGCCCTGGCTCACCTGCTGGATCTCGGAGCAGCCCGTGACCAGCAGGGCGGCGGCCACCGCTGAGGCGGCGAGGACGGGAATTCGTCGCGGAAGGGGTCGCATGTCCCGACCCTACCCAACGCGCCCGCGCGGCAGGCGCGGTCGTACCGGCTCGTTACCGAAGGAGGCCGCAGGCCGGAACGCGGAGAGGCACACCGACCCGAACATGGTTCGGGTCGTACGATCCTGAGTATTCACACAAGGGGGGAACCATGGAGCTCTGTCAGCATCTCACCCGGGCCCGGACCGAGGACCCGCCGGCGCGCACGCCGCAGGGGTGTGAGGAGTGCCTGGCGATCGGAGCGCGCTGGGTCCATCTGCGCAGGTGCCTGTCCTGCGGCCACATCGGCTGCTGTGACTCGTCGCCCAACCGGCACGCCACCGGCCACGCCACCGGGATCGGCCACCCGGTCATCGCCTCGTTCGAACCGGGCGAGAACTGGCGCTGGTGCTACGTGGACAACGTGATGGGCTGAGACGTGTCCACTGAACGATCTCGGTGGCGCGGCGGGACCGTGACCTACCGCAGGATCACGCCGGCCCGCCGGACCGGACCGGCCAGGCCACCTGGGTGAGCAGGTCGGCCTCGGCGGTCACGGCCGGGTCGTTGAGGTAGGTCTCCCGAGGCGGACCGGCGATCTCGTGGCCCTGCTCGGTGATCCAGGCGGTCAGGGCGTGGTAGGCGGGAGCGATCTCGTCGTGACGGCCCCGGTGGACGGTGACCGCGGCGGTGACCGCGGCCAGCCGGTCGACCCGTACGGGAGAGGTCGCGGCGACGGGCGACCCGATCGGGATGCAGATCTCGATGTCGCCGTCGTTGTCGGCGTCGATGACGTCGTGGAACACCAGGAAGGGGGCGCCGGCCGGGTGCCTCCCGGCGTGCGTGAGAACCCCGACGACGGTGCCGAAGCCCTCGGCGATCGTCGCGCCGGCGCCGGCCAGGTCGGTGCGGCGGCGCACCGAGGCCACGGTCTGCGCGGGCAGGGTCTCGACGGTGACGGTGTAGTTCATGAGGCGCTCCTCGCCGTTGATCAATCGGGTGATGACGGCCAGCATGTGATCGTGGCGATCCCGTTCCGCCCGCAGGCGTCGCCGGTGCGCGCTCAGCAGGCCGGGGACGTCCGCCGGGGAGGCGGTCAGCACCCGCTTGATCTCCTCGATCGGCATGTCGAGTGCCCGGAGCCTGCGGATCGACTCCGCCGTGCCCGCCTGGCCGAGCGCGTAGTAGCGATAACCGCTGGAGGCGTCGACCTTCGCAGGTCGCAGCAGGCCCAGCTCGTCGTAGAGGCGCAACGCCTTGACCGACAGCCGGGTCATGGCCGAGAACGTGCCGATCAGCACCAGCCGAGTCATCACCAACCCCGATCACATCCTGGTCCGCTCACCGTCGCCTCTCCCCCGGGGGGAGGGTCAACCCGGAGCCGCGAGCACGACGCACGGTAGAGGACGATCCGTGCCGGGTTCCTCGTCGCGGCCGATTTCTGCGGCCGATTCTCCGGCCGGATGAGATCGAACCGGATCCGGATCTGCTCCTCCGCCTCCGTGGGGCCGCGTGATCTGCGGTCATCCCGTGGACCGGCGCGCCCGCCTTGCTTCGCGGTCGATCGCCCAGGCGTCCGCCACCGGGCCCAGGTGCCCCAGCTTGTCGGGGTTGATCACCGAGCGGATCGTCTGGATCCTCCCGCCGAGCACATCGAGCGCCAGGATGTGGAGCACTCTGCCGTCTCGGTCGCGGAAGATCGCACCCGGCTGGCCGTTGATCTCGTGCGGCTCGAACGTCACGTCGATCCGGGCCACCCGGGGGAAGAAGGAGGCGAGCAGCCGGGCCACGTTCTCGGCGCCGAAGACGGTCCTGGCCAGCTGGGGGGCCTTGCCGCCGCCGTCGCCGACCACCGACACGTCGGCGGCGAGCAGTTCCCGCAGGCCGGCGACGTCGCCTTCGCGAAGGGCGGCGAAGAACCGTGAGGCCAGCTCCTCCCGCTCCTCGCGGGCCGCTTCGAAGCGGGGCCGGCCGGTCTCCATGTGCCGCCGTGCCCGCACCAGCAGCTGCCGGCACGCGGCCTCCGAGCGTCCCACCGCCGACGCGACCTCGTCGAACCCGAAGCCGAACACCTCCCGCAGCACGAACACCGCCCGTTCCAGCGGGCTGAGCCGTTCCAGCAGCAGCAACGCCGCCATCGACACCGAGTCGGCCAGCTCCGCCGACCGCGCCGGATCCTGGTACGGATCGCTCAGCAGCGGCTCGGGCAACCACGGGCCCGCGTACTCCTCGCGCCGCGCGCGGGCGGAGCGCAGCACGTCGATCGAGATCCGTGTCACCACGGCCGACAGAAGGGCCTTGGTCGACGTGGGCGGGGTCGTCAGGGCGTCGAAGCGCAGCCACGTCTCCTGTACGGCGTCCTCGGCCTCCCCCACGCTGCCCAGGATCCGGTAGGAGATCGAGAACAGCAGCGGTCGCAGTTCCTCGAACTCCTCGGCCTTGTTCACTCCGGCCTCCCTCCCCTGTCCCCGTCCGTACCGTCCGGCGCGGGGGTCTTCCGGTGATCGTCCACGGTGCCGGTACGGCAGGGCGACGCCCCCGGCGCGGGGCCCGGAGCCCGCGGGCCCCGAGCCGGTCGCCGGCGCCGTTCAGTGGAACTGGCCGGGCACGTGGTCACCGGCCGGCTGCCGGGCGATGATGTTCAGCCGGTTCGCGGTGTTCATGAAGGAGACCAGGATCACCAGGGCGGCGAGCTGTCCCTCGTCGTAGTGTTCGGCGGCGCGGGCCCAGGTGTCGTCGCCGACCCCGTCGGCCGCGTCCGCGACCCGGGTCCCCTCCTCCGCCAGCCTCAGTGCGGCGCGCTCGGCCTCGGTGAAGACCGTGGCCTCCCGCCATGCCGCGACCAGGTTCAGCCGCACCGGGCTCTCACCGGCGGCGGTGGCCTCCTTGGTGTGCATGTCGATGCAGACGGCGCAGCCGTTGATCTGGCTCACGCGGAGCGCCACCAGTTCCTGCGTGGCGGCCGGCAGCGGGGACTCCTTGAGTGCCCTGCCCGCCGACATGAAGTGCTTGAGGATCTTGCCGGCGGCGGGGTCGGCGAAGTAGTTCAGTCGAGCGTCCACGTCGTGCTCCTGCGCGGTCGGTGATGGCTACACCTCCTGAGACGAGGTAGCCCGACCCCCAGTGACACGGACGGATGTGACCTGTGTCTCCCGGCCGCCGACCGTGACCGGCCTCAGTCACGCTCCAGCGTGGCCTCCTCGAAGTCGATCTCGTGGAGGACCCGGCGGAGCACCTCGTCGTCGACGCGCCGCTCGTCGCGGAGGCGGATGAAGACCTCGCGCTCGACCGCCAGCATCTCCCTGCGGAGCCGGCGGTAGACGGTGCTGGGCGTCTCCTCGCCCTCCGGGCCGGTCCCGCCGCCCAGCCGCTCCCACGCGGTGAGGGCGCGGCGCTCGGTGCGCGACCTGAGCTGGTCGACCACCTCCCGGTGGACGTCGTCGACCCCGTCGGCCACCAGCTCCTCCAGCCGGGCCAGCGACGCCGAGGCCGCGGCCTGCTGGGCGGCGGCCTCGGACAGGTTGTCGGCGTAGGTCTCCTGCTCGTTGGACACCCTGAGCCTGCGGATCAGCGCCGGGAACGTCAGGCCCTGGAGGAGCAGGGTGCCGATCACCACCGCGAAGGTGAGGAAGAGCAGCAGGTCGCGCCCCTCGAAGTCCTCCGGGATGGCGAAGGCCGCGGCCAGGGAGACCACGCCGCGCATGCCGGCCCAGCTCACGATGGCCGTGTACTGCCACGACGGCGCGTGGGTCTCGCGGCTGCGGACCTTCTTGGACAGCATCCTGGGCAGGTAGAGGCTGGGCACCACCCAGACCGCCCGGGAGATCACCACCGCGGCGAAGACGGCCAGGGCCATCCCGGTGAGCCTCCACCGGTCGCTCCACTCCAGCTCCCTGACGATCGGCCACAGCTGCAGGCCGATCAGCGCGAAGACGATCGTCTCCAGGAAGAAGCCGAGCACCCGCCAGATCGCGTCGGACAGCAACCGGGTGCCGAAGCCCGCCCTGGGCATCCGGTGCCCGATGTAGAGGCCGACGATCACGACGACGACCACCCCGGAGACGTGCACGCTCTCGGCCGCCAGGTAGACGGCGAACGGGGCCAGCAGCATCACCGTGTTCTCGATGAGCGCCTCGCGCAGCCGCAGCAGCACCCAGGTCAGCATCCAGGCGAGCGCCAGCCCCATGACCACGCCGCCCACCGCGGCCCTGACGAAGTCGACGGTGACGTCCAGCCAGGTCAGGCCCTGCCCCAGCGCGGCGGCGATGGCCACCCGGTAGGCGGTCAGCGCGGTGGCGTCGTTGAACAGGCTCTCCCCCACCAGGATGGTGACCACCTTGCGCGGCAGCCCGAGCCTGCGGGCCACGGCGACGGCGGCGACCGCGTCCGGCGGGGCCACGATGGCGCCCAGCGCGAACGCGGCGGCGAGCGGCAGCTCGGGCAGGAGCAGGTGGGCGACCCCTCCGACGACCAGCGTGGTGAACAGCACCAGGCCGATCGAGAGCAGCGCGACCGGCCTGCGGAGATCCTTGAGCCTGAGGTAGGAGCTCTCGATCGCCGCCGCGTAGAGCAGCGGCGGCAGGAAGACCAGCAGGACGAGTTCGGGGTCGAGCTCGTACTCGGGGAACAGCGGTGACAGCACCAGGCCCGCGAACACCAGCAGCAGCGGCGCCGGCCATCCCCTGCGCCTGGCCACCGCGGCCACGGCGATCCCGACGACCGACACGGCCAGCATCTGCAGCACCGTCGACTGGTCCACGCCACCCCGCCCGATAGAGATCGATCAGCCCGCCCGCCCGGTGCCTCCGGGGAGCCGCCCTCGAGGGCGGGACGCCGTCAGGCGCCGGGGTCCGCATCCGGCGAACGGGTCACCGTATCTCCTCGGGGGCCGCGCTGGCGAACGGGCGCGACGGGGCCGCATCGGAACGTGAGCCGGGCCACACCGGCGGGGTCATCGGCGGACGGTCACCAGTCGCGGCGCTCGCCACGGCGCCTGCCCTCGTGGCGCCCGTCCTCGTAGCGGGGCTCCTCCCGCTGCTCCTCGTAGCGCCGCTCGTCGTGACGCTGCTCGGGGCGGAGACGCTCGCCGGTGGAGTGCGGCGGCTCCTGCACGTAGGGGCGCGGCAGCCGCTGGTCCGGCGCGGAGCGGCCGAACAGGCCCAGCGGGTCGGACGGGTCGACGTCCTCCTGCGGGTAGGCGGGCGGGGTGTAAAGGTCGCGCAGGTCGGCCGGGTGACCGGCCGGGTGCGGCTGCTGGGCGCCCGGCGCGTAGGGGTCGGGCTGCGCGGCGGCCGGGTAGCCGTAGGGTGCCGCCTGCCCGGCCCCCTGGGCGGCCTGCTGCGCGGCGAACCCGAAGGGGTCGGTCGAGGTCTGCTGTGCCTGCGCGTAGGGGTCGGGCTCGGCCGGGCGGGCGTGGCCGGGGAGACGGTCGGCGGGCGGCGCGAAGGGGTCCACGGGCTTCTGCCGCTCGGCCGGGGGCGCGAAGGGGTCCACCGGGTGCGGCTGCGGCGGCACCTCGTACGCGCCGGACCGCGGGGCGCCGTAGGGGGCGGGCTGCGCGGCGCCGCCGGGATAGGCGTCCTGCGGGACCGGGCCGCCGTAGGGGCCCGGCTGCTGGGCGGGCGCGCCGTAGAAGTCGGCCTGCGGGACCGGACCGGGGTAGCCGTCCGGCTGCGAGCCCCCGTAGGGGGCGGGCTGCGCGGGGCCGCCCGGTTGCGGGCTCCCGTACGGGGCGGGCTGCTGCGCGCCACCGGGGTAGGCGTCCTGGGGGCCGCCGTAGGGGCCGGGGCGCTGGGCGGGCGGGTAGAGGTCGCCGGGCATCTGGTAGCCGGCCTCTCCGGGCCCGGGGTCCGTGGCGAGCGGCTCGGCGGGCTGGGGCTGCCCGTAGGGCAGCGCGTCGTTCACGATGAGGTTCTCGCGGGGCACCGCGTCGGCCGGGCCGTACCCGGGCTGGGCGCGGTCGGAGGATCGATCCAAGGCGGGCACCGCGCCCCGCGCGACGAGCACGTCGTTCGGCCCGAGGGCCGGGGCCGGGCGGGACGCGCTCGGGTCGGTGGTGTGACCGATCGGGTCGACGTACTGCTGCTGCGGCTGGGCGTAGTCCTCGGGCCGCGGCCGGGCGTACTGGCCGGTGCCCGGGTACTCGCCGTAGACCTGCTGCTCGCCGTGGTGCGGCTGCTCGGCCGGGACGGGCTCGTCCACCTCGTCGGGGTACTGTCCACCGGCCTCGACGAAGCCCTCGTCGAGGGTGTCGACCAGGCGTCCCACGTCGTTCATGGGCATGCGGAAACTCGCGGTGCACATCTCACCGCGCCAAAGGCTCAGCACCAGGGTGCCTTCGTGCCAGGTGACCCGGAGCACGCGCTCCTGGCCACGCTCGTCAAAGAACACCTCGCCGAACGACGGCAACGGCACAACTTCCGACATGGAGGACATAGTGCTTTAACCAGCCTTTATTCGTCCACTCGACCTCGGGAAACCCTACCGAACCGGCCTTTCCATCCCCATCTTCCGCCCCAGGGACACCAGAACGATAGATCTTCCGTGACCTTGCGGGGCTCGACGAGCCGGGTGATCCAGCCAGTTTGCCACGTGACGTGAACCTCGGCTTCCTGAATACCGCCATGCGTCCGTACGGCGAACTCCTCCGGAACCGCCGAAGCCCCCGGAGCCGCCGCGATCGTCGGAGTGAACGGGTACGGTTGGCTGTCGTGCCGACCGACTCCATCGCCCCATCCGAAGACGTCTCCCCGAAGACGGATATTCCCCCCGTCGAGGATCTGCTGAGCACCGCCGTCGAAGCGGTGGGCGGGGTCGAGCGCCCCGGCCAGATCGCGATGGTGAGGGCGGTTCAGCACGCGATCGAGTCGGGCGACCACCTGGCCGTCCAGGCCGGCACCGGCACCGGCAAGTCGCTGGCCTACCTGATCCCCTCGATCAGGCACGCGATGACCTCCAAGGGGGCCGTGGTCGTCTCCACCGCGACCATCGCGCTGCAGCGCCAGCTCGTCGACCGCGACCTGCCCCGCCTGGCTGCGGCCCTCGCCCCGCACCTGCCGCACGAGCCCGCGTTCGCGATCCTCAAGGGCCGCCGCAACTACCTGTGCCGGTACAAGGCGAGCGCCGGGTGGCCCGACGAGGAGCAGGACCAGCTCTTCGACCCCCGCGAGGTGAACGCGACGGGCCGGATGGTCCAGCGCATCCAGGAGTGGGCGAACGAGACCGACACCGGTGACCGCGACGAGCTCGTTCCCGGGGTCAACGAGCAGGCCTGGCGCCAGTTCTCGGTCAGTGCCAGGGAGTGCCTGGGCGCCATGCGCTGCCCGAACGGCGCCGAGTGCTTCGCCGAGCTGGCCCGCGCCCGCGCCGGTGAGTCCGACGTCGTGGTGACCAACCACGCGCTGCTGGCGATCGACGCGATGGAGGACTTCCCTCTGCTGCCCGAGCACGAGGTGGTCGTGGTCGACGAGGCCCACGAGCTGGTCGACCGCGTCACCTCGGTGGTCAGCGGCGAACTGTCGGAGACCATGGTCTCGGTGGCCGTGCGACGGGTCGGCAAGCTCATCGAGCAGCACCTCGCCGACCGGCTGATGGAGGCCGGGGAGGACCTCAGGGCCCTGCTGGCCGCCGCGCCCGCCGGCCGTCTCGACGAGCTCCCCGAGGTGCTGGGGATGACGCTCGCCCTGATCCGCGACGCGGCCTGGGCGTGCATCACCGCGATGGGGCCGCGCGGCGGCGACAAGGACGACCCCGAGGGCGCTGGGCTGCGCAAGGCGGCCTTCACGTCCCTGGACGAGGTGCACGACACCGCGCAGCGCATGCTCGACGCGTTCGGTCACGCCACGGAGGTGGACCGGGCAGAGGTGGTCTGGCTGGAGGCGGGCACCGACCGGCGCCCGCCCCTGCTGCGGGTGGCCCCGCTCACCGTGGCGGGCATGCTCCGCGACAAGCTCTTCGGTGACCGTACGGTGATCCTGACCTCGGCCACGCTCGCCCTGGGCGGCGCCTTCGACGGGCTGGCCCGCCAGTGGGGGCTGGGCGCCGGGGGCGGCCGGGCCGAGCCGTCACGGGACGCGGCCCGCGGCGGCGCCGAGGACACCCGTGACACCCGTGACACCGGCGACACCCGCGACACCGGTGACACCGAGGACGCCTCCGGCACCGGCGCGCGGGACGGTGAGCGCGGCAACGGCGGGCGCCGCGCCAGGGGGAACGGCGACAAGGGCGCCGGCAAGGGCACGAGGAGCCGGGCCGGCTGGACCGGCCTCGACGTCGGCTCCCCCTTCGACCACCCCCGCAGCGGCATCCTCTACGTCGCCAAGCACCTGCCCCAGCCGGGGCGCGACGGGCTGCCCGAGGCCTACATCGAGGAGATCACCGAGCTCATCGAGGCCGCCGGGGGACGCACCCTCGGCCTGTTCTCCTCGATGCGGGCCGCCAGGGCGGCGACCGAGGCGCTGCGCGACCGGCTGAGCGTGCCGCTGCTCTGCCAGGGGGACGACTCCACGATGCTGCTGGTCAAGCAGTTCGCCGAGGACGAGCCGACCTGCCTGTTCGGCACGCTCTCCCTGTGGCAGGGCGTCGACGTGCCCGGCCCGTCGCTGCGCCTGGTCATCATCGACCGCATCCCGTTCCCGCGCCCGGACGACCCGCTCAGCTCCGCCCGGCAGCGTCACGTCGCCGCCAAGGGCGGCAACGGGTTCATGTCGGTCGCCGCCACCCACGCCGCGCTCCTGCTGGCCCAGGGCGCGGGCCGCCTGCTGCGCAGCCAGCACGACAAGGGGGTGGTCGCGGTCCTGGACCCGCGCCTGTCCACGGCCCGCTACGCCGGGTTCCTGCGCGACTCCCTGCCGCCCTTCTGGCCCACCGAGGACCCGGCGAAGGTCCGCAGCGCCCTCAAGCGCCTCGGCGCCTCCTGACCGGGCGCGCGTCCTCGAGCGCCCGGTCCCCGACCGGGGGCGCCTCACCTGACGCCGTCGGCGTCAGGTGGCGCTGTCGGCGATGGCGTGCAGGGCCAGCACGTACGACCTCAGGCCGAAGCCCGCGATGGTGCCGGTGGCCACCGAGGCGACGACCGAGGTGTGCCGGAACTCCTCCCGCGCGGCCGGGTTGGAGATGTGCACCTCGACCAGCGGGGCGGTGCGCTGGGCGATGGCATCGCGCAGCGCGTAGGAGTAGTGGGTGAACGCGGCCGGGTTCAACACCACCGGGATCCGGCCGTCGGCCGCCTCGTGCAGCCAGCGGAGCATCTCGGCCTCGTCGTCGGTCTGCCGCACCTCGACCGAGAGGCCGAGCCCTTCACCGGTCTGCCGGCAGAGCGCGGCCAGGTCGGCGAAGGTCTCCGCGCCGTAGACGTCCGGCTCGCGGGTGCCGAGCCGTCCCAGGTTGGGGCCGTTGAGCACGTACACGGGTCTCATCGGATCACTCACCGCTCCTCGACGGCCACGCGCCCGGTGCGCGGGCCGAGTTCCTCACCGGACTCCCGCCGGGCCGGCCGTTCCCGCCCGCCCGGGTCACCGGGCTCACACGGCTTGCGGGGCGCATACGGCTTGCCGGGCTCACCAGGCTCACCGGGCTTGCGGGGCTCACCGGGCGACCTCGCGGTAGGCGGCCTCGAGGAGCTCCTCCGACGGGTCGACCAGCGGGGAGACCTTGGCCAGGCCGTCCAGCACGACGAAGCGCAGCGTGGCACCGCGGCTCTTCTTGTCCAGGCGCATGTGGTCGCGCAGCTCGGGCCAGGCCTCGTGACGGTAGGCGGTGGGCAGGCCCACGGAGGTCAGCACGGACCGGGTGCGCTCCACCAGGTCGGCGCCGATCCTGCCGTCCAGGCGGGACAGCTCGGCCGCGTAGACCATGCCGATCGCGACGGCCTCGCCGTGGCGCATCCGGTAGTCCTCGGCGCGCTCGATGGCGTGGGCCAGGGTGTGACCGTAGTTCAGGATCTCCCGCAGGCCGCTCTCGCGCAGGTCGGCGCCGACGACGTCGGCCTTGATCTGGATCTTCCGCTCGATCAGCTCGCGGGTGTGCCGTCCCTCGGGGCGGCGGGCGCCCTCGGGGTCGTCCTCGATGAGCCTGAGGATCTCCGGGTCGGCGATGAAGCCGCCCTTGATGATCTCCGCCAGGCCGCCCACGTAGTCGTCGCGGGGCACCGAGACCAGCGTGGCCAGGTCGCACAGGACCCCCGCCGGCGGGTGGAAGGAGCCCACCAGGTTCTTGCCCTCGGGGGTGTTGATGCCGGTCTTGCCGCCCACCGCCGCGTCGACCATGCCCAGCAGGGTCGTCGGCACCTGCACGACCTTGACGCCGCGCAGCCAGGTGGCCGCGGCGAACCCGGCCAGGTCGGTGGTGGCCCCGCCCCCGACGCCGACCACCGCGTCGGAGCGGGTGAGGCCGGCGCGGCCGAAGGCGGACCACAGCCCGGCGACCACCTCGACCGTCTTGGCGCGCTCGGCGTCGGGCACCGGCAGCGGCACGACCTCGTACCCGGCCGCCTCGACCGCGCCGCACACCGGGCGGGCGATCTCCGGCAGGCTCTCCGGGTGGACCACGGCGACCGTGCGGACCTTCGGGCCCAGCAGTCCGGGCAGCTCGCCGAGCACACCGGCGCCGACCACCACGTCGTACGGGCTCTCGCCCCTGACGGAGATCCGGGTGACCGTCATCGGTCACCGTCCATCGGTGAGGGGGCTGCGTTCAGGAACACGTGGGAACTCCGGGGTGGGTTGTGCGGGTGGCTGCGGGTCCGGGGTGAAGCGGGGAGACGGCCGCCGGGGCGACCGGCCGCGCTCACTCCTTCAGGCTCGCGGCGATCTCGTCCACGACCTCCGCGGGCGAACGGTCGTCGGTCGCCACGGTGATCGTGGCCAGACCGCTGTAGAGGGGACGGCGGGCGTCCATCAGCTTCTTCAGCTGGCTGCGCGGGTTCAGCACGAGCAGCGGGCGCGCCGAGGCCAGGCCCACCCGCTGGACGGCACTGGACAGGCCGACTTCCAGGTAGACGACCTGGTGGCCGGTCAGCAGCTCGCGGGTGGCCTCGGCCAGGATCGCCCCGCCGCCGAGGGCGAGCACGCCTTCGTGCTCGGCCAGCGCCCGCCGTACGGCGTCGGCCTCCATCGCGCGGAAGGTCTCCTCGCCGTCCTCGATGAAGACGTCGCTGACGGGCTTGCCCGCCGCGAGCTCCACGTCGGCGTCGGTGTCGCGGAAGGCCAGACCGAGCCGGTCGGCCAGGAGCCGCCCGACGGTCGACTTGCCCGACCCCGGGGGGCCGATCAGCACTGCTCGGGGACTCACGTGTTCTCCTCGGACCGCGGGCCGCCGGCCGGGAGACCACAGGCTCCCGGGCCCGGACGCCCGCTCACTTGATCACCAATGACGAGAGGTAGCCGGACAGGTTGCGGGCGACCTCGTCGACGGAGTCGCCGCCGAACTTCTCGATCACCGCGTCGGCCAGGATCAGCGCGACCATCGCCTCGGCGACGATCGCGGCCGCCGGGACCGCGCACACGTCGGAACGCTCGTGGTGGGCCTTGGCCGCCTCGCCGGTCAGCACGTCGACGGTGGCCAGTGCCCTGGGAACGGTGGAGATCGGCTTCATCGCGGCACTGACGCGCAGCGGCTCGCCGTTGGTCATGCCGCCCTCGACGCCGCCGGCCCGGTTGGTGATCCGGCGGATGCCGCCCTCGGTGTTCTCGATCTCGTCGTGGGCCAGGGACCCCGGGCGGCGGGCCGTCTCGAAGCCGTCCCCGACCGCGACTCCCTTGATCGCCTGGATGCCCATCAGACCGGCCGCGAGACGGGCGTCGAGACGGCGGTCCCAGTGGGTGTAGCTGCCCAGGCCCGGCGGCAGGCCGTAGGCGACGACCTCGACGACGCCGCCGAGGGTGTCGCCGTCCTTGTGCGCCTTGTCGATCTCGGCGACCATCGCGGCGCTGCCCTCGGGGTCGGCGCAGCGCACCGGGTCGGCGTCGATCGCCTCCAGGTCGCCGGGACCGGGCAGGACGCCCCGGGTGGCCGCGGCCCCGCCGATCGAGACGACATGGCTGACGATGTCGACGTCGAGGGCCTGCTTGAGGAAGCTCCGCGCCACCTGGCCGAGCGCGACGCGGGCGGCGGTCTCGCGGGCGCTGGCCCGGTCGAGCACCGGGCGGGCGTCGTCGAAGCCGTACTTCTGCATGCCGGCGAGGTCGGCGTGACCGGGGCGGGGGCGTGAACGCGGCGCGTTGCGCGCCTGGCCCTCCAGCACGGCCGGATCGACGGGGTCGGCCGCCATGACCGTCTCCCACTTGGGCCACTCGGTGTTGCCGACGCGGATGGCGACGGGGCTGCCGAGGGTCCGTCCGTGGCGGACCCCGCCCACGATCGTGACCAGGTCCTGCTCGAACTTCATCCGCGCCCCGCGGCCGTAGCCGAGGCGGCGGCGGCGCAGCGCCTCGCCCAGCTGGGCCGTGGTCACCTCCACCCCGGCGGGCAACCCTTCCAGGATCGCGACGAGCTCGGGGCCGTGGGACTCTCCGGCGGTCAACCAGCGCAACATGGTGACAAGTCTTCCACGTGCCGCCCACTGGAATGGTCCGGGTTCACGGGTTGAGACGCCCCGATCCGCGAGGTCGCCCACGGGACGGCTCGGGACGGGGGCTCAGAGCGCGGTGAGAACGGCGGCGAGGGTGCCCAGCGCCATGAACGGGCCGAAGGGGATCTCGCTCTTGCGGCCCGCGCGGCGCAGGAGCATCAGGGCGGCCCCGTACAGGGCGCCGGCCACCAGGCCGAGGAAGGCACCGGTCACCAGCGTGTCCCAGCCCAGCCAGCCGAGCGCGGTGCCCAGGCTCCCGGCGAACTTGACGTCGCCCAGCCCCATCCCCGCCGGGTTGACCAGGAAGAGCAGCAGGTAGAACGCCACCAGGGCGAGGCCGCCGAGCCCGGCCGTGAGCAGGTCCGCGAGGCGGCCGTCGGCCAGGGCCGAGGCCGCCAGCAGCACGGTCGTGCCCAGGTAGGCGGCCAGGGTGAGCCTGTCGGGCAGCCGGTGGACGGCCACGTCCACGAAGACCAGGACGACGGCCACCACCGCCAGCCAGCCGAAGGCGAGCAGCTCCCCCGCCCTTCCGAGCGGCGTCGTCCCGGCTTCGACGGGCATCCCGGGCCACAGCGCCCGCAGCGCCAGGGCGGCCAGCACCGCGGCGGTGACCGCCTCGACGGTCCCCCTGGCCGGGAGGAGGACCCGGCCGGGCGGCAGGTCCCGTTCCGGTCCGGCCTCCGGATCGCCGGACACCGCGTGCAGGACCACCAGGCGTCGCGTCCAGGATCCGATCGCCAGACCCGCCAGGCCCGCCAGGACGGTGAGGAGTACGAGCCAGGCCGGGGGGGTCATGGGGCGACGATAACCCGCCCTCTCCTCGCGCGCCCGCGATCCGGACGTTCTCCCCTCGAAGGACGGCGGCCCAGGGACGAGACGCCACGAGGACGACGGCCCGGGACGAGGAGTCCGGGACGAGAGGCCGAGGACGACGGCCCGAGGACGCGGCGTCAGCCGTCGCGCAGGGCCTCCAGCATCCGTGACAGGGCGGCCCGGGTCTCGGCCAGGTCCCGGGGGTCGGTGGAGCCGGCCAGCCACAGGGCCGCCTCGTTCATGGCGCCCGACAGCAGGTGGGCCAGCGGCGCGACGGGCCTGCGGGCGATCGTTCCCGCCTCGATCAGGGTGGTGAGCTCGTCTGTCAGGTGACGGGCGGAGGCCGCCTCGTCCATGGCGCGCCATTCGGCCCACCCCAGGACGGCGGGGCCGTCGACGAGCATGATCTGCCGGACGTCCGGGGCGGTCCCGGCGGTGAGGAACGCCTGGCACCCGGCGACCAGCCGCTCCCACGGATCGTCCTGGGCGTCGGCGGTCGCGGCCACCTCCCGGGCCACCTCCTCCTGGACCTGTTCCAGGACGGCGCGGAAGAGGGCGGCCTTGCCGTCGAAGTGGTGGTAGAGCGCGCCCTTGGTGACCCCGGCCGCGCGGACGATCTCCGACAGGCCCACCGCGCCGTAGCCGAGCGTCGCGAACAGGCGCCTGCTCTCGCGCAGCAGGGCCTGCCTGGTCTGCTCGCGCTGCCGCGCCCTGCCGCCGTCCCTCATCGTCCCGCCCCCGCTCATTGACGTACCGACGGTACGTCAATATCGTACCTTCACATACCGACGGTATGTGAAAGGGAGTCCCATGAGACTGATCGGCTTCTATCCGGTCATCTGCACCTCGCGGATCGAGAGGTCCCGCGACTTCTACACCGGCCTGCTGGGCTTCGAGACGACGTTCGAGGCCGACTGGTACGTGAGCCTGCGGCGGCCCGGCGACCCGTCGTACGAGCTGGCGCTGCTCGACCACGGCCACCCGACGCTGCCCGAGGCGTACCGCGTCCCCGTGCGGGGGCTGCTGCTCAACCTGGAGGTGGAGGACGTGGACGCGGAGTGGGAACGGCTCGTCGCCCGCGAGGGGCTGCGGCCCGAGCTGGAGCTGCGCAGCGAGGACTTCGGGCAGCGGCACTTCATCGTGGCCGACCCCGACGGGGTCCTGATCGACGTGATCACGCCCATCGCGCCCACCGAGGCCTACGCCGAGCGGTACGTCGGCCCGTGAGGCCGTGAGGACGACCACCCCGGGACCGGCGATCATCCCGGGTGGGCGCCCGGGGTGACCTCCGAGGTCATTGACGGCCTCCCGGCGAGCACGGAGGCTGGCAGCAGACCCCTACCCCCGGAGGGCCGGACCACGTGGACACGGACCGCTTCAGCAAGCTGCCCGCGATCATCGCGTCCCTCGTTCTCCTGCCGGTGCTGCTTGAGCTCCTCGCGTGGTACATCGAGGGCGAGGAGTACGACGTGGCCCGCGCGATCACGGTGATCTCGGTGATCGTCATGCTCGCCCTGATCGCCACCGTGCTCGGCCGGATCCGGGCGCGGCTGCCGGTGCTGCTGGTCGTCGGGCTGACCGTCACCGCGGCGGGCGAGGCCGTGCTGGGGTTCGTGGCGGCCTTCGGCCCGGTGCTCTGGCGGGGCGGGGTGCCCGGCGAGGTGCACGGGCTGATCACCACGGGGGTGAGCGCGTTCGCCGTCGTCACCGGCGTCTACCTGCTCGTCCAGTACCGGCGGGGCCTGTACCTGCCCTACCTGGCGGCCGGGATGGGACCGCTGCCGACCGCGACCAAGCGCAAGGTGATCGGCGAGTCGGAGATCCTGATCCGCACCATGCCCGGCATCGGGCCCTCGGTGGAGAAGGCGCTGACCAGCTGTGTCGCCATGACCGACCAGGAGGACCTGCACTTCGTCGCCTACTACGCCGACAAGCGGTGCTGCTTCTACGTCGACGTGCTCGACGACGGCGACCTGGCCCACTTCTTCCACGAGACCGACCAGGAGCAGCGCAGGAGGATCTACCTCCAGGCCGGCAACCAGCTCAGCTGGCTCACCCAGCGGCTCAACCGGCAGCTGCACCGGCTGGAGGGCGGAGCCCTGATCCGCACGGTCCTGGACGTGGAGCGCGGGGCGATGTACCTGCACTGGATCGACGAGACCCGCTACCTGATCGGCGTGACCCTGGACCAGCGGAAGGTCGACTCCGCCGACGCCAAGATGGCCGAGCTCGTGGACCTGATCCGCGGGCACTTCTCCCTCCCCCCGATCAACCAGCGCAAGCACTCCCCCACGTCACATGGGCATCTGCGCTCCGTCCCGAGGAGTGAACGGTGGCCCGAATCGGGCTCTTGATCGTCGTTGTCGGCCTGGGCTGGCTGGCCGCCGACCTGGGAGGCCTGCGTGAGCTGGAGCACTCGGGCGCGTACGTGCTCCTCAGCAGCCTGCTGCTGGCCATCGGCCTGTACGGCAGCACGCACGGCATCGACCGCGCCGAGGCCAGGGAGCACACCCGGCTGATCACCCTGGCGGTCACCGTCGGGGTGCTGCTCAAGGCGGCGTTCATCGCCGGGGTGGTCTACCTCGTCTCCGGTGACCCCCGGGCACTGATCATGGCGGTGGTGGTCGCCCAGATCGATCCGCTCTCGGTCGCCGGGGTGATGCGGGACGACCGGCTCTCGACCCGGGCGAAGACCATCCTGGGAGCCTGGTCCTCGTTCGACGACCCGGTGACGATCATCCTGGCCGTCTACGCGGCGGCGCTGGTGAGCGACTCGGGACAGGGCGGCCTGTCGGCCTCCTACTTCGCCGACCTGGGACGGAACGCGCTGTTCGCGGTCGCCGCCTACCTGGTGTGGCGGCTGGTCAGGAAGGCCCCCGCGGCGCTGACCTACCTGGCCGCGGCCGGGGCGGTCGTGTCGGCCGCTTGGAGCTCCCTCATGCTCGGCCTGGCGACCGCCGGTCTGTACCTGCGCCTGCCGGACGCGCGCTGGCTGGGCCGGGCGGTGAGCGCGGCGTTCGCGCTCTCGGCGTTCCTGATGGGCCTGCTGCTCGTCGGCGGGACCAACATGGGGATGGGCGTGCTGCTCGGGCTGTCCGCGTACGCCGCGCAGATGGTCGCGGCGCTGGCGCTCACCCACGGCCTGCCGGTCGTCGACCGGGTGCACCTGGGGCTGGCGCAGCAGAACGGTGTGACGGCCGTGATCCTCGCCCTGGTCTTCGAGCGTGACTTCGGCGGGTTCGTCGCCGTGATCGCCCCGGCGATCCTGACGGTCAACCTCGTCCACGCGATGGCCAACCGAACCGCCGACGCCTGGGGGGCTCGGCGATCTCTTCCATCCGCGCCACGGTGACGTCGGGTCCCAGCGCGTCCAGGGTGCCCGACTCGACCGCGGCCAGGACGCGCAGCAGGTCCCCCTCGACGACGAAGGGCACCGGGCCCGCGACGTCCACCACCACGGCGGCGGCGCCCTCGTGCACGGCTGCCTGGCAGACCTGAAGGGCGGTGGCCTGGATGGGGCGGGCGTCGGCGCGCCACCGGCGCAGCGCGTCCACCCCGGTGAAGGCGAGCACCGCCTCGCGGCCGTCGGCGCCGACGAGCTTCGGGAGGGCCATCTCGCTCTCCTTCTCCTGCCGCAGGCCGTGCTCGCCGATCTCCGACTCCTTCAGCAGGGCGACCACCGGCACGAGCAGCCGGGCCCCGCCCAGGGCGGTGACCACGTCGCCCGCGTGCGCCGTCCCGGCGGCGAAGGCCGCGAGCGCGGACGTCACTGCGGCGTCGGCGGCGCCGTCGTCGCCGGGGACCAGGGGCTGCGGAATGCTCGGCACGAACCGGGAGCCTACCGGCGGCCGGGACGGGCGGGCGACCGCCGCGCCCCGGTCACCGTCCGGGGACGCGGGCGGTCCTCAGCCGAGGTCGGCGATGGCCGCCACCGGTCCGCCGCCGCTGGGGCCCTGGTGGACCGCGGCGACCGAGACGAACACGGCCGGGTCGCCGGTGACGCTGGCCGCGACGCCGCCGACGGTGGCCTTGATCTGCCGGTGCCAGTGCACGTCGGAGTCGTCGAGCATGATGTTGCGACGGCCCCGGACGCTGCCCGACGGATCGGCCTCGCACTTCATGAACACGTTGACCAGCCTGTCGCCCAGGTCGGACGGGTGGGGGCGCTCGGGCAGCTCGATGCCGCTGGAGCGGATCGCCTCCCAGATGCCGTCGGCGTCCAGCGCGTCCTTCATGACCGAGTGGCCGATCCGGTAGCGGCCGCCGATGCCCCGTACGTTGCCGACGACCACGATCTGCGCGCGGTCCAGCTCGACGCCCGAGGAGCACGACGCGACCGAGGAGTACAGCGACAGGTCGCGGTGGATCTGGTCGGCGGCGGGCATCTCGATCTCGCCCAGCGCCACGGCGATGCCCAGCGCGGTGGTCGAGTTGGAGATGTCCATCGACGGGCCGGTGTCCTCGATCACCACGTCCTTGCCGCGCGACTTGGCGTCGTTGATCGTGGACAGGGTGAGCAGGGGCGTCTTGGTCTGGACGTAGTGGACGTCGGCGGGGTCGTCGATCCCGGCGAGCTTCATGGCCTCGCGTACCCCGGCGGCGACCTTCTCCACCATCGCGGGACGGCCGATGTCCTCGGGCAGGATCACCTCGCTCATCGCGATCCCGACGCTGACCCGCGGCTCGTCGCTCGGCTCGGCGTCCGCCGTGGTGGCGAAGATCGTGGCGTGCGGGCTGAGCACGCCGTCGGTGCCTCCCGACCAGACCAGCGGGACGCTCTCCGGGGACGGGTGCCCCTTGGCCGCGAGCACCTCGCGGAAGGCGCGGTCGGCCAGGATGCGGGTGTAGTCGTTGACCCCGCCGTTGCCCTCGGTCTTGCCGATCACCGCGAGCACCCGGGCGGCCTCGATCACCCCGTCGTCGATGAGCCGTGCCAGCCCGGAGGCGTCGGTCACGCTCTCGATGGGCACCTTGCGCACTTCAATGGGTTCCGGCATCCCTGCCGCCTTTCGTAGTCGTGTTCACTTTCGCACCACGGTGCCGGTCTTCCCGGTCAGCGCCGTTCCGATCTCCTCCAGCGAGGTGATCACCGAGCGGTCGCCGCCCTGCTCGACGAAGCGCAGCGCGGCCTCGACCTTGGGGCCCATGCTGCCCCCGGCGAAGTGCCCGGCGGCGTGCAGCGCGCGCAGCTCGGCCACGCCGACGCCGCCGAGGGGCCTGGCGTCGGCCGTACCGAAACCGACGACCGCGGCCGGGACGTCGGTCGCGATGACCAGGACCGTCGCCCCCACCGCGCGGGCGAGCACGGCGGCGGCCAGGTCCTTGTCGATCACCGCCTCGACGCCGGTCAGCCGCCCCTCGGCGTCGCGGACCACGGGCACGCCCCCGCCGCCCGCGGCCACCACGGTGAACCCGGCCTCCGTCAGCGCCGTCACGGCGGGCGCGTCGAGGATCTCCAGCGGCTCCGGGGAGGCCACCACCCGGCGCCAGCCCCGGTCGAAGCGGCGCCAGGTCTGGCCGAGCCCCTCGAAGTGGCGGGCCCGGGCCTCGTCGAAGTAGCGGCCGATGGGCTTGACCGGGTCCCGGAAGGCCGGGTCGGCGGGGTCCACGAGCGTGCGGGTGACCACGACCGCGGCCCGGCCGCCGAGCGCGTTGAGGACGAGCGTCCCGACGGTGGCCTGGGTCTGGGCCACGCACCAGTCGAGCGGCACCGGGGGGACGACGTGGGCGGCGAGCTGGTTCTTCAGGATCAGGTTGCCGACCTGGGGGCCGTTGCCGTGGGTGAGGGTCACCCGGTGGCCGTCCTCGACGAGCGCCGCCACGTGGCGCACGGCGCGCTCGACCGCGCGGTGCTGGTCGAGGGGCGAGGCGGCGCCGTCGGGGCCCGTCATCGCGTTGCCGCCGAGCGCGATCAGTACTCGTTCACCCACCTGGTTCACCCACAGGCCGACGCTAACGGCCCGCGGGTCCCGCCCTCATGGGCACTCCTTGCCCAAGGGGCATCCGCCCTTCGGCACAACCCGCCAACCGGCCCGCCGGCCGATCCCTCGGTCGAGCCCTCGACCGATCCCTCTGCTGATCGCTCGACCGAGCCGAGAACCGGCCCGGGAACCTGCCCGGGGACCGGCCGGTGGGCCGGAGCGTCCCCGGGCCGGCTCACACCAGGAGCGACCGGGTGATCTCCTCGACCACGGCCGCGCGGCGCGGCTGCAGGTAGAAGTGGTCGCCGGGGAAGACCCCGAGGGAGAACCCGGAGGAGGTGCGGGCCTCCCAGGTCTTGGCCTGCTCGGGGGTGACCACCGGGTCGGCGTCGCCGAGGAGGACCGAGACCGGGGTGCGCAGCGGCGGTCCTGGCCGGTGCCGGTACGCCTCCAGCAGGCGGAGGTCGGCGCGGACGTAGGGCAGCACGATCTCGCGCATCGCCTCGTGGGCGAGCACCTGCGCCTCGGTGCCGCCGAGCTTGGCCAGCTCGGCGACCAGGGCGTCGTCGTCGTACGTGGACAGCGCGCGCCTGTCGCGACGGTCGTGCGGGGCCGTCGCCCCGGACACGAACAGCCGCGCCGGGGCGTACCCGCGGCCCTCCAGGCGGCGGGTGACCTCGTAGGCGAGCGTCGCCCCCATGCTGTGGCCGAACAGCGCGAAACGCCGGTCCAGCAGCGGGAGCATCGCCTCGGTCAGCACGTCGGCCAGCGCGTCCATGCTCTCCGGTGACGGCTCGGCGAACCGGTCGGCCCTGCCGGGCAGCTGCGTGGCGTGCAACTCGACCGCCTCGGGCAGCAGCGCGTACCACTCGCGGTAGGCCGTGGCCGACCCGCCCGCGTGCGTGAAGCAGAACAGCCGCGCGACCGCCGCCGGACGGCGCACGGCACAGCGCAACCAGGTCATGCGGTCTCCTCGCGGGTCCGTCCGGTCACTGCCCCATGGCCCTGATCAGGCTCTTGGGCCGCATGTCGGTCCAGGTGGCCTCGATGTGCTCCAGGCAGGCCTGCCGGGTGTCCTCGCCGAAGGCGACGGTCCAGCCGGCCGGGACCTCCGACCGGGCGGGCCAGAGGGAGTACTGTCCCTCGTCGTTGACCAGCGCCAGGTAGGCGCCGTCGGTGTCCTCGAAGGGGTTGCTGCTCATGTCCTCGTCCTCTCTGGGAAGCGCGGCGATCTCTCCGGGAAGAGCGGCGATCCACGCGGCGCGCCCGGGATCCACCATGCTGAATGGTGGCAGGCGATCACGCGTCCGTCGACGGCGCCCCTGAGGTACGGCCTCCGGTCCGCGGTGACGGAACCGTCCCGGTGCGGGCCGGACGATCCCGGCATGTCACCCGCGCCTCCTGGCCTGCGGGGGAGCACGGGGAGCCGGATCTTGCCGTGTTAGGCTTACCTTGCTTAACATATGAGCATCTGTTCAGATATTGGCGAAGTGGATCTTGTGATGGGTCACGGGCACGGGCATGGGCACGGCGCGAACACCGACCGCCGCCATCTCGCGGCGGCGCTCGCCCTGCTGCTCGTCTTCATGGCGGCCGAGGTCGCCATCGGCATCGCCGCCAACTCCATCGCGCTGATCTCCGACGCCGGGCACATGCTCACCGACGCCGCGGCGATCGCGCTCGCGCTGGTCGCGATGCGGATGGCCGCCCGCCCGGCCCGCGGCGCCTACACCTTCGGCTGGAAGCGCGCGGAGATCATCTCCGCGGCGGTCAACGGTCTGACCTTCGTGGCGCTCGTCGTCTACTTCGTCTACGAGGGCGTGCGGCGGCTCGTCGAGCCCCCCGAGGTGCAGGGGGCCCTGGTCCTCGGCACGGCGCTGGCCGGGATCGTGGTCAACGCGGTCGCGGCCTGGCTCATCGCCAGGGCCGACCGGCGCAGCCTCAACGTGGAGGGCGCGTTCCAGCACATCCTCAACGACATGTACGCCTTCGTGGCCACCGCGGTCGCGGGCGCAGTGGTCTGGCTGACCGGGTGGGGGCGGGCCGACGCGATCGCCGCCCTGGTCGTCGCGGCCCTGATGGCCAAGGCCGCCTACGGCCTGCTGCGCGACGCCGGGCGCATCCTGTTCGAGGCCGCGCCCGACGGGGTGAACCCGGCCGAGGTGAGCGCCGCGATCAGCGCCCACGCGGCCGTGACCGGCGTGGAGGACCTGCACATCTGGACGGTGACCAGCGGTTTTCCCGCGCTGTCGGCGCACGTGACCGTCGTCAGGGGCGGCGACTGCCACCGGGTACGCCGCGAGCTGGCCGCGCTGCTGCACGAGCGTTTCCAGATCGACCACACCACCCTGCAGGTCGACCACGTCCCCGGCACCGCGTGCCGGCTGAACACCGGCTGATCACACCGGCCGGGCACACCAGCTGGTCACATCGGCCGGACACCCGGGCCGGACGCCCGCCCGTCACCCGGTCCCCTACCGGCCGGTCACCGGCAGGGCGTTCAGGGCACCGGCGTACGGATCGCCAGGCAGGCCTCGAAGACGGCGGTGAGCCGGGCGACCACGGCCTCGCGGTCGGGGGTCCCCACGGCCTCGGGGCCGTACAGCTGGCGCATCGTGCCGGTGCCGGTGATCAGGGCGGTGGCGATCGTCGCCCGGAACACCGCGTCCGGCCCGGGGAGCAGCGCGGACAGCGGCCCCAGGATCGCCGACCCGACCCGGTCCCGGATGATCTCGTGGATCTCCGGGCAGTTGGACGACCGGATGAGCGCGGCCACCACCGGGCTCCCCTGGTCGGAGAAGAGCCGCTCGGCCACGTACTCGGCCAGCCGGTGGGGAAGCTCCTCCTGCGGGCCGTCCAGGATGCCGGGAAAGCGCCCCTGCATCGCGAGCACCTCGGCGAACAGCTGCCGCTTGCTCCCGAAGTAACGGTTGATCAGTGCGATGTTGGCGTCCGCCTCGGCGGAGATCAGCCGCATCGTCACCTGGTCGTAGCCCAGGTCGGCGAACAGACGGCGGGCCGCGTCGAGGATGCGCCGCCTGGTGCCCTCCCTGTCGCGCTGCCGTGTCTCGTCCACCTGACCGATCCTTCCAGATTTGACGGGTAAACAAGCGTCTACTAACTTCATGTGTACTGTACATGCATTGGGGGACGGTTCATGCTGACCGAACAACAGGTCCAGGCCGAGGCGGCACCGCGTTTCACGCACAGGCAGGTGCTGGAGATCCTCGCCGGGCTGATGCTCGCCATGCTGACGTCGATGATCTCGACGTCCGTGGTGGGGACCGCGCTGCCGACCATCGTCGGCACGCTCGGCGGTCAGGACCAGCTGGCCTGGGTGGCCAGCGCGACCCTGCTGACCATGACGGCCTCCACGCCGATCTGGGGCAAGCTCTCCGACCTCTACGGCCGCAAGCTCATGTTCCAGGTCTCCCTGGTCGTCTTCGTGCTCTCCTCCATCGCGGCGGGCTTCTCCCAGGACATGGCACAGCTCATCGCGGCCCGCGCGGTCCAGGGCATCGGCGCCGGCGGCCTGGCCGCGCTGCCGCAGATCATCCTGGGCGACGTGGTGGAACCGCGCGAGCGGGGACGCTACTCCGGCTACATCGGCGCGGTCTTCGGCGTCTCGACCGTGGCCGGGCCGCTGCTCGGCGGGTTCATCGTGGACAACATGTCCTGGCGCTGGACGTTCTGGATCTGCGTGCCGCTGGCCGTGGTGGCGTTCGTCGTCATCCAGAAGGTGCTGAAGCTGCCGTTCACCCGCCGTGACACCAGGGTCGACTGGTGGGGCGCGACCTTCATCACCGGCGGGACCACCGCGCTGATGCTGCTGCTCTCCCTCGGCGGCCACGAGTTCGGCTGGAACTCCCCCTGGACCTACGGCCTGGGCGCGCTCAGCCTGGTGATGTTCGGCCTCGCGGTCGTCGCCGAGCGCAGGGCCGCCGACCCGATCCTGCCGCCGCACATGTTCCGCGACCGCACGTTCGTGCTCACCTCCGCCGCCTCCCTGCTGGTCGGCGCGTCGATGTTCGGCGCCCTGATGTTCCTGCCGCAGTACCTGCAGATCGTCAAGGGCATGAGCCCCACCGGCTCGGGCCTGATGACCCTGCCCCTGGTGCTCGGCCTGCTCGTCTCCTCGATCCTGGTCGGCCGGTTCGTCACCAGGACCGGCCGGTGGAAGATCTTCCCCGTCGTCGGCATGGTGCTGGTCGCGCTCGGCCTGTTCCTGCTCTCCCGGCTGCACGTCGACAGCTCGCTGCTGATCGTCGGCCTCGACAACGCGGTGCTCGGCGTCGGGCTCGGCGCCTCCATGCAGATCCTGATCCTGGCCGCGCAGAACGCCGCGAGCCGGAGCGACCTGGCCTCGACCACCTCCGGCGTGTCGTTCTTCCGCTCCCTGGGCGGCGCGGTGGGCGTCGCGGCCTTCGGCGCCATCCTGTCCAACCGGCTCGGCGCCGAGCTGGTCTCCCTCGCCAGGGCGGCGAAGCTGCCGCTGACCGGCGGGACCGCCCCCGCCCTCGGCTCCCCCGACGCCATCCACGCCCTCCCCGCCCCGCTCCTGGAGATCATCCTGGAGGCGTTCACCCGGGCGATGAGCGCGGTCTTCCTGGTCGGCGTCCCGATCGCCCTGCTCGCCGCGGTGGCCGCCCTGATGGTCAAGGAGATCCCGCTGCGTTCGGCCCGGACCGCCGCCCCGGCACCGGGCACCGACCCGGCCGCCCCCGGGGGCCCGGCGGGCCCGGCGGTCCCGTCCGGCGACCGGCCGTGACGCACGGGGGTCCCGGGCGGCCCCGACGGGGTCCCGGGCGGAACGGTAACCCGTCCCCGCCCGCTTCTCACGCCGTCGTGCCGTCACCCCCGGCGCGCCCCCGCGGCCCCGTTCCGCCCGGGGCCGGCCCCGCTCTCCGGCCGGTCCCGGGCCTCCTCACGGCCCCCCGCGGCCTCGCGGGAACGCCCGTCAGAGCGTCCACTTCTGGTTGGCCCAGCCGTTGCAGTTCCACAGCTGCACCTTGGTGCCGTTGGCGTTGATCGTCCCCAGATCGGCGTCCAGGCACCGGCCGTTGTACATGCTGTAGATCGTGTGGCTCGTCGCGTCGTAGATCCACTTCTGGTTGGCCCAGCCGTTGCAGTCCCACAGCTGCACCTTGGTGCCGTTGGCGTTGATCGTCCCCAGGTCCGCGTCCAGGCACCGGCCGTTCTCCCGGCTGTGGATCGTGTGGCTGGAGACGTCGTAGCTCCAGGACTGGTTGTCCCAGCCGTTGCAGCCCCACAGCTGCACCTTGGTGCCGTTCGGCCCGATCGTGCCCAGGTCGGCGTCCAGGCAGCGCCAGTTCTGGTGGCTGCGGATCGGCCCCCACGCCGCCCCGGTGCCCGCAGTGTTGACCGTGCCCGCGGCGTTCACCGTGCCCGCGGTGCTCACCGTGCCCGCGGTGTTCACGACGGGTGGCACGCCGGGGACGAACGCCGCACATCCCAGCGCGATCGCCGTCATCGCGCCCGCCACCCTCACTCTCCATCGCATCGTCGCCGCTCTCCCTTCGTCGAGGTACGGACTCCTCGAAGGAGTTCGAGGAGTGACGTGGAGAGTCGTCGTGACCGGGCGGAGTCCCGCCCGGTCCGCCCGATGCCGCGCCTGCCGCTCCCGCGGGCACGCCCGGCCATCACTCTCCGGAGCAGAAGGTACACGCAGTGAGATCGATCGCGGGGCGACGACACGGCGCTCAGGGCACGCGTCCGGCAGGGAACCTGCCGGACGCCGTTTCGCCGAGGAGCCCGGTGAAGCCCACGGAGCCCACGGAGCCCACGGAGCCCACGGAGCCCACGGAGCCCACGGAGCCCGTGGAGCCCGTGGAGCCCGTGGAGTCATAAGCGCGTGAAGCCCTTGGTCCTGGAGCCCGTGGAGCCCATGGGCTCGTGGAAGCTAGTCCGCAGCCCCCGGGGAGCCCGCGGAAAGGCCCGCCGCGCGCTCGGCCGCCGTGATCGCGTTGCGGAACAGCATCGCGACCGTGGTGGGGCCGACCCCGCCGACCCGGGGGGTGATGGCCCCGGCCACCCGGTCGCAGGACTCGTCGACGTCGGGCAGCAGCCGCCTGCCCTCGTAGCGCACGCCGCCGCCGATGACCACGGCACCGGGCTTGACGTGCTCGGGCCGGATGATGCCGGGCACCCCGGCGGCGGCCACCAGGACGTCGGCGCGGAGCGTGTAACGGGGCCAGTCGCTCACCCCGGTGTGCACGACGGTGACCGCGGCGTTCGCCGTCGGGCGCTTCTGCGCCAGGAGGATCGAGAGCGGGCGGCCGAGCGTGGCACCGCGCCCGAGGACGACCACCTCCCTACCGGCGACCGGGATGTCGTGGAAGGCCAGCAGCGCCTCGATGCCGGCCGGGGTGCACGGCAGCGGGCCCGGCAGCTCCAGTGCCAGCCGCCCGATGTTGAGCGGGTGCATGCCGTCGACGTCCTTGTCCGGGTCCATCACCTGAAGTGCCCGGTCGTAGTCGAGGTGACGCGGGACGGGATGCTGCACGAGCAGGCCGTGCACCGCCGGGTCGTCGTTGAAGGCGGAGATGACCGCGTGCAGGTCCTCCTGGGTGGCGCTCGCGGGCAGGTGCTCGTGCGGCGAGGCGAACCCGAGCTCGGCGGCCTGGCGCTGCTTGATCCGGATGTATCCGGCGCTGGCGTCGTCGTCGCCGACCAGGACCGTGGCCAGGCTCGGGACGACCCCCGCACGGGTCAGGGCGGCCGCCCGCGCGGCCACGTCGGCGAGGATCCGCTCGGCGACCGGGCCACCGGGAAGCAGCCGGGCCCGGCGGCCTCCGTGCTCGGTGTCCTCGGTGTGCTCGGTGTGCTCGCCCTGCTCCTCGTGGTCGCCGGTGGGCGTGGGAACGTTCGATGCGGGTCGGGACATGCGCGTCCTCTCGGCGTGGGCGCCCAGGCGGTCGACTCCCACGACGAGCTCCCCGATGGTTGATGCCATCCCCTTGCCGCCAGTCGCGTCCCTCCTAGGATGCCCGATCGGCTCCCCCGGGGTCGAACCGTCCCGCCCCTGCCCGGTCGGCCCGGCGCCTCCGGCCACCCGTGCGGACCGGCCGGGGACGTCGGACCGGCCCGCGCGGGCGTGACCGCCCCGGGGACCGCGTGTCAGGCGGAGGACGTGTGGGCGGCGAGGGCCGACAGGAGCTTGTTCATCGCGGAGCCGGCGCCGGCGGTCGTCGTCGGGCCCAGGGCGACGAGGCTGGAGATGAGGACGGCGAGTTCCGCCACGTCCAGGGCGAGCGGCGCGGCTCCGCCCGTCAGCGCGAGCCAGGTCCCGCCTCCGGGTCCGCGCCGGGAGCGTACCGGGACACCGGAGTCGCGCAGCCGGGCCAGGTCGCGCTCGACACTGCGCCGTGACGCCCCGACGGAGCGCGCGAGCTCGCCGGTCGAGGCCGGGACGCCGCGGCGGGCGACGAGGATCTCGACGAGTCGCTGCTGGCGCTCGACCCTGCGCAGGGTGAGGAGCGCGTCGCGCGAGGCGGCGGCGAGGGCCACGGACTGACTCATCACGATCCAGGTGAGATCCCGCCACCAGCGTGACGGCTTCTCAACCTACCGTGGATCACATGAACACGCTCACACGGGCCGACGAGGCCGCCCGAGACTTCTTCCAGGACTACCGCGACGCACTGCTGTCACGCGATGTGGAGCGCATCGCAGGCTCCTACAACCACGCCGTCCTGATCGCGTTTCCCGATCGGATCGAGGCCGTCACCGACCCCTCCCGGACGCGCGAGTTCTTCGAGAACGCGATCGGCCAGTACGACGGGGTGCAGGAGGCGGTCCCGTCGATCACGGTGATGGGTGCCACCGAGCACAGCATCTGGGCCGATGTCACCTGGGACTACGCCGGCGCGGCCCCCGCCGAACGCCTGGTGTACCAGTTGCTCAAGACCGCCCACGGGTGGCGGATCGGGGTGCTGACTCCGCGCTGAGAGCCGGACGGGGTCGACCGCGTACCGACCGTGGCGACAGGCCGCCGATCACGCGGCCGATCGACGTTCCCGGTCGGCACGCCCCGGCCGCCCCGGCCGCCCCGGCCGACCGGTCCGCGTTCCGGCCGGGACGCGGACCCGCGCCGCCCGGCCGTACCCCTATCAGGAGGAGGCGCCGCCGGTGCCGAGCCTTCTCAGGCGGGTCACGGCCTCGTCGATGACCTCGTTCTTCTTGCAGAAGGCGAAGCGGACGAAGTGCCTGCCGCGCTCGGGACGGGCGTAGAAGACCTGGGTCGGGATCGCGACCACCCCGGCCAGGGAGGGCAGCTCCCGGGTCAGGGCGAGACCGTCGGTGAAGCCGAGGGGGCGGATGTCGGTCTGCACGAAGTAGGTGCCCGCCGGGCGGTACACCTCGAAGCCCGCCGCCGACAGCCCGGCGGTCAGGCGGTCGCGCTTGGACTCCAGGTCGGCCCGGAGCGAGGCGACCCAGCCGAGCTCGTGGCGCAGCGCGTGGGCGGCGGCGAGCTGCCAGGGCGCGGCGGCGGTGAAGGTGAGGAACTGCTTGACCGTCTGCACGGCCCGGACGAGCTCGGCCGGGCCGCAGACCCAGCCGGTCTTCCAGCCGGTGACCGAGAACGTCTTGCCGGCGGAGGAGATCATCACGGTGCGCTCGCGCATGCCCGGCAGGGTGGCCGGAGGGATGTGCTCGACGCCGTCGAAGGTCAGGTGCTCGTAGACCTCGTCGGTCACGGCCAGCAGGTCGTGCTCCCGGCACAGCGTGGCGATCTCCTCCAGCTCGGCGCGGGTGAAGACCGTCCCGGTGGGGTTGTGCGGTGAGTTGACCAGGATCAGCCGGGTACGCGGTCCCACGGCGGCGCGCAGCTCGGCCGGGTCGAAGGTGAAGCGGCCCCCGTCCGGGCGCAGGGTGACCGGGCGGAGCACCGCCCCGGCGAGCGCGACGGAGGCGGCGTAGGAGTCGTAGTACGGCTCGAAGGCGATCACCTCGTCGCCGGGCTCGCAGAGCGCCAGGATCGTCGCGGCGATGGCCTCGGTCGCGCCGACCGTGACGAGGACCTCCCCGTCGGGGTCGTAGCCGAGGCCGTAGTGGTCCTTGCGGTGCTCGGAGACGGCCTGCCGCAGCTCGGGGACGCCGGGCCCGGGAGGGTACTGGTTGGCGCCCTCGCGGATCGCCGACACCGCGCGCTCCAGCATGGCGGGGGGCCCGTCGGTGTCGGGGAAGCCCTGTCCCAGGTTGATCGAGCCGGTCCGCGCGGCGAGCGCCGACATCTCGGCGAAGATGGTCGTGCCGAACCCGCGCATCCGCGCCACCAGAGGGTCATTCACGCGCTCCAGCGTAGTCTCCGTCCCCGCCGCCGGTCCCCGGGCGGGACGGCCTCGCGCGGGCGGCCGGGGTCGCGGAGGCCGGACGACGCCTCGTCGACGGGTGAGCCCCCCCCCCCGGCGCGGGCGAGAGGGCGGTCCCGGGACGAAATTTTTCCCCCGTCCGCACGAGAGGGCCTCTTCCGTGGGCAGGCAGGCAGGAACACGGGAAGGAGAAGGACATGCGAGCACGTGGTGAGCCCTCGGTCGCGGCGTCGGGCGAGTGGAGGGACGAGGAGGGCACGCGGATGCCGGCGGGTGAGGCCCATGCCTGGCGTCCGGGGACGAACCAGACGTTGTGCGGCCTGGCGCTGAGCCGGTCCCGGTTGCTGCGGTTCCACCACGTCCCGTGGCCGGACGTGTTCCCGGAGTCGGGCGGCGCCGCCGAGGAGATACAGCGGGTCTGCCCGAAATGCCGGGCGGCGGCCGGAGGCCGTTCCGAGCGCGGCTGGAGCAAGAGCTGGCGCCGGGACTCCCCCCGGCCCTGACGCCCGCGGACCGGGGCAGGGGCGGGGGCGGGACAGAACGGGACGGGCGGAGCGGGGGGCGGGCGCGGAAAACCTGGCGGATTCACATGGCCCGCCCACCGGGTGTGTTCACCGAATATGCCCGCGTTTTCGCGACCGCTGATACGGTCGGCCGGAAATGCTCGGTGAATCGTCCCTCATTCTGTGGATCACACGAACCCGGTCGTGGGGGTGATGTGCCGACGTAAGGTGAACGCACAGGTTCGGGGAGATCACCGGCGGAGACGACCACAGATGGTGCAGAGCGAGAAGACCAGGGAGCCCAGCCCTCCCGCGGACGACACCGGACCGACGAACCGCGCCTGGCAGCTGGTGACGGGTTTCTCCAACGCCCTCGTCCAAACCCTTCTCGTGCTTCTCGCCCTTTCCGTTTCCACGACCTCGAAGCTGATCCTCATCGGTGCGATTCTCGCGCTGACGGCACTGACCGTTTTCCCGGGCGTGCTGCTGCGGAACGCCACCTGGTTGCGCCGCGCCTTTCCCGGATGGGTCAGCGGCCGGCTGGAGTCCCTTTTCCGGGTCACGCAGAGGAACGTCTGGCGCTTTCTCACCGCCGGTGTCCTGGTCACCGTCCTCGTGGTCCTGGCCGTGGTCCCCAAGGACGAGCCGTGGCGTACCTGCCAGATCCCCGACGAGATCACCCTGCTGGCCTCCGACGAGACCGCGCCGGTCATCCGGCGGGCCGCCGGGGAGTTCATGGCGAGGAAGGTCGACTGGTGGGGGTGCCGCCAGGTGAACATCACCGTCAGCGGCCTGCGGGCCGGTGAGGCCCGGGAACGGCTGAGGGACTGGACCTTCCCCGTCCAGCCGACGACGGAACGGACCGCGCGGGAGGCGCCGGGCGCCCGGCCGGACGGGTGGATCTCCGACTTCGCCGAGGAGATCGACTACGTGCGCAGGGACGAGACCCCGGCCGAGGGACGGACGTTCGGCGAACGGACGGTCGTGGCGACCTCCCCGCTGGTCATCGCCGCGTCCCCGGCACTCGCCGACGACCTCACCCAGGGTGACTGGCGCCCGGGCGGGCGGGACTGGGCCTCGCTGCTGCGCGGGAAGACCGGCAGCCGCCTGCAGGTGCTGCGCACCCACCCCCGGGCCTCCAACGTGGGCCTGATGGCCACGGCCGCCACTCCCCTGCCCGAGGAGGACCTGTCCGCGAAGACGCGGCTGAGCGACGACACCCGCGACCTGATGTGCCGGTACGCCGGATCCGGCGAGGCGTCCCCGATGCTCCTGACCGAGCAGCAGCTCCACGAGCTCAACCTCGGCCTGTCGGGCACGGGACCGGCACCGGGTGACTGCGCGGCCCCCGGCACGGTCGGGGGAAGGCCCTCGACCACTCTCCGGCCGTCGGCCGCGTACGAGCCGCTGACGGCCGTCTACCCGGCGGGTGGTCACGCCATGCGGTACACCTGCGTCTCCAAGAAGTGGCCGGACCTGAGACGGCCTCTCGTCATCACCCGGACCGTCGAGGAGTTCTGCGGCGCGCTGCGGGAGATCCTGCCCCGGTACGGCTTCCGCGACGACCGGGGTCGCCTGGCCCTCGACAGGTTGCCCAAGCGGACGTCCTGGTTGAAGGCCGAGGCGCGGGTGGCGGACTGGAGACCGGACGTGCTGGCGCTGCTGCACGAGCTGAGGACCCCGCTCGGCGAGCACGTGCTCGTCGTGGTCGACGTCTCGGGCTCGATGGCGCGCAACAAGGTGAACGACGGCCGCTCGCGGCTGGAGGCGGCGATCCAGCTGGCCCAGCTCGTCGTCACGTCCAGGGGCGGTGACCTGACCACCGGGATCGCGACGTTCTTCCCCGGCGACGGCCACGCCGTCGAATCCGCTCCCGTCCGTGACGGGGGGAAGGCCCTGGCCGACAGGCTCGGCGCGGCCCTGAACGAGTACCGCACCGGTTCGCGCCCCGACCCCCCGATGCGTCCCGTCCTGAAGGAGGCCCTCGCCAGGATGGAAAGGACCGGCGACCCCCAGGAACGGCGGATCGTGCTGGTGCTCACCGACGGCGGGAACCCGGCCGGGCTGACAGCGGCCGACCTGCGGGGACACGGCGGCGTCCGGCTGGTGATGCTCTCCTTCGACCTGCACGGCTGCGACACTCCCCCGCTTCCGGAACTGCGCGACCGTGAGCTGATGTCCTGCCACGACGTGAGCACCGATCCGGAGAAGACACTGGACGACGCGTTCAACGAGCTTCGGACGGCCACCGGATGAGCCGCCTGCTCGCACTGGCCCTGTGCCTGCTCTGCCTGACGGCGAGCGTCGCGCCCGTGCCGCCCCCCGGCCCCTCCCCGGGGGGCTGCGTCCTGCGCATCGCCACCGGCGCCGACGTCTCGGGAGGCGTCCGCGAGCGGGCCCTCGAGGCCGTCTGGAACCGGCACCCGGGCAGGCCCCGGGCGTGTTTCGTGGCGATCTCCTCGGTCGCCGACGAGCAGCGCAGCGCCATGATCGCGGCGGCCCAGGCCAGGGCGGGCCACTACGACGTGTTCAACCTCGACATCCAGTGGATCCCGGAGTTCGCCGAGGCGGGCTTCCTGCGCCCGGTCGACACCGTCATGCACGGCGAGACCAACGACTTCCTGTCCCAGGTCTGGGCCGCGGGCGGCTGGAACGGCGTCCGGTACGCGGTGCCGATCAACACCGACGTCGGCCTGCTCTACCGCCGCGACGACGTGCGGGAGCCGTCGGACTGGCGGGACATGATCGTCCTGGCCACGGCCAGGCGGAGCGGTGCCACCCGCACCGACCTCGGCCTGACCGGCCAGTTCGCCTCCTACGAGGGGCTGACGGTCAACGCGCTGGAGGCGATCTGGGCGAACGGGGGGGACGTGGTCGACGCCACCGGCCGGGTGGTGATCGCCGAGAAGGAGGGGGTGGCGGCCGTCCGCAGGCTCATCGAGGCGGTGAACACCGGGGTGATCTCCGGGGAGACCCTGGGCGGCAAGGAGGCGGATTCGCTGAGCACCTTCCGCGAGGGGCGCGCGCTGTTCCTGCGGCACTGGCCGTCGGCCCACGAGGTGCTCTCCGGGGAACGCGGGTCCGGCGGGATCGGCTTCGCGGCGGCCCCGCTGCCCTGGCAGGGGGTGCTGGGCGGCCAGTACCTCGCCGTCTCCCGCCACTCCCCCAGACGCGACCTGGCCCAGCGGCTGGTGGCGGCGCTCACCGGCCGTGAGGCGGCGGTGCTGCTCTACCAGTGCGGCGGCTTCGCCCCGGCCAGGGTGTCCGCCCTGTACGCGCAGGAGAGGGCCGACTGCGACGGCCCCGCGTCGGCGCCGTCTTCGTCCGGAACTCCGTCCGCGTCCCCGTCCTCTACCTCGTCCTCGTCCCCGTCCGGGGCGGGGCCCGGGGCCACCGCCGAGCCCGAGGCCGAGAGCGTGCCGCCCGACACGCTGCTGCGCGCCCTGACACAGGCCAGGCCTCGGCCGTCCACCCCGTACTACAGCCAGTTCAGCCGGGTCTTCCGCACCGAGGTCCACCACCTGCTGAGCTGCTGGGCGCTGGGGCGCACGGGATGCCAGGAGGCGAAGGCGTTCACGGCCGGTCTGGCACCCAAGCTGAGGAAGGCGCTCGCCGGCGGCTGACCCGCCGGGCGGCTCGGGCGGGCGGCTCAGTCAGGTGCGGCGAAGCTCCGGAGCATGTCGGCGATCTCGTCGATCTCGGTGAGCTTCCCCGACGCGACGGCGATGACGAAGTCGTAGGCCTCGTCGTCGTCGGACGGTTCGATCCTGACGCCGTTCTTGGCACAGAAGACGTACATCGTGAGCCAGGCCGCCCGTTTGTTGCCGTCGACGAACGGATGATTGGCGATGATCGAATGGAACAACGCGGCGGCCTTGGTGAACACGTCCGGATAGGCGTCCTGACCGAACACGGAGGTCCGGGGACGGACCAATGCCGCCTCCAGCAGGCCCAGATCGCGCACCTGGATGGGCATCCCGGCGGCCGCCCGCGCGATCCGCAGCCCCTGCTCCAGCGTGATGAACGCCGTCACTCTCCGAGCCTTCGCAGTAGCTCCGCGAACCGTTCGGCTCCTTGGGCGGCGAGTTCGTCGGTCAGATCGTCGTCGGCGACCCGGGCGAGATAGTCGTCGATGGCGTGCAGCGCGACCTGCTGCATGCTCCGTCCCTCCTTCTCCGCGCGTCGCCTGAGGGCCTCGGTCTGGTCGTCGGAAAGCCGCAACGTCATCGCCATGCCTCCGATCGTATGCGGGATCTGGTATCACCGCGATACCAGACGGAGAGTGTACGCGTTCTCACCCACGGTTCGCGTCCGCTTCACCGTCCGCCATCACAGGGCAGGACAGGACAGGGGAAGGAGCGGCCGTGCCCGTGGATCCGGGCGCGTCCCGTCGCGGTTCCGGCGCTTGCCCCGGACGTAGCGTCATGGTTTTCACTGGGCCCCATGAAACGCGTCCCCCTGGTCTATCTGACCTCGTACGCCCTGTCGCTGCTGGGAAACTCGATCGCCGCGGTGGCCCTGCCCCTGATCGTGCTGCAGACGACGGGCAGCGTCCTGTCCGCCGGGATCCTCTCGGCCGCCACCGCGGTACCGGCGTTCGTCGCGGGACTGGTCATGGGCGTGGTCATCGACCGGATCAACCGGCGCACGTCGTCGGTGATCACCGACCTGATCTCCGCCGCGTCGCTGGCCGCCCTGCCCCTCGTCGATCTCGTGACCGGGCTGAACCTGGGCTGGTTCATCCTCTTCGGTGTCATCGGCGCGGTCGGGGACGTGCCGGGGATGACGGCCCGCGAGGCCATCCTGCCCGCGATCGTGCGGAACGGCGGGATCTCCGCGGAACGGCTCATGGGCGTCAGAGAGAGCCTCGGCGCGCTGGTCATGGTGATCGGCCCGGCCGCGGCCGGGAGCCTGCTGGTCCTGTTCGACGGCTCCATGGTGCTGTGGATCACGGCCGGCACGTCGTCCGCCGCGGCGATGCTCACCCTTCTGATCCCCCGGGACGTGGGCGCGATCCCGGCCGGGACCGGTGCGGCGCCCTCGTCGGGCCGCGAGCAGCTGAGGGAGGGCTGGCGGGTGCTGTTCCGGGGCGACCGGTTCCTGCTCGCGGTCACGGTGCTCAACCTGGTGCTGGTCACGGTGATCGTCTCCCTGCAGGGGATCGTCCTCCCGGTGCACTTCACGCTGCTGGAGCGGCCGGAGATGCTCGGTTTCGTGCTCACCGCGCTGGCCGTGGGGACGCTCGTGGGCGGCGGCCTGTACGCCGGTCTGGGGACGCGCGGGTCGCGCCGGGCCTGGTTCACGACCGGGATGCTCGGCACCGCCGTGGGCGTCGGCGTGATCTCGGCCCTCCCCTCGATGTGGGTCGTCTTCGCCGGGGCGTTCACGCTGGGGCTCTCGTCGGGGCTGTGCGGCAGCCTGCTCGGGGTCCTCATGATCGAGCGGATCCCCGACGGCGTGCGCGGCCGCGTGATGGGGACGCAGAACTCCCTCATGATGATCGCGGGTCCGGTGGGGATCCTCGCGGCCGCGTTCATCGGCCATCTCGGCGGGCCGGCCGCCGCGGGGGCCACGATGGGCGTCGTCTGGGCCGTCACCGTGCTGGTGGCGCTCCGCGTACCCGCGCTGCGTAACCTTGACGCACAGGAGACACGGGACGCACAGGACGTCCAGGACACGCAGGACGTCCAGGACACCGATCGGGGGGTGACCGAGCGTGCGCAGCGGTGACCTGGCGTCGCTCGCGGACGTGACGGTCCGCACGCTGCGCCACTACCACCGGATCGGCATCCTGCCCGAGCCCGGGCGCGACGCGAGCGGATACCGGCGCTACACGATCCACGACCTGATCCGGTTGCTGCGCATCAGGCGGCTGGCCGCGCTCGGGATCCCCCTCGACCAGGTGGCGGACGTCCTGGACTCCGAACAGGAGGACCACGACGACCTGCTGAGCGGCCTGGAGCGCGAGCTCGACGCCCAGATCGCCCGGCTCACCAGGCAGAAGGCCCTGCTGGGGGTGATCCGCGAGCACCGCACCTCCCCCGACGTGCCCCCGGAACTCGCGCGGTTCTTCGAGACCTTCGCCCTCGCGGACGCCTCACCGGCCATGAACAGGATCGACCGGGAGCAGTCCGTTCTCCTGGCGCACCTTCTCGGCGAGGAGGGCATCGCCCACCTGACCAGGTTCTACGAGCGCATCGCCGCCCCCGGTGTCATCGAGGTGGTGACGGAGCTCGCCCTGCGCTTCGACCGGCTGGAGGCGGACTCGGACCCGGAGGTCACCGGCCGCCTCGCCGACGACTTCGCCGAACGGATCGGGGCGCTCGTCACCGATCTCACCGGACCGGACGGGCAGGCCGACCTCCTGGACGAGAGGCTGTACGGGCTCTTCGACCAGTACATGAGCGACGCCCTGAACCCCGCCCAGAAGGTCGTGATCGCCCGCGTCATGGAGCGGCTGGAGGCGCTCCCCGGCCTGCGATGACGTCCCGGTACCAGCCGTAGCTCGCCTTCGGGGTGCGGACCTGGGTGGCGTAGTCGACGTGCACCAGGCCGAAGCGGGCGGCGTACCCCCGGGCCCACTCGTAGTTGTCCAGCAGCGACCAGCAGAAGTAGCCGCGCACGTCCACCCCCTCGGCGACGGCGTCGGCGGTCGCGGCCAGGTGCTCGGCCAGGTAGGCGATGCGGCCGGTGTCGTCTGTGTGGTCGGCGTCCCCGGCGTCGCCGTAGCCGTTCTCGGTGACGAGGATCGGCGGCAGCCCGGGGAAGCGCGCGGCGAGCCCGGTGAGGGTGTCGTACAGGCCGCGCGGCTCGATCCGCCAGCCGAGCCCGCTGGTACGCGGACCGTCCGGCATGACCGTGCGCACCCCGATGTCGTAGGCCGACCGCAGCGCCGGGTCGGGCTGGGCGTACGGGGCCGCGGCGGCGTGGATCGGGTAGTAGTAGTTCACCCCGAGGAAGTCCAGCGGCGCCGAGACGATCTCCAGGTCACCGTCGCGGCGGAACGAGAAGTCGGTGATCTCCCCGTACACGTCGGCCATGTCCGCGGGGTAGGCGCCGCCGAGCAGCGGCTCGGTGAACTGCCGGTTGACCATCAGGTCCATCCGGCGGGCGGCGGCGGCGTCCTCGGGCGACGGGCTCGCGGGCACGCCCGGCGACATGTTGAGGGTGACGCCGGCCCGCTCGCCCGGCCGGGCGTTCTCGCGCAGGCGCGCGACGGCCAGGCCGTGCCCGACGAGCAGGTGGTGCACCGCGGCCAGGGCCCCGTGCCCCTCGCGGGCGCCGGGCGCGTGGCGGCCCTCGGCGTACCCGGTGATCGAGGAGCAGTACGGCTCGTTCAGCGTGGTCCAGTACGGCACGCCGTCCAGGGCCTCGTGCACGGTCGCGGCGTAGTCGGCGAAGCGCTCGGCGGTGTCGCGGACCCGCCACCCGCCGCGGTCCTCCAGCGCCTGGGGCAGGTCCCAGTGGTAGAGGGTGACGAACGGCACGATGTCGCGCTCCAGCAGCGCGTCCACCAGGCGGCGGTAGAAGTCCAGGCCGCGGCGCTCGGCCCGGCCCGCGCCCTCGGGGAAGATCCGCGGCCAGGCCACCGAGAACCGGTAGGCGCCCACGCCGAGGTCCGCCAGCAGCGCCACGTCCTCGGGCCATCGGCGGTAGTGGTCGCAGGCCGGGTCCCCCGACTCCCCGCCCGCGACCGCCCCGGGGACGCGCGCGAAGGTGTCCCAGATCGACGGGCCCCGGCCGTCGGCGCCGGTGGCCCCCTCGATCTGGTACGCGGAGGTGGCCACCCCCCACAGGAAACCGGGCGGGAAGGCGCCCGCCTCCGGGACACGGACCTCGGGCGCGGTCATACCTTGATCATCTCTGCCATGATGAGTCCGATGATATGCCCGCCGGACGACACGCCCGCGAGCGCCTCCGGGACCTCGTGCGCCGCGAGGATCACGAGGACCACCGGAGCCGCCGGCATCACGAAGGTCGCGGAGGTCACGGGGATGACAGAGGTCACGGAGGCCGTGAAGGCGGGCCGGGACACCCGCGGCGCCGCCGGAGCCCTATGCACGCCCGATCCCGGAGTGGTACGCCTGTCTGTCGTGACCCGAAGACTCCCCGACCTCGACGTGCTCCGCGGCTTCGCGGTGTGCGGGATCATGGTGGTCAACACCTGGCAGCTCACCCGCGGCCGCCTGGGCGGTCCCGAGCGCAACACGGTCGATCTGTGGGTGGAGAATCTGCTGCAGGGCAGGTTCTACCCGATCTTCTCGTTCCTGTTCGGGCTGAGCTTCGTGCTGTTCCTGAACTCGGCGGCCGGGCGGACCAGGGCCCCGCGCATCGTGCTGCTGCGCAGGCTGGCGGTGCTCACCGTGATCGGCGCGCTCCACTGGCTCGTCAACTCCGGCGAGGTCCTGCTGCCGTACGCGCTCTCCGGCGCGCTGGTGCTGCTGCCCGCCTCGTTCCTGTCGCCGCCCGCGATGGCGGTGCTGGGGCTCGTCCTGACCGGGTACGCCGTGCACCAGGGGGGTGGGGTGGTGCTCATTCCCGGACTGTTCCTGCTGGGCGCGGCCGTGATGGAGAGGCCGCCGTCCGGGCGGCTGCTGCTGCCGGTCTTCCTGTTCTCGGCGGTGCTGGGCACGGCCCTCACCGCGCTGTGGATGATCGGCTCCGGGAACTACTCGCTGTACTACCGGGGGACCTACCCGGCGGCCGGGCTGGCGACGGCCACGGCGTACTGCACGGGGGTGCTGCTGCTGTTGCGGACCCGGGCGCGCGGGGCGCTGACGGCGGTGCTGGCCCCGCTGGGCCGGACGGCGCTGACCAGCTACCTGGTGAGCACCCCGGTCATCCTGATGTCCCTGCCGCTGCTCACCGCCGACCCGACCCGGGTCACCGGCCTGGTGTTCGCCCTCGCCGTCCTGGTGGTCCAGATCCTGTTCAGCCGGGCGTGGCTGGCCCGGTTCCGGTACGGGCCGCTGGAATGGGTATGGCGGAGTCTCACGTGGATGGAACGCGTGCCGAACCGACGGATAGGGTCACACCCGTGACACGCATCGCCCTGTGCCAGATCCCCGTCTCCGAGGATCCAGACGTCAACCTGAGCCGCGCCCGCGACGCCCTCGGAGAGGCCGCCGCGGGCGGCGCCGAACTCGCCGTCCTGCCGGAGGCGACCCTCACCCGGTACGGCAGGCGCATCATCGACCTCGCCCAGCCGCTGGACGGGCCGTTCGTCACCGGGCTGGCCGAGGCCGCGCGGGAGCACGGCCTGTCGGTGATCGCGGGGGTGTTCGAGCCCGGCGAGGGCCGGGTGCACAACACCGCGGTCGCCATCGGCCCCTCGGGGTCGATCGAGGCGGCGTACCGGAAGATCCACCTGTTCGACTCCTTCGGCGCCCGTGAGTCGGAGCTGGTCGTGCCGGGTGACACGCCGGTCGTGGTGGAGCTGGCCGGTCTGCGGATCGGCCTGGTCACCTGCTACGACATCCGCTTCCCCGAGCTGACCCGGGCCCTGGTCGACGCCGGGGCGGAGGTGTTCGCGGTGATCGCCGCCTGGGGGTCCGGGCCGATGAAGGAGGAGCACTGGACCACCCTGGTCCGGGCGCGGGCCCTGGAGAACACCACCTGGGTGGCGGCCGTGGGCCAGGCGCCGAATCCCGAGGCCCGCGACGGCTACGGGATCGGGCGGAGCATGCTGGTCGATCCGATGGGGGTGGTCCGTACCGATCTAGGCTCCTCGCCCTCCGTCCAGACGTGCGAAATCGACTCCCAGATCACGATTGCCACCCGGAATGCCCTGCCGTGCCTGGAACACCGGCGGCTCCAGGTCGGCGGATCGTAAAATGCCGACCGTGAGTGAGCCACCTGGGCGTAGAACGCAGATGCAGAAGGTCATACCGCCTCGGCTGCTCGTGCCCTATCTGGCCGGCAGACGCACCGTGATCTCGGGGTACGTGTACCGGGTTCAGGACTGCGCGCGGCTGACCACCCCCGCGCAGCTCTTCGCAGGCCTGGACCTGGGGTTCGAGGGCTCGGAGCTGACCGCCTCGGTCCCGGAGATCTATCTGATGCGCTGGTTCGCCCGTGACATGGACGCCTACATCGTCCCCTACGGCCCGCACATGGGGGGTGACTGGAACGATTCACCGCCCTTCGCGGGGAACGGTTTCACCACCTCGCGCGAGCACGTGGTGCCGCAGTTCCACACCACCCCGATGCCGATCCCCGCGGGAGCCGAGATCATCCACGTGACCCCCGGCCAGGAGCGCCTGTTCGGCCTGTACGACGGCCTGAGCTGGCGGCCCGCCTCATGAGCACCGAGATCGAGCCCGTGGCCTCGGGGTTCGCCGCCCGTCACCGGGGCCGGACGTACGCCGCGGCCCTGGGTCCGGGCGCCTCCGAGGTGGTGCTGTTCAGCGAGGAGGCCCAGGCCGGTTTCGAGGCGGCCTCGGGCTACTGGCGGCTGACGGTCGCCCGCGAGGACCTCGAATGGCTGGTGCTGGTCCGCACGGTCGGCGCGTTCGGCGGCGAGCCCTGCCTGGTCCTGGACGTCTCCGAGGAGAACGGCGAGGAGAACCTGCACATCGCCTACACCGGGCACAGCGGGATGAAGGCCGAGGCGCTGGGGTACTGGATGGTCGACCACGGCGCGTACGAGGTCGTCGTCCCCCGGGACGAGGTCTTCTCGGTCCGGATCGAGCGCCTGCCGGTCCCGCTGATCCCGGCCGAGCCGGAGCCCTGAGCCCCGCGGTCCCGAGCCCCACGTCCCGGACCGTCACGGTCCCATGACCGTCACGCGCCCATGACCGTCGCGGTCCCGAGACCCCTGCGGTCCCCGAGTCGAGCCCCGGAGCCCTGAGCCCCGCCCGGCGCTCCGGCGCGCGTCACCCCTCACGGTCACGACCGATGCCCCGTACGCGGGCCCTCGCGACCGCATGCCCGGATCGTCCCCGTGCGCCCACCCCGTGCGACCGTCCCCCGTGCGACCGTCGCCGCACGACCGCCCCCGCACGTCCGCCCGAGGCGTGCCCCGGACCCCGGTGACCCCCGGCCAAGGACATGCTACTGTTTCACGTGTAAGAAAATTCTTATAGGTGAAGGAGTCTCATGACAGAGGCTCGGCCCACCGGCGACGATCTGGTCGAGATGCTGGCCGCGCTGGCCAACCCGCTGCGGCTGCGCATCGTCGCGAAGCTGTTCGGCGGCCGTGACTACGTGAGCCACCTGGCCCGCGAGATCGGCGTGAGCCGTCCCCTCCTGCACATGCACCTGCAGCGGCTGGAGGCGGCCGGCCTCATCGTCGGCACCCTCGAACTCTCCGAGGACGGCAAGGCCATGAAGTACTACGAGGTCGCGGATTTCGATCTGCGCCTGAACGCCTCGGCACTGGCCGAGGCGGCCGAGACCCTGACCCGATCGGACCCGGTCAAGGGTCCCGCCCCCAAGGAGCAGTCCTGATGTACCTCAGAGTGGTCGACACGACGACCTGGCCCGGGACGGTGCTCGTCCTCGGTGTGTCGCTCCTGGTCACGATCCTGCTCATCGCGGTGGTGGCGAGCGTCCACGAGTTCCGCAAGACGCGCGTCACGGCCGCCGGCCAGGAGGAGCTGCGCCGGCTGGTGAGCCGGTACGAGCATCTCGCCGAGACCACCCTGGACGCCCAGCAGCGGGTGGCGGCCGACATGTCCGAGCTGCGGTCGCGCACGGCGTCGATCGAGCAGATCCTGCGGACCGTCGAGTGAACGGGTCCCCGGCTCCCGCCGCGGAGCAACAGCCCACCATGAAGGCGATCGTCCAGGACCGGTACGGCCCGGCGGACGTCCTGGAGCTCAGGGACGTGCCCAGGCCGGTGGCCGGGGAGGACGAGGTGCTGATCCGGGTCCACGCGGCCTCGGTCAACCACGCCGACCACGCCGTCATGACCGGCGTGCCGTACCTGGGCCGGCTGGCGTTCGGGCCGCTCAGGCCCAAGGTCGCGATCCGCGGCAGGGACGTCGCAGGGCGGGTCGTGGCGGTCGGCGGCGGCGTGCGGCACCTGCGGCCGGGCGACGAGGTCTACGCCGAGGCCGAGACCGGGACCTTCGCCGAGTACGTCGCCGTCCCGGCGGACCGGGTCGCGGTGAAGCCCGCCACGCTGACCTTCGAGGAGGCCGCCACCGTGCCGCTGGCCGGGGGCACCGCGCTGCAGGGCCTGCGCGATCGCGGTGAGCTGCAGCCCGGCCAGAAGGTGCTGATCAACGGCGCCTCCGGAGGCGTGGGCACGCTCGCGGTGCAGATCGCCCGCGCGCTCGGCGCCGAGGTGACCGGGGTGTGCGGCACCAGGAACGTCGACCTGGTCCGGTCGCTCGGCGCCGACCACGTCGTCGACTACCGCCGGGAGGACTTCACCCGGGGCGACCGGCGCTACGACCTGATCCTCGACCTGGCGGGCAACCGTTCGCTGTCGGACTGCCGCCGGGCGCTGACCCCCACGGGCACGCTCGTGCTCTCCAGCGCGAGCGGCGGGCGCCTGCTCGGGCCGTTGGGCCGCGTCCTGCGGGCGTCCGTGCTCTCGCCCTTCGTCCGGCAGCGGCTGCGGGTGCTCGTCGCGTCACCGAGCGGCAGGCTGCTCGCCGACCTCACCGAGCTCGTCGAGTTCGGGAAGATCGTCCCGGTGGTGGAGAGGACGTACCCGCTGCACGAGACGCCCGAGGCACTACGACACCTCGCCGAGGAGCACGCCCGGTCGAAGCTCGTGATCGTCGTGCCGCCCGTCTAGTGTCCTGCGCCGCAAATTCAAAGGGTAACTATTTCTATGATGGTTGGCTGGGCGGGTTGATCTTGGCGAGGTAGTCGGCGAGGGACTTGAG